>CBDCZZ010000002.1:2022500-2940754 GCA_965224725.1 Woeseiaceae bacterium
GGCAAACGATTTCGGTTTCACTGCACAACCCTCCAACCGGTTACTCGCCGGCCAGAATCCGGTCAGGTCAGTGTAACGCGCGCAAACTTGCGCTTACCAACCTGGTAAATGTTCGTCGTACCCTTGTCGATGGCCAGCGACCGGTCCTCGACCCGCTGTCCGTCAATCTTCACTGCGCCCTGCTTGATCATGCGGAACGCTTCGGACGTACTGCTGACCAGACCGGCACCTCTCAGCAGGTGCGCGATCCCCAGCCGGCCGTCCTCGCTCGCGAGCTCAAGCTCCGGGATCTCATCCGGCATCGCCCCTTCACGGAAGCGATTGATGAACTCCTGCTTCGCGGCTTCGGCATCAGCCTCACTATGGAATCTGGCAACAATTTCCAGACCAAGTTCAAATTTTGCGTCGCGCGGATTCATACCGTCGTCCACCGCTTTGCGCAGGCCCGCGATATCTTCCAGAGAACGGAAGCTCAGAACCTCGAAGTATCGCCACATGAGGTCATCCGAGATCGACATCAGTTTGCCGAACATCTCGCCGGGGGCGTCGGTGATACCTATATAGTTACCGAGCGATTTCGACATCTTCTGCACGCCGTCGAGACCTTCAAGCAACGGCGTCATCATGACAATCTGCGGCGCCTGGCCGTAGTCCTGCTGTAACTGGCGACCGACGAGCAGGTTGAACTTCTGGTCGGTACCGCCCAGCTCGACGTCCGCTTTGAGTGCGACCGAGTCGTAACCCTGAACGAGCGGGTACAGAAATTCGTGAATCGAGATCGGCTGCCCGCCGGTGTAACGCTTGTTGAAATCGTCGCGCTCAAGCATGCGCGCGACCGTATGGCGCGCAGCCAGCTTGATCAGCCCCGCGGCGTCCATCTCACCCATCCAGCTCGAGTTGAATTCGACGCGCGTCTTTTCCGGATCGAGGATCTTGAAGATCTGCTCTTCGTAGGTTTTCGCATTCGCGTCGATTTCGTCCTGCGATAGCGGCGGACGGGTCGCGTTCTTGCCGGTCGGATCGCCGATCATGCCAGTGAAATCGCCGATCAGGAACACGACCTCATGGCCGAATTGCTGGAACTGACGCATCTTATTAATAAGTACGGTATGCCCGATGTGCAGATCCGGTGCCGTCGGGTCAAAACCGGCCTTGACGACCAGCGGGCGGCCTTCCTTGAGTTTGGCTGCCAGCCCATCCTCGGGCAGCACCTCATCGGTGCCACGTGACAGTTCAGCGATTTGTTCCTTGATCGTGCTCATGAATTCTCGGGACAGGGTCTAGCTTGGGGGCCGGACTTTAGCATTCGCGGCCGCCTGATAACACCATGACTTATAACACCTTTCTTTGACCTTAAAAATGCCGTTCGGTAGAGTACCGGCATCCGGAAACTCAGGGGACGCAGACTTGAATCGTCGGACCAGTCCACTTCTTCACGATTACAAGCCGTCTGCCAAAGACAAGCCCGCAAAATCCAAGGCCCTTCAGTGGTTTGCGGTAGGGCTGGGTATCCCCCTCGTTATCGTCGCCTTACTTAGTTTCATAGACTCAGCACCCGAGCCGGCCGAAGTGCCGCCAGTGCCCGAGATGACGGCCGCGGAAGGCGAGCCGTTTATCGCGCCAGCGTTATCGGCGCAGCAGCTGCCGATCGAGATTACGCCGGCCGAACCCGAGTACGATCGCCTGACCCTGACCGTAGGTCGCGGCGATACGATGGAGCAGCTCTTCCGCAAGAACAATCTTGATGTCGCCGAGCTGCTGGCGATCGCCCGCCTAGACGAAGCGAAGACCCGCTTCCGCCGCATCAAGCCGGGCGACGAGTTTGAAGTCACGCATGACAACGGCGAGCTGATCAGCCTCTATTCGGAGCTGGATCTCACCAGCGCCCTCAGGATCGAACGAACCGACGGCGGATTCTCGGCAAACATCATCGAGCGCCCTATAGAGAAGCGGCGCCGCATGGCTTACGGGGTCATTGAGTCGTCCCTGTTCGAGAGTGCGGCTTCGGCCGGGTTGTCTGACAAGGTCATCATGAACGTGGCCGGCATTTTCGCGTGGGACGTCGACTTCGTGCTGGATATTCGTGAAGGCGACAACTACTACGTCATCTTTGAAGAAATCTGGCAGGACGGCGAGTTTATCGCTGACGGCGAAATCGTTGCGGCAGAGTTCAACAATAATGGCCGCACTATCCAGGCGGTCCGCTTTGTCGATGACGACGCCCGAACCCAGTACTTCACACCGGAAGGTGACAGTGTCCGCAAAGCATTTCTGCGTTCGCCCGTGGACTTCCGCGTCAGTTCGTCATTCAACCCGCGCCGCCTGCACCCGGTCCTGAAGACAGTCCGCCCGCATCGCGGCGTGGACTATGCGGCGCCGCGTGGTACGCCGATCAAGGCAACCGGCGATGGCAAGGTCGCGTTCCGTGGCGTCAAGAGCGGCTACGGCAACGTCGTCATCCTGCAGCACGGCGGCAACATCACGACGCTGTACGCGCATATGTCCCGCTTTGTATCCAGTGTTCGCAGCGGCTCGCGTGTCCGGCAGGGCCAGACGATCGGCTATGTCGGTGCCACCGGCATGGTAACCGGCGCGCACCTGCACTACGAATACCGACTGAATGGCGTACATCGCAATCCGCGCACAGTCGAACTGCCTGACGCCGCACCGATCGAAGACAAGTATCGCGAGCGTTTCCTGGCAACGGCCGAACCCATCCTCGAGGAACTTGAGGAATTCAAGAACACCCAGCTCGCGACTATCGCGCTCGTACCGCAACAATGAGCGAGTGCTATGTCGGCCTGATGTCCGGCACCAGCATGGACGGCATCGATGCTGTCGTCGTGTCGTTTGACGATGACCGGGTCAAACTTCTCGCCACGCACTCGCAGGACTATCCGCCGGAGATGCGCGCAGCGCTGCTCGCCGAAATCCGCAAGCCACTTGATGTAGCTATTGACGAGGATGGCGCTTTGCACCGAGCAGTCGGTGAATGTTTTCGCGATGCGGCCAACCAGGTTATCGCCAAGTCTGGCAGAGCCCGGATAGCTGCTATCGGGAGTCACGGCCAGACCATGCGGCACTGTCCCGATGCCGACGAACCGTTTTCATTGCAGATCGGCGACGCCGATCTCATTGCGCGCGGAACCGGAACCGAAACGATCGCGAACTTCCGCGCTGCTGACATAGCGGCCGGCGGGCAAGGAGCGCCACTCGTGCCGGCATTTCACAGGTGGTTGTTCCGGAGCCCGGATATACATCGCGTGGTCGTCAACATCGGTGGCATCGCCAACATCACGGTACTGCCGGCGGGCAGCGGCGACGTCACTGGGTTCGACACGGGCCCCGGTAACGGACTAATGGATGCCTGGATGCGCGCCAACACGGACGAGTTGTATGACGATTGCGGTAGGCTGGCCGATTCGGGCAACGTGGTGAAACCTCTTCTGGAATCGTTCCTTGCGGACCCCTACTTCGCATTGTCCGCCCCGAAGAGCACCGGCTTCGAGTATTTCAACATCGACTGGCTGAATCGCTTTCCCGTCGCCGACGCGCCCCTCGCCGATGTACAGTCGACGCTGTGCGAACTGACCGCCGTCTCCATAGCAAATGCGGTTCGAAGCGCCGCACCCGATACCAGCGAAGTCTTCGTCTGCGGCGGCGGTGTTCACAACGATTCGTTAATGCGGCGCCTGGCCCGTAACCTGCCCGAAACAGAAGTGCAGTCGACCTCAGTGCTCGGGCTCGATCCTGGCTGGGTCGAAGCCTGTGCGTTTGCGTGGCTGGCGCGCGCCACGCAAAATGGCGAGCCCGGTAACGTACCAAGTGTGACTGGCGCTAAAGAACCCGTAACACTTGGCGAGATACACTCACCGGAATAACCAATTCTCCGGACAAAATGAGAGACCAGTACATCAATCGTGAACTCAGCATGCTTGAGTTCAATAAACGCGTGCTCGCGCAGGCACAGGATCCGTCCGTGCCATTGCTTGAGCGGCTGCGTTTCCTGTGCATCACGTGTACCAATCTCGATGAGTTTTTCGAGATTCGCGTTGCCGGCCTGAAGCAGCGCATGGAAATCGGGGCGTCCGCACAGGGCCCCGACAATGTTCCGGCCCCCGAGCTGTTCGACGAGATCAGGGGACGAGTCACAGAACTCGTAGAGCAGCAGTACCGACTGCTCAACGAGGAAATGTTCCCGCGGCTTGCCGATGCGGGGGTGCGGTTCGTTCAGAGTGAAGACTGGAACGAGCAACAACACGCCTGGCTCAAGGAGTATTTCGAGGATCAGGTTGTGCCGGTTCTGACGCCACTGACATTCGATCCGTCGCGGCCATTTCCGCGCATTCTTAACAAGAGCCTGAACTTCGTCGTACGCCTGCAGGGCAAGGACGCGTTCGGCCGCCGCCGGCATCGCGGCATGGTGCAGGCGCCGCGTTCTCTGCCACGCATCATCCGCCTGCCTGACTCACTGAGCCGCGAGGGTGAACACAACTTCGTATTCCTGTCTTCAATTATCCGCGTCAACGTGAGTCGGCTGTTCCCGGGCCTTGAAGTCGGCGGCTGCTACCAGTTCCGGGTTACCCGAAACAGTGACCTTTATATTGACGAGGAAGAAGTCAGTGACCTTGTCCGCGCGCTCGAAGGACAGCTTGAAGCGAGCCGCTACGGTGCCGCTGTCCGGATCGAGATCGGTCACCAGTGCCCTGATGACCTCAAGGAATTCCTGCTCGACCACTTCCATCTGAGCGACGATGACGCCTACATGGTGGACGGCCCGGTAAACCTGAATCGTCTTTCGACTGTCTGCGATCTCGATGATCGACCCAGGCTGTTGTACCCGCCTTTTACACAGGGTCTGCCGGAAGAGCTGCTCGGCGAAGAAAACATCTTTTCGGTACTGCAGCAGAAAAACGTATTGCTGCATCACCCTTATCACTCTTTTGCACCTGTCATCGACATGATCGAGACGGCCGCAACTGATCCCGATGTGCTCGCTATCAAACAGACGCTGTATCGAACCGGCGCGAACTCGCCGATCGTCGATCACCTGGTGACCGCGGCACGTTCCGGTAAGGAAGTGACCGTTGTCATCGAACTGATGGCAAGGTTCGATGAGGCAGCAAACATCGTGCTGGCAAATCGCCTGCAGGAAGCCGGGGCGCATGTTGTCTACGGGCTCGTCGGTTTCAAAACGCATGCGAAGATGTTGCTGATCGTGCGACGCGAAGAAGGTCGACTGCTGCGCTACGTGCACCTTGGCACCGGCAACTACCACCACGCGACAACTTCGGTGTACACCGACTACGGCTACATGAGCAGCAGTCGCAGGCTCGGTGAAGACGTCCACAAACTGTTCCTGCAACTGACCAGCCTGACACAGGCAGAGGACATGACGCGCATGCTGGCCTCGCCGTTCACGCTGTTCGACGCCCTGCTTGAGAAGATTCAGCGCGAGACTGAAAATGCGAAGGCCGGTAGGGAAGCGCGCATCATTGCGAAGATCAACTCGCTCAACGAACCGCAACTGATCGCGGCCCTTTATGAAGCCTCACAGGCGGGCGTTGAGATCGACCTGATCGTGCGCGGCATCTGTTCGCTGCGACCGGGTATCGAAGGCCTGTCCGAGACGATTCGCGTGCGTTCGATCGTCGGACGCTTCCTGGAGCACTCGCGCGTCTATTACTTCTTTAATGACGGCAAGGAAGAGTTTTATTGCTCGAGCGCGGACTGGATGGACCGCAATATGTTCCGCCGCAACGAATCCTGTTTCTCGATTCGCCAGAAGGCCATGAAAGACAGCATCCGGCACGACCTCGACCTGTTCCTTGCCGACAACTGCCAGGCCTGGGAGCTGAACCCGGATGGCAGTTACACGCGGTTGAGCGCAGACGGGGAAGAGCGAGTGTCTGCGCAGGATGTGTTCCTGCAGGAACTTGCCGCGAGCTAGGCCGGGACGACGGCGCTCAAGCAGCGACCTCCAGCTCGAAACCGGCCAGCGCCAACATCTCTGTCTCCCGCTCCAGATCGGCAATCGTCAACGGGTTGGCAGCCAGCCATTCGGGATCAAACGCGATTTTCAGCTTGTTGGCGTGTACCTGCAGATGAACAGGCGGCATCAATTCCGGATTGCGACTGCGGTTCAGCAACACCGCCAGGCGGAGAATGACAATGAGGCGCAGAGCACCGCTCTGCCAGCTCTGTGGCAATGAATCGAGCGCACCCGTATTAATGCTATGCCTTTGCCCGCCAATCAACGCCGCCAGCAAGCGCTGTTCGGCGCGCGGAAAACCGGGCATATCCGCATTCTCTGCGATGTAAGCGCCGTGGCGCTGATAGCCGTCGTGGGAAATGTCCAGGCCGATCTCATGCAGGCGTGCCGCCCAATCGAGCACGTTGCCGGCGATCTTGCTTGAGAAGCGCCACTCGGATTTGGATTGCTGGTACAAGCGCGCGGCCATATCCGCAACGCGCGCCGCCTGTCCGGCATCGACCTGGTAGCGCGACGCCATAGCCTCGACCGTGCGCTCGCGCGCGTCCTCGTGCTGCAGTCGACCGAGCAGGTCATACAGCAAGCCCTCTCGCAACGCACCGTCCGACGTATGAAATTCCTCGACCTGCAGCGCATCGAACAGCTCAGCGACGATTGACAGCCCGCCTGGCCAGACCTGCGAACGCCGCTCCGACAGCCCTTTTAACGAGAGCTCATCGATCCGGTCAAACTCCAGAACCTTGTCGATCAGCGCTTCGACGGTCTCGAGGCGCAAGCCCCGCTCAGAAAGGCCAAGGGCCTGGGCGACCGCCTCGGTCGAGCGCAACGTTCCCGAGGTGCCGATGGCTTCAATCTCTGTCGTGTTGCGAAAGAATGCCTTTACAGGGCGCAGCTCAAGCCGCGCCGCAGTACGCGCCTGGTTGAAGCGTTCGCGCGTCAGCCTGCCGTCCGGAAAGAAGCGCTCGGTCATCGAGACGCAACCCATGTGGAGGCTTTCCATTGCGCGCGGCGTGGAACCCTGCCCGAGGATGACCTCGGTACTGCCGCCGCCGATATCGGTGACGAGACGCATGCCATCAGTGGGCGGCAAACTGTGTGCGACGCCGTTGTAAACCAGCCGGGCCTCTTCAATACCGGAGACTACTTCGATCGGGTGCCCGAGCGCGATCTCGGCGTCGGTCATGAACCCGGAATCCGCGTGCGCCCGCCGGATCGTGCTGGTGCCGGCTGCGCGTACGCGATCTGCATGCATTGCGCGCAACCGTTCGCCAAAGCGGGACAGGCAGTCGAGCGCTCGGGCACGCGCATCGGGCGAGATAACGCCATTGTCAGACAGGCCTTCGGCCAGGCGGACGGTTTCGCGAATGCGATCGAGAATAGCGAGCTGGCCGTGGCGCAGCTCGCCGACAATCATGTGAAAGCTGTTGGAACCAAGGTCGACGGCGGCGATGACTTCGCCGCGTACATCCTCAGACGGTGAAAGACTGTCCGCAGCCGCAGGTGGTTTGTGCATTCGGGTTCCGGATGATGAACTGCGCGCCCTGCAGGTCTTCCTTGTAGTCAATCTCGGCGCCCATCAGGTACTGCACGCTCATCGGGTCGATCAGCAGGGTCACGCCCTGGTTCTCGACCTGGCTGTCACCATCCTCAATCTGTTCGTCGAAGGTAAAGCCGTACTGGAATCCGGAGCAGCCACCACCCGAGATGAACACCCGCAGCTTGAGGTTCGGGTTGTCTTCCTCGGTGATGAGCTCGCTGACCTTCTCGGCCGCAGCGTCGGTGAATACCACGCTGGTCGGCGCCGTGGGCGCACTGCTTGTCATTTCCATTACTGCTTTCCCGGTCGCGCCCTACTCGTTGACGGCCGCAACCTTTTCGTCGATACGGGTTGTCTGTTCCAGCAGAGGTACCTGCCCTTCAGGCTGGTGTACGAGCTTGCCATTGATCTCGGCACCCTCTGCCATCTGGATGAGATTGTAATACACATTTCCAATGACTCGCGCGGTCGGCCCGAGTTCAACGCGCTTGCCCGCGAACACGTCGCCTTTCACGATACCATTCAACACCACGTACGGCACCGTAACGCCACCGTCGATATGGCCGGTATCGGAAATGGTCAGGACCGACTCCGTGTCAGGGTCAGCCGTGACGTTGCCACTGACCGTACCGTCGATATGGCAGCCGCCATTAAAGTGCACGTCGCCCGAAATCTTGCTGTTCGTGCCGACCAGTGTCTCGACGCGGAGACTATGACCGCGATTTTTCTTGCTGAACATGAAACTTCCTCTCCCAAGCGTTAGCCCTGGCTTGTCGCCCAGGCAAAATTCTCTTCAATACTGGATATCGAGCGGGTTCTCGACCGCACCTCGACCTTGATGGACTCCGGCTCAAAGCCGTCGGGCAGCGCCAGGCGCCGCTCAAAGTCCTGAAAATAGCGGAACGAAAACGGCCAGGCCGCATCTTCTTCGTCAACCGCGATATCGGCGAAGGTATAGGTCGCGTCAGCGCCATCCTCGGTGCCGGCGATCGTCACGGCCACGTTGCCCGACACCTTGCGGTCGTGCTTCATCGCCTGGATCAGAACCAGCCGCAGGTTGAATTCACGTTCTTCGCGCGCCCGGGTGAGCTTGAAATCCTGCACCCTGAGGCCGGCATTGCCGTCGGCCGGTGACACTATGCCGCGATAGAACGCGATCGCGTCCTGTTGCTCCTGGATCTTGGTCTGCAGGTCGACCAGGTGTGCCTCAACCTCACGATAAGCCTCGCGATCGACTTCGCGATCGGTTTTGAGTATCGCAACCTCTTGTTTTAAATCGGAAATCTGGCCATCCAGACCCACAATATGAGCCTCGAATGCGACCCGCTCTGCCGAAGCGTCGACAATGTCATAACCGGCCTTGATGCGGCCGAACTCGTAGACGAGGTAGCCCGCCACGACGAGAAGCACCGCGATCATTACGCGAAAAACGATCGCGCGACCGCCGCCATGCCGATGTAGGGGTGACTTGTTGGCCACTGCTCTGCTACTACCTGTCGCTTGTCGAAAGACGTTATGTTACGCGGGTCCCCGGGCGAACAGAAGTGCGCCAGGTCACGGAATTGAACATAAAAGGACCCCTTCTATGGCGGCTTATTACTTGTGGTTCAAGGGCATCCACATCGCATTCATGGTGACCTGGTTCGCCGGCCTGTTTTACCTGCCGCGACTGTTCATCTACCACGTCGAGGCCAGCGACGATGCGAGTCACCAGCGATTTGTGATCATGGAACGGCGCCTGTTCGGCATCATGACGATCGGTGCAGTCCTGACGTGGGTGTTCGGACTCACTCTGGCTGCAATCAACCCGCCCGTCGCCGAAACACCGTGGTTCCTGGTCAAGTTTGCGATGGTTATCGGCCTCGTCGTGTATCACTGGCGCTGCCATACCTGGATGAAGCGTCTGCGTGATACACCTGTCTCGGGCGGCACCACCTACCTGCGCGTGTTCAATGAGATCCCCGTGGTGTTCCTGTTCGCGATCATACTGCTGGCTGTCGCGAAGCCATTTTAGTCACCGGCGTCGCGCGCCGCACGTTGGTCGCGCGCCGCGCGTTTCAGGTCTTTTTCGAATACGGCGCGCCAGCGTTTTGGCCACCAGCGTGGTTGCGGCGGCAAGCCGCCCGGGTGCACAGCAGGACCCAGCTCGTGCAACGCCTGCGCATACACTCTTCGCTTGAAGTAGATAACTTCATTAACAGGGCGCCAGAAATCAACCCACTTGATGCGATCAAACTCGGGCTTGTCGGCGCGATCGAAGCGAACCGCATCCTCGCCGGCTGTCAGGCGCAGGATGAACCAGCGTTGCTTCTGGCCGATGCACAGCGGCTTGCTGTGCCGGCGAATGAACTTGTCAGGCAGGCGATAACGCAGCCAGTCATTTGTAACTGACAGGATCTCAACATCGGCTTCGGTAAGCCCGACTTCTTCGTGCAGCTCGCGGAACATCGCGTCGACGGGTTCTTCACCCTCGATCATGCCACCCTGCGGGAACTGCCAACCCTTCGCCCCGACGCGGCCGCCGAGCATCAGTTTGTCGTCCCGGTTCGCAAGGATGATGCCAACGTTGGCCCGGAAGCCCTCGGCGTCTATCCAGTCGTTGCCCATTGCAACCGTACAAAACTCTAACTGCCGATTACTTTACACTATCTGCCGTCCCACACCGCAGGAGTTTCTTTTGGGCCGCGTCGCCGCCGTTTTCGCCGGACTGCTGATCGCCACAGCACTGGCTTTTGTTGCTGCACTGTCGTCGGGCAGTGCCGATATCGGCATTGCGGATGTGCTTGCTTCGCTCACAGGAAACGCGCCGGAAAACGCCCGGGCATTGATCTTCGACCTGCGGCTGCCGCGGGCAATGACGGCCTTTGCCGTCGGCGGACTGCTCGCCGTTGCGGGCGTACTTATGCAGGTCCTGCTGCGGAACCCTCTGGCTGAGCCGTACATTCTCGGCTCATCAGGCGGCGCCGCTGTAGCTGCTTTGCTGGCCATGATGTTCGGGCTCGGCAGTGTCGTCATCGACGTTTCGGCATTTGCCGGTGCAATGGCGGCTACCCTGATCGTGTTCGCGATTGCTCATGGGACAGGTAGCTGGACACCGACGCGGTTGCTGCTGACGGGCGTGGTGCTGGCGGCAGGATTCAGTGCGGCGACGACGCTCATCCTGGCCCTCGCCCCCGACCAGAATCTGCGCGGCATGCTGTTCTGGCTCATGGGTGACCTGAGTTTTGCTTATGACCCCGGGCGCTGTCTCGGACTGCTTGCGCTGCTCGTCGTGGGCGGCACATTGGCGGCGAGGCATCTGAATGTACTTGCTCGGGGTGAGTTGCAGGCCGCGATCGTGGGGCTGCCTGTGAAGGGATTCCGATACCTGATTTTCGCAGCGGCCGCATTGGCGACTGCCCTGTCGGTAACGACCGTCGGCGTCATCGGATTTATCGGGCTCGTCGTGCCGCATCTCGTGCGAATCGTCGCCGGTAGCGACCACCGCATCGTAGTTCCGGCGTCGGCTCTTGCGGGCGGTGCATTACTGGTGCTTGCGGACACGCTGGCGCGCACGTTGATGGCGCCACGCCAGCTGCCGGTCGGTGCGCTTACCGCAGCGATCGGCGTACCGTTATTCCTGCTGCTGATGAGTCGCGGCAGGCAACGCCGTTACCAATAGTCAGCGGTAGCCTGCCCTTTCGGCGAGCAGGCGTGCTTCCTCATCGCGGTAACCTGCCGTTGAAAGTCTGACCGACCCGGCGTTGTTTTCGATTTCAGCCGCGTTGCGCCGGATCAGCCACGCAACAAACTGCTGCGCCGAATCCGGGTTGCGAGCATGCCGGCCAATGCTGACCGCATCCGCGGACAAGCTGATCGGCTCTGGAAGCTGGTCGGCGAAACGTTCGTCCTGAACTCCGGACGCGACGATTGCGTATTCGCACGTACCGGCCAGCACCGCATCGTCGAGCTCCTGCCGGGATTCAAATGGTGGAAGCGCCTGGTTTCCCACCCAACCGCGCACAATACGTTCGGCACCACGGACCCCGTGCTGTTCGATCAGTGCTGCAACCAGCGCGCGATTGTCGGGCAACTGCGATGAGGACAGGCAGACACGCTTCGCCATGTCAGTCTTTGCGAGCGCAATATAGTCGCCGACAGGCTCCGACGCCGCCAACTGCCGAATCCTGTGCGTCCTGTTGGCGAAGCTCGCCCAGTAGTTGTCCGCATCCCGCAGTTCCTGCGGCAGTGGCTGCAACGACTCGGCATGTATTGGCCGCAGCGAACCCGCCTCAGCTGCTCGCCAGGCATCTGCAACGTTGTCGGTAATCAGCACGTCGGCCGGAATACCTTCTTTCGCAATGACGGAATTCGTCAGTTCCCCGGAGTTACCCCATCTGGCTGAAACGCGAATCCGGGTATCCGATGTGAACTCGTCGAATAACGGCAGCAGACGACTCTCGACCGTGGCGGGCGCATACACAACGATCGGTTCCGGTCGCGGCTGCTCCTCGGTCGAACACGCGACCAGCGAGACGCACGCGACAAGTGCGGCGGCGATTCTCATGCTGCTTCGACGGTAACCTGGTCGCGTCCGGCCGACTTGGCGGCATAAAGTGCAACATCGGCGCGGGCAACCAGCGCGTCTCCTACCGTCTTGAGGTCCTCTTCGTCCGGCGCCGGATGCACCTCGGCGATGCCGATTGATAACGTCATCGAAACCTCTTCGCCGCACGGCAGATCGATCGGGGCTACCGAGATCGCGCCGCGTATGCGCTCGGCCAACAGGCGTGCCGCATCGACATCGGTGTTCGGCAGCAGCACGACAAACTCCTCGCCGCCGTAGCGGGCGGCGACATCACTTGCTCGCACCTGTGACTCGATACGTGCTGCGAGTTCTCGCAGTACGGCATCGCCGGCAGCGTGGCCCCAGGTATCGTTCACGCGCTTGAAGTGATCCACGTCGAGCATCAGGCAGGCTATGCCGTAGCTGTCGCGTTTCGCACGCGCGAGTTCTTCGGCAAGCCGCACTGAAAGGTAACGACGGTTGTGCCAGCCGGTCAGTACGTCGGTAAAGCCGCTGCGCAACAGCCGTGCGCGGTTTATTCCGTTCTCAATACAGAATGACGCGATTACGCCCAGGTGAGCCAGGAAGTCGCTGGCGTGCTCACGCGTGAATCGCGCTGCATCGGCGCTGCACAGGTTTATGCTGCCGATAAGTTTGCCGCGATGCATGAGCGGAATCATCGCGATACTGGCGAGCCCCTCCGCGCCCGGGCAGATCAGCTGGTGGTCACAGCCGGCGAACGCGCCCAGCCACGGCGAATGCAATGCAATGTATTGAGGTGCGAGCCCGGTCAGTGATTCAACAACGAGCAGCCCCGGGAAATTCTCGGCCGGCGTGCCATTGGCGAGCAGCAGGTGGCGAACATCGTGGTCGGGGTCGCAGATCACAACGCTGACGTACTCGAGTCCGTAGCTGCTGCGCAGCCCTCCGACCAGGGCGTTGAACAGCGATTCGAGATCCTCGGCCTGCAGCAGTCGCAGCTCGCGAAGCTGCGAGCGTCTCATCTTGTCTTCGTTGCGCGCGACCTCGTCAGTCAGCTCGTCGAGCTGACGTCGCAGCGCTTCGTTTTGTTGCTGGAGTTCTTCAGTCGATTCCATGAGCTGCTCCTCCCTGGCCTCTCATCGCTGCCCCAAAATCTCCGGTGCTATCCCCTCAGCGCGAGATACTCCCGGCCTTTGTGCATGAGTTCGACAAAGCCGTCCTCATCGCCGCCGACAACCGTTTCCCTGATTCTCGTTGCGGCCTCGCACAATGCATCGAGCGGTCCAAGCCCGAACTTGTTGAGATTCTGGATCTCAAAATACAGATGCGGGTTATCCTGCGCAACGGCCTCGGATACCAGCAGCTGCGCATCGAATGTCGTCGACGACATCTGCGCGAGCTTCGGTGCCGCCTCGCCACTCTCGGCCAATGCCGTGAAGAATGCGATATTCAGTGCGTGCGAAAGGCCGAGGACGTAGGCGATCAACCTGTCGTGATCCTCGAGCGTCATGTCGAGCTGCTCAACCATCGTCGCCGCAAACAGTTCTTTGGCGTCGGCGGTCGCCTGCTCATCGCCGACGTCGCAGAAGATCAGGTGGCGGCCGGACAGCAGGCGCGTGTCCGGACCGTACATGGGATGCAGCGAAGTAACCCGGCACCTGGCTGATTGCAGCTCCTTCAGACCGTCGATCAGCGGTGACTTCAGCGAGCCGATATCAAAGATGAGCCCGCGCGGTTTCAGGACGGCGAGCTGCGCGAGGATTCGACCCGACACAGCCAGCGGTGCCGCGACCACGATGACGTCGAAATCGACACCCGCGTCAGTCCAGTTCGCGTAAGTTCCGGGCCCGTTCTGCAGGGTGGTATCCGCTACGACGGTCGAGAATCCCTGCGAGGCAAAGAACTCGACGAACCAGCGGCCCATTTTACCGGCGCCACCGATGACCAGCGCCGACCGGCCATCGCCCTTGCCTTCGGCAACAACACGATCACGCTCCTGGCTCTCGAGCGACGTGCGAATAAGCATTTGCAGCAGACCTTCAACGATGTCGGGATCGACACCCATCTCCTCGGCCTGTGCACGCCCCATGTCGAGTACATCTTTCTCGCGCGCATAGTCTCGCGTACCTGTGCCCGATGACTGCTTGGTACGACCGATTTCACCGACAATTTTCTGTCGTTCGGCAATCAGTTCGACGAGTTGCCGGTCGATGGCCGACAGGTCGCCGCGGAGATCTTCGAGACTCATTCTTGCTTACTACTACGATGCTGGACGGAAGTCCCTTTTACAGCACCGTGCTTCCAATAAAAAGGTCCGGTTCCAAAAGGCAAGGTCCGGTTCCGTTCGGAACCGGACCTTGCCTTTTGGAACCGGACCCTAGTGGCGGGACCCTAGTGGCGGTAGCGGGTGAAGTAGCTGCGCTCGTAGCGGTAGATTTCGTAGAGCTGGTCCCAGCTCAGGAATCGGTAGCGCTTCATCGGGCTGCCGTTATACCAGCGGCGGAACGGTTTCTTGCGCTTCAGCCACTTCGGCATCTTGTGCGCCCTTTCGTAACGCCAGTAGGCGTCGCGGTAGCCGTTGCGCTCGTAGTAATCCCGACCGTGGCGTCGATCGTCGACCACGTGATAAGCCGGTCCGCTGCGATTCACTCGCACTTCCGTGTGGGCTTGGGCCTCGGGAACATCCAGAAGCGTAAGACCACCGGCAATCAGTCCTGCAATAAGTACCTTGTTCATGATTAACCTCCAGGTCCAACGGGTACGGTTGCAGATTAATAGCGCCGCAATGAACACTGACTGAACGTAAGCCTCTGTTTTGGTTCACTTTATGAACACCAGATGAACGCCCCTCGCATTCGTGAGAATATGCCCGTCCAATCAAGAACAAGCACCGGGGAAACATCAATATGAAGACGCGTGCCGCCGTAGCCTGGGAAGCAGGCAAGCCACTCGAAATTGAAATGCTCGACCTCGAAGGACCCAAAGCCGGTGAGGTCATGGTCCGCAATGTCGCAACCGGCGTCTGTCACACGGACGCTTTCACGCTGTCCGGCGAAGACCCCGAAGGCATCTTCCCGGCCGTACTCGGTCACGAAGGCGGCGGCATCGTCGAGGAAGTCGGTGAAGGTGTCACGTCCGTCGCTGTTGGCGATCACGTCATTCCGCTATACACCCCCGAATGCGGCGAGTGCAATTTCTGCACCTCCGGCAAGACCAACCTGTGCCAGGCGATTCGTGCCACCCAGGGTCAGGGCCTGATGCCCGACGGCACATCGCGTTTTTCATCGAACGGCAAGACCGTTTACCACTACATGGGCACATCGACCTTCAGCGAGTATACGGTGCTGCCCGAAATCGCGGTCGCCAAGGTCTCAAAAGAAGCCCCGCTCGAAAAAGTCTGTCTGCTCGGCTGCGGCATTACGACCGGCATCGGCGCCGTACTGAATACGGCCAAAGTTGAGCCCGGAGCTTCGGTCGCCGTCTTCGGTCTTGGCGGCGTAGGCCTGTCAGCCATTCAGGGTGCTGTCATGGCGAAGGCTGGCCGCATCCTCGCGATCGACATCAATGAAGACAAGTTCGAGCTCGCAAAGCAGCTCGGCGCGACAGACTGCGTCAACCCGAGCAATTACGACGACCCGATCCAGGATGTCATCGTTGAACTGACCGGCGGCGGGGTCGACTACTCGTTCGAGTGTGTGGGCAACGTCAACCTGATGCGCTCGGCGCTCGAGTGCTGCCACAAGGGCTGGGGTGAATCGGTCATTGTCGGCGTGGCAGGTGCCGGCCAGGAAATCGCGACACGTCCATTCCAGCTGGTTACGGGTCGCGTCTGGCGCGGTACGGCATTCGGCGGCTGCAAGGGCCGTTCGCAACTGCCGGGCATGGTCGATCAGTACATGGGTGGTGACATCAAGATTGACGAGTTCATTACCTATACAATGCCGCTTGACGACATCAACAAGGCATTCGACCTGATGCACGAAGGAAAGAGTATCCGGTCGGTCATCCATTATTAGTGACCCAGGTTGCAGTAGCCACAACCTCACAGCTCGCAGCAGACGCAGCATCTGAAGTCGCCGCTGCCGGCGGCAACGCTGTCGATTGCGCGCTCGCCGCATCGCTCCTGACAATGAACACGGAGCCTGGCGTGTGCGCGCTCGCGGGCAGCGCGTTCATCACGATCTGGAAAGAGGGACAGGACGCCGTCACGATCGACGGCAATGTCGCTGTGCCCGGAATGGGGCTGGCTGACACCGATCGCGGCCGCGGTGCGGTGCCGGTTACGATGGAATATGGCGGCGGCATCGAAACGCTCGTTGGGCCAGGATCCGTATCGGTGCCTGGCTCGCTCGCGGCTGTCGAACACGCCTGGAAGAAATTCGGCACGGCTCGCTGGCAAGACCTGTTCGCGCCAACCATCCGTGCAACCCGCGACGGATTCCCGCTGTCCTCAGCCTGCCACTACTACCTCGGTTACTCCGGAGACTGCGTCTTCGGCCGCAGCACCGATGGCCACGGTGCATTACATGATGAACACGGCAGGTTGGTCCCGGCAGGCAGCAACATCGTAGTGCCACATCTCGCCGATACGCTCGACGCGATCGCCTGCGAAGGGTCACGCATTTTTTACGAAGGCGAAATCGGCCAGGCAATCGCCGACCACTGCCGCGGCGGCGACGGCGCGCTCACGCGTGACGACCTGCTCGCTTACCGGGCCAGAGAGCGCGCACCCCTGATGTCAGAAATTGGCGACTGGCAGGTGGCGAACAATCCGCCACCGGCTGTTGGCGGCGCTGTACTGACCGCGATGCTTGCCGCATGCGCCGACCTTGATGGCACGGAATGGACGGTCGACAACCTGCAGCAACTGATCCGCTCACAGCGTGCGTGCCTGGATTTTCGCAAGCAACACCTCGACCTTGCTGACGATGTCAGCGCTGCCGCGCAGCAATTGCTCGATGACGCCCGCAGCGGCCGGCTCCTGAGCCGCTGGACATCGGCCTCGACGGTACACACCTCCGTTGTCGACAGTGAAGGCACGGGATGCGCGATTACCGCATCGTCCGGCTACGGCTCCGGCGAGATGCCGGCCGGTACCGGGCTGTGGCTGAACAACTGCCTTGGCGAAATCGAGCTCAACCGCCGCGGACTCGACGCCGGGCCACCCGGCGCGCGGCTGCCATCGAATATGGCCCCGGGCGTGGCGCGCAAACCGGGTGCCGTGCTCGCATTTGGCTCACCCGGCGCGGACCGGATCACTACGGCACTGCAGCAGTTCCTGCTTAACTACCTGAAGTTCGATATGTCGCTCGCTGACGCAGTCGCTCATCCGCGCGTGCATATAGATACGAGTGGCAGCGAGGTGCGACTCATGGCAGAGCCGGAGCTCGACTTACCGGATACCGACTTGCCGTTGCATCGCTTTCCGGACCGAGTGATGTACTTTGGCGGCGTCGGCGCCGCCGTGCACGATAGCGACAACGGCGCAGAGGTTGCCGCGGATCCCAGACGCGAAGGTGGAACGTGCATCTACGCCAGCTGATCTTCACCGGACTGCTCTGTGCGGCCGCGCATCCATCTGCGGCACAGATCACGATTAGCCGAGGCGCAAATCTGTCCGTCGACGTCGCCGCTGACGGACGCCTGGCGATCGACCTGCGCGGCGACGTCTGGGTTGTTCCGGGTGGTGGCGGCGAGGCACAGCAGATCACCCGTAACCTGAAATCGGCTCGGCAGCCCCGCTGGTCACCCGATGGCCAGGGCCTGCTGTTCGAGGCAACGCGGGATGGCGACCAGGGCATCTGGCTGCACCGCCTTGCGGACGGCAGTACGCAGCTCGTCAGTGAAGAGTCGCGCGTCGACCTGTACGCGGCCTGGCACCCGTCCGGCGAGCGCATCATCTATGCATCCGATCGCCGCGGCCGCGGCTTCGATCTCTGGGAAGCGGACATCGCAACCGGCCTGCACTGGCGCATCACACAGCGCGACGGTGACGAGACAGAGGCAGCGTGGTCGGCAAACGGCCGTGACCTCGTCTACGTGCACCGGCACGGTGACGAGTGGGCACTCATCCTGCGTCGCCATGGCGAACCGGAGGAAATCCTGGTGCGCTCAAAGCAGCGCATCGCCGCACCATCCTGGCGTCCGGACGGCAGCCTGCTTACCTGGTTTGACCTCGGGCCCGAACGTGCCGAACTGCGGATGATCATCCTGTCGCACCCGAGACTGATTCGCACGTTTGAAGGCCGCGAGCCTATCGACGTTGCCCCTGTGAGCTGGCTCGACCGCGAGCGGATGTACTACTCGGTTAACGGTCAGATTCGTCAACGACTGTTCGACGCCTGGTCGTCAACACCGCTGCCGTTCAAGGCAACCATCGCTCCCGAGCCGACGCCGGTGGTGAATCGGCCCAGGCCGGTACTCACCTGGCCGGACGAACCCGATGGCGAAATCGTTATCCATGCGGCACGCATGTTCGACGGCCTTGGTACGGAGTACCAGCACGATCGCGACATCCTGATATCGGGCGGACGCATCGAAGCCGTAGAGCCGCACGCCGAGCGTAGCGGCAGAATTGTCATCGACATGGGTGACGTTACGGTAATTCCCGGTCTGATAGATGCTGCGGCGAGATTGCCCGCTGAACTGTCAGCGGCCTGGGGACCCAATTTCCTGACGTCCGGCATCACGTCGATAGCGTCGCCGCATGCAGATGCCGGCGATCTGGACACACTCTGGTCGGGCAAGGAAATACCGGGACCGAGAATCCTGTCCGGCGCGGAATGGGACATCGGACCTGTGCCACGGCCGGAGCTCGACGTCACTGCTGCCATCAGCACCAGCAGCGCGACCGGGCAGCCGTCCGGCGCCGCATTGCCAACGCAGTTTCGAATTCTTGAACAGGCCGGCCTGACCCCGCCGCAGGCGCTGCGCGCTGTTGGCGTCAACGCAGCCGCAGCACTGCTTGCATCTCCTTACCTGGGTCGCATTGCAACGGGCTCCGCCGCGGACCTCGTGCTCGTGGACGGGGACCCGCTCGCAACCCCCACAGATGTGCTGAATGTCGTTGCTGTTGTGCGCAACGGACGGTTCTACAGCGTTTCCGGCCTTATTGACCGCGCCAAAGCCGCCGAAACTGTCGAATAAATTGACAAAACAGGGGTGTTTGGACCGTTTCCGGGCTTCCCTCGACCAATTCGACATAATCGGACAGTGACCTCGGTGGGCCGAATTGACCACGAAGTCACGTCTTTTGAGTTTTTTGTATAGATTTCAAGCAATTAAATGACAGACTTTGAATATCGGTTGATATTGAGGTCGAAAAAGTGTCGGCCTTCTTTACAAAACACCCATCACGACAGGCCAGTCAGAACGGCGAGAAGGATTGAGCAATCGTTAAATCATTGAATTGCCGTCACCGAATTTCGAGTTGGCACGCCTCTTGCTTTTTAAACCCTGCCCAAGCGAAGTGTAGCTGCGCTCGGTAACGCAAACGGTCAGAAACAGGATTTAGACGCCAGAAGAACAATAACTATAAAAACAAGAAGATCCAGATCCAATAACAATAAAAAAGACTCTGTCACCGGTTACTGAATTTGCAGTTACCTCTTTTGAAAAAAAGAGAAAGTTAAGCCCCGCCGCCAACGCGTCGGGGCTTTTTCTTTGCCGGATGCAAAGCACTTTGCCCTTTGCCACAGGTCCGACTAGGATCAAGGCAACAAGGGGAGAGAATCATGCATACGAATAAATTCCCGCTGTTTGTCCTGGCCCTGACCACGGCGCTCGCCATTTCAGCCTGCGGCCAGTCAACAGACGAATCCACCGCATCCGACGCAGAAGAAACCACCGAGGCACCGGCAGCCGAAGTCTCCATTTACGCAGCCGCGCTGACTGCGGATGGCCGTCCTGACGCCGACCGCGAACGAGATGCCGGAAGAAAACCCGACGAGGTGCTCGAGTTCGTGGGTATCCAGCCCGGCATGACGGTACTCGACCTGTTCACGGGAGCCGGCTATTACGCAGAGATCATCGCCAACGTGGTGGGCAGTGAGGGACGCGTGATCGCGCAGACCAACCAGGCATACATGAACTTCGGTTCGGTGGGCGAATCATTCAATGCCCGCTTCGCCGGCGGCAGACTGTCGAACATTGAACCGCTCATGGCAGAGAACAACGAGCTGGCGCTTGAAGCGGATACGATCGACGCGGCAATGCTTGTGCTGTCGTTCCACGACCTGTACCTGGTTGACGACGATAACGGCTGGCCCGCGATCGACATTCCCGCCTATCTCGCCGAACTGCGCAACGGACTCAAGCCCGGCGGTGTCATCGGCATTATCGATCATGTCGGTGCTGCGGGAATTCCGCCCGAGGAGTCAGGCAATGGCGTCCATCGCATCGATCCGTTAATCGTCGTCGAGACGATGCAGGCGGCCGGCTTCACGCTGGTCGACGAAACCGACATTTTGCGAAACCCGGACGATGACTACAGCAAAAATGTCTTCGCCGCGGATACGCGTGGCAAGACCGACCGCTTCGTCATGGTCTTCGCCAGTCCCGACTGATGCGGCGTCTCCTGGTAACGCTGGCGGTGCTGCTGTGCACCGCCTGCGACAGCGAGCCTCGAGACTATTCGGAGTACACGATCGCCGAGCTGCACGACCAGATGCAGCGCGGAGAACTTTCGTCCGAAGCCCTCGTGACCTGGTATCTCGATCGCATTGCAGCGATTGACCAGGCCGGACCGCGCCTGAATTCGATCATCGAGACCAATCCGGACGCTTTGACGATCGCCCGATCGCTCGACGAAGAGTGGCAGCGTTCGGGACCACGCGGACCGATGCATGGTATTCCGGTCATCCTCAAAGCCAACATCGACACGGCTGATTCGATGTACACGAGCGCCGGCTCGCTGGCACTCGCCGAGCATGTCCCGCCGAGAGATGCGTTTCTCGTGCTGCGCCTGCGCGAAGCCGGTGCCGTGATTCTCGGCAAAGCCAACCTCAGCGAATGGGCCAACTTTCGCTCGACGCTGTCGAGTAGCGGCTGGAGCAGCGTCGGCGGCCAGACCGTCAATCCGTACGACACGACCCGCTCGCCATGTGGCTCATCCAGCGGCTCGGCCGTCGCCGTTGCAGCCAACCTGACTGCCGTGGCAATTGGCACTGAGACTGATGGCTCGGTCGTCTGCCCTTCGGGCACAACGGGAATCGTCGGCATAAAGCCGACGCTGGGACTGGTCAGCCGCAGCGGCATCATCCCGATCGCGCACAGCCAGGACACGGCCGGCCCCATGGCGCGCACGGTGCGCGACGCCGCCATCCTGCTGACAGCGATGACCGGCTTTGATTCGGCTGACCCGGCGATGGACGGCGCCGAAGTCCATCACGACTACTCGGCGAACCTCACGGCCGATGCATTGCGTGACAAGCGCATCGGCGTGCTCAAATTTGGCGCGCGCGAAAACCTGAACCCGGGCGTCGGCGAAGTACTGGATGCAGGCATCGCAGCTCTCGAGTCAGCTGGCGCCACGGTCGTCAGGGATCTGGAGACCGACGTCGGCGACATGTATGACCATGAGTACGAAGTGCTGTTGTATGAATTCAAAGCTGATCTCAACAAGTACCTGAAGACCTCTGGCGCGGGCCCAACCACACTCGCGGAACTGATCGCTTTCAATGATGCCAACGCCGACACCGTCATGCCGCACTTTGACCAGGAGATATTTCTCGCCGCTGAAGAGAAGGCCGGACTCGACGACCCGGCGTACCTGGAGGCACTTGCAGCCGGCACGCGCATCGCGCGTGAGACCATCGACGGCCTGCTCGAGGAGCACGAACTCGATGCCATTGTCGCACTCACCAACGGACCGGCCTGGTCGATCGATCACGTAAACGGTGACTCATTCGGCTTCGGCAGTTCGTCGCTGGCCGCAGTGTCCGGATATCCAAACATCACGGTTCCGGCCGGTTTCGTCGAAGGACTGCCCATCGGGCTTTCGATCATGGGAGCTGCCTGGAATGAGAAGCAGCTCATAGAGATCGCCTACGCATTCGAGCAAAGTACGGGAGTAAGACAAGCTCCCGAGCTCTGACCGATGTTCAAGGCCATCCGGATAAGTATTCTGCTGTTGATTCTCGTCTTCGTCACCATGGGTACATGGCTGACGCAGGCGCGCAGTACTGACTGGAACAACAGCCTGTGGGTCAAGGTGTACCCGATCAATGCCGACGGCAGCACAGACGTCGAGAGTTATATCGACGGCCTCGAACAGCACAATTTCCAGGGTATCGAAGAATTCATGCAGCGCGAGACCGAACGCTACGGCGTAACGCTGAACAGGCCGGTACGCATTGAGCTGGGTGATGAGATTTACGAACAGCCGCCCGAACTTCCGGCGGCCCCGAACATGCCGTCGGTAATGTGGTGGTCACTGAAAATGCGTTGGTGGGCCGGCCGCATCACAAGCGACCAGGATGATATCGCGCCGGATGTGCGCATCTTTGTGCGCTACCACGAACCGAATTACGGCATCGCTCTGGAAAACTCTGTCGGGCTGCAGAAAGGAATGGTTGGAGTTGTGAACGGCTATGCCAGCCGCCGACATCGTGGCACCAACAACGTCATCATCGCGCACGAATTTCTGCACACGCTCGGTGCCACGGACAAGTACGAACCGGGCAGCGGGTTGCCGCTGGCTCCGGACGGCCTCGCAGAACCGGACAGGCAACCGCTGTACCCGCAGCGCTATGCCGAAATCATGGGCGGCCGGATCGCACTCGATGCCCACGACGCCGTCATTCCAAAGAATCTCAAGAGCGCGCTGATCGGTCCGCTGACTGCAAGTGAGATCAGGCTCAGCGAATAGCTGCCACGCCCAAAACAGGCTACGCTTCGGGCATGCATCCCGTATTCACCTGCACCGACCTTTCAGTCGAAGTCGCCGGCCGTTGTCTTGTCGACGCATTGTCGTTCGAGGTGCGCCAGGGCGAACTCGTCGCGGTGCTCGGACAGAACGGTTGCGGCAAATCACTGACACTGCACACGATGGCCGGGCTCCGCTCGCCACAGAGCGGACATTGCCGCGTGCAGGATCTGGATGTGTTTACGACACGACGGCAGGACATCGCGAAATACCTGGCATTGCTGCCGCAGCACGTCGACGACATATTCCCGGCAACTGTTCTGGATACGGCACTGATCGGGCGCCATCCGCACATCGGTCGATTCAACTGGGAATCGCAGGATGACGTTGCGGCAGCGAAGGCCGCCCTCATGGAAGTCGATCTGGACGGGCTCGCCACGAGAGATGTGCTGACGCTGTCGGGCGGCGAACGTCGCCGCCTGGCTATCGCACAGGCACTGACGCAGGCGCCGGACCTGTTCCTGCTCGACGAACCCACCAATCACCTCGATCCGCAGCACCAGATCGACGCGCTGCGCCTGTTCCGCAAACGTGCGGATGCCGGTCACGCCGTAATAGCTTCGCTGCACGACGTGAACCTCGCGGTACGATTCGCCGATCGCTGCCTGCTGCTCTACGGAGACGGTGGCTGGGACCTCGGGCCGGTTGCGGACATTCTCGATTCCGAACGCCTGAGCAAGCTGTATGCCACGCCAATGGAACCGGTCTCCTGGCGCGGCCAGGAGCTATTCATCGCGTCAGGTGACGTGACCGCGTAGTTCTTCGAGGTATTGCGCGTGGAGCGACGGGTTCGCCGCGAGTACCGAGCGGATTTCGAGATCCGGCCGGTCGCCATTCAGGTTGGTAAATACGCCACCGGCTTCGGTAACGATGATCGATAACGCGGCAATGTCGAGAATGTTCACATCTGACTCAATGACGGCCTCGATCTTGCCGGCCGCCAGCAGGTGGTAGTGGTAGAAGTCGCCGTAGCCACGAATACGATCGGTTCGAGCGACGATTCGTCCCAATGCCGGCCACCCTTCACTCTCCGCCAGCGACTTGAGATTTCCGGTTGATACGGCCGCCCGATCCGGGTCGTCGATACTGCTTATCGTCAGACGTTCGCCATTCAGCCATGCACCCTGCCCTTTCTCGGCCCACGCCAGCTCGTCCATCATCGTGCCGCTCGACACCCCGAGAATGATCTCGCCGTGATGCATCAGCGCGATCTGGGTTGAGAAAAAGGGGTACTGCCGAACAAAGCCCTTGGTGCCATCGATCGGGTCGACAAGCCACAGGTATTCTGCATCCGCCTGCGTACGCCCTGTTTCCTCGCCATAAAAGCCATGATTCGGGAATTGCTCGAGAATAATGGCGCGGATCGCCTCTTCGCACTCGACATCCGCCTGGGTAACCGGCGTCATATCGGCTTTGGTCGTAACGGTGAAATTGCCAGCGTAGTAGTCGCGACTGATCGCCGCGGCTTTGCGCGCGGCGCTGAGCGCTGCCTGCAGGAACGGCGACGCCGATGCTTCGTTATAGGTGTCCACGGGCGAACTATGGCGGCATCGGCTTGCAGAAACAAGCGCACATACTTAAGGTCCCCGGCATGGGTAATCGTCTCAGCAAAATCTATACGCGCACCGGTGACGACGGCACTACCGGCCTTGGCGACGGCAGCCGGGTAGCCAAGGATTCGGCCCGGGTGGAAGCCTATGGCACGGTGGACGAAGCCAATTCCGCGATCGGTGTCGTGCTGGCTCATGACAGTGTGCCGGACCGGGTGCGTACCTCGTTGACCGAGGTGCAGCACGACCTGTTCGAACTGGGGGGCGAACTCTGCATCCCGGGCCATACCGCTGTACAGGACGAGTTCATCGAGCGTCTCGAAAATGATCTCGACGAACTCAACGATGACCTGCCGATGCTGAAGGAATTCATCCTGCCGGGCGGCGGGCCAGCCGCAGCGGCATGTCACCTGGCGCGCACCATCGTGCGCCGCGCCGAACGCCGCACGAACAGCCTCGCCGCTGTCGAAGATGTGCGTCCCGAAGTTTCCAGGTACCTGAACCGGCTCTCGGACCTGCTATTCGTGGTCGCGCGAGTGCTGGCGCGTGCCGAGTCCGGCACGGAAGTCCTGTGGAACCGCGAACGCTCCTAGAGCGATTTTGACATCAGCACGGCGCTGGCCGGGCAAAGTCCCGAGAATTCTCGCGTTTGCTGAATCGCGTCAGGCGCATCATCGCGTTCGCGCACGCGATAACCGTGACGTTCGAAGAACGGATCCGCGTCGATGGTCAGCAGCCAAATCTCTGCCACACCGTCGCTGCCGCTCGCACATTCCAATGCCCGGACCAGCAGTGAACCGACGCCACGGCCTCGTGCGCTCGGAGCCGTAACGAGCGACCGCAACAGCGTGACGTCGCCGAACGACTCACTGCCGATGATACCGAGCGGCAGGCTATCAGCCTCGGCGACGAATACCAGATGCGCGGCATTGAAGTCTTCGGTCGGTAAGCCGGCAGCAGCCAGCAGGTCGACGGCAAAGTCGAAATCAGATTCACAGGCGGGGCGCACTTCGACGGTCATCCGTCGGCATCCCGTTTCTGCCGGGCCTGCTCCAGCGCCGTGCACATTGCAGTTCCGCCGCGAACGACCCGCGTTGTGGCGCGACCAACCTCGCCAGCTGGCAGCAGGTACTGGTTACCAAGCCGATTCGCCGTCAGTTCGGGCCAGCGCGCCCAGACATCGAACGCTGCGTTGCCGGCATCGGTACTTGCGAGCATGACTTCCGGATTCCTGTCCACCACTGCTTCGACATCAATTGCGGGCGCCAGTTCGGTCAGGTCCGAAAACACATTGGTTCCGCCGCATAATCCGATCAGCTCACTGACAAAGTGCTCGCGATTAATCGTGTACAGCGGTCGCGCTGAAACCTGGTAAAAGACCGAAACAGGGTCTCGCTCGCTGTATTCCCGGCGCAGCGCATCGATCCCCGCGCGATACTCGTTGGCGGCGGCGGCGGCCGACTCCTCGAGGCCCGTAAGCTCACCCAATTGCAGCATCGCCAGCGCAATATCCTCAAGTGTGCGAGTCCGCACGCGGGTGACGCGAAAGCCGTTGGCACGCAGCTCGTCGACCACGCTCGCGGGCGTGCCACTCTCCCACGCGACAATAAGATCAGGCTCGGTCAGCCGCAGTTGTTCATGGTCGATCGTGAATGCGTCGCCGATTATCGGCAGCTGCAACACTTCCCGGGGATAGTCCGACCACGCACTGACACCCACCACACGCTCGCCCGCGCCAATAGTGAACAGTAATTCGGTCAGGCTGGGTGCAAGCGAGACGATCCGCTCGGCGGATTCCTGAGGTTCGTCAGCGGGAACGTTGCGGTCGCAGCCGGTCGTGAGCAGCAGCGCTGCGCAGAGCGCGGCTATGCACCTCACTGCGTAAAGCCGTACAGCGTCATTGCGGCAATAATGACCGCCCAGATCAGCAACAGACGGAATACCAGCTTGTTGGCTGCGATGGCGCCGCGAATCCCGCGTTCGGTGAGCGTCTCACCATCGCGATCCTGGATCGCAAGTGCTGCGATACCGACCCTGGCGAGCAGGTGCTCACTGTGCTCGGAAGTCGTAGCGTCAGCGTCCTCGGTTGGCGCGCGCAGTGCAGCGATTGCATCATCGGCATGCCCGGCGGTCACGTAGCCGGCCGCAGTCAGGCGAGCGGGAATCCAGGCGAGCCAGCCATGCAGGGTTTCGGCCGCATCGCGAATTCGACTCGCCGTGCCGTCGCTGTCCTCTGCGCGAGATTCACTGAACACGGCGCGACGCCGAACAAGGTCGGTCACCCGATAAGTCCAGGCGGCCAGCGGACCAAGGATCACGAACCAGAAAACAACGGCGAACAGGCGGTTGTTGGCCTGTACGCAGACTGCCTGCTCGACCGCTGCAATACGCTCGCGCTCATTGTCAGGTACGTCGTCCTCAATAATCGTCTTCGCCGCAATCTGGATGCGCTCTTCGTCTTCGGATTCGAGCGCCTTGCAGTACTCGTCCACCTCTTCACCGATGTCGCTGGGACCGAGTGAGAAAAACAGCACGACGACGGCCAGGATCAGGTAGGTGAATCCGCGCAGCGTATCGCCAAGGCCGTACACAACAGCAGCGACGGGCAGCACGAGTATGGCGGCCAGCAACACGACCGCGATCAGCGCGGGCCAGTTCGCGAGCTTGCCGGCCTGCCGAAAGCCCGAATCGATGATGCGGTCCAGCCAACGCATCCGGCGCCAGTGAAAAAACTGCGTCGCCAGTCGTTCGATGGTGAGGCCGATGAGAATTGCGATCAGGTTCATAGATGTTCAGTCGTGTCAGCTCAGCCCATCATACAATCTGAGCCAGTCGAAAGCAGTGCCCGGATCGGTCTTGCGACCCGGCGCGATGTCACTGTGCGCGGCTATTTCGCGCGCTGAAATGTCCGGGTAGGCGTGCGTAATGGCGGCGATAACGGGCGCGAGCACCCGGTACTGCCGATCGTCGTACGGAGTCTCGTCTTCGCCCTCAAGTTCGATGCCAATCGAGTAATCGTTGCAGCGTGAAACACCACGAAAGCAGGAGGCACCCGCATGCCATGCGCGCTCTGTAAACGGTACAAACTGGACGACTTCGCCATTGCGTCGGATCAGCAGGTGCGCGGACACCTCGAGCCCACGGATTTCCGCGAAATACGGATGCGAGCCCCAGTCGAGCGTATTGCAGAACAGCGCTTCAATTTCGGGGCCGCCAAATTCCCCCGGCGGCAGGCTGATACCGTGCAGCACCAGCAGGCTCGGTTCGATTCCGCCCGGGCGCGCGTCGCAATTCGGGCTCACGCAGACACGGGCCGGGGTGATCATTCCGCTGGCCGGATCAACCTTGAATTCGCCCGACACGTTCAGATGAGGCATGATTTGCGCGACATGAAGACGAGGCTATTTGTTTCCGGCGAGTTGATCAACGGCTCCGAACTCGAGTTGCAGGGTGATCGTGCCCGTTACCTGGGCAAGGTGCTGCGTGCGCGCGTCGGCGACGAAGTAACCGTGTTCAATGGCGAGGGGCCGGAATGGCACGCCACAATCGCTGAATTCTCGAAAAACCGCGTCACACTCGTCGTCGGGGAATCGCACGATGCGCAGGTTGAGTCGCCTTTGCGCATCCACCTCGTGCAGGGCATTTCGCGCGGTGATCGAATGGACATGGTTGTACAGAAAGCAACCGAGCTGGGAGTGAAACGCATCTCGCCGGTTTTGACCGAGTACGGTGTCGTAAAACTGGACGAAGCACGTGCGGCGAAACGCCAGGACCACTGGCAGAACATTGCGATCAGCGCCTGCGAACAGTCAGGACGTACGCGACCGCCGAAAGTCGACCCGCCGGTGACGCTAAAGCAGTGGTTCGGCGGTAAACCGGATTCCGTCGACGCGGAGCTGATCCTCGCGCCCGGCGCAGCGCAGGCACTTACCTCGATCGAAGCACCGGCTACCAAGGTCTGTGTCCTGATCGGACCGGAAGGTGGGTTCAGCGACAGCGAATACGACGACGCGGCCGCAGCGGGCTTCACGGCCGTATCGCTGGGGCCGCGCGTGTTGCGAACCGAGTCGGCAGCTATCGCTGCCCTCGCTGTCATGCAGGCCGCCTGGGGCGACCTGCACTAACGACCTACTCTTTCGTACGATTCGAACGCGTCGTGTTGTGATTGTCGGCAGGCGATGGCTTCACCCCGTCGCAATCATCATCGACGCCGTCGCAGTCGTTATCGATATCGGGGGCGGCGATTCCGTCGTTGTTGGAACGGCTCGAGTTGTAGTCCTGCGCCGCGGCGCTCCGAGATTCGTTGTTAGAACGACTTGAGTTGTAATCACGCGCTCGCTGCGGCTGGGCATCGTCATTCTCGTTATCCGTGCTCATCAGGACCGGGGTCGACTTATCGACCGGCTTGGCAAGCGTCGGTTTCTTCTTGTCGTCATCGGCGACAGCT
The DNA here is from genome assembly GCA_965224725.1 of Woeseiaceae bacterium. Taxonomy (GTDB): domain Bacteria; phylum Pseudomonadota; class Gammaproteobacteria; order Steroidobacterales; family Woeseiaceae; genus UBA1847. Next base: position 2,051,479 of record CBDCZZ010000002.1, read on the forward strand.
GTCAGCACAAACAAGCACAGCAGCATGGCTATTGCAGTGTTCTTCATCGTCTTAACCTCTTGAAAGTTAAAATGAATTTATCAGAATGCCAGCATCGCACAAACGTGCATTACCAGTCCGGAATTGTGTCTCGGAAATAGCGACTCAGGCCTGCAGCGATTCGCGCGCCAGCATGGCCTCAAGCTGGTCAAGATGCGGGATCAACGGAAACTCGTTGATCATGCGAACCCGGCAGAGAACCGGTGCGCCTTCCGGCCAACCGTCCCTGGACTCGAGCTTCAGTACATCACGGTTGACGCGTACGAGCTGCGGAAAGCCCTGGGTCAGAACGCCGAAGAAGCCGGTCTTGAGTTTGCCGGTACTGGCATAGAAAACGACGATTCGCGTGCGGCCGGTAGCAACCGGAACATCCTTGCCCAGCGTGCCTTCAAAAGAAACCACCGGTAATTCGCGACCGTTCCACTGGATATTGCCCAGCAACCATTTCTGCGAACCTTCAGCGACTTCCGGTTTCGTAAAGCGAACGACCTCTGCGACGCAGGCACGCGGCACAATCAGCCGGTCCTCGGCGAGCGGAACGAGCAGGCTGTAGAGTTCTTCCGTTTCGCTCATGGCAATTCAATTCCCCGGTCTTCGAGCTGGCGGCGAATCGCTTCCAGCAACTGCGCGTCCTGGTACGGTTTGCCCAGGTAGTCATTGACGCCGAGCTCAATGGCACGCGCCCGGTGCTTGTCGCCGACGCGGGAAGTAATCATGATGATCGGCACGTCCGAGACCTTGTCGTCATTGCGCACGTGCGACGCAAACTCGTAACCGTCCATACGAGGCATTTCGATATCGAGCAGGATGACATCAGGCTTCGCCTCCTGCATGACGCTGATCGCGTCGAGCCCGTCCTTCGCGGTCATGCAACGCATGCCATTGCGTTGCAGGAAGCGCTCGGTAACGCGACGTACGGTGATCGAATCGTCGACGACCAGCGCCAGCGGTCGATCGTCGGCCGGTGTCGGCGCCGCTTTCTTGATCTCCACGACCGGCGCACCGGTGCGAACCAGCGCGTGGACATCGAGAATCAGGACGATGCTGCCATCACCAAGGATCGTCGCGCCTGAAATGCCGCGGATACTCGCCAACTGCGGACCGACGGCCTTAACTACGATTTCGCGGCTCGCGAGCATTTCGTCAACAAGCAAAGCTGCCGAGTACTCGCCGGCGTGTACCAGAATGACCGGGATAAACGCTTCGTCATCCGGCAGCTGCGCAGCCTGCCCACCAAGGTACATGCCAAGGTGGCGGAATTTGTATGACTGTTCGCCGTACTGGTAACTCGGCTCGCTTTGGCTGAGCAGGTTTTCGAGTTCGCCGCGCGGAATGCGGGCGACGCCTTCGACGGAAGGCAATGGCAGCGCGTACACCTCGTCGCCGGTGCGGACGATCAGCGCCTGGGTAATCGCGAGCGTGAATGGCAGCCGGACCGTGAAGTTTGTTCCCTGCCCGGTGACAGAAGAAATGCGCAGCGAGCCGCCGAGTTTCTTAACTTCGTTTGCGACGACATCCATACCAACGCCGCGACCGGCGGACTGTGTGACAGACGAAGCCGTCGAGAATCCGGGCGTCAGGATCAGCTGCATGATTTCGTCATCGCTGACCTTGGTGTCGTCTGCCTTGAGCAGGTCAAGCTCGTAGGCCTTGCGGCGGATCGCATCGACGTCCAGCCCGGCACCATCGTCCGCAACGTCGATCACCATCTCGGCACCTTCGCGGTGCAGGCGAATCGTGATACGCCCGACCGCCGGTTTGCCCGCCGCCTGGCGTTCGGCCGCACCTTCGATGCCATGCACAACCGAGTTCCTGAGCATGTGCTCGAACGGCGGCAACATCTTGTCGAGCACCTGGCGGTCGAGTTCGCCGGACGCGCCTTCAACCGCCAGTTCCGCTCGTTTACCGGCCTCGGTCGCGGCCTGTCGTACGAGGCGCGTCAATCGTCCGACATGGCGCTCGAACGGCACCATGCGCGTCCGCATCAGGCCGTCCTGCAGTTCCGCCGTTACACGTGACTGCTGCACCAACAAGCCGTCTGCCTCGGTGGTGACTGTGTTCAGGAGGTCTTTGAGACTCGCAAGGTCATTCGCGGATTCAGCCAGAGCTCGCGACAGCTGCTGGATATTGGAATAGCGATCCAGCTCGAGCGGATCGAAATCCTTTGCCACCAGCGTGTCCTGGTGGCCATGCATGATCTGCGCTTCAGTTTCGATTTCCAGCTTGCGCAGCTGTTCCTTGAGGCGCGCAATCGTCTGCTCAAGCTCTTCGACATGGAACTCGAACGAGTTCACCTGCTGGCTCAGGCGCGAGTGATAGATGCTGATCTCGCCAGCCGCATTCAAGAGGTCTTCGAGCAGGTCGGCGTCGATACGGGCAAATTCCTGGCGCGCATCTGCCGACCTTATAGGCCGAACTTCCGCGCCTTTCGCCTGTTCCGGTTTCGCGGCCTGTGCCGGCTTCATGTCCGGTGCCGGCTTGGCCTTTGGCTCGGGCTCCGGCTCGGGCGCAGGTTCGGGCTCCGGCTCGAGCTCGGGTTCGGCCGCCACCGGCACCTCCGGTTCCGTCTTCTCGCTGCCGATCTCGGCCAGTTCATCTGCCAGCGGCGAATCGACAATCACCATGCTGATCGTATCTTCCGGCTCGATCGTGAACTCGGCCGGCGCGGCAGCCTCGACACCTTCTTCAGCTGCCGGGGCCTCGATCTCGATTTCGTCCGCGATCTCAAAGCCGGCATTCGCCTGCTGAATGCGTTTTACGAGATCCGCTGCAGCCGCAACGGGCTTGCCGGCGATGACCAGATCACGCATGCGGTGCAATTCATCGACAGCTCGCTGCAGCAGATCCTCTACGGCAGGCGTCGGTTTAACGCGGCCGTCGTCGACCGAGATCAACAGCGTTTCAAATTCGTGGCTCAGGTCACCCATGGAGGTGATGCCCGCCATGCGCGCGCCACCCTTAAGCGTGTGCAGGTGACGCTTGAGTTCGTCCATGGGCTGTTCGCCATGATCGCGCGCCCATTCGCCAAGAGCACGATCCGCTTCTTCAAGCAGCTCGGCCGACTCCTCGGTGAAGATCGCGGCGATTTCCGCGTCGTAGTCGGCTTCAACTGGCGCCACTTCCTCGACGACCGGCTCTTCGAGTAGCGCAGCTTCTTCGATCAGCACCTCAGGCTCAGCGTCTGCAGGCGTTACGGCGTCTGCGAGCTTCGTGATGTGATCGATCAGCGCCGTGTAATCGGCACGATTCGTTTCCGGCTTGTTGATCTCGCCGACAATTGTCGCGATGGCACGCGCCGCTGCTTTCAGCGCATCCAGGCCGGATTGCTGGAAACCGATCTTGTGATCGTAGACGCGCCGTACGAACCGGTTTAGCGCTGCCGTCACTGCGACGCCGCGCTCGACGTTTGCCATGTTGGCGCTGCCATGCAGCGTATGACAGGCGCGATGCAGTTTGTCGGTGACATCGAAGGGCGGCGTGTGTCCTTCACATGCCGCGAGGTAATCGGTGATGACCTTGAGATGTCCGGCCGTTTCCTTCGAGAAGATGTCGTAAAGGACCGGGTCCATTTCCAGCGCCGGTTTCTCAGCAACCGGTGCCTCGGGCTCAGCGGGACGGTCGATCGTCAACACGGCCGCGTTCGGGTCGCCCTCGGCGAACGCGTTTGCGCGAGCAATCAGCAGGCTGATATCGGACGGTGGCTCGGTGCCGACCTCGAGCTGCTCGATCAGCTCGGGAACAGCGGCTGCCGCCTGCTCGATGAACTCGACCATCGGCGGCGTGCGTACCAGCGTGCGGTTGATCAGTCGATTGAGCAGGTTCTCGACCGCCCAGCAGTATTCACCGATACGCTCGGCGCCGACCATGCGGCCACTGCCCTTGAGCGTGTGGAACGAACGCCGCACCGTGATCAACATTTCCAGGCTGTCGGGCGCTTGGAGCCACGACGGCAAGTGGCGCTTGATAGATGAAATTTCTTCCTTCGCTTCCTCGATGAACAGCTCGAGGATTTCAGGGTCCAGGTGCTCTGCGTCCGCGGACACGACCGGCAAAGGCATCACCTCGGTTGCGGCCATCTTTTGCGGCATGTCGGCTTCGGCTGTCAGGGCCTGCTCTGCGTGAGCGGCGATCTCCTCGACCGACATCTTCTGCGTCGACGTCAGGCTGACGGCTTCATCGGCCGTCTCGGTGACTTCGTCTAGGCGCGCCTGCACATCGCGCAATACGGCAAGACAGGCTTCGGCGTTGTCGAGCATGTACCACGGCTCGCTGCGCCCTGCCTTGACCGTTTCCATGTAGTACTCAATGCTGACAATGGCGTCTGCGAGCCGGTCGGTTTCTTTCTGGTTGAGTATGTCCGGGCCACCGGCATTCAGCAGTGACACGATGAATGAGCCGATACGCTGCACCACTTCCATGGCGCGCGTCTTGTCGAGCATCTGCAATGCGGACTGAATGCCGCGAATCAGCGCCGGAATGCTGTCGAGACCCTGTGACTGTGCCTCGGCGCCAATACTCTGGCTGACAGTTTCCTTGATACGCGCAAGATTGATGATGCATTCGCGCATCACGGATTCGGTTACCTTCCTGAGGTTTTCATCCTCTTCCGGCGACGACTCGTCGGCCGTTTCCTCGCTCGGCGGCGCAGTCAGGCGAACGAGTTGCTGGTCAAGCCGGTCTTCGACACGCAGTAACGTCGATGCGATATCGAGCACCAAGGTGTCGTTGCTCGCACCGCTACGCTCGACAACCTTGCGCAGGCGATCGATTTCGCTGTCGATGTCACCGCGCAGGTCACCAAGTCCGAGTACACCCAGTGTGTCACTGATCTTCTTCAGCAGTTCGAGCTGCGGCACCAGCTCGGACGCATTGTTCATGCCGGTCCGGACGAATATATCGAGTACGTCCTTGACCCGACTCAGGTCATCCTTGATCGCCGACGCGACCGTTTCCATGAGTTTCGCGCTAGGCGCCGACAGGGCCTCACGGGCATGCTCGACCTGTTCGTCGCCCGGCAATAATTCTGAAAGGTTGAACGCGGCGCGAATTGCACTGATGCGTTCGCCAGCCTCGCTGGAACGCGCGACGTAATACAACAGGTTATTGAGCAGGTCGTCGACCGGGTGGTTGTCATAGGCTTCCAGTCCCTCGTCGATGACGTATTTCAGCTGCCGGTCGGTCTGGCCAAGCAGGCGCTTCAGTGCGACCGAGGTTTCGAGTCCGCCGTTCTGAAGTGATTCGAGCACACCGCCCGTTATCCACCAAAGCTGGTACATGTCGTCGCGTGTCGACGAGTTTTCGAGCGCCGCCGCAACACGTTTCAGCGTTTCCAGGTGACGGACGGCTTCGCCGCCCTTGATCCAGCCAAGCAGCGCCAGCTGGAACTTCGGACGCAGCTGGCGCGCAACGACAACGGGATCTTCGCCGCTGCCCTTGCGCTCGGCTTTCTCGCGAGACTGCGCGGGCGACAGGTTAAGCAGCAACAGCGTGCCCTCGGACAACAGCGGCTCACCGCGTGCGGCGCGCAGGTCATTGAGCATTGGCAACAGCACAAGCGCGATATCACGTCCGCCACCCAGCAGTCTTTCGACGTAGATTGGCAATTGCACCATCGAGCGCGTCAGCGCATCTAGGCCATCCTCGCGGCCCTTGCCGGCGCTGAGCTTCGCAAGGTAATCGCAGGCTAGTTCCATCTCCTCGACAAGCAGCGCGGCACCGTACGTTTCGGTGATGTGCAAGGCGCCCCAGGCCTGGTGCAGCAGTTCGCCAGCACGTTTCAGTGCCGCCGTGCCGCCGCGACCATCTACACAGTCCTCGAGTGCGAGATGCGCATTGCGAATGGTTTCGTTGAGTTCCGCACTGACGATCGCGAGCGCACTGACAGCGCTGCCGCCGGTATCACTACCGACCATCTGCTCGTAAATGCCTGATTCGCTCGTCATCAAACTGATCTGTTCGCGTCCTGCGTGTAGTTCGTCAGCCTGCCTTCGCCTGGCCGGGTTTTGGTGCAGCAGACGGCACGTTTGCTGCGGGTTGCGGCTGCGGCGCCTTCTGCGCCGGGTTTGCGCCGCTCCGCGCCAGCGCGCCCGTCTGCATCATTGACTGCGGCAGTGCGAAGCCTTCAACCGTCTTCCTGAGCTCCGATGCCAGTGCCGACAGCTTCGAGATCGATGCCGCCGTTGCAGTCGTCGCCTTGCCCGTCTGGTCGCCGATCTCGCGCAGGCGCGTCGTGCGCCGCGTCACGTCGGCCGCCGAACCAGCCTGCTCGCGAGCAGAGCTCGAAATGTTCTGTACCAGGCTCGCAATCTGGTTCGATACCTGCTCGATCTCATCAAGCGCCGCACCCGCGTTCTCGGCGAGCAGTGCACCGCCGACCACGTCAGTGGTACTGCGTTCCATCGAAGCGACGGCTTCATTCGTGTCTGCCTGAATTGTGCGTACCAGCACCTCGATCTGCTTGGTCGCATTTGTTGAGCGTTCGGCGAGTCGCTGCACCTCATCAGCTACGACCGCGAAACCGCGACCTGCTTCCCCGGCCATTGATGCCTGGATCGATGCATTGAGCGCGAGGATGTTGGTCTGCTCGGCGATGTCGTTGATCAGTTCAACGATGTTGCCGATCTCCTGCGAACTTTCGCCGAGGCGTTTCACTCGTTTCGACGTCTCCTGGATCGTCTCGCGAATCGCGTTCATGCCGTCGATCGTGCGACGTACGGCTTCGCCGCCTTTGTGCGCGACCTCAACCGAGTGGCGTGCAACGTCCGAGGAGCGCTCGGCGTTACCCGAGACCTCTTCGATAGAAGCAGCCATCGCAACGATAGATTCGGTCGCCGCGTTAATTTCGCGAGTCTGGTTATCGGCCGCCTTTGCTAGATGCACGGCGGTGCCCTCGGTCTGTTTGGTCGCGGTATCCACCATGAGTGCCGTCTCGTTGACGGTGGCAACAAGCTTGCGCAGCTCTTCGATTGCAAAGTTGAAGGAGTCGGCGATCGTACCCGTAATGTCTTCCGTGACGGTGGCCTCGACGGTCAGGTCACCGTCTGCAAGGCTGCCCATCTCGTCGAGCAGGCGCAGAATTGCCTGCTGGTTGCGTTCGTTCTGGTCCGCCTGTTCCTTCGCGGTCTGCTCGAAAACCGAACTCTTGTTGTTCAGCAACACGAGAGCAATGACCAGCAGGACGACTACGCCGACAATGCCGATCGGGATCCAGTGGTTCGCAGCCCAACCGGGCAGCAGTGAGTTGGAACCACCCGAGAATGCCGATCCTCGCAACCGGTCAGCGCTCGACTGCAACGCGGCCTGTGCGTCGGCGAGCCCTGCTACGGCCGATATTCCGGTACCGATTGTTGTCGCATTTTCCGCCATGCCGCCGAGTTCACTCAGAATCGGCAACAGCACAACCTCGCGGCCTTCGGCATTCAACGGCCGAACATCGAGGTCGCTGTCACCACCATCGAGGGCAGTCGCAAGTGACTGCAGGAATGCGAGATCTGCGTTAATCGCGGCAGCAGCGCCCTCTCCGCCTGCCGGCAACGCGGATGCGGTCTGCCTGATGCGGTCGGCGCGTTGCTGGAATTCCTGGATCTCTGCGGTCGCGCCGGAACGGTCAAACAGGTCATTGGCAGCCGCTGTCAGGGATGCCGCAGACGCCACGAGCGCGCTCGCCGCCTGCCCGACCGCCTCGACGTCGGCACGCCTGGCGAGGATGGCCGAAGCACGACTCTCGAATTCCTGCCAGTCACCCGACTGTCCCGGGGCAGCGCCGCCGCGGCGCAGAGCAGCGACACGCTTGACGCTGCTGTCAAGCTGGTCGAACGCGCCTGCGTTGCCGGCAAGAGCTGCGCCGGATTGCGCCGGCACCGCTTGCGACAATGCAGCAAGTTCAGGCGCCGCCGGGTTGCTTCCACCAGCCGAGAGATAGATCCAGGCTGCCGCTACGAGCAACAGGAATGCCGCGCATCCTGCAAGAGACCTGAATGTGGTTGAAACGTCGGTTTTACTGGCCATGACTCACCTTCATTCCGCAGACGCCTGCAGGAAGACATTACTTTCGACAAGGTCGAAGACGTTGAATACCGGCCAGGACTCATCACCGCGCTGGTAGGTCCCGGCAAGGTATCGATCGCATCGCACGATCGTTTCGCGTGCCTCGTTGGCAAATTCGTGATCCATGAAGCGGCGAAAACCCAGGACCTCGTCGACGACGAGCCCGGCCGGCACTTCACGATGGTTAACGGAGATGACGCGTGTGGTGCGCCTGAGGGTGGTACGACCACTGCCGAGCATCAGCTTGACATCGATCAGTGGCAGCAGGTGTCCGCGCAGGTTCGCTATACCGAGCATCCAGCGTTTGGCGCCGGGGACACGCGTCATCGTCTCCGGCAGCATCAGTACCTCACGTACCTGGTCGCGGCTTGCAACAAATTGCTCCTCGCCGATGCGAAAGCCGACACCGACCCACTCGGCCGGCATGCCGGCACCCTCACCGTCGTGGGCTGTACGGCTGCGCTGCTCCATCGCAGCGAGTAATTCGAACGGCTGTTCGACCAGCGCCGCAAGATCGGGCGTTGCTGACATCTAGGCAGCCATTACCGAATTGATCTTGGCCACAAGTTCCTTATCACCGATGGGCTTGACCAGGTATTCGACGGCACCCTGGCGCATACCCCAGATCTTGTCCGTCTCCTGGTCTTTAGTCGTGATCATGATGACGGGAATATTCGCCGTCGCCGGATCGCGGGTAAGTTTGCGGGTTGCCTGGAAGCCGTTCATGCCCGGCATGACGACATCCATGAGGATGCAGTCGGGACGTGCACTTGCCGCCTGGCGCAGGCCCTCTTCGCCGCTGTCCGCGACGAGCGTATCGAAGCCCGCACGCTCGAGCATGCTCTGGAACAGGTGCAGCTCGGTGGGCGAATCGTCAATGATGAGAATCGTAGCCATCCCGTCTTCCTAGTTGACCTGGTTGGAAATGGCGCCAAGCAGTTCATCCTTGGTAAACGGCTTGGTCAGGTATTGCTCGGAGCCCACGATGCGACCGCGCGCGCGGTCAAACAGGCCGTCCTTCGACGACAGCATGATCACCGGGGTCTCGCGGAAGGTTTTGTTGTGCTTGATCAGCGAGCAGGTCTCGTAGCCATCCAGACGCGGCATCATGATGTCGACGAAGATCAGGTCCGGCTGGTGATCGGCGATTTTTGACAGCGCATCGAAACCGTCTATCGCCGTGAATACCTGGCAACCTTCCTTGGATAACAAAGTTTCGGCCGTGCGACGTATCGTTTTCGAGTCATCCACGACCAGTATTTTCAGCCCGCTTAGGCCGGCGCGTCCGCTACCTGACACCGCATTTCCCCACACAAGAAAACCGACTTTTACCATATTGACATAAGTCCTGCTACGACGCGCGCCACGGAACGCAAAATCACGATAATTCCGGGGCTTACGTGTTGTTTCGGGGTATAGTTGGCGGCTTCCGAGCGGATCGAGAGCCAAGCCTTCGAAAATGACCAGTAACGCGATGAAAATCGGCATGATCATGGACCCGATCGGGTCGATAACGCCCTACAAAGACTCGTCGCTCGCCATGTTGCTCGAAGCAGAGCGTCGTGGTGCTGAAATCCACTATTTCGAACAGTCGGACCTGCGCATGCTGTCAGGAGTCGCGAGCGGCACGTCGACCCGGCTTTCGGTGCGTGATGACAACGATGACTGGTACACGATCGGGGCCCGCGAGGACATTGCGCTCGGCGACCTCGACGCGATCCTGATGCGGAAGGACCCGCCATTCGACATGGAGTACATCTACACGACGTACATCCTTGATCGGGCGAAGGAAGCCGGCGCCCTTATCGTCAATGAACCGCAGGCACTCAGGGATATGAATGAGAAGGCTTTCACAGCCTGGTTCCCCGAATGTACGCCGCTGACCCTGATCACGCGCTCGATGGAAGAGATGAAAGCATTCCTCGCCGAGCACGGGCGCGCGGTCGTCAAGCCGCTCGACGGCATGGGCGGCAAATCGATTTTTGTCATCACCCAGGGTGACAAGAATGCCAACGTGATCTTCGAGACCCTGACCGGGTACGGCACGCGATTCGCGATGGCGCAGCAGTACATTCCCGAAATTGTCGATGGCGACAAACGTATCCTGCTGATCGATGGCGAAGCCGTTCCGTATGCGCTGGCGCGTGTACCGACCGACGAAGACAACCGCGGCAATATGGTGGCCGGGGCCGCCGCCATCGGGCAGGAGTTGTCGGACGCCGACCGGTGGATCTGCGACATCGTTGGCCCGGTACTGAAGGAAAACGGTGTACTTTTCTGTGGTATCGACGTGATTGGCGACTACCTGACCGAAGTCAACGTCACCAGCCCTACCGGAATCCGCGAACTCGACAAGCAATTTGACCTCAACATAGCCGGCCTGATGTTCGACGCCATCGAGGCACGCCTTTAGGTACCGGTTACCTTATTTCCAGTCTAAAGGTACCCGGTACCTTTAGACTGGAAATAAGGTAACCGGTACCCTTTTCGTGCGACGCAGGTCCTTGTTTATGTAAACAAATTGGCGGATGATCCGCCGCATATGGCCAACATCGCCCTCGAAATCGATCCACTCGACGAACTGCGGCTGCTGGCGCCGGCAGGTCCGGACCGGCTACCGGCGATGCTGTTCCTGGCCGCACTGTTCCACGGCATCATGATCCTCGGGGTCACCTTTAATCCCGAGCTCAGCAACCCGTTTGCCGATGCCATCTCGCTCGAAGTCACGATCGTCGCCGATCCCGACCAGCAGATCGATCGTCCTGACGAGGCCGAATACCTGGCACAAGCCAGCCAGGAAGGTGGCGGCAATACGACCGAGCAGATCCGTCCGTCTGCTCCGTTGCAGAGTGCTATCCCGGTCGACAACCAGGGCTCCGAAGATGGCAACGCACTCAATGATGTCGAAGCGCACGAACGCTCGTCGGATGAACTGCTCGCCACGCAGAACGACGCCGACCAGCAGGTTGAGCTTGATCCCCGCACCGACCCGCAACAGGAAACGACCGTCGCGATTGCCATGGAGGCGGGTGCGGACGAGTCACTGCCGTTGCCGCAGGAACTGGAAGCATCGCTGCTGCTGACCGATGACGACCCGCAGCAGCTGATCATTTCAGCAGACACACAGGACTCGGTTGCAGCGGCCTATCTCGATTCCTGGAAACGCCGTATTGAAGCCGTCGGTGCCGCTTACCTGCCCGAGCTCGGGCCGCTCGACAACCTGACCGGCAGCCCCACTCTTCTCGTGACGATCGATGCGACGGGCGACCTTGTCGATGCCGTCGTCAGCCGTTCCAGCGGATCCACGATTCTTGATCTCGCGTCTGTAGACATCATCCAGCGCGCATCACCATTCGACGCATTCCCCGGCGCGATGTCCGACGAATACAATCGCGTTGCCTTCGAATACAAATTCCTGTTCAACGATCAGCTGGTCACACGCAGAAACTGACGCACGCCTTGTGCCATGCGGCTGCAGGGCCGATACTAGTGGCATGGCTTCTGATAGTTCACTGACGAATCAGCTACTTATCGCCATGCCAGGCATGCAGGACCCGAATTTTTCCACGACGGTCACGCTGATCTGTGAACATAACGACGATGGCGCCCTGGGCATCGTCATCAATCGTCCTCTCAACCTGCAGATGTCCGGACTGTTTGAGCAGCTCTCAGTCGAGAACCCCGATCCCGACGCCGCGAAGTCCCCGGTACTTGCCGGTGGCCCGGTGGGCACCGAACACGGCTTCGTGCTGCATGACAAAGGCCAGTCCTACGACAACACGCTGAGTGTCTCCGAAGATATTCGCCTGACACTGTCGCGCGATGTGATCGACGCACTCGCCTCGGGCGAGGGTCCTTCCAAGTCTCTCGTTGCCATCGGCTACGCCGGTTGGGAACCCGGCCAGCTCGAAGGCGAGATGCTGGCAAATTCCTGGCTCAACGTACCGGCGACACCGGAGCTGGTGTTCGATACGCCTTTTGACAAACGCTGGAACTCGGCGGCGAAATCGCTCGGCATAGACATCGCGAGTATTTCTCCTGACGCCGGTCACGCCTGAATTGCACGGACCACGCACCATCCTCGCATTCGACTTTGGACTGCGACGTATCGGCGTCGCGGTCGGACAGAACGTCACTGGCTCCGCAAGCCCGCTCGGCACCGTACAGAACCGCGACGACGGTCCTGACTTCGACCAGATAGAAAAGCTCGTGCGCGAGTGGCGCCCGGGCGAGCTCGTCGTTGGAATGCCGGCACACACGGACGGCTCGCCCAGCGAGATGCAGGTTCCGGTCAGGGCGTTTGTGGAAGCGCTCGCACGTTACGAGCTGCCCGTCTCGACCATCGATGAACGCTATACCTCGGTCGAAGCCGAACGGGTCCTGAAGGATGCCCGTGCTGCCGGCAGTCGCGGGCGTATCGCAAAGGAAGATATCGACAGCGCCGCCGCTGTATTCATTGCTGAAAGATATCTCTCGGGCGGGTAGAATTCGCCCCCGATGACGCCCGCCGACGCCCCAGACACTCTCCAATCCGAAGCTGACCTGCAAATTGATGAGCAGGGCAACCTGCGTCATTTGCTGACGCTCGACGGACTGAGCCCCTCGATGCTGACTGAGATCCTGGACGATGCAGAAGGCTACCTGACCGAACCCGGCGCGTTACCGGCGCGCAGCCAATCGCTCGTTGGCCGCACGGTCGGCAACCTGTTCTTTGAGCCAAGCACCCGTACGCGAGCATCGTTCGATCTCGCGGGACGGCGCCTTGGTGCCGATGTACTGAATCTCGATGTGAACACCTCCTCGCGCAAGAAAGGCGAGAGCATTCTCGACACTATCTATACGCTCGAGGCCATGCAGGTCGACATCATGGTCGTCCGCGACGCAAGCGACGGCGTTCCGGCGTACATCGCGCGCCACGTCAAGGATCATGTCAGCGTGCTCAATGCGGGCGAGTCGGATGTCTCGCACCCGACGCAGGGGCTGCTTGATGTCCTGACGATTCGCCAGCACAAGCCCGATATCGCAAACCTCGTTGTCGCGATCGTTGGTGATATTGAACACTCACGTGTCGCGATGTCTGCCTCTCAGGCGCTGCAGACACTGGGCGTCGGCGAGTTGCGGCTTGTTTCACCGCCCGCACTGCAGCCAGCCGCCGACAAGTTCCCGGGTGCCAGCATGGTCGACAATCTCGCTGACGGACTCGACGGCGCCGACGTTGTAATGGCATTGCGTATCCAGCGCGAACGAATCGGCAACCTCGACGGCATCCCTGGCATTGACGAGTACTACGCCAAATATGGCGTCAGCCACGACAGCATCAAGCTGGCAAAGCCCGATGCCATCGTCATGCATCCGGGACCCATGAATCGCGGCATCGAGATCGAAGGTGCGCTCGCCGACAGCCCGCGCTCCGTCATCACGCAGCAGGTCACCAACGGCGTCGCCGTACGAATGGCCGTGCTCGAGCGCGTCGGCAGACTGATCAACGCGAAGTGACTACGGCGGCCCAGGAAAAAGCGCAGGCGAATCGCGGCACGATCTTCGTTGAAGACGGTGAAGTGCTCGCGCTCGAAACCTGGCCTGGTGAGCAGTTCATTATGCGCATTCGTGCACCAAAGTGCGCCGCGAATGCCGAGCCCGGCAGCTTCGTGCACATCACGTGCTCAGATGAACTGCCGATGCGGCGACCGCTCTCGATCATGCGCGTTGGCGATGACTGGATCGAGATTCTCTACAAGATCGTTGGCAATGGTCTGCGTCACCTCTCGAGCAAGCAAGTCGGTGACCCGGTTAACGTACTTGGACCCATCGGCCAACCTTTTCGATTCTCGACGGAACGACCTAATACTCTGCTGATCGGTGGCGGCGTCGGTATCCCGCCGATGGTTTTTATCGCCGACCAGCTGCGACAGGAAGGTGACTGGCAGCCATTCGCGATTCTGGGATCGGAAATCCCGTTTCCGTTCGCACAGCGGAGTTCGGAGCTCGCGACACCGTGGCTCGACGCCTCGATCAACCGCACAATGCCACTACTGGAGGACTGGGGAATCCCCTGTCGTCTCGCGACGTTGGCCGGGTACGAAGGCTGTTTCGACGGCTACGTTACGGACCTGGCGCGCCATTGGCTTGATTCGCAGTCGGCAGAGCAGCTCGCAGCGACCGAAGTGTATTCCTGCGGACCAACGCCGATGCTCAAAGCCGTTGCCGACCTCGCGGCTGAATACGACCTGCCCTGCCAGGTATCACTGGAAGAATTCATGGCCTGTGCCGTCGGCGGATGCGCCGGCTGTGCCGTCCGGATTGCGACGCCGGACGGCGAATCGATGAAGCGTGTCTGCGTCGACGGTCCTGTTTTCAAAGCAACCGATGTTATTTTCCAGACGGGTCAGTGAGTCGCCGCCGGGGAAGTGCTGCCTGCTTCTACCGGTTCTTCAATAAAAAGCAACGACCGTTTGTAATCGATGGTCAGCACAAACCGTTTCAGCACTTCAAGGCCGAGATTGCCATCGGGTGCCCTCGTTCTCTTGCCGGTCAGTCGAGAACCGGTATTGCGACCGTCAGCAAGGATGCGCTGCCCGTCTACGTCGAAACCCTCCGGCGGAACCGTCATGACAACATTCTCTAGCGAATAGGGACCAATCGAGAGCTCCGGAACATAGACCGCGTCCCGCGAACCGAACGACGCTGCGTTTTCGTGAGCCGCAAAACTTCCCAACCATTTTTTCTTCTCGGCCTTGCCGCGATCGATGCTCAATTCTGAAGTGCTACCGATGTCGAAGGCCAGCCACGGTTGATCTTCACCATTGACACCTACTCGAACTACCGGGTATCGCGACCCGCTCATCCGCTTCATTTTGACGTTTGCGGTCTTCTTGATATCGGCTGACTCCCTGTCAAGGAACCGTATGCGTTGATTCGGATAGTCGACCTGCATCAGGAATTCCCTGAAAAACTCCGACCCAATCAATACATCACCATCGACCAATGGCATTTCGACGACCTTGTCCAATACGACGGTCATCCCGGACAGCCCCAATGAGACACTTTGCTCACCGGTGACTCCCGATAACGCCATTCCATTCGCCTTGATGCTCGCATCAATTATTGCAATCGCAGGCTCGCCGCCGACTTCGACCGGAATCGTCAAGCGACCACCACGGTTTTCAAATTCAAGCCAATCTGAAACCGCCGCGTGAACCGTGGTCGCGAACAGGCCGGCGACCATTATCAGCAGAATTCTCATATCCCCCCCGGCGTTCTTTTTATGGGTGCATTTCCGAATGCTCACTCGCTCCGACACGGCCTGCCCGGAGAAGTTCCTGAATTCCTTTTCTGGCGCACAGGATCGCGTTGGCGCAGCACGGGCGCGCAACCGATGTTGTCAGTCTACGGACGTGCCAATGTGCAACAAGGAACGCTTGAAATCGATTGTTAGCACGAAATGCTGCAAAACGTCGTAACCGAGTATGCCTTCCGGCTGTTCCGTCACTTTGATTCGCGTCCCGGTGCTCCAGTCGACTCCGCCCAGTCTGCCAATATTCGAAGACTGTCCTTCAGCGGCAACACTGACCAGGACGTTTTCCAACGTAAATGGTCCGAACGTCAGTTCGGGAAGAAGAAATGACTCCATGTCGGCCGTTGTTGTGACACCTGCTGACGTGGTCGCCGTCGTGCTGAATTTATCGAGCCAGCCTGCGGACAGGGCGCGGTGACGTGAAACCAGCACCCCGCCCGTACTGCCGGTATCAAGTATCAACCACGGTTCATAATCCCCATTCATATCAACCTGAACGATTGGAAAAACTGACCCCTCACTACGCTTCATCCTGACGTTGGCGGACTCTCGTAACTTGATCGACTTGTGTTCGATAATGCGCAGACGACTATTCGGGTAATCAATCTGAATGACATAGTCGGCGAAAAACTGTAGCCCAATCAACAGATCAACATGGCCGAGATTCATCGGCGCCACCTTGTTCAGCTCAAATGGCGCTCCGAACAGCTCAACATCAAGACTGTTCGCAAGGTGGGCGGTGCGATCCCCGTGAACCCCGGAAAGCGTCACTCTGCGCCCTTTCCTCCAACTGTCCGGATTGGCCTCCAGAAACGACTCTGAAACTCCGATCAGCTGCGACCCTGAATCAATAATTGCTACTGCCGGTTTTCCAGCGAGTTTGATCTCGATCCCTATCAGGCCATCAAGATTTTCAAATGGGACCCACTCCGACACAGCCGCATGGCCTGGCATTGCGAGCAGGATGGCAAATAAAACAAATACATTTCGCATACCGTCACTCTGCACGATGTCCGACCTCTGCACCATCACTTTTGGCAAACTACAGCCGCAACAGACCGAAGCCACAATCAGGGCTGCAGCCCGGCCTTTTCCATAAGCTCGGAGTATCTCGGGTCATCGCGCATCCCGGCAACCAGCGGGCCGCGCAGCCAGGACAAGATCAGGGAACGCTCCTCCAGGCTCTCGTTGAAGTGCAGAAACGCGCGATCGTAATCGCCGTTTGCGGCCGCCACCATGCCGATTATTCCGGGCATCACGTAGCCTTCCTGACTTTTTGCGACAAGTCGGTCGTACAGCGCTGCCGCCTCTGCCTCGTAACCCATAAGCGGCAGAGCGAGACCCACCCATCCTTCGGCAACCGGCATATCGATTCCGGCAAAAATGGCCTCGACGTCGTGCCATGTCTCGCGCGCCCTATCTATGTCTCCCGCAAGCGCATAGGCTTTTGTGAGGCAGCTCTTCAGCGAAAAGAAATCCGGATTCCAGAGCAGCGCGACCTGCACTGCTTCGATCGCTTCATCGTGGCGGCCGACGCCATTGTAAAACGCACATATCTCGGAGTTTATGATCGGCGACAGCGGTTCCGATTGCCGTGCACGCAGGATCGATTCGAGCGCCGCGTCCGTCTTACCAACGGTTACCAGGTAGAACGCGTACCAGTGATGTGCAGAGCTGTAATTCTCATTCAGCTCGAGCGATTTGAGGAATGACGCTTCCGCACCCGCCCAGTCGCGGTCGTACAGCGTCTGCAGGTAACCCAATGTCGCGTGTGGCTCGGCAAGGCTTTTGTCGAGATCGATGGCGCGTTGTGCCGCAGCACGGGCTACCGGCTCGGCAGTCGCTGCTGTCTCAATACCCCAGCCGTACAACATCAGGTAACTGTCAGCGAGGCCGGACCAGGCGAGCGCATAGCCCGGATCCAGGTCGACCGCTGCGCGATATCGGCGCGCACTTTCGCGAAGCCCTTCCACGGTTCTCTGGTTCCAGAAATGCCGGCCTTCGAGGTACAGCCGGTACGCGCCGGGGTTCGCTGTCGATTCCCGCACCAGTTCACGCTCGTCATCGGCCGACAGGTTTACCTCCATAGCACGGGTAATGGCTGCAGAAATATCGCGGTCCAAACCTATCAGTGTCGTGAAGCTGCGCTGCAGGCGATCGCTCCAGAGCACGGACCCGTCCACGATTCTGATCAGTTCGACGATGATGAGCAGGATGTCGCCCTGTCGTTCAATACGACCGCGGAAAACTGCGTCGACATCGAGTGCACGACCAATTTCCAGCGTCGATCCGGGACTACCCGCCACCAGCGAACGCGATTTGACGCGCAGGTTCTGCAGCCGGGAGAGGCGCATGATCAGGCTGTCGGCAAGCCCATCGCCAAGGTAGCGCGTCTCGTCATCGAGCGCGGATACCTCGAACGGCATTACTGCCACTGAATCCAGCGACGAACTGGCCGGGTTCCACACGAAGCGATCCAGCAACAGGAAGGCGACCGCAACCGTGAGACAGCCGATGATCGTGAAATCGAGTCCACGACCCGAGATCGGTCGAGTGCCGGCCGGCATATCGCTGGTGCGCTGGATGCCCTCGGGAGTCAGGTCGTAGACCCACGCCAGCACGATCGTGACCGGAAAACCGATCGCCAGCAGGATGAATATCATTCGCTGAATGTCTTCGGAAGGACCAAACGCCGGCATCACGGTCGCAGCAATCTGCGCGACCAGCCAGGCCGCTGCAGCGTAAGCCGCAGCGACTTTAACGACATTGCGTCGTTTCAGTTCTTCGAAGAACGAGCCCACTCAACCTACCCCTGGCTGCTCGAGCAATCGTCCTGATTCTACTCCGTAGCTACGGAAATGTTCAGCTGGCTAGCGTTTCCAGCTGACGAGTCCGCTCAACATGGCGCCCGCGATAAAGACGACGAATGCGGCAATGTCGAGATGCTGAGGTCCGCCGCCGTAGCCGAACAACGCCAATACGGCGATACCGAGACACAGCATCATGGCGCCAACAATCTGGCGTACGACCGATGGCGGTGTCGGGCTACTTTTGCCACCGCGCTCAAACACCGAGAGCAGCAATGCGACTGGCACGAGGACCACGATCAGCACTCCTATCCAGACAGGGCGCGTCAGCCACCACTGCTGCGTGCCCGGTTCGATACCGAGACCGAAACCGCCTGACAGATACAGCAGGCCGCCAACGACGATCATGACCGTTATGTGCCAGAGGTACACGGTCATGATCATGGAGTTAATGAGCACTGTCGCCGCCCATATTTTCAAACCGCTGAGAACTCGACGCATCGGACCTTCCAGTGCGAGCAACACGCCAAACTGCATGACACCGAGTGCGATCAGCGTGACCTTCGGCGGCAGCGTGTTGCTGAGCCCGGGATCCGGTGATCCCACCATTGCGAGCGGATAGGGTCCGAAATGAATCAGCGAATACAACGTACCGAAGCCAAGCGCCGCGTACACCAGCAACAACGCCGGATTGCCCAGTCGCTCCTCGCGCCACGCAAATCCGAGCTGATGCACGGCGAGCCAGACCCAGAAATAATTACTCCAGCCGGCCCACTGCATATCGGCTGCGAAAAACGCCAGATCGACGAGAACGGCAACTGCCACAAGACACCAGAAAGACCAGAGTCCCAGTGCGCGCCAAAAGCGGTAAGCAAGTGGCGCAAGCACGACGATCATGATGTATATCGCGAGGAACCAGGTCGGTATCAGTGACGCCTGCGACATGTACTGGATAACGCCAACACGAACGCCAAGCAGCGTCATCACCAGCGCTATTCCGGCCCAACCGACGAGCAACGCAAGCAGCGGTCCGACCAGCCGGTTGAGCCGGCCCGCGAGCCATACACTGTAGTCCACCCGTTTGCGGCGAGCGCTTTCGAGAGAGACAGCATTCGAATAGCCGCCGACGATGAAAAAGATCGGCATGACCTGGAACAGCCAGGTCAACCATTGTGTCTGCGGCTGCTCCTTGAGCAGGTGCCCTGTAGCGAGCTCACCATCGGCGAAATACGCCGTAGCGATCAGCCAGTGACCGACGATAACAACAGTGATTGAAACAGCACGCAGGAAATCGACGTAACGATTGCGCTCTTCGGGTGTCTTTGCCGCCATTGCCTTGGCGACGGACCAGATTTTCAATTCCCCAACTCCCCTGGGGCGCGTCGCTATCCGCCGAAGTTAACCTTCGCTTCAAGATTGGAACGCGAATCGGCGTGCGACATCGCCTCATCCATCGTGATGGTGCCATTCTTATAGAGTTCGAGCAGCGCGTCGTCAAACGTGACCATGCCGGCCTCGCCCGAATCCTTGTGCGCTTCCTTGATCGCCGAGATGTCGCCCTTAAGGATCAGATCCTTGATGTGCGGGGTATTGAGTAACAGCTCCACTGCAGCGACGCGCTTGCCGTTGCGGCCGCGCACGAGGCGCTGCGACAGGATGGCGCGCAGGTAATGTGCGAGATCCATGAACACCTGCGCATGCTGTTCCTGCGGGAACAGGTTGATGATGCGATCGAGTGTCTCGGGTGAGTTGTTCGAGTGGACCGTCGCGAGCACGAGGTGACCGGTACCGGCCATGTCGAGTGCCGCTCGCATCGATTCCGTGTCACGAATCTCACCGATCTGCACAACGTCAGGGGCGCCACGTACCGCACTCTTCAGCGCGCGTCCGTAGGACTTGGTGTCCAGACCAACTTCGCGCTGGTTAACAATTGACTGCTTGTTGGGGTGCAGGAATTCAATCGGGTCTTCGATCGTCAGGATATGAGAAGACGTTTTCTCATTGCGGTGATTGATCATCGCAGCGAGCGTGGTCGACTTACCGGCGCCGGTTGCACCGACCATCAGGATCAGGCCGCGGCGCAGCATGACCAGCTCTTTCAGCTGTTCCGGCATGCCGAGCTCGTCAAGCGTCGGTAACTCGGAAGTGATGTAGCGCAGTACCATCGCGACGCTGCCGCGCTGGTGGAAAACGTTGACACGGAACCGGCCGAGACCCTTTTCCGACAGCGCGAAGTCGATTTCGAGGTCGCGGTTGAACACTTCCATCTGCTCTTCGGTCATGAGCTCCATGGCCGCCTGCTTGACCATCTTCGGCGTCATTTCGAGCTTGTTGACCGGCATGATCTTGCCTTCGATCTTGATCTTCGCGGGTGCGTACGGCGCGAAGAACAGGTCCGAGGCCTTTTTCTCGACCATGAGTTTGAAAAGCGGTTTGACGTTCATCGGTCAGCGGGTCCTTGTGCCAATCAGAAGGTCTGGGCCGAGTCTTCTTCCATGATGCGCAGGCTCTCCGACTGCTGGTCAGCAATAGCGGAGTCACGCTTCGACTCGAGTTTGATACGCAACCTGAGCTCGTTCTTCGAGTCAGCGTTACGCATGGCTTCTTCGTAGGAAATCGTGCCTTCCTCGTACAGGTAGAACAGCGCCTGGTCGAAGGTTTGCATGCCGAGACGTGTCGACTTCGACATGATTTCCTTGATCTGCCCGACCTCGCCTTTGAAGATCAGGTCCTGAATCAACGGCGTGTTGAGCATGATTTCCATTGCCGCTACGCGTCCGATACCGCCCTCTCGCGGCACCAGTCGCTGCGAAATAATCGCACGCGTATTCAGCGACATATCCATGAGCAACTGCTGTCGGCGCTCTTCAGGGAAGAAGTTGATGATGCGATCGAGCGCCTGGTTCGCCGAGTTGGCGTGCAGGGTCGCGAGACAAAGGTGACCGGTTTCGGCGAACTGAATGCCGTACTCCATCGTTTCGCGGTCACGAATCTCACCAATCAGAATGACGTCAGGTGCCTGGCGCAGCGTGTTCTTGAGCGCCGCGTGCCAGGTTTCAGTATCAACGCCGACCTCGCGCTGCGTGATCACGCAGCCTTTATGCGGATGCACGTACTCGACCGGATCCTCGATAGAAACGATGTGGCCGCGCGAATTTTCATTGCGATGGCCGATCATGGCTGCGAGCGAGGTCGACTTACCGGAACCGGTACCGCCAACGACAATACACAGGCCGCGTTTGTTCATGACGACGTCTTTGAGGATCGGCGGCAACTCGAGGTCCTCGAGCGTCGGGATCTCGGTGGTAATCGTACGCAGTACGGCACCAACCATGCCCTGCTGGATGAAGGCACTGACACGGAAGCGCCCAATACCCTGCGGCGCGATCGCGAAATTGGCTTCCTTGGTCGCATCGAATTCCTTGATCTGTTTGTCGTTCATGATCGAACGCACCATGATCGCGGACTGGTCAGGACTCAGCGCCGTATCCGTCGCTTTGTGAATAGTACCGTCGACCTTGATCGCGGGCGGGAAGCCGGCCGTGATGAACAAATCCGAGCCGTCCCGTTCGACCATTTTGCGCAACAGGTTTTGCGTAAGTCGTACCGCTTGTTCGCGTTCCATTGTCCTACCGCTCCTTCAAGCCAACCCGGTGACTAGAAATTTTCCTTGTTGACGGCTTTAAAGCGCGCCTCTTCCTTGTTGATCAGACCCTTTGTAAGCAGCTCCTGCAGGTTCTGGTCGAGCGTCTGCATGCCAACTGCCTGGCCGGTCTGGATCGCCGAATACATCTGCGCGATCTTGTTCTCACGGATGAGGTTTCGAATTGCCGGTGAACCGATCATGATTTCGTGGGCCGCAATTCGGCCACCACCGATACGTTTCAACAGCGTCTGCGAAATAACCGCACGAAGAGACTCCGACAACATCGCGCGAACCATGTCCTTTTCCGCGGCCGGGAACACGTCCACAACACGGTCGATGGTCTTGGCAGCAGAACTTGTATGCAGGGTGCCGAACACGAGGTGACCGGTTTCAGCGCCGGTCAGTGCCAGGCGAATAGTTTCGAGGTCTCGCATCTCACCGACGAGGATGACATCGGGGTCTTCGCGCAGTGCCGAGCGCAACGCTTCGTTAAAGCCGAGCGTGTCACGATGCACTTCGCGCTGGTTCACGAGCGACTTCTTGGACTCATGCACAAACTCGATCGGATCCTCGATAGTGAGGATGTGATCCGGCTTGTTTTCGTTGATGTAATCGACCATCGCAGCGAGTGTGGTCGACTTACCGGAACCCGTCGGTCCCGTAACCAGCACGATGCCGCGCGGGTACATTGAAATGTCTTTAAAGATGGCCGGCGCACCGAGATCATCGAGTGTCAGGATCTCCGAGGGAATAGTCCTGAAAACTGCGGCCGAGCCACGGTTCTGGTTGAAGGCGTTGACGCGAAATCGGGCCAGCTTCGGAATTTCGAACGAAAAGTCAGTCTCCAGAAACTCTTCGTAGTCCTTGCGCTGCTTGTCATTCATGATGTCGTACACCATGCTATTGACGTCCTTGTGGGTCAGCGCCGGCATGTTGACGCGCTTGATGTCACCATCAACGCGAATCATCGGCGGCACCCCACCCGACAAGTGCAGGTCAGAGGCGTTGTTCTTTACCGTGAACGACAAAAGCTGGGCAACGTCGACGGCCATATTTCTCCCTCGTTTTTGTGGCCGGACTTACCATAACCCGGCGCGGAATTGAGCCTAGTATAGCGAAGCAACCGGACCAAAACGTGATTAGAGTCACGGAAAATCTCCGCAAAATCCGAGATTTGCTGAACTTTTCAGCCAATCAGGCTGGACGCTCGCCAGAGAGCGTCCGGTTGCTTGCTGTCAGCAAGAAACAGTCCCTTGAGAAGATTCTCGCGGCCGCCGATGCGGGTCAGCAGGATTTCGGTGAGAACTTCGTCCAGGAGGGGCTCGAGAAGATCGCAAAGACCCGCGATCGGGACCTCACCTGGCACTTCATCGGACACCTGCAGAGCAATAAAACACGCCTTGTCGCCGAGAACTTTGACTGGGTTCACACGATCGACAAACTGAAGACAGCGCGACGCCTCTCCGACCAGCGGCCGGCAGGACTTGCGCCGCTGAATATCTGCCTGCAGGTCAATGTCGACGGCGAGGCTTCAAAGTCGGGTATCGCCCCGAGCGAAGTCGGTGAGCTGGCTGCAGCGTGCGCCGACCTGCCCAACGTGCGTTTGCGCGGGCTGATGTGCTTACCCGAGATTCGCAGCAGCTTCGAAGAGCAGCGAAAGCCGTTCGCGACACTTCGGGAACTGGCAGAATCGTTGCGGACGGACGGTATCGATATCGACACACTGTCGATGGGCATGAGCGGCGACTTCGATGCGGCCATCGCGGAAGGCGCAACGATAGTAAGAATAGGAACGGCGTTGTTCGGGGAGAGGACCTGACATGAGCACAGTTGGATTTATCGGTGGCGGCAACATGACGCGGGCAATCGCGGGCGGCCTGGTCGAACACGGCTTTCCTGCCGGCCACATCAGTATTTCGGAGCCGCTCCTGCCACAGCGCAAAGTCCTTGAAACCGAATTACCGGGTGCCTTCGTCAGCGATGACAACGCTGCCGTTGTTGCGCGCAGTGCCACACTGGTCCTGTCCGTCAAGCCGCAGATTTTGGCCGGTGTTTGCCGGCAACTCGCTGCAGCCGTACAAGAGCAGCGGCCGCTTGTCGTTTCGATTGCCGCCGGCCCACGCATTGAAGACATCGATTCCTGGTTGGGCGGTGGCAATGCCGTTGTACGGGTCATGCCCAATCAACCCGCCTTGCTGCGCCAAGGCGTGTCGGGCATCTTCGGCAATACTGCGACGAGCGACGAGCAGATGCGGGAGGCTATCCGAATACTGTCCGCCGTCGGGCCGGTTCTCAGGGTGCCGCGTGAAGAAGACATCGACGCGGTTACCGCGGTGTCCGGCAGCGGGCCAGCGTACTTCTTCCTGCTGATCGACATGATCGCCAATGCCGGCGTCGAGCTCGGTCTCGATCCCGAGGTTGCGAATACGCTCGCCACCGAGACTGCGGCAGGGGCCGCGCAGCTCGCACGGTCCTCTGACGAGTCGATGGAAGAATTGATCGCGCGAGTGCGTTCGCCTGGCGGTACCACAGCGGCTGCTCTCGACAACCTCGAGAACCACAATGTTCGTGATATCTTCGAAACCGCGCTGACGGCGGCGAGAGATCGGGCGACCGAACTTGCCGACCTCGCGCACGAATCCGGCAAGGAAGACTAAACACTTGAGAGCGCTGATCTACATCATCGAGGCCATTTCGAGCCTCTACCTGCTGGTACTGCTGCTGCGGCTGACCCTGCCATTCGTGCGTGCCAATTTTCGCAACCCGCTGGCGCAGGGAATTTTCAAACTGACATCGCCGCTGGTCGTACCATTGCGACGTGTTCTGCCACCCGTCGGACGCGTTGACACGGCGACCCTCGTAGTTGCTTATGCGATCCAGTACGCAGCCCTGCTGGTCATCCTGCTGATCTCCGACGCGATGGCGCCGGCACATATTCTTGCCTGGCTCGCGCTCGTAAAGCTGGCGGTGCTGTTTATCCACTTGTTCGCCTACGCGATTATCGTGCGCATCATCATCAGCTGGATCGCTCCGGGACAGTACAACCCGGTTACGGAACTGATCACATCCGTAACTGAACCGATCCTTGCTCCGGCGCGGCGCGTCATCCCGCCGATGGGCACGCTGGACATCTCGCCGATCTTCGTGATGATCGGTCTGTTCGCGCTCGGCATGCTCGTAGAAGACCTGGCTACGCTGGTTATCTGACGAGTCGCACAAGCGATTCCGCATTGCCCCTTAATGGTTTATAGTGAACAAAAACAAGGGGGTTAAGTGTCATGGTCAAAAGAACACTGGTCGCATCTCTGGCCTTGTTTGCGTTGTCCGCCTGCGGCGGTCCCGGTGAAAACGCGACGGTTCCTACCGCCGAACCGGCCGGCGCTACTTCGTCTGACATTGGCGACTACGTCGTCCACTTCAGTGCTCAGACGACAGACCAGCTGACTCCCGAAGTCGCACGCACCTACAACATCGTTCGCAGCAAGAACCGGGCTATGCTGAATGTTTCAATTATTCGTGAAGCAGACAACGTTCCGGTCACCGGTACCGTCAACGTCAAGACGGTCAACCTCACCGGACAGCTGAAAAACATCTCAATGCGCAAGATCGAAGAACCCGGTGACGTCGTCGCGATTTATTACATCGGCGACACGACAGTTGCGAACAGGGAAACGCTGGTATTCGACATCAGCGTAACGCCGGACGGCGAAGATTCATCGTCCGAGCTGCGCTTCAAACGTGAGTTCTACACAGACTGATTCCAGGTCCGAATAATGATCAGAAAAGGGTGCGTCAGCGCCCTTTTTTGTGCGTCGCAATACCGTAAAAACGCCTGAAAATAAAGGCCCAATCGCGGTTACGCCCCTCTAAAACATGTGTTATCTTGCCGCTGCTTTCGTAGCGGGCGGACGCCCGTTTTCTTTTTTTATGGAGTTAGTTCTACATGGCAGCAAATACCAAGAAGCCCCCAACCAAGTCTGAAATCTACGCAAAGATTGTTGACGACACGGGACTCACGCGCAAAGACGTAGCGGCAGTTTTCGAATCACTCAACGGCCAGATCAAAAAGAATCTGGGCGGCCGCGGCGCACCGGGGATGTTCACGGTTCCGGGTCTTCTGAAAATGCGCGTCGTGAAGAAACCGGCTCGTAAAGCTCGCAAGGGTGTGAACCCGTTCACGGGCGAAGAGATGATGTTCAAGGCAAAGCCTGCGACCAAGGTCGTCAAGGTTTCTGCCCTGAAAGGCCTGAAAGACATGGTCTAAAAAGGTAGCTGCTACCTTTTTGAGAGAAGCCGGGCTTTGCCCGGCTTTTTTTTATGCGCCCGACCTGGCCACGAACTCAAGCACACTTTCGCGCAACTCGACCAGTCGACCGTGGAAAAAATGCTCGCCGCTCTCAAACACGAGCAATTCGGGTCCGGGTTCGAGTCCGTCCACCCAGGATACGGTTTCCTCGATATCCACGAGCTCGTCCTGGTCGCCCTGCACGATCAGCCAGGGACATTGCGGCTGTGTCTCCAACCCGCTCGCGAATCGACTGATCGCGGGAGCAACACTGACGAGGCCGTCAACTTCGGACCGCGCGGCTGCCTTCACGGCGATCGCCGCACCAAATGAGAATCCGGCCAGCCAGATCGGCAGATCGGGGTGTTGCTCACTCATCCAGTGCAGCGCTGCCAGCGCATCATCCAGTTCACCGTCGCCATTATCGAAACTGCCTTCGCTCGCCTCGGTGCCGCGGAAATTGAAACGCAAAGTCTCGAACCCTTGCGCCAGGAATGCGCGCGCCAGCGTGTGGGCAACCTTGTTGTGCATGGTGCCGCCGTGCTGCGGATGCGGGTGACAGACGACAGCGCAACCCGCAATCGCAACCTCCTGCGGAGTCTCCAGAACAGCCTCGAGGCGACCAACCGGTCCGTCCAAAAACAGCTTCTTTGCTACTGGTGGTTTTGGCATTCGTGCATCCGGGGTGGATCAGTTCGTGAATACTGCTATAAAATTATTATGTTATGCCAGAACTTACACCGGTCCACATAGCACTGCTGTTCGCGATGGTCGTCGTCGGGGCGATTGTCGGCTGGATATACCGTGGCAAACGTTCGGTTCAGGAGAAGGCAGCTGTCAGTGCCGGCTGGCAGGACCAGCTCGACGCACAGCGTGTTGAGCACGATCGTCTGACCGAGCAGAACAAGAACCTGATGGAGCAGGTCAGTCAGCTGCAGGCCTCGAACCGGGACTCCAAGAACCGCGCCAAGGAACTTTCGGAAGTCGTCCGGGAGGCATTCACACGGCGCGACGAACTGCAGCGTGAAATCAAGGACATTCGCGGCCACCTCGAAACCGCGATGACGGCAAAGAGCGAGCTGCAGTCCAGTATCGACGCGAAGGCTGGTGACGAGGCTGCACTGCACGCGCGCGACAAGCGCATCGCCAAACTCGAGACCGAGCTTGAGAACTGGCAGAACCGCCTGCCACCACTTATCGAAAGATTTCGCGTGCGCAACGAAGAGGCCGAGCAACTCGAAGCCGACCTCGCGGCCGCTCGTGAGCGCATTCAGGAACTGGAAGCAGCTATCGAACACGGGCAGACGCGAATTGAGCCTGTGAACGACCCCGACGAGCTAACGGACGGCCGCGAAGCGTCAAATGATGCCATCGAGGGCGAGACTGACGACGACGATGTCACGACAGGTGCTGCAAATGACGCGAGCGATGAGGTTGCGGAGGAACTCGCGGAAGAAGCTGCGGAGGAAATCGCGGAGCAAGCTGCAGAGGACGTTACCGACGATGACGTTGAACAGGCCTTCGACGCTGACGCAGAACTGGAACCCCCTGAAGACTACGACCCGATCAACGGCCATCGCGACAAGTTGCAGCAAATAAAGGGCGTCGGCCCGGCCATTGAGAAGACTCTCAATGAACTTGGCATCTTCCGTTTCCAGCAGATTGCCGAGATGAGTGAATACGACATCGACCGCGTCGCCAACCGACTCAAAGGCTTCCGCAGCCGCATCTACCGCGAAGACTGGATCGGCCAGGCGCGCGAACTCCGCGACCAGCAAATCGACGGCTGATTTTGTCCGCCGGTCGCAAGCTGCTTGTCGCCGCCGTATTGCTGTGCGGGCTCGGACTGTCCTCGCAGCTGTTCGGCCCCTCTGAAGAACCCGTTTACGAACCCAAACCTCAGCCCGAAGTTCGGTTTCAGGTTAATTGGCTTCGCGGCGCGATACGGGTCAGCGGCCACACGCTCTCGCAGCAACATGAACAGGCGATTCGCGACGTCGTACGACAGTCATTCCCCGATGCCCGCGCGAGCTTCGATTTCGATCCGCTGGGCACCCTGCCCGATTATTGGTCGGACCTGACACTGCAGATCATTTATGCGTTGCAGCCGATGAGTTCCGCATACGCTGTGCTGGGCGGTACGACTCTGGAAGTCAGGGCAGTCGCTACCGGCATCGCATGGCGATCGCGTATTGCCGCTCTCGAAGCCGCGCTGCCTGAGGAAATCGAGCTGCTTGCATCGGCGACCGAGGTGCCCGCGATCGATGTTGTCGAAGTTTGTACGCTTGCGGCGTCACAGTTCGATGTCGGCGAAATCAATTTCGAGGAAGCGACTGCGACGCTGCGCCTTTCCGCCTTTCCGCGCCTGCAGCGCATCGTCGCATTCGCGGACGAGTGCCGTGCATTAACGGTCGTGATAACCGGTCACACCGACGCGAGCGGCAGCGAACCCTGGAATGAGCGCCTCAGTCTGGACCGCGCACAGGCGGTGGCAGACTATCTCGCCGACAGCGGTATTGCAGCAGACAGGCTGCTGGTATCCGGCGTCGGCTCGGCGCAACCGGTAGCGAGCAACGAGACTCGATACGGACGCAGCCAGAACCGGCGAATCGAAATTAGTTTTCGGCCGGAGTAGGCGGCTCGGCGATTGCTGTCAGTTCGAGCTCGTAAATGATATCGGCATTCGGGGGAATCGGTGCTCGGCCACGTTCGCCGTAAGCCAGCTCCGACGCAATAATGAGCTCGCGTTTCTCGCCGAGCAGCATGCAGGCGACACCCGGGCTCCAGCCATCAATGAAGCCGCCGGCGCCAATTTCAAAACCGAATCCGTCCGGGCCAGAACTCCACACGTGCGTGCCTTTGCCGCCCTCTGCGGCTTCGTCATGAACCCAGAGTTCCGCGGTGACAACCACCTGGTCGCCCATTACTGCGGCGCGTCCGTAGCCTTTGCTCAGTATGGTCGCCTGTAGTCCGTCGGCGATGGCGACAACCCCGGCTTCATCAGCGACCGGACAGTCAGCGGGTGCGGACGAGACAACGGGGCTCGCGGTCGGCACCGGAGCGGTCGTCGTAACGTCAGCCACTTCAGCTGCAGGCTGCTCCTGTTTACTGCAAGCCGCAACCAGGCTCACCGCCAGAATCATTGCGAGTTCCCGTCTCATACTTCTTTCTCCTCGAAATCCAGCGATGCCGAATTAATGCAGTAACGCAGCCCGGTCGGCTGCGGCCCATCTTCAAACACGTGCCCGAGGTGCGCGTCGCAGTTCCTGCAGACGACCTCTCTTCGCACCATGCCGTGACTCGTATCGACATTCGTTCGCACGGCATCTCCGGCAAGTGGCAACCAGAAACTTGGCCACCCTGATCCGGAGTCGTACTTGTGCTCCGAGCTGAACAGCGGTGTTTCGCAGCACACGCAGACGTAGGTGCCGTCGGCCTTGTGGTCGACATACTTCCCCGTGAACGCCCGCTCCGTGCCGGCGTTCTGGGTCACCTGGTATTGCTCATCCGTGAGTTTGTCGCGCAGAGTCGCGTCGTCGGATTTACTCACTTGCGGGGCTTCCTTCAACGTCCAGAAGATAGCGATTCATACGCTGCACGTAATCCGCGGGATTGTCCAGCGGCGTACCTTCTGCCAGCAGCGCATGGTCGAGAACGATTTTCGACAGCGCATCGAAGCGTTCATCGTCCGCTTCATCCGCCAGGCGCGCCAGTAATGGATGATCCACGTTGACCTCAAGAATGGGCTTGGACGGAGGTAACTCCTGCCCGGTTGACTCGAGCATTCGTCGCACCTGGGGATTCAGGTCGTCCTTGCCCGCGACTACGCACGCCGGCGAATCAACCAGCCTGCGGCTGACATTCACGGCCTCGACGCGGTCATCCAGCACTTTCTGCATGCGCTCCAGCAGGCCGCTGTGTGCATCCTTGTCATTGTCGGTCGCATCATCCTCGCCCTCGGGAAGATCGAGTTCCGCGCGCGCAACGTCGACGAGCTGCTTGCCTTCGTACTCCTGCAATGCGTCAACGACCCAGCCATCGATGCGGTCGGTCAGCAACAGGACCTCGATATCCTGTTTGCGCAGCTGCTCAAGGTGCGGGCTGGCCAGCGCCATTGCCGGATTCTCGGCCACGATGTAGTAGATGCGGTCCTGACCGTCGGCGGCGCGCTCAAGGTACTGGTCCAGCGACTGGTCCTGTGCGCCGCCCTCCGACTCAGTCGTCGTAAAGCGCAGCAGTTTCGCAAGCCGGTCCTTGTTCGCGTGGTCCTCGACAAATCCTTCCTTCAGGACCTGGCCGAACTCCTGCCAGAACTTGTCGTAGTCGTCGCCGGAAGCCAGCTTTTTCAGCATGTCCAGCACACGTCGCGTCAGCGCGCTGCGCATCGACGAGAGATCCGGGTTCTGTTGCAGCAGTTCACGCGAGACGTTCAGCGGCAGGTCTGCAGAGTCGACGATACCTTTTACGAACCTGAGGTACAGCGGCAGGAACTGTTCAGCGTCGTCCATGATAAAGACGCGCTGCACATAGAGCTTGAGTCCGCGCGGAGCGTCACGATTCCACAGGTCGAACGGCGCCGACCCGGGGATATAAAGCAGACTGGTGTACTCACGCTTGCCCTCGACGCGGTTATGACTCCAGCTCAGCGGGTCAGCGAAGTCGTGCGACAGGTGCTTGTAAAACTCCTTGTACTCCTCGTCGCTGACCTCACTGCGGGAGCGGGTCCAGAGAGCGGTCGCCGAGTTGACGACCTTTTCTTCGGCCTCTTCAGCCGCGAGGTCGAGCAGGCGCACCGGGAAACCGATGTGATCGGAGTATTTGCGGATCAGCAACTCGACGCGAAACGCTTCAACGAACTCCGCTTCGTCTTCCTTGAGATGCAGCGTTACGCGTGTTCCACGAGCATCGCCATCGATATCTTCTATCGTGAACTCGCCCTGGCCATCCGACTCCCAGCGCACGGTCTGCGAATCACCCGCGCGGCAGGTCTCGACCGTAACGCGGTCGGCAACGATAAATGCCGAATAGAAACCGACACCAAACTGGCCGATCAGGTTCGCGTCGTGCTGCTGGTCGCCCGTCATCTGCTGCAGGAACTCGGCGGTGCCCGACTTCGCAATCGTGCCGAGATTGTCGATCAGCTCGTCTCGCGACATGCCGATGCCGTTGTCGGCAACAGTAAGCTGACGCTTCTCCTTGTCGATCTCGATACGAATGCCGAGATCCGTATCATCACCGAGCAAAGCCGGCGACTCGATGGCCTCAAAACGCAGCTTGTCGGCAGCGTCGGATGCATTGGAAATCAGTTCGCGCAGGAAGATTTCCTTGTTCGAGTAAAGAGAGTGGATCATCAGCTGCAGCAGCTGGCGCACCTCGGTCTGGAAGCCAAGGGTCTCGCGGGTGTCACTCAAGGTACCGTCTCCGGTCAATTCTGGGGACACACACGATAAGGACTCGCGCGCCTATTTCAAGGCCGCGAGCTCAGGATGTGTGGGGTCAGGTCTGGCGGGCCCAGTCGTTGTGCGGCATGGTCACCGAGCGATACAGCAAGGAAACGAGCAGCAGCAAGGAGGTTGCAAGCGCGATCGGCGGATGCCTGAGTGCGAACCACATCGCCCCGGCCGCAACGACGGCGAGGCAGAAAATGGACAGCAGGGTGATCAGGTGGGTGCGGGTGCGCTCCGCGATGAGGCCCGCCATACCGTAAAGGTCGTCGAGGTCATCGAGGTATTGCAGCAACCGCTCCATGATCAGCGCACGATTGTCAGCAGCGGGCCCGAGGTTTCAGGATCCGAATTCGCGGCTTCCGTTTCGTCGAGAGCCGCGTTATTGGACTCTTTGGCGTACGCAATAGCGCGATGGAAAAGCTCCCAGCGCTGCCGCGCTGATTCGCTGGTCCAGCCGTCAAACGGCGTATCGGAATTGAGTTGTTTCTTTGACATACCTGTGACAACTACGTTTTAGCAATCGGTAAAACGGACTATAGGAAATGCGCTTTTCTGACTCCGTGAGGCAGGTCACAGCTTGCTCTGAAACCTTTATCTGGCGCCGTTTTTTGGCCGAAAACACGACACAGTTCGCACAATAAATCCGACCTGTTTCACACTCGAGACACGATCGAAATGAAGCGCTGGCACCATTACGTAAAACGCCGGCATAAAGCCGGCGTTTACAACGAATGACGGACTTGAAATTACTCGTCGTCGGGCACGTCCTTGGACCAGTTGCGCTTTACCTGGTCCGACCAGTCACGGTAACCCTTCCAGGTATACAGTGAGGGATCTATGCCGGAGCGGCGGCCGCGCGGCGTCGGTGCCTTCGATACCCAGCGACGATACTGCTGCCAGCCGTCCGAGTCGTTGGCGGCCGGCTGTTCACGATCAAGAGTCGCACCCTTGGCGTCGGCATCCGCTTCGGTGTCCGTACCGAAGTCGTCCTGCCACTTCATGTGTTTGCGGTCTGGCATAGCATTGCTCAGTCAATCCTTTGAACAAATGCTAAAGACCATTAACCATAAATCACAGGAACTGAGTCACAGACCGGAGTCCGTATTTTTCCTTTAAAAACAAATGGTTAACTTGCGTTTTTACTTAATGACGTAACAAGGGTCGTAGTCACCGGCCGCAATCTTCATACGGCCCTGGGAAACGAAGTCCTTCAGGAGGTCATCAAGCAACGCCATGATTCGGGCAGATCCGTCGATTTCGAATGGACCGAGTTCATCGATTTTCTCGGCCGTATCTTCGCGAACATTGCCCGAGACTATTCCGGAAAACACGCGGCGCAGGTTCGCCGCCAGTTCGTGTACCGGCAGGTCTTCATGAATGTCGAGGGCACTCATCGAATCATGGGTGGCCACGAACGGCTTCTGAAAATCATGATCGATCTGCAGTCGCCAGTTGAAGTAATACGCGTCTCCGTGCTGGTTACGAAACTCGAGCACATCCTTGAGGCCGCGTTTCATGGCCTGGGCCACCGCGCGAGGATCGTCAATGACGATGCGATAGCGTTTCTGCGCAGCCTCACCAAGCGTCGCGCCGACAAATTCGTCGATCTTTCTGAAGTAGCCCTCGGCGCTCTTCGGCCCGGTCATGACCAACGGAAAAGGCATATCGTGATTGTCCGGATTCAGCAGGATGCCAAGCAGGTAGAGAATTTCTTCGGCCGTGCCCACGCCGCCAGGGAATACGACGATGCCGTGGCTCGTGCGCACAAACGCCTCCAACCGCTTTTCCATGTCGGGCATGATCACGAGCGAATTGACGATCGGGTTTGGCGACTCTGCAGCAATGATGCCGGGCTCGGTAATGCCTACATAACGGCCATTGCGAATACGCTGTTTTGCATGCCCGATCGTTGCGCCCTTCATCGGCCCCTTCATCGCGCCGGGACCACAGCCGGTGCAGACGTGCAGACGCCGCAACCCCATCTCGTAGCCGACCAGCTTGGTGTAGTCGTACTCCTCGCGGCTGATCGCGTGGCCGCCCCAGCACACCACCATGTTCACGCGTGCCGGCAGCTCGAGCAGCTTCGCATTACGAACGATGTGAAAAACAGCGTTCGTTATGCCTTCCGACGACTCGAGATCGAAGCGACTGTTATCGAGGATTTCATGGCGCGTATAGACGATGTCACGCAGTACCGACGACAACAGTTCGCGCGTACCCCGAATCATGCGCCCGTCGACGAATGCCTCGGCCGGTGCGTTTTTTAGCACCACCTTGAGGCCGCGATCCTGCTGCTCAAAGCCCACGTCAAAATCACGGTAGGTGCGCAGGGTTTCGCGAGCGTCGTCAGACTCGCTGCCCGAATTCAGCACCGCAAGAATGCATCTCCGCAGCAGCGGGTACAGGCCACCCGCACCACTCGTCCTGAGCAGGTCGGCTTCGTGCTGGGAAAGTACTTCGAGACTGCCCTCGGGCCAGATCTCGGCATCAACACATTGTGGCTGTGTCGGCACGGTCAGGGACGAATCTCAATCGGCGTATCGACCTCGGTCATCAACCAGATATCGATCATGTCGGAATTGGAGACGGCGATGCAGCCGTTGGTCCAGTCCTGCGTCTTGTAATAGGTCTCCGAACGGGTCGGTTCGTTCGGCTGACCGTGAATCATGATCGCGCCGCCCGGATCCACCCCCAGCCGGCGTGCTTCTTCGCGATCCTGCAGATCGGGATAGGAGACATGAATCGACAGGAAATACTCGCTGTTCGGGTTGCGAGCATCCAGCATGTAGCGGCCTTCCGGCGTTTTGAAATCGCCTTCCTGCTGCTTGTCTCCTTCCGGACGAATGCCGAGTGCTATCCGGAATGTCCGGAAAATCTCGCCTTCCCTGAGAAGATGCAATTCGCGATTGCCCTTTTCGATAATGACGAGATCGGCGGTCGGGAACTCGCTCGCGGGCGTCGCCATCGGTATCAACAGCAAGATCGGAAAGAGTATTTTCGTTATCGCGTTCATTGGGCAAAAAGCCTAGCACACGACGATTGCGTGAAAACGTCCGCGTTCACACATTTCGCCCGACGATCCAGCCAATGACGTAACCTATCGCGCCCGCGCCGATCGTGTACACGGGCAGGTAGCGAAAGATGCGATCCGGGTACGGGGCATCGCTGAACATGTCGTTGAGATTCACCGAGTAGGCGTAATGCAGGTAGATGGCAAGGCCAAGCGCCGGAACGGCAAAGCCGAGAGTAGCCAGCGGATAGCGCGGCCCGGCACCACCCCAGCTACCACCGCCGCGGCGCAAGGTAAACCAGGCAAGTGCGATCAGAATCGCGAGCGGTAGCAGGTTGCGGTGCACGTGCGGCCCACCGTCCTGCACATCGTTAAACCAGAACCCCGCGGCGAGAGCGATGAAGATCACCGGCAGCAGGCGCCAGATGATCATCCGGGGTCGACCTCGGTAAGGATCGGCATCTGCACGGTCGTGCCTGGCCGCACACGGTGCAGGTCCACGCCCGGGTTGTACTGCCGAAACAGCCAGATCGGCACCTTGTACCTGCGTAGCGCGAGGATCCAGATTGATTCGCCGGAGCGGATCGTATGCTCGGTCACGCCCGTGATGACGTGCCGCCTAAAGTAACTGTCCTGCTGCGTGCGGTGGTAGGCAATACGGCGCTCTTCGAACAACTTCGCGTCGACCGTACGCAGGTCCAGGCGAATGCGCTGGCCAACGTCGACGGGAGTGCGAAAAGCCAATCCATTGATGTCTCGCAGCCGCTGCGTCTTGATCTCGAGCCACTCTCCGAAATGCCCGAGAGTTTCGAGCGGCTGCACCTCTATGGTGCCGTCGTCCGCAACGCTGTAATCGCTGGGATCTGACAGGAGCGAGGTTTGCGTCGTGCTGGCCGCCGTAGCCGTTACGTCACCGGCCATCGCACCGGGAGTCATCTCGGTTACCTCCACGGTCTGCTCGGCAGCAACCACAGCGACCGCCTCTGCCTCGACGACCTCACGCTCGCCCGGATCATCGGCGACCTCAATCGGGGCCGGTCCCGCCGCCGGCAAGTGCAGCCGCTGACCGGCACGAATACGGTGACTGCTCGACAGGTTGTTGAGAGAAACGAGCGTCGACACCCTTGTCGAGTAAGTCTCCGCAATCTGCGACAGCGTGTCGCCCCGGGCTACCGTGTGGAAAAGATCCGGCAGCTGCTTGTCGAAAACAGCGTCGCCAGGCAGGCCGGCGACTACCTCGCCGAGTGGCCGCGTCGTCATGTTGGCAGGCAGTCGCAGCCTGTAGCCTTTGGGCAGGTGCTTGCTGCCCTGCCAGATCGTCGACTGCAGCGCGGGGTTGTACCGCGCCAGCTGCCGTTCCGATATGCCAAGCGCATCTATCAGCCCGTCGACCGCAACATATCGCTCGAGATCGACGATCGAATAGTCAGTCGGGGTTTCCGGCACCAATCCCGGAAAGTACTGCTCGACATTCTGGTCAACCTGGCGCGCAGCCAGAAATGCAACATAGAAGTTGCGTGACGCAAATCCAAATGTGCGCCCCTTGTATTTGCGCAGAATATCGACGTAAGCGTTATCTCCAAACTGGCGCATCGCCCTGCGAACGCCACCGAGACCATGGTTGTACGCCGTGATCGCCATCGGCCAGTTACCGGTGATCGAATAGTTGTATGCCATGAGCTGGCCGGCTGCTCGCGTTGCGGCAAACGGATCGTTGCGCTCATCGACGACGTGATCAACGCGCATGAAGCGTCGCCCGGTGCTGCGGGTGAACTGCCAGATGCCCGACGCACCAACGTGCGATCTCGCCTCGGGGTTGTACGAGGACTCGACGTGCGGCAGCGCTGCAATATCGATCGGAACACCAAGCGCAGTGAACTCGGCGTTGACGTGATCGCGCCAGCGACCTGCCCTCTCAAGGCCACGTCGAAAACGCTGCCTCAGCCCCTGCTGGTAACGGATCTGGTTTACGGCAGCCAGCAGCGTCGCGTTGCTGACCGTGTCGGGAAAGAGAGCAAGTACCCGTTGCTCTTCTGCGCTCAGGTTGTCGCGCTTGCCACCGCCAAGCGTACGCAGCGCAGCCTGCAGGTCCTTGCGGTGACTGCTGATGCGTCGCTGTCGTTCACGCCGGCCGAGTTTTTCGGGCATCTCGAGACGCTTGTATACGATCGAAAGATCCCGACTATCGTGCAATACGCCCTCGTCGCTGCCGTACTCGGTGAAGACGTCAACCCAGAAATCGACGTCCGGTTGCAGCTCTGCGGGGAGCGGAAACAGCTCGTCAGCATGCGCCTGCGAGACAAAAGTGGCGAAGATCAGTAATAAAAGCGGTCGCAGGCTTGTCATTTATGTTAATTCAAGTTCCAATCGCAAATTATTGATTAATTCACGGAAATTTCCCGTAAAAAGTCCTATTTTGAAGCACATGACGGCCCAGACGCGACAATCTGACATCTCCCGGCAGGTTTGCCAATACCTGCTGGCGGCCGTGCTGCTGTTGCCTCTCGGAAGTGTAATCGCGGGCGAAGAAGCCGTTGACCCGGAGAACAAGGGCGTCGATGTGCTGGTAGATTCGACCGTCGATGCCGATTCGCGTTCCTCCGAGACGTCCGTGGCTGCCGAAGAGCTCGTAGAGCCCAAGGTAGAGTTCCACGGACCGCTCGCTCAGGCCGTTAATGATGCCGGTGCCGAACCGCACTTCCTGACGCTGCTGGATACCGACATTGCCCCGGGAACTGCGCAGCGGCTGTCGTGGTCCGCGACCGAGCTGTTTGAAGGCGTGCCGGTCTCAACACCGGTACTTGCCGTCAACGGCGCGCAACCGGGTCCGACGCTGTGCCTCACTGCTGCTGTGCATGGAGACGAACTGAACGGCATCGAAATCGTGCGTCGCGTCCTGCACGACATCGACCCGAAGAAATTATCGGGAGCAGTCATCGGGGTACCGATCGTAAACGTGCAGGGATTCCGTCGCGGTTCGCGCTACCTGCCGGACCGCCGCGACCTGAATCGTTATTTCCCGGGCAACCCGAATGGCAGTGCTGCGGCGCGAATTGCGTACTCGTTTTTTACAAACGTGATTTCGCACTGCGATGCCCTCGTCGACCTGCACACGGGTTCTTTTGAACGCGCAAACCTGCCGCAGCTGCGTGCGAACCTGCGTAACCCCGATGTGCTGACCCTTACTGAGGGGTTCGGCTCGATGGTCGTGCTGCACAGCACGCCGACCGTGGGTACGCTGCGACACGCCGCAACGCTGGCCGGTATTCCTGCTGTCACGGTTGAAGCCGGCGGACCTTCGCAGCTCGAACTCGCCGAAGTGAAACACGGCGTCAAGGGTATCGAGACCTTGCTTTCGACGCTGGAGATGGTGCGCAAGATCAGGTTCTGGGGCGACCCGGAACCCGTGTACTACAACTCGAAATGGGTACGCGCCGATAACGGCGGTATTCTGCTTTCCGACGTCGCGCTTGGCACAACAGTGCGCAAAGGCGACGTTCTCGGCACGATCACCGACCCCATGAACAACGCCCGCACCGAGCTGCGATCTCCGCACAGCGGCCGCATCATCGGCATGGCCCGCAACCAGGTCGTCATGCCGGGCTTCGCCGCATTCCACGTCGGCATTGAGACCAACGAGGCTGAAGCGGGCGAGGAAGAGACGGATATTGCCCACGTTGACACAGACGGTGGTTACGTAGACGGCATGTCCGAGTAAACTGCGGCCCCATGGCTGCAGATCGCAAACCGCTAAACACTTACCGAGCGCCCCGCTACTGGCCGACCTGGATCGGCATGGGGCTGCTGCGCCTTGCCTGCATGTTGCCACACCGGGTAGCCCTCACGATCGGCAGCCTGATGGGTCGAATCGTTCACGCACTCGGCGGTTCGCGCCGCGCTATCGTGCGCCGCAACATCGAACTCTGCTTTCCGGACCTCGGAACTGACGAGCGCGATGCACTCGCCCTCGAGCACTTCAAGGCACTGGGAATGAGCGTCATTGAGATGGGTCTCGGCCGCTGGGCAAGCGACAGCCACCTCGAAAGGATGACAGAGCTAGTCGGCATCGAGCACCTGCAACAGGCCGCGGAGCGCGGACAGGGCGTCATCCTGCTCAGCGCGCATTTCACGACCCTGGAAATCAGCGGCCGCGTACTCGCGCTGCACAGCCCGCCGTTTGACGCCGTCTACCGCAGGAATCGCAGCGACTTCATTACTGAATTGCAGCGTACCGGCCGGGAGCGCGCTGCCGACGACACCATTGAGAAGCGTGACATCAAGCGCATGGTAAAAAGCCTGCGCAACGGCAGGCCGGTCTGGTATGCACCGGACCAGAGTTACAACCGCAAGGGCTCGGAAGTGCTGGAGTTCATGGGTACGCCGTGCATGCACGCAACGGCGACCTCGACGCTCGCACGACTTGGCAAGGCAACCGTCATCCCGTTCTTCCCGTTACGCAAACCCGACGGCAGCTATGCGCTGACGCTGCTGCCACCGTTCGAGGACTTCCCGAGCGAGGACCTGGTCGCGGATACCAAACGCTACATCGACGTACTCGAGCAACACATTGCGCGCTGTCCCGAGCAGTATTTCTGGATACATCGCAAGTTCAAGGACCTGCCGGAAGGCTACCCCGATTACTACGCCGATCTGGACGCGCTGAAGTAGCCTTCTAAAAGCTGCTCCCAATTCAGGGCGCGGTAGTGCAGCGACGGATTCATTCGAGTTATCTTGTCGAGCGATCGATGCAGCCTGTTCAGTGTTTCCTGCTGCCAGGTACCGGGAGCCCGCAGTGCGCCCTTGTCGAAGTCGAGCATCCACAGGTCGCCATCGCGATCGATCTGTACGTTGTAGGCATTCATGTCTGCGTGATAGACGCCCGCTTCATGAAACTTCCAGATTGCGGCGCCGACCCCGTTCCAGAACGCTTCGTCGCGAGGTTGCTCGATATAACGGGAAAGCGATACGACATTCGGAATACGTACGGTCAACAGGTCGGCGGTGTAAAAGGTGCCTCGCTGTACATAGCGAGCCGCAGCCGGCCGCGGCACATTCATATTGTTGGCAGCGAGCTTGTCGAGTAATCGCCACTCCATGAACGAGCG
Source organism: Woeseiaceae bacterium (assembly GCA_965224725.1). Lineage (GTDB taxonomy): Bacteria > Pseudomonadota > Gammaproteobacteria > Steroidobacterales > Woeseiaceae > UBA1847. The sequence goes on from CBDCZZ010000002.1 coordinate 2,091,158, forward strand.
CGTCTTGTCGGCGCCCGAGAACACGTAAGTATCCTTGATCAGTTTGCTGACCAGGCCGCCGCGCATGTAATGGCGCAGCACAAACTGCTTCGGAATATTGCCGACGAACATTGTCGCGCCACGACCCGCCGAGCGAAGCTCACCGGCAACCGGTTCAGCATGCAACCAGCCGCCAGGCGAAAAGCGTTCGTCGGAAATCTGGTTGATGATGGCCTTATCGTATAGGATGGCGCCGGTCTTGGTCTTCTCGACAGTTTCGGTCAACGGGTCAGCCCTTTTCCTGGTTCCAGTATCTTGTCCGTTTCGTTTTCACAGTCTGCACCGCCATCGAGCCTATGCGTCGTTCGCCTGTCGGCCATCGGTGATACCTGTCACGCGCTCGCTGTCGTGCGTCGCCTGCAGGACAACTGGCCGGAAACGAAGCTGACCTGGATCATTGGCAAAACCGAAGCCTCGCTGATGGCCGACGTAGCCGGCGTCGAGTTTATCATCTTCGATAAATCCAAAGGTCGCGCTGCGTACGCCGACCTTAGAGAGCAACTCGGCGGGCGCAGCTTCGACGCAGCGCTTTGCATGCACGCTTCAATGCGTGTGAATGGCGTCAATCGCCTGCTCAATGCGCCGCTGAAACTCGGCTTCGATTTCCGACGTGCGCGCGACTTTCAGTGGTTGTTTACAAATGCGCGGATTCCCGCGGCGCGCGGCGAACACGCGCTGGAAGCGATGATGTCTTTCGCGACTACGCTCGGCGCCGAGGTGACGCCGATGCGTTGGGATATTCCGGTTGACGATGATGCCAGGCAGTTCGCGGCGGACTTCCGCAGCCCTAACATGCCATTGGTCGTTATCAGTCCGTGCTCGAGCCAGCGCGCGAGGAATTTCCGTAACTGGAGCGTCGATAACTTCCAGGCGGTGATCACGTACCTGAAGTCGCGTCGCTGCCGCATCGTCATTACGGGCGGACCGAGCGAACCAGAAAAGGAATATGGTGCCGCACTGTCCGCTGACGGGACAGCAGATAACCTGGTCGGGACTACTTCGCTGAAGCAGCTCGTGGCGCTGTTCGAGGCCGCCGATCTCGTAATCTGTCCGGACTCCGGTCCCGCGCATATGGCGACAGCGATGAACACACCGGTGCTCGGCCTCTATGCCACATCAAACCCTGCCCGAACCGGCCCGTATACGTCCCGCGAACTGACCGTTAATCGCTACCCGCAGGCCGTCGAGAAATTCATCGGCAAGTCCGTGGACAGACTGCGCTGGGGGCAGCGTGTGCGTCACCCGGACGCCATGGACCTGATCACGGTCGACGACGTTATCGCGAAAATAGACGGTTTTCTTGATATTTAGGCACTTTTCGCCGCAATTGCCGTCATTATCGCGGCCGGAGCCAGTTTTCGCAGGCAATCAAGGTGCCCGAGCGGACATTGCCGCTCGAAACACGGGCTGCATTCGAGTTCGAGCCAGTGGATATCGCGTTTTTCCGTCAGCGGTGGGGTAAAGCGTGGTGACGATGAACCGTAAACGCCATGCACGTGGCAGCCAACCGCAGCGGCGATGTGCATCAGCCCCGAATCATTGGATACGACCTGGTCGCACAGGGCCAGGACATCGATGACATCTTCGAGTGAGGTGCGACCACACAGGTTGATTGCCTTGCTCGCCGAGGCGATCTCATCTCCGGCCGGCGCGTCCTTGTCCGAGCCCATGATCCAGACTGCATAGCCGGCATCGTCCAGTGTTCTCGCGAGCTCGGCGAAGTGCTCGAGTGGCCAACACTTGGCCGGGCCGTACTCAGCGCCCGGCATCAGTCCGACGACCGGTCTCTCTACGTTAAGCCCGAGCTCAGATTTCAGGCGTTGCTGGTTGGTTTCGCTGACAGTTAATGCGGGGAAGGTTCCGGGGACAGTTACCTCAACTCCTGAGCGGGGCTGGCCGCGCTCAGGAGTTGAGGTAACTGTCCCCAGAGCGAGGTAACGCTTAACGGTCTGGTCGAGGACGGACTTGTCGAACGGCCGCATGTCGTTAATCAGGAAATAGCGAGACTCACCACGGAAACCGGTGCGAACCGGGATTTTCGCAAACCAGGGAATCAACGCTGCCTTGAACGAGCGCGGCAGTACGATGGCGCGGGCGTAATCTTTACTGCGAAGTTCGCGACCGATCTGGCGGCGCTTGCCGATCCCGATTTCCCCGTGACCCGTCTCGGACGCAATGCCTCGACGAATCTCGGGCATGCGAGCAACAATAGGCAGCGACCACGCGGGCGCGAGCACGTCGACGGGGCACTCCGGCCTCTCGGACTTCAGGTATTTGAAGAGCGCCTGGGCCATGACCATGTCGCCGACCCAGGACGGCCCGACAACGAGGATGGCGTTCTGATCAGTCAAGTTGCGACAGGTAGTCTTTTACTCCGACCTCGACCGGCCGGAACTCGACGTCGCAACCGCTTGCGCGTAGCTGCGTCAGGTCTGCCTGCGTGTAGCTCTGGTAGGCGCCTTTCAGATGATCGGGGAACGGCACGTATCGAATTCTGCCTTCGCCGCGATGCTCGATGACCGCATTGGCGACATCATTGAAGCTCTGCGCACGACCGCTGCCGCAGTTGTAGATTCCGGAGACCTGCGGGTTGTCGAGGAACCAGAGGTTTACGTCACAGACATCGTCGACGTAGACAAAGTCGCGCAGCTGCTCGCCATCGCCATAGCCGCCGCTGCCTTCAAACAGGCGAGCTTCGCCGTTCTCGCGAAGCTGGTTGTTGAAATGGAATGCGACGCTGGCCATTGAACCCTTGTGCTGCTCGCGCGGGCCATAGACATTGAAATAGCGCAGCCCGACTACCTGGCTGGACGGGTTCGCCGCGTGACGACGCACGTAGCGGTCGAACTGAATCTTTGAGTAGCCGTAGACATTCAACGGCGATTCGAAGCGCGGGTCTTCGACGAACTCGGTCGAACCGCCGTAGACAGCGGCTGACGACGCATAAATATACGGTGTCTTGCGCGCCAGGCAATGGTGCAGCAGTACCTGCGAATAATGGTAGTTATTCTCCATCATGTAGCGACCATCCCATTCGGTCGTCGCGGAACATGCACCCTGGTGCAGTATGGCCCTAACGTTCTTTGCGAAATCCTTGTCAGAATCCAGGCGCCGCAGCAGCTCGTCCTTATCGAGATAGTCGGCGATTGCGAGATCGGCAATATTGGCGAACTTGTGGCCGTCGGTCAGCTCATCGACGATAACCACGTCATCGCAGCCGCGCTCAATCAGAGCCCGTGCGAGGTTGCTGCCAATAAATCCGGCGCCGCCGGTAACGATATGCACGCGAGTTGCTTACTCGTCTTCGTCAGTAAGATGGTATTGAGCACCGCAGTACGGACACTTGGCCTCGCCGGTTTGCTCAATCGGCAGGAAAACCTTGGGATGAGAATTCCACAGGTACATGCCCGGCATCGGACAGCTCAGCGGCAGGTCCTTCGGCCGCACGCCGTATTTGTGTTGTGAGTTCGCCGGGATCAGGTTCTGGTCGACGGTTCCTGCTCTTGCTGCCACTTCGTGCCTCATTCGTGTGCGTTTCAGGGGGGCGAATTATAAAGAAATCAGCCGAGTCGTTCACGCCAGCTTGCGATTACAAATTCGCGCTCTGCCGCGATCAGGTCAGGATTCACCAGCGCCGGCTGGCCATCGAGCGCGAGGTGATGCAACTGCAGCCGATAGTCCTTGTAGATATCCTGCAGTCGGCCTCCCTCCTCCGCAGACAGGATATCTGCCGCTACCAGCGCATCAAGTTGGCGAATGTTGTCTGAAAAATGAATAACCGCGGGGTCCGCCGCTGCTTCGGACAACACCAGGTACTGAACAAGAAACTCGATATCACCAATCCCGCCGCGACCATGCTTGAGGTCGAAGCCATCATCCGTACTGCGATCGAGCTCCTTGCGCATGCGCGACTTCATGCTGGTCACGTCGTCGCGCAATTTGTCCCGCCGCACCCGCTTTGTCAGCGTTTCGTGGCGAACCTGTTCGAATGCTTCTGCGACGGCCGGATCGCCGGCTACCGGACGGGCCCGCAGCAAGGCCTGGTGCTCCCAGGTCCAGGCATTTTCTTCCTGGTACGCCTCGAAGCCCTCGAGGCTTGTAACGAGCACCCCCGAACGACCGTCCGGGCGCAGCCGGGTGTCAATTTCGTAGAGTTCGCCCGAACCGGTCTGAGTGGTCAGGAAATGCGTCAGGCGCCGCACCAGACGACTGAAGAACATCGTATTATCGAGCTGTTTGTCGCCGTTCGTCGCTCCGGACCTGCCACGTGAGTTGTGCAGAAATATGATGTCGAGATCGGAACCGTAGGAGAGCTCGAGGCCACCGAGCTTGCCGTAGCCAACGATGCCAAAGCCAACGTCGTGCAGCTTACCGTCGACTTCGTACTGCGGCGTGCCATGGCGTTCGACCAGGTCCGCCCAGGCGGCTCGCAACGCTTCGTCAAGAATGACTTCGGCGAGCCAGGTCAGCGCGTCACTTACCTTCATAATCGGCAGCGTGTTGTTGAAGTCGGCTACCGCGATCCGGAACATGCAGGCGCGCTGGAAGTGCGCGATTTTCTGCATGCGCGTTTCGCTGTCGTCCGCGTCATCAAGCCGCGGCGCGAGGTCGCGCGCGATGTCGTCGCGTGTCACGGTTCCTGAATAGATGCGAGGATCCAGAAGTTCGTCCAGCAGGACCGGGAACCGTGCCAGCTGATCGGCGATGTACTGACTGCGTTCGCACAAGTCGACAAATCGCGACAGTGCTGTTCTGCTTTCATAAAGCAGGGCCAGGTAAGCACTGCGCCGCAATACTCGTTCGACTACGGCGATGCAGCGGCGCAGTGCCGCGACAGGGCGACTGGTTGTTGCAACCTGCGCCACAAGTAGCGGGATGAGCCGACGGAGTCGAGCTTGTGACGCGGAATCCGTTTGCCTGGTTGCCGTATCACTGGAGAATTGCGCGAGCAGGGCTCCAAGCTCGTTCGCTTGCTCGTCAAAGGAGTCGCGCAAAGCAGTTGCCCACTCGTCATCTGTCGCCGCGCGATCCCAGAGTTGCGCCAGCGGCTCCTCCGCTTGTTCATCCGCCGACGCACCACCGAATGCCACGGCAGCGAACTGCTCGGACACTGCCTGTCGATGCACATTCAGTGCCGCGATCAGCTCCTCCCAGTCTGAAAAACCCATCGCCAGCGTGAGCCGGGCGCGGTCGGTCTCCCTTTTCGGCAAATCGTGTGTTTGCTGATCGCGCAGGGCCTGGATGAAATTCTCCAGCCGGCGCAGGAATCGATAGGCCGCGAGCAAGCGCTCCACGCCATCTGCGCCAAAATCCCGATCGCCCGCGAGCTTCGGCAGCACTCGCTGCAGTTCGCGATCCTGCAGCGCCGGCTCCGAACCGCCGCGCACCAGCTGGATCGCCTGCACGACAAACTCGGTCTCACGGATACCGCCGGGGCCCAGCTTCACGTTATCTGCAAGATCCTTGCGCCGCACCTCCGCCGCAATCATCGCGTGCATGTCACGCAGCGATTCGAATACGCCGTAGTCGAGATAGCGACGGTAAACGAAGGGCTGCAGCAGATTGTCGTACAGATCGGCAAGCACCGCTTGCCCGGGCTGCGGTCCAACGACTCGCGCTTTCACGTATGCGTAGCGCTCCCAGTCCCGGCCGTGCTGCAGCAGGTAGGCCTCGAGCGCCGGGAAGCTGACAACCGGCGGGCCGCTGTCACCGAAAGGTCGCAGCCTGGTGTCGATACGAAACGCGAATCCGTCGTTGGTGACCTCGTCGAGCATCGCGATGACGAGGCGCGAAAGGCGCCCGAAATACTCGTGTGCACTCGTGGCTTTCTTGCCATCCGTTTCGCCGTCCTCGGGGTAGCAGAAGATCAGGTCAATGTCGGACGAGAAATTCAGCTCGCGGCCGCCGAGCTTGCCCATGCCCAGGATAAGCAGCGGGATCTCGTTACCGTCCGCGCCTTTCGGAAGACCGAAGCGTGGCTCAATACTGCGGCGGGCAAAGCGTGTGGCGGCGTCGAGCAGTCGGTCTGCAAGCAGCGAGAGTTGCTGCAGGGATTCGTCGAGATCAGCGAGTCCGTGCAGGTCACGCCAGTACACACGCAGCATGAACCTGTTGCGGAAACGGCGCAGTTCAGATTTTGCGATATCCGGGTCCGTGCAGCGATCGCCGACCTCCGCGACGATGGCTTCAAGGTCGGCGTTGTCCGGCGCTGCATCGAACTCAGTCAGTTGCTGTTCGAACCACTCACACTCACTGAGCATCACTCGAGCGGCGAATTCGCTGCACGCGACCGTTTTCAGAATCGCCGCAGAGTGATTTTCCGGCAACGCAATCCCGGCCTGTGCGGCCCGAGCAAGCCAGTTGCCCAGGGACTCATGCAGGACTTCGGGGAATTCCCTGATGCGGGCGTCACTCTCCATGCTCGCAGTCTAACGAATATCGGCACAGAATCTCTGGCAGACTGTGTCCATGGACGAGAAACACCTGTTGATTGTCTACCACTCGCAATCGGGTTCGACGGATCGTATGGCAAAGGCCGTGATCGAGGGCGCAACGAGTCCCGATATCGACAATGTCGAGGTTCGTGTCCGGACCGCGCTCGAGGCCGATGCCGACGACCTGCTCTGGGCCGACGCATTCATACTCGGAACACCCGAGAACTTCGGTTACATGAGCGGTGCGATGAAGTACTTCCTGGATCGCGTTTATTACCCGTGCGAAGAAAAGCTCGGCGGTAAGCCGTTCGCACTGTTTGTTCGTGCAGGCAATGACGGTAGTGGAGCCCTTTCGAGCATGCGGCGAATCCTGACCGGGCTGGCCGTTCGGGAAGTACAGGAAGAGGTTTTGATTTCGGGCGATATTGACGAAGCGCGGCTGGCTGACTGCTTCGACCTGGGCCTGACGATGGCGGCCGGTCTCGAAGCGGGTGTCTTCTAGGCGGTAGAGCTCATCGTCTCCGCGTGGTCACTGAGAACGTCGCGCAATAGTGACGGTTTGCCAATGATGTGACCCTGCGCATAGTCCACGCCAAGTTCGGTGATCAGCTTCCGGGTACTCTTGCTTTCCACGTATTCGGCAACCGTCGTCAACTCCATCACCTTGGCGACCTGCGTGATGGCCGCCACCATGGACTCGGAAATCCGGTTGACGGTAATGTCGCGAATAAAGCTGCCATCGATCTTCAGCGAGTCGACCTTGAAGTTCTTGAGGTACGCAAACGAACTCAGCCCGGCACCGAAATCGTCCAGCGAGATATGACAGCCAAGTTCGCTGAGGCGATCGATAAACGCCTGTGCCTTGGAAAGGTTCGATACTGCGGCCGACTCGGTGATTTCGAACCCGATCGTCTCCGGCGGCAGGCCACTCGCCTCGATTTCTTCTTCTACAAATTCGAGGAAGTCGTCGTCGCCGAGAGACTGGCCGGAGAGGTTAACCGAGAACAGCGCGTTTTCGCCGGCCACAAAATCCTGAAATTCGGACATCGTGGCAAGCGTATGTGATACCACCCAGCGATCGATCTGCGGCATGAGCCGATAACGCTCTGCGGCCGAAAAGAAGGCCGTGGACGGGACCTTGCCACCGTCCCCGTCTGCCATCCGCAGCAGTACTTCGTACTGCGGGATTGCCGAGTCACCCGTCAGGCAATCAATCGGCTGGGCCATCAGCTGGAATTCGTCGTTATCGAGCGCCTGCTGAATCGTGGCTACGAGTTGCATGTCGTCATAGCGACGAATCGCACTGCGATTCCCCTCGTCGAAGACCTCGATGCGATCGCGGCCGTGTTCCTTCGCCGCTTCGCAGGCCATGCGAGCCGTCGTCAGGACGGCGCCCATCTCCGTGTTCGACTGCCGGAATTCAGTAATGCCGACACTCATCGTTACCTGTAGCGAGCGGTCGCCTTCCAGGTAACGCAGCGAAGATGCTTTATCACGTACGTTATTCGCGTATTCGAGCGCCGACTCGACGTCAGTGTCTGTCAACAACATGCAGAAGTCGTCGCCTGTCAGTCGCGACAGCACACCGGTTTTTGGAAGACCTTCCTCGAGCAGGCGCGCAAACCGCATGATGACCTCGTCTCCTGCCTTGCGGCTGAACGTATCGTTCACCAGCTGCAGGTTATCGAGGTCGAAGTAGATCACCTGGTGCGTATCGCCGCCCGACAATGTCTTGTAGGACTCCTCGAGCTGCGCCTCGAATCCGGAGCGATTCATGAGGCCGGTCATCGCGTCAAATGACTGTTCGATAACGTACTCGATCTTGCGACCGACGTGCGCCATGAAACGCCTGTCGTCGCGTGTGAACTTTTCGTTGTTGACCCGACCAAGCTGTGCAAGTACGCCTTCGACATTGCCCTGCTGATCGAGGACCGGGCACAACAGCGCCTGGTAACCGTTCGCCGTCGAGTCAGTGCCTTCCTGTGCCGGGATTTCGAAGATTCGCGGCAGGCGATGACCTTCAAGTTTCGGCATCAGGTGTTCAACCAGGTAGCGATCGAGCACGCGTCGCTTTACCCCTTTCCAGCTTGCATGTGTCGCACTGATGCGGATGCGCTTTGAGGGAATCATCAGGACGCTGTAGTTGATCCCGAGGTAGCGGCCGCTGCGACCGACCAGTTGCGCAAGGCTCGAATGTCGGCCTGACGCACCATGAATTTTTTCGTCTATGTCGTAGACGAATCGCAATTCTTCCTCGACCTGGCGAACGCGATCGTTGACTTCGGACTCGCGTTGACCGACGCGAAGAGCTTCACCAATCACGTCCAGCGCCGGTTCGAGGATGCTCTTCAGAAGGCTGGGATTGAATGAGCCGGATTTGCCCGCGTTCTTGGAGAACAGCGCGACGAGAGTGCCGGTGCATTCGGACCCCGAGTAAACCGGCAGTAACAGCACGGTTCGTCCGGACTTCAATGAACGTTTGAGAATATCGCGCTCGGCTGCAAGCTCGTCGATGATTTCCGTTGGGAGGTCCGCCACGAAGGCGTCCAATTCGCCGTCCTCAGCGCCGTCGCTGCTCCAGGTGCAGTCGCGATCACGATCGTAAAAACAGAAAACCTGCGCGCGCGGCACCAGCGAGTGCAGCAAGGCACCAGCCTTGCCGAACTGCTTCTCTGTTTTCAGGTCGTGAACGTCTGCCGACACCGGGCACCAGCCTCCCGCTTGGTACTTGGAATCAGTTTACGATGCCAGCCGGCCGGTCCTCAGACTGTGATACAAGTCTCAGCTGAAACGAATTTTTCGCTTTGTGTCAGTGATTTAGCTCCAAATTGAAGCATTTGGTCACAAAATCACAATTGCTACAGCGTCTCGAGCCAGTCGTCGTCCGAACCCTCATTGACGCCCTCGAACAGCGGCGTCGACAGGTAGCGTTCACCAGTGTCCGGCAACATCGCCAGAATCACTGAGCCCTTCGGTGCTTTCTCTGCAACATCGAGTGCCGTCGCCAGCGTCGCACCGGAGGAAATTCCGGTAAAGATGCCCTCTTTGGCTGCGAGCTCACGCGAGACTTCGATCGCTCGATCATCAGAGATCGACAGCAACTCGTCGTAGACTTCTCGATCGAGTACGTCGGGAATAAAGTCCGGCGTCCAGCCCTGGATCTTGTGCGGCGCCCACTCGGCGCCGGCCAGCAGCGAAGCCGCCTCAGGCTCGGTCGCGATGACTTTGAGATCCGGACGCGCCGCTTTCAGTACCTGCCCGGCACCCGTCATCGTGCCGCCGGTGCCGTAGCCGGTGACCCAGTAGTCGAGTCGCTGGCCGGCAAAGTCGCGCAGGATTTCCGGCGCGGTCGTGTTGCGGTGATATTCCGGGTTTGCTTCGTTTTCAAACTGGCGCGCCAGGAACCAGCCGTGCTTTTCGGCGAGTTCTTCGGCTTTCCTGACCATGCCGGTGCCTCGCTCGGCTGCTGGCGTCAGGATTACCTTCGCTCCAAGACCTCGCATGATCTTGCGCCGCTCAACCGAGAACGAATCAGCCATCGTCGCGACGAACTGGTAACCCTTGGCGGCACACACCATCGCGAGCGCGATACCGGTATTACCCGACGTCGCTTCGACGACTGTCTGGCCGGGCTTGATCGTGCCACGCTGCTCGGCATCGTTGATGATCGCGAATGCGAGGCGATCCTTTACCGACGCAAGCGGATTGAACGATTCGACCTTCACATACATGGTGACGTGATCGGGCCCCATGTTATTGAGGCGGACAACCGGCGTGTTACCGATGGTTTCGAGAATATTGTTGTAGATCATGGTTCTTAGCCTTGTTCTGCGACCTTGTTTAGATGTTTAGCATAAATTGGCGAAGTCTGCGTGCCGGCAGAGACACCCATCGCGGCCACGTCACCAACGAACAGGATGGCCGGCGCCCTGACACGATGCGCCTCAGCCAGCAAAACGAGCTGGCCCAGCGTGCCGCGAATAACCCGTTGCTCGGGGCGCGTGCCGTTCTCGACAATCGCAATGGGCGTATCGGCGGCACGCCCATTGTCTATCAGGTTGTTCATCAGGTCGCCGAAACGACGGACGCCCATGTAAAAAGCGAGCGTCTGCCTGTCGCGGGCAAGAGCGGACCAGTCGAGACTGTCCAGCGAATCCTTGCCATGGGCCGTTACGAACGCGACGGATTGGGATGCGTCGCGATGAGTCAGCGGGATTCCTGCCGCCGCGGCGCAACCGGCGGCCGCTGTAATGCCGGGAACAACCTGGTAAGGCAGGCCAGCCTGGGCGAGCGCCTCCGCTTCCTCGCCGCCACGTCCGAAGATAAATGGATCGCCACCTTTGAGTCGGCAGACCCGTTTACCCGCCGCAACCAGCGAGACGAGTAGCTCATTGATTTCCTCCTGGCCGTTGGCCGCGCATCCCGGCGTCTTGCCGACGGAAATCAGATCAGCGTCGCGGCGGGCCAGCCCCAGCACTTCATCCGACACCAGCCGGTCGTGGAGAATCACGTCGGCCGACTGCATCGCCTGCAGGGCTCGCAGCGTCAAAAGATCGGGGTCGCCCGGCCCGGCTCCGACGAGCCAGGCTTCCCCGGATGGAGAGACGTCAGAGGATTGAATGAGGTCCGCGATTTGCCGTTCGGCGCCGGCGATATCGCCAACCAACGCGCGGGTCGCGATGGGCCCGGAGAATACGGACTCCCAGAAGCGGCGACGTTCGAGCAAACTGCGGAAGCGCGCTGTCACACGCTCACGCCAACGCCTGGCGAGCTCGCCGAGATTCGACAGCCCTGCCGGCAACAAGCGCTCGATTTGTTCGCGGACATTGCGCGCCAACACGGGCGCGGCGCCGCCTGACGAGATCGCTACAACGATCGGGCTACGATCGACGATCGCAGGAGTTATGTAGCTGCAGTTGTCGATATCGTCGACACCGTTGCAGAACACGCCTGCGGCCGTCGCTGCCTCAAAGACCGCGCGCTCAACAGCAGGATTGCCGGTCGCGCTGACAACCAGCCAGCGGCCGCGCAGATCAGTGTCCCGGAACTCACGCCTCACGAGGCAGAAGCCCTTTGCTTCCGCAAATTCCTCGAACGCCGTGGTGAAATCAGGAGCAATAGCCGTCAGGCTCGCACCCGCATTGACGAGCAGGCGCGCTTTGCGCAACGCAATATCACCGCCACCGACGACCAGGCACGGCCGGTCTTCGAGTTTCAGGAAAGCGGGGAAATAGTTCATCGGTTAGTCCGGTCTTCTGGAGTGGCGGAAACTATAAATCCGCTCATGCCGAGCCAAAAAGACGGACTGTTTCTGCCGATATAGCTTTGCGTAATAAGAATTGGTATAGGTGTTTATCCACGCCTGAACTCAGCGCTCCAGGGGCCGAAGGAACCTCGGGGACGCTTTGCAGGTCATAGACTGGAACAGCAAGAGTCGGCCACCGCATGAAGTTGCAGCAACTCAAATACCTGTTGGCGATCGTCGACAACGGCCTGAACATCACGGCCGCTGCCGAGCGCCTGTACACGAGCCAACCGGGCGTCAGCAAGCAGCTCAAGCTGCTCGAGGAAGAGCTCGGCATGCAGCTGTTCACGCGCAAGGGCAAGAGTCTCGGCAGCATCACACCGGCCGGGCACCAGGTGATCGAGCGCGCGCGCATTATCATGCGCGAGGCCGAGAACATCCGCAGCCTGGCGAAGGATTACTACCAGGAAGAAGAAGGCGCACTCTCGATTGCGACGACGCACACGCAGGCACGTTACGTGCTGCCGGAAATCGTCGCCGAATTCCGCGAGCGCTTTCCAAAGGTCAATCTGAACCTGCACCAGGGCACATCCGAGCAGATCGCCGACATGGTGTCGGCCAACCAGCTCGACTTCGCCATTGCGACGGGCTCCGGCGAACTGTTCGGCGACCTGCTGCTGGTGCCCAGTTACCGGTGGGACCGCTCCATCGTCGTGCCCAAGGGTCACGCGCTCGCCGAACTGGGCCGCAAAATCACGCTGCAGGATCTCGCCGAACACCCGCTGGTTACGTACGTGTTCAGTTTCGGCGGGCAGTCCTCACTAAAGCGCGCGTTCGCCGATGAAGGTCTCGAGCCGGACGTGGTATTCACAGCTCGCGATGCTGACGTCATCAAGACCTACGTTCGCATGGGCCTGGGCGTTGGCATCGTTGCCAGTATGGCGGCCGACTGTTCAGACAAGAAAGATCTGACGGTGCTGGATGCCGAGGGCCTGTTCCCTCGCAGTACGACATGGATTGGCTATCGCAGGGACGCGGTCCTGCGCCGCTACATGATCGAGTTCCTGCAGCTGTTCGCATCGCATGTCTCGAACAAGCAGCTCGACGACATTCGCCGCGCGACGTCACAGGAAGATATCGACGCACTTTTTGCGGATGCCAGCCTGCCCGTCAAAGGCGGTTGTACCGACGATGTGACGGCCGCGGCCTGACGTCGACGTTCTGAAATCAGGTATAAGGTAGCGTATGTCTGACGAACCCGAAGAGGTCGCGTTCTACCTCAATCAGCCAGCAGCGGAAATCTTCGCGGGCATGTTGCGCGCCGAGGGAATTCCGGCCACGGTCAGCACCGTTTCGCCGGTGCCCGGGCTGGTTACGAGAGCATCAATCTATGTGCCGGGCTCTCTCGTCGAACAGGCGAAGGCGATTCTCGAGAAAGCCGAGTCAGAATAGGCCGCGAACCGAGCGCGCGAAGATCTGTGCACAAGCCAGCCACGCGGCGACGAAAAATACCGTAATCACAATAGCGTCTGTCGGCACCCCGGATGCGGCAACCCGGTCGCCGATGAATACGCCTACCGCGGTCACAAGTACCTGGGTTGCAGCCATCGCATACAACGCGCGCTGCATGCCGGGCGCCTTGAATCGTGCGGCGACCGCAAAAATGAGCCCGATAATCGGAACAGCGACGTACAACATGTTTGCATCATTGTTTTCGCCGCCAATAATCCCGACCGCCCCATTGACCCAGATCAAGAGGAACACGGTCAGCAACGCTGCCCGTACCCCCCACCGGTAGGTGGAATTCGGTGCACGCCGGATAACCAGCTTGTAGGTAGCGACGACGCCGATAAGCAAAGCTGCCATCACGGCAAAGTCGAGCATATCCCAGGACACAGGCCTCTCCCGTACTACGGTATTCGTTCTACCTTCGTACGGTAGCCACCAATAGTGGCAATCCAATGGCAATCGGCCAGTTCGTCAGGACGCAGCCGGACCCTGCAGCAACCACGTCATCGTCGTCATCATGCCGATGATCATGAACCCGACAAGTACCAGCGCGATGGTGCCGAAAACCAGGTCTTTCAGGCGCCCGCTTATTGTGTGTGTTCCATTTTGATTCATCTCTTTCTCACTTGCTGTGGTCGGCGACCAGGGCTCAAGCCGACCTCACGCCTTGCATCCCGGGATCCCAGTCCATCCCGTGAATGCCGCACTCACGCTTGAGTCCGAAAAAGCGCGTCTCTTCAATTGAATCCACTTCGGCGAGCGACTTCGTTGTATGTACGTCACCTATCGAGACGTAGCCCTTCTCCCAAAGCGGGTGATACGGCAGGCCGTGCTCCTGCAGGTAGTCGTAGACATCCCTGTCGGTCCAGTCCGCGATCGGGTGCACCTTGAAGCGATCGCCCGACGGCTGCACAAACGGCGTTTCGGAACGGCCCGACGACTGGTCCCGTCGCAACCCTGAAAACCAGGTGCCAACATTCAGTTCGCGCAGCGCGCGCTGCATCGGCTCTACCTTGTTCTCGTCGTTGTATTCCTCAATGCCTCGGATGCCCTGCTCCCAGCGTTTCCCGTGCCTGGCTTCCTGCCACGCAGCCGATGTCTGCGGCCGATAAATGTGCAGGTTCAGGTCGAGACGCTCGGTCATTGCGTCGACAAACCGGTAAGTCTCCGGGAACAGGTAGCCGGTATCGATCAGTACTACCGGGATATCCGGTTTCTGCTGTGTCACGAGGTGCAGCATGACGGCCGACTGTGCGCCAAAACTGGACGTCAGAACATGTTCGCCGGGTAGCGACTTCAACGCGCATGAGATGCGTTCTTCAGCTGTCATGGATATCCCTGCCTTCGTCGACCCGCTTGACGACACCCCTGCGCACAAGAAAATCACCAAAGTGTTCCGCTTCGTCCTTTTCGCTCGCGAAGTCCGCAAACAGCGGCGACAGCGTGTCGATGATCTCTGCCTCGTTGGCGTTATCGAGATGCGGTGCTCCGAGTCGTTCGCCTGCGAACCCGGCGCCCAGGAACATCGAGTAGCGCCCGGGCGCTTTACCCACGAGCCCGATTTCGGCGACATACGGACGCGCGCAGCCATTCGGGCAGCCCGTCATTCTTATCGTGATCGCTTCGTCGTGGAGCCCATGCCTGGCGAGCTCCTGGTCGAGCCGTTCTATTAGCGACGGCAGGTAGCGCTCGCTCTCGGCCATTGCGAGCCCGCAGGTCGGGAACGCCACGCAAGCCATCGAATTCAGGCGCAGTGGTGACGCGTGCGTGCTGTTCTCGATGCCGTACTCACTGAGCAGCGCCGCAACTTTCGCTTTGTCCGAATCGGCGACCTTGCTGATGATCAGGTTCTGATTTGGCGTCAACCGGAACTCGCTGTTGCGCAACTGAGCTATGGCACGTAGCCCGCTCTTCAGACGACGCTCACCAAAGTCGCCGACACGACCGTTCTCAACGAACAGGCTGTAGTGCCAGGCACCCGTATCGTCCCTGTTCCAGCCATACACGTCGCCGTTAGCGACGAATGCATAATCCGCGGCGGGCGCGAATTTCACGCCGGAGCGCGACTCAACTTCGCCACGAAACCACTCGACACCCCTGTCATCGATCGTGTACTTGAGGCGCGCGTGTTTGCGATTGGTTCGATCACCGAAGTCCCGCTGCGTAGTAACAACGGCTTCGGCAATTTGCAGAATATCCTCGGCGTCGACATAGCCAAACACGTCGGCAAGTCGCGGATAGGTTGCCGTCTCGCCGTGTGTCATGCCCATACCGCCGCCGACAGTCACGTTGTACCCGGCCACCTTGCCATCCCTGACAATGGCAATGAAACCAAGGTCCTGCGTAAAAATATCGGTATCGTTCTGCGGCGGAATCACAAACGCGGCCTTGAATTTGCGCGGCAGGTAGGTGTCGCCATATATCGGCTCAACCTCCGGCTTCGACGACTCGACTTTCTTGCCGTCCAGCCAGATCTCGTGGTACGCCCTGGTGTTCGGCATCAGGTGTTCCGACAGTTGCTCAGCATCACGCTGCACACTTCGGTGCACCGACGACAACGCAGGCAGTGGCGGCGCCATGACATTGCGATTCACATCACCGCAGGCGGCAATCGTGTCGAGTGTTGCCTGGTTTATCTCGGCGATCGTCTGTTTCAGGTTGCGCTTGACGACACCGTGATACTGGATTGCCTGGCGTGTCGTCAGGCGAATCGTCTGGTTGGCGTACTCACTGGCGATGCGATCAAGACCGAGCCACTGCTCGGTGGTCAGCAACCCGCCCGGGATCCGGGCGCGAATCATGAAACTGTAAGCAGGCTCCAGCTTCTGCCGCTTGCGCTCACTGCGCACATCGCGATCATCCTGCTGGTAAGTCCCGTGAAACTTGGTCAGCTGTGTATCAGCATCGGCAATGGCGCCTGTGAGCGGATCGTTCAGGCTTTCTTCGATCGTGCCGCGCAGGTGCCGGCTGCTCGCCTTGATGTGCTCGACTTCAGTCAGGTTGCTCATCAGTACACATCCCGCTGGTAACGACCGTCTGACCGCAACGACTTGAGCGTCTGCTCGGCCGCTTCGCGGTCCAGTCCGCCATGGGTCTCGATTACGTCGACCAACGCCTCGTGAACATCCGGCGCCATATGTTTGGCGTCGCCGCAAACGTACAGCGCCGCTCCGTTCTCGATCCATTGCCAGACTTCGGCGCCGCGTTCGCGGATACGATCCTGCACGTAGACTTTGCGGCCCTGATCGCGAGAGAACGCGACGTCGAGGCGCGCGAGATTGCCCTGCTTGAGGTGACGCTGCCATTCGAGCTGGTACAGAAAGTCGCTGTCGAAGTTGCGGTCGCCGAAGAACAACCAGTTGTCACCCGCAGCGCCTAGCTCCACGCGCTCTTCAACGAACGCACGAAACGGCGCAACACCCGTGCCAGGACCGATCATGATCACAGGCAGGTCAGGCGCTGGCAGGCGGAAGCGCGTGTTGCGATCCACAAACACCGACACGGTGTCGCCCTCCTCGACGCGATCCGCCAGATGCGTCGACGCGGCACCCCAGTGTGGCGTACCAAAGGCCTCGTAGCGCACGGGAGCAACAGTCAGGTGCACCTCATCCGGATTGGCCGCCAGGCTCGACGCAATTGAGTAGGAGCGCGGCGCCAGGTTTCTCAGCAGACCAACCAGCGTCTGCGCATCGACTTCGGCCGGGAATTGCCGCACGACATCGATGAGCTGGTGGGTATCGACATAGTCGGTGAGATCGCCCGGGTCTTCGGCGTTCAATAACGCGCGCAGATCGTCAGCGTCCGCAATTTCCGCCCATTCGCGCAGGAAGCCGAGATTCAAAGCCGTGATTTCCAGCTTGCCTGTCAGCGCCTCTGACAATCGCAAAGTCTCGTCCTTCAACTCGACAACTACTTCGCCATAGAGCCCGAGTTCACCGATAAGCTCCTCGACCAATTGCGGCGGATTCGAGACGATGACCGCGAGCGAGTCGCCCGGCTCATAGGTAATTCCGGAACCTTCCAGGCTCAGCTCGATATGCCGGACGTCCTTGGTCGAGTTACCACCCGTAATCTTCTGGTTGACCAGCACCTCGGCCGGGAACGGATTGTTCTTATCCCACTCCGACGCGCTTTCAACGGCACGCAGATGCGGTACCGCAGGCGTGTCTCCCTGTTCGATCAGCGACGGCAGACGCGCGACAACCGAGTCGACCCATGCGGAAGCTGCGTCCTCGTAGTCGAGATCACATTCGACAATCTCGCCCAGCCGCTCTGCGCCAAGCTCAGCCAGGCGGGCATCAAACTCGCGGCCGGTCCGGCAGAAATTAACGTAGCTCGAGTCGCCGAGGGCCAGCACGCTGTACTTCAGGTCTCCGAGCTGTGGCGCTTTATCCGACAGCAGGTACTCGCGAAACAGTTCAGCGTCGTCAGGAGGATCACCCTCGCCATGCGTGCTCACGACGAACACGGCAAATTTTTCGCGTTTCAGTGAAGCAGGCTTGAAGTCCGCCAGGCTCACGAGCTTGGTTGCGAAGCCGGTGGCCTCAGCAGCACGCGCGAGATCGTTCGCGACGCCCTCACCATTGCCGGTCTGCGAGCCGTAGAGAATCGTCAGAACCTGGTCGCTATCGACCTGTAACGTCGGAACTGCGGACGGGAGAGAGTCGCCCGCAGCCGCTAATCCGGCGACATAGCCCGAAACCCAGGTGAGCTGATCGGCCGTCAGTCCGGTAACGGCAACGTTCAGGTTATTCGTTTGTTCGCTGTCGAGCGGTAATACGCTCGCGGGCATCGTGGCCATGCGGCAACTCCTGATACATTTGCGCCGCGCACTCGCGCGGCAGTCGGAGTTACCTTAAGAGTGGCCGACCATCACGTGAACGGCTGATCGGTTATCGCGATATAACACCGCGAAATAAAGTGGCGGTCGTTTCAGTAGATACGAATGCCGCCGTGGCGAGCACGACTGCGCCTGTCGACCCACCAGAGACCCAGCAGGAAGCCTGCGATCAGGCAAACCGCAATTGCGATACCGACCCAGCTGAGCGGCAGGCTGCCCTTGTACTGTGCCTTGATCGCTTCCGCGTCCACCGTAGACTGCTGCAAGTCGGCGATCTGCTGGTTGGCCGCTGCGAGCTGGTCGTTCAGACTGGTGACATCGCCTTCCAGCGCTTCGATCGTTGCGGCCGGGGCAGCGAATGAAGCCCTGAGATCAGCAATTTCAGCCTGCAGGTTATCTCGTTCGGCCATCGTCTCGGTGACGATCAGCTTCGCAGGTTTCTCATCAACCAGGTACGCGGACTTCACCCAGCCAACCGTGCCGTCCGGGAGCTGGACGTTGGCGTAATTACGGTCGCGCGAAAGCACTTCCATTGCCTGGCCGCTTTCCAGTACGCGAAACGCGCGGTCGCTGGTGTCTTCTGCCTGGTGAATACCAAGCCGAAGGTTGTCAGTTACGTAAGCCGTCTCCGCAAATGCGACGAGCGGCAACAGCGTCAGAAGCCCAAGAATGAGACGCATGTTGAATCTCCCAAAACCCGCGCTGAGTGTACTACAGCATTGAACTTAATCTGTGACCCGGTACTCGTATAGCCATCGCAACAGCGCTTCCTGCACTTCGTCACCGAAACCGCGATGTATATCGTGATGATTGAGCAGGACGGACACCGCGTAGCGCCGCCCCTCGCGGGATTGCAGGTAACCGGCGATCGACGAAACGTGGTCCAGGGAACCGGTCTTCATATGCGCCTGGCCATTGAGGTCCTGGAAATCGAAGCGACGCCGCAGCGTGCCGTCGAGGCCGGACAGTGCCATGGATGACAGGAATTCCGGCATATACGGCTGCCGCCAGGCGAATTCGAGCAGTTTGGTCATCGCCTCGGCTGAGATCCTCACTTCCCGCGACAGGCCGGCGCCGTTTTCAAGCGCGATCTCGGGAGTCGCCAGCCCGCGGGTGCGCAGCCAGCTGTCGACGATCGTCCGACCGGCAGCTTCGGTACCCGGCGCACCGCCGGTTTCGGCCGCCAGCGTGTACAGCAGGTGACGCGCCATGACGTTATTGCTGTGTTTGTTAACGCGCGAAATCACGTCGTGCAAAGGCAGCGACTTAAATACGAGCAGCGGCTCCTCGTCCTCTTCAACCACGACATTCTTCCAGTCGCCCGAGAAACCGCCGCCCGACTCGCGCCAGAGGGCTGCAAATAGTCCGTACACGAATTCGTTGTGGCTGAGCGCCGTGCGGTCCATCGCATAGCGCTTGCAACCGCTGGGGAAACGCCCGGACAAAGTCGTTTCGTCCAGCTCGTCGTTCATCGTCAACGCGATACCACGCTGGTAACCGCCGCAGTAGCCGTTGCGTGTCGTCAGTCGATTGTCGACGCGCAGGTTTTCAAGCGGCGGGTCGAGTCGAACATCAACTCCACTCCCGTCCTCGGCGTGTTCGAACCAGTAACGAACAACCTTGAAGTTCATCAGCAGCGCGTTCGGAGCGACGTTGTAGGCGCGCAGCGGTTGCTTGTCGAACGCGGCCGGGTCGTGGTTGCCAACGTCAAACCAGCTGTCGTCTATCAACAGGTCGCCGGTGATTTCGGTGATCCCGGCGTGGCGGATCCTCCGCAACAGCTGCCAGACGCGCTCGGTAACCATGAATGGATCGCCGTACCCCTTCAGGACCAGGTCGCCATCGAGGACGCCGCCAACAATTTCTCCGCGAGCATAGACCTCTGTCTGCCACTGGTAGGCAGGCCCGAGGACGTCCAACGCCACGAGCGTGGTTACGAGTTTCATCGTTGACGCAGGATTGCGCGCTTCATCTGCGCGCCAGTCGAGAATGATGTCGCCGGTTTCGAGATCGACAACGCGCGCACTCATCGCTTCGTGCGGAACCTGGCGCAGGTTCAGGGCGCTCTGCACGGGCAATGGCAGGTCGGCGGCAAAAGCTGTGGACGCTGCAAGCAACAAAATGAGTGCTGAGAATTTCATACGGATGACTCGACTCCTTCCTCGAGGTGTTTCTGCAATGCACGCGCCGCCGTGCGGTGAATGATGATGACGACAGCGACGATTGCGGCCGTGCCGAAAGCGAGCAGCCAGTATCCAAGTTCCGACGGCGTCGCCTCGTCGCTCATGATCTCGCCGATGTCGCGCGCAATCGAACCGAGGTATACGTACAGCCCGATAGCCGGCAACATGCCGATTGCAGTCGCGATAAAATAGACGCTGGCCCGTACCGGCGTAGCTCCGTACAGGTAGTTCAGCAGGTTGTACGGGATCGGTAATGACAGGCGCGTCAGCAGGATAATCAGGAACGCTTCATTGACGAGCGCCGCCTGAATCGCACGCATGCGTTCGTTTTGCTGCAGACGCCGTTCCACCCAGGGACGCGCAACCCAGCGACCGGCCTCGAATGCGAGCTGCGCTCCAAGTGGTATCGCGATTGCCGCCCACAGGAAACCTGGCAGGAACCCGTAGGTGAAACCGGCGATCATCATCGAGATTGATCCGGGCAGGAACAGCATCGTCGCGATCGCGATGACAACGATGTAGACGAGTGGATGTGCGTCGGTGAGAAATTCCATCAGCGTTTTGCCGGTTTCTTTATCTTGTAGGTGCGAATACGGTCCGCGAGCGTCGTCGACTTCACGCCGAGCAGCTCCGCCGCACCACCCTTCCCGGATACCTTCCAGTTGGAGTGTTCAAGTGCTTTGACGATATTCCGCTTCTGGAATTCACGAATTTCTTTTTCAGTAAGTATCTCGTTGTTTACCGCGCTCACGTCCAGAATATCCTCGGCCCCGGCTTTCAGTGCGGGCATCGACAGATCGAGCCTCAGGACCTTGCCGGTCGACAAGATGACGGCACGCTCAATGACGTTCTTGAGTTCCCGAACATTGCCGGGCCACTCGTAGGCTTTGAGGTTCGCAGTCTGCGAACGCGTCAGCGTCAAAACGTCGCGGCCAAAATCCTTGCAGGTTTGCTCGAGAAAATGCTGCGCCAGCTGCACGATGTCATCGCCGCGCTCGCGGAGCGGCGGAACATCAACCGGGAATACGCTGAGCCGGTAAAACAGGTCTTCGCGGAACTCGCCATCGACGATAAGTTGCTCAAGGTTTCGATTCGTCGCGGCGATCACCCGAACATCCACGGACCGTGTCACGTCATCGCCAACCCGCTCGAACTCGCTTTCCTGCAGGACTCGCAGCAGCTTGCCCTGCAGCTCCATCGGGATTTCGCCGACCTCGTCCAGGAAAATCGTGCCGCCATCGGCCAGCTGAAAGCGACCAATGCGGTCACGGTGGGCGCCGGTAAACGCGCCTTTTACGTGGCCGAAAAATTCGCTTTCGAACAGTTCCTTCGGGATCGATGCGCAGTTGACCTTGACGAGCGGGCCATCGGCGCGGGCGCTGCGCACATGTATCGCCGTTGCGACGAGTTCCTTGCCGACACCGGACTCGCCCTGCACCAGCACGCTGGCAGGCGTATCGGCGACGGCTTCAATGCGCTTCAGCATGCGCCGCAATGACGGACTGGTGCCGATAATGCGGCCGAAATTCATCGCGACGCTGACTTCTTCGCGCAGGTAGTCACGCTCGCGTTGCAGTTCCTCCTTGAGCCTCGCATTTTCTGCCAGTGTGCGGCGCAACTCGCGCTCGGCACGGCGGCGCTCGGTGATGTCCTTGGATGCCACCAGCATGCGATCGACCTGACCGTCTTTGTCTCGATGCGAGATAGCCGACATGATGACGTCCATCGAGGTACCGTTGCGCGTCACCATCTGCCGCTCGAGGTTGGTGAATCCGCCCTCGCTGATCAGTTGCTGCAAGCGTCCGTCTGCGTAGTACTTGCGATCACGTACGCTGAAGAAGTCCGTAATCGGACGACCGACGACCTCCTCGCGGGAATAGCCCATCTTCGCCAGCCAGTGATCGGTAACCGTGATGATGAGACCGTCGCCGTCGACGGTGTGCAGCATCGCCGGTGTGCTGCGATACAAGGTGCGGTATTTGAAGTTCGCGCGGGCCTGGTCCGATATCTCGTTGTACATCGCGACCGTACGCAGGAATTCACCTTCCTTGTCGTACTCGATGAAAGCATTGGTCGTGCAGTCCACAACCTCCCCATCTCTAGCGACAAAGCTGATCGGCTTGTTTTCGAGTTTGCCTGTGCGTCGCAGCGCCGGGCGCAACTCCTCTCGAATACGAACGGCACTGTCCGGGGTCGCGAAGTCTTCGGGCTGGCTGCCAACCATCTCCTCGTGGCTGTAGCCGAGTCGTTCCAGCATCGCGTCATTGACGTCCAGGTAGGCCCCGGACTCCGAAATCGATGTTGTCATCGTCGGCGACTTGCGAAACAGCCACTCGTAGTCGTCCTGCGTGATCATGCGGCGCAGTATATACGAGATTTCGTAAATATGTTTACGGTTTTTCGTAACTTACGGAATTTCGTAACCCATGATTATCTCTAAACCATTGATTTAAATAGAAAACAAAAGTTGGCACGGCTTGTGCAGTATATACAGCGAGTTTTATGAAATTGGGCGTGGCTGGGATGCGGCGCCGCACACAAATTTGAGGAATGCGCTAATGAAAACCAATCGATTCGAAAATCTGCTCGCCCTCGTCGGCGTTGCAGTCGTCCTGCTGGGCGTTTCCGCCGCAGCAACCACTGCCCTGGCCGGCGATCTCCCCACCGTTGAAATCCACGGTTTCGCCACTAGGTAAGAGGTACCCCCTGGGGCTACCGGGTCTCTCTCCCCCCGAACTTCCCGGATAGCTCCCGCGACAGTTCCCCCGCTGTCGCATTTTTGAAGGCGCCGCTCTGCGGCGCCTTTTTTATTGGGCAGGCAGCGGCAGTTACCGCTGGTATCAGGTCTCAAGCTCAGCGTCGATTTTCCCGATCAGGCTTTCGAGGTAAGCCTTTACCTGCGGCAACTGTTCTAACGAGAAATGAAAATGAACTCGGCGGGCCATCAGCAGGCCGATGAGCTCGTCACTCGCATTCACGCTTACGTACTCCGGAGCGCCCGGCCAATCAAGGCTGGGTCGGTTCGAGTAAGCCGCCTCTGCCAATCCTTCACGCGCCATAAAAGACACCATGACGCTTTCGGCAAATTGCATCGCCATGAGTTCGTCTTCTGTCAGATTTAGCAAGAACGCGGGGAAGCCCGCCAGCTCCCGTCGCAGCTCCTCATTCTCCAGAAGATTGAGATCACCGGAAGCGATGAGCGTGTCGAGTGTGCTGGTAGACACGTCTGATGTGCGCCAGCCGATCGCGTAGCCGAGCAGATGTCCAGGCACGTCTATCGACTCTGCTTCAGCCGATTTGAGCAATAACATGAGCTCATCTACACCAGCGGCGTGCTGCTCGATGCTCTCATAGATGGCCTCTAATGCGACCGCGCTCGCGGAAAACTCTTCGCGCATCGCGGCGAGTTGTTTCCTTTCTCGCTTATCTTCCTGGTACCCGTCCCACCACGCGTCAATCGAGAATGCCAGCAGGATACTGACGACGACGACGAATCCCTCGGCTGCGTGCCGGTCCCAGGGGATTCGTGTGGACTGTCCCATCTACTCGCGATGCCTCTCGGCCCGATCACCGAAAGACTCAGCGGACTTCCGACTGATGGTCTCGCGCACTTTCTTCAGCCAGTGGCGTGCCCACGCGAATTCGAGACTCAGAATAGCGAGGCCTGCAGGGATCAGGACGATCGCAGGCCCTGGCGTGACGATCATGACCACGCCGATCAGAACAACGGTTACGCCAACCACCGCGACGACCACGCGGCGCGCAGCCTTGTAGGTGCATTGAAAAGCGCGCTTTATCAACCGCCCGATCTGGTGGAAAGGTGCAGGTTAAGAAACTCCAGCGTCTTCGCCCAGGCATCTTTAGCTGCTTCAGCGTTGTAACGGTCTCCCGTCGGGTTCGCAAATGCGTGGCCAACGCCCGGGTAAACATGAATCTCAGCGGTCTTGCCGAGATTCGTCATGGACGCGTCGAAGGCACGTACGGAATCAACCGGGATCCCCCGATCATCTTCTGCGAACAGTCCGAGAATGGGGGCGGTAATCGGTTCAAGCTGTTCTTCTTCGGCGGTAACGCTGCCGTAATAAATTACGGCCGCATCCAGTTCGTTCGGCAGCAACTGCGCCGTTTTCAGTGACCAGGCGCCACCAAAGCACCAACCAAGTGAACCGATGCGCGGTGCGCCAATCGAATCCACAAACTCCCACGCTGCTCGCATATTCGCGTTTGCAGAATCCGGATCCTCGACCACCTCAAGCATCAGGTTGCGCGCATCCGTCGGCGTCTCGGCGGTTTTGCCGCCGTAAAGATCCACCGCGAAGACGATATAACCTTCTCCTGCCAGGCGCCGTGCCATAGCGCGAACGTTGTCGTTCAGTCCCCACCACTCATGAATCATGATCACGGCCGGCAGCGGCTCAAACATGTCCGCCGGAGCTGCGAAATATCCGTAGACCAGCTCGTCCTGGTATTCGGAATACGGCATCGTGTCGGTGATCACCTCAACGGCCGGCTCCATCTCGGCGATCGGGGTCGGGTCTGTCGAATCCGCGGAGTGTTCCTGCGCCATTGCGTCCGCATTCGCGCGGCCGTTCGCCTTGTCAGCCTCTGCCGCTTCATCACTGTTTGAACCGCAGCCAGCCAGGCCCAGGCTCGTCACCAGAAACGCGACTGCAATCAACCAATTCCTGCCATTACTCATAAAGTTTTCCAAGCGATCGAAGGATATTCCTCGGGAACCCGGCATCCGCGAGCGCACAAGTGTAATCCAAAAACGCGACAATTCGCGATCCCTGCATTTAGACTTCGTACAATGACATTTCTCGCCGAATCCCTGATCTACCTGCTGGCCGCCGTCGTCGCGGTCCCTATCAGCCGCAAACTGGGCTTCGGCTCGGTACTCGGCTATCTCGCAGCCGGCATCATTATCGGCCCCTTCGGGCTGCGCTTTGTCGCGGATCCTGAGCATATCCTGCATTTCGCTGAACTCGGCGTCGTATTCCTGCTGTTCATCGTCGGTCTGGAACTCAAACCGTCGAGGCTCTGGGTGATGCGGCGCATGGTATTCGGGCTCGGCATGTCGCAGGTGGTGCTCTCGGCCATCGCCATTGCGGCGGTCGCCGCGGCGTTCGGCTTTACGCGCAACGCGGCCATCGTTACGGGGCTGGTCCTTGCGTTGTCGTCGACGGCATTCGTTTTGCAGATGCTGTCCGAGAAAAAGCAGCTCGGTACCGTACATGGCCGTGCGGCGTTTTCGGTCCTGTTGTTCCAGGATCTCGCAGCCATTCCGTTAATTGCCATGCTGCCGTTGCTGGGTGCCAACGCCAAGCTCGACGAAGGAATTAATGTCGTCCAGATTGGCATCATGCTCGGCACAATCGTCGGCCTGATCGTCGCCGGCCGCGTGCTGTTGCGCCCGATCCTGCGAGTCGCGGCACGCTCGGGCATCCCCGAGATCAACACCGCGATGGCGTTGCTTGTGGTTATTGGTGCCGCACTGCTGATGCAGTTTGCAGGGATGTCGATGGTCCTCGGCGCATTTCTCGCGGGCATGATGCTCGCAGACTCGGAATACCGGCATCAGCTGGAAGCTGACATAGCTCCGTTCAAGGGACTGTTACTCGGCCTGTTCTTCATCGCTGTCGGCATGTCCGTCAACATGGGCCTGCTCATCGAGATCCCCGGGACGGTCGTCATCATGGTCACGCTGTTGATGGGCGTGAAAGCCCTGGTGATATTCCCGCTGGCGAGGCGCTTTGGGATGTGCGATCGCAGTGATGCCCTCAAGATGTCGACGGTTCTGGCACAGGGCGGTGAGTTTGCATTCGTCCTCCTTACGATAGCCGGCACCGAGAAGGTACTCGAGCAGGGACTGATCGACGAGCTGGTACTGGCCGTCGCCGTATCGATGCTGCTTACGCCGTTCCTGTACGCTGCCGCCGAGCGTCTGGGCGGCAAGATGTCTGACTCCGAGAACCGGATCTATGACATGCCGTCCAACGAGCACCATGAGATCCTGATCGCCGGTTTCGGTCGTGTCGGCCAGGTTGTCGGCCGTCTCCTGAACATTATTGGCAAGCCATTCACCGCGCTCGAAAGCGACTCATCCCAGGTGGACTTCGTACGTCGATACGGTGCAACCGTTCACTACGGCGATGCCTCGAGGCACGACCTGCTGCATGCCGCCGGCGCCGAGCACGCCTCATTGTTCGTACTAGCCGTATCCGACATGGAAGAGTCGATGCGAATCGCGGAGTCGGTGCTGCGAAATTACCCACACCTGACAATCGTCGCTCGGGCCCGCAATCGCCGGCACGCCCACAAGCTCATGGACCTGGGGATAAAGCACATCTTCCGTGAGACGCTGCTATCGAGCCTCGCGATGTCCGAGGTGATTCTCAAACAACTCGGACAGTCTCCCGAAGAGGTGCGTCACGTCATTGATTCGTTCGCCGAGCGCGACGAGCGACTGCTGGTCGAGCAGCACGAGATTCACGACTCCGAAGAGAAGCTGATTCAGTCGGCGCGCGACACGGCTGACGAACTCGAGGCTTTGCTGAAACGCGAGCGCACAGACTGAACGAGTTCAGTCTTCCTCGTCATCCCATTCTTTCAGTTTGCTCTTGTCGACCTGTTCCCACTGCCGTTGGCTCTGTTGATTAAGACTGATGACCTTGCCAATCGTGTAGATAATCACGACCGCAATAAAGATCAGCAATAACAGCAGGCCATCAGGCATCATAGGCACCCTGGGGGACAACAAGAACTCAAGTTTACACCACGCATGAGCGAATCCGGATCCACCTGGAGTCGCGCAACCGCGTTCCTGCGGGAAGCGCTTCGGGACAACGACGAAGACTTCACGACCGGCCCGATTGCCCGGGCGATGGGTCTGCTCGCGATTCCGATGATGCTCGAGATGGCCATGGAGTCCGTGTTTGCCGTCGTCGATATCGCGTTCGTCTCGATGCTTGGAACTGATGCCGTTGCCGCCGTCGGAATTACCGAAGCGCTGATCACCATTTTGTACAGCGTCGCGATCGGTCTCGGTATGGGTGTAACCGCGATGGTCTCGCGGCGTATCGGTGCGAAAGATGCGCAAGGCGCAGCAGATGTAACCGGCCAGTCGATCTGGGTCGCCGCTGTCATGTCAGTGCTTATCGGCTATTTCGGATTCATCTACGCCCGCGACCTGCTCGAACTTATGGGCGCATCAGAGAGCGTCGTCGAAACCGGTTACGGCTTCACGGCCTGGCTGCTTGGCGGATCTTTCAGCATCTTCTACCTGTTTCTACTGAATGCGGCGTTTCGCGGCGCAGGCGATGCCACCGTAGCGCTACGTTCGCTGTGGCTCGCGAACGGCATCAACATTATTCTTGATCCCTGCCTGATCTTCGGGCTCGGCCCGTTCCCGGAGCTGGGCGTTACCGGTGCCGCTATCGCGACGACGATCGGCCGCGGCATCGGCGTCGCCTACCAGCTCTACTACCTGCTGAACGGCCGCGGACGACTCGAGTTTGCGATGCGCAACCTGCGCATCAAAGGCCCGCTCATGCTGCGCATGATTCGCATCTCGCTCGGCGGCATCGGCCAGTTCCTGGTGGCAACGGCAAGCTGGATTATCGTCATGCGCATCGTTGCCATCTTTGGCAGCGCGGCCATCGCCGCATACACGATTGCGCTGCGCATGATGGAGTTCATTTTCCTGCCTGCGTGGGGATTAGGTAACGCCGCTGCAACACTCGTCGGCCAGAATCTCGGTGCAGAATTGCCGGACCGGGCGGAGGAATCGGCATGGCTGGCCGCACGTTACAACATGTACTTCATGACCGGCGCCGGTCTGTTCCTGTTCATCTTCGCTCAGCAGATCACGGGCTTCTTTACAACGGATCCCGACGTGCTGCGCTGGGGGACGAGCTGCCTGATGATTCTCGGCCTCGGCTTCCCGATGTACGCCTACGGCATGGTCATGGTGCAGGCATTGAACGGCGCCGGCGATACTCGAACCCCGGTTTTCCTGAACCTGATCTGCTTCTGGCTCCTCGAAACACCGCTTGCGTGGTATCTCGCGACGCAGACACCGTTTGGACCAAACGGCGCCTTCGCCTCGATCGTAATCGCCGAGTCCCTGCTGACCGTTCTCAGTATCATCGTGTTCCGGCGTGGGTCCTGGAAGCACCAGGCCGCATAATCCAGAGAGATCGCTATGACTGAACTCGACCGACTTGCCAACATGGCTGAAATTTTCAGTGCCGTAGTCGTTATCGGCGGTGTCTTCTTCGCGTTGCTGCAGATGCGACAGACACGCCAGCAGCGACGCGAACTTGCTGCGATCGAGCTGTTTCGATCGTTCGGCAGTCCGCACTTCACCGAGGCGTATCGCAATGTCCTGCGCTACCCTGACGGGCTCACGCTCGCCGAGTCAAAACGCCGTGACCCGAACGCAGAGCATTACGCGATGATGATCGCGACGACGATGGAAAATATCGGCGTCATGATGTTCCAGCGCATCGTGCCATCGCAGGTCGTCAGCAACCTGTCCAGCGAGATCTGATGGCGCAACCGAAGCTCATAGAAATCCGTGACGCCACGATCTGGCGCGGCACGACCTGTGTATTCGAGCATCTCAACCTCGAGATCGACCAGCACGAACGCGTGGCGATCATCGGGCCCAACGGCTCCGGCAAGACTACGCTGTTAAAGACCATCAACCGCGAGCTTTACCCGGTTGTTCGTGAAGGCAGCTACGTGCGAATCCTTGGCAGGGACAAGTGGAATGTCTGGGATTTGCGCAGACGCATTGGCGTCGTATCCAACGACCTGCATCAGCGCTATACGCCAACGACACTTGCCATCGAAGTCGTTGTGTCCGGATTTCACTCGAGCATCGGCGTACACGGCATACTCTCCGACCGAGTTACACGAGAACAGATTGAGGCGGCAGAAAATACACTTGAGGAGCTCGGCGTCGCCGAACTCAGGAATACAGAACTCAAAAAAATGTCGAGCGGCCAGCAGCGACGCTGCCTGCTCGCGCGATCACTGGTCCACGACCCTGTCACGCTGATACTCGACGAGCCGACCTCCGGTCTCGACTTCGCAGCCAGCTTTGACTACATGAAACGAATTCGAAAGCTCGCCGACGCCGGTCGCAACATCGTTGTAGTCACGCACTACCTGAACGAAATTCCGCCCGAGATCGACCGGGTTGTGCTGTTGAAAGAAGGAACGGTCTTTGCCGACGGCAGCAAGCAGGAAGTGCTGACAGCCGAACAGTTAACGGCCGTCTACGAGACGCCGATCCGCGTGGCAGAGGTCGACGGGTTTTATCTTGCGTATCCAGGGCAGTGAAGACCCGTTCGTTGCCGAGAATGTCGTCAGCGCCGAGATTCTTGAAATATCGCCTGCGAAAGCAGTCGATTCGCTCAGCTTCCTTCTTCAGCAGGCGTAACCGCCGACATCAGTGCGAGTGGCCGTCCTTCGGGATCGTTGAAAAACGCCATCCATTCCTCGACCCCGTCTTCGTGCTTGTGAATCATGTGCGGAGCGTTGATGAACTCAACGCCCTCTGCACTCAACCGCTCGTGCGCTGCCGCAATATCCGGTACCCGAAGATATAGCAACGACTCGTCACCGGGCTTGTCTTCCGCCTCGGAAAGCATCAGCCGTGTCCCGCCAAGATCGAAGAACGCCAGGTTCCCGAAGGTATACAGATGGTCGACACCAAGCACATCGCGATACCACGACTCTGCCTTGCCGATATCGCTAACTGCCCGCGATACCTGGCCAAGTCCGTAGTAGCTGATTTCATCCGTCATTTTTGTCTCTCCGGTCTGTAAGACGCTGTCCTTTGGCACGCCGGCCCAGGTCTTCAGCGCCTTGCGGTTGCTGACTTGCAGCTTCGCTATGGCGTTGGCAACGTGATACTTCACCGCATCCAGGCTGACACCGCGTCTGTCCGCAATCTGCTGGTTGGTCAGGCCATGCCGTACCGCATTTACGATGCGCCATTCGGCCGGCGTCAGCTTGTCATCATGTGGCGGGCGGCCGCGTTTCCCAGTCATGCGGCCATGTTAGCCACTGGATCCCCGATTTACCCTCCCCTTTTTGCGCTCGCGGGAAAGGCAAAACGTGACCCAATACGGTATTTCCCGGGGAAAACGGCGCTATTCTTGGCTTATGTTCAAACCGACACAGACCCTGATCACCGCCGTACCGTTGATTGCGCTGCCCGCCGTCGCAGCCGAGGGCGAGCTTGAGACTGGGATTGTCAGTGTTGGGCCGGCGATGTTTTTCTTCACGCTTGCGGCAGCTTTGCTGCTGACGCTGGTATTTCGCTCTGCAGCCACTCACTTCGCCAGCTTCGTTACCGGCAAGATTGGTGATATCCGGATTCGAACGGCACTGCGCAAGCGCAGTCCGGATGTGTTACACGACTTCATCCTGCCCGGTGCCTACGGCGGCCTCGCGAAGATTGATCACGCGATGATGACGGCCGGGGGCATCATCTGCATCCAGACCAAGCACTACAACGGCGTGGTATTTGGCGGCGAGGACGAAGCACAGTGGACCAATGTAGATGGCGTGCACCGCCAGCGCTTCCTGAATCCACTGATCCAGAACGAAGGTCGTACCCGGGCACTGCAGAACGTGATCCCCGAGGTTCCGGTCGCGAATCTCGTGATCTTCACCGGCAACGTCGAGTTCACGTCGCCACCGCCGAAGAACGTCATCCATGTCAGTCGTCTTGAAAGTTACGTGGCCAAGCATGTATTTGGGCCGAGCAAGGTGGAAGACTGGGACGCTGCATGGCTGACCGTTAAATCAGCCGCGCTCACCGATCCTGCGTCACGCAAGGACTTCCAGGCACAACTCGGATTCTCCTGAGGACTGCAGTCCGACCGATGTTCTATACTCAGCCGCAAGTTCCAGGCTGAAGGGCCCACTTACCGTTGCCAGCGATCAACCCCAACTTAAGAATCTGGGCAAAACGCAGCGCGTGGATTGGTGCCGCGATTCTTGTTGCTATCGCACTGCTCTTTAATGCTCTGTGGAACAGTCGCCCCACACTCGCCGACCTTGGCTGGTCCGCACCGCCGACAACCACGGCAACGACGCAGGGAGTCACTGCTACCTGGCTCGGCGTAACGACCTTGTTATTCGATGACGGCGAAACCCAGCTTCTGATCGACGGTTTCATCTCGCGGCCGACGCTGGCCGACTCGCTCCTGGGCCGCTCCGTCAGCAACGATGCAGCGAAGATCAATTTCGTAATGAATGAGTTCCGCATGCGACGCATCGCGGCAATTGTGCCAGTGCACAGTCACTTCGATCACGCGATGGACGTGGGTGCGATCGCAAACCGATCGAGCGCATCGATTCTTGGCTCTGAATCCACGGCGAATATCGCGCGCGGCGCGGGCGTGCCGGAAGACCAGATCATTGTCGCCGTCGAAGACCAGGCATACGAATTCGGAGCGTTCACGATCAAGCTGCGCAGCGCCCCCCACGCACCTCTCGGCTGGCGAGGCTCAGTACCGATCGACGGTACGATCGATGAGCCAGTCTTCATGCCGCAACCAATAGATGCATTCCGCATGGGCGGGGCATGGTCGATCATCATCGAACACCCGGAAGGCACCGCACTTGTACAGGGTAGTTCAGGGTTCGATAAATATGCGTTGCAGGATGTTGGCGCCGACGTAGCGTTTATCAGCGTCGCGCTGATCGAAACGCTCGGGCGGGATTTCAATGAACTGTTCTGGCAGCACACGGTGACAGCCTCCGGCGCGAAGCGGGTCTACCCGGTTCACTTCGACGACTTCACCAAGCCGTTTGCGGACGTGCAGTTACCGCCCTGGTTCATGAATGACAGCCTCGAGACTTTCGGCTGGCTGACCCAGTTCCGCGACCGCTGGGACGCTGATACCGAACTCTACCTGCCCGAATTCGGCAAGCCGATCGCCATCTACGCGCCAACTACAGACTCCGCCGACGAAACCAGCTCGCTGAATTCGAGCTGACCACTGATCAGGCGTTCTTTCTCGGCACGGGGCAGCTTCTTGATCAGGTGCTCGCAGCGCGACGCCTCTGCCCGGTCGCCGGCCACTCGCTGAAACACCAGCGTCAGCGGTTGCCGCCCCCTGACGTACTTGGCGCCACGCGCACCACTACGATGCTCCTGCAGGCGTTTCTCTACATCGAGCGCAATGCCCGTATACAGCGAGTTGTCACTGCATCGCAGCATATACACGCTGTAATCAGCTGCCATGTACACGCTTCGTCGATGCGGGGTGCCGTTCGAGCGCGTCGGCCGGCCGTATCGGCCGGGGCTCGAAGTTGCCGCCGCAATTCGGGCAGGTACCGCCAAGGGCTCCATTCGCGCATTCGCGACAGAAGGTACATTCAAAGGTACAGATCATTGCTTCCGGGGAATCGGGTGGCAGGTCCCGGTCGCAGCGTTCGCAGTTTGGACGCAGCTCGAGCAAGAGTTCAGGCGTTGCCGCCGACGAGTGTATCGCCGAACACTCGAAACGCACCGGCCTCAATGCTGCCCTGGTTCTCCGTGGTTTCCGACCAGGTCAGGACAATTTCGTCGGTGCCATCGAGTTCCTGCGCGGCCTCGTGCAGTCGCAGCGTCAGGATATTGCCAGTCAATGCCGCTTCGCGGATCAGGTTGTGGCCGCCAAACTGCTGCTCATTGATCTCTATGTAAATCGACTCGTCGAAGTCGTCTTCGACGTTACGCATCAGCAGCAGGTAATCCTTGATATCGCCGTCGTCACTGGTGCGCGCAAAAAACAGCATCGTCGCGTTGTCGCGAACGTCGAATGCAACTGTGTCGTATGCGCGGCTATCAACCATGATCTCTCCCTGCCGCGTCGATTATTGCATCTTTCGACGACCACAGCTCACCGAGCCAGCCGTTCAGCCGTTTGCGAAACTCGCGATCATTCTCATAATCGCCCTCAACAAGCCAAGCATCGACCGGGATTTCCCGTACCGACACGTCCACTCGCACGTGCTTGCCACAACACATGTCCCAGAATCGTGCGGGGCCGTCCGGGTAAACCAGAGTGGTATCGACCACGCTCGTAAACAGCTCACCCATCGATGCAAGCGCAATAGCCAGTCCACCCGCTCTCGGCTTCAGCAGGTGGTGGTACGGCGAATTGCGATTCAGCCGTTTCTCTTCGCTGAAGCGTGTGCCCTCAATGAAGTTCAGCACCGACGTTGGCGTGTCGCGAAACTTCTCGCAGGCCCGACGCGTAGTCTCAAGGTCTTTTCCTTTTTTGTCCGGATGTTTCGCAAGATAGGACGCCGAATAGCGCTTCATGAACGGCATGTCGAGCGCCCACCACGCGATACCGAGAAACGGAAACCAGATGAGCTCCTGCTTGATGAAGAACTTCAGAAACGGTACGCGGCGATTGAAAACAGCCTGCAATACGAGGATGTCGACCCAGGTCTGGTGATTCGCTACAACCATGTACCAGCCATCGCGACGCAGCGAGTCGAGGCCGTTGCCGCGCCAGTCTATCGAGGAGGTCATTCCCAGCCAGTGCGTATTGACTGCGACCCACGATTCTCCGATCCACATCAGTACTCGCGTAATGCCGCGTCGCAGCGGCGCAATCGGCAACAGCAGCTTTACCATCGCCAGCGCCAGCAATGGCACGAACCAGAAAATGGTGTTGACGGTCAGCCCGGCGAAAACCAGGACGCCGCGGGTATTGCGCAGGAAAGATCTCAAGGTGGACTGTTGTTGTGGCTGTGGCGCCATTCTAGGCCGTGTTGCCGGCTTCGGCCAGCTGCAGTACGGTAGCTCGATGGGCGAGCGATTGACACCGGAACGTGCCATGCAGCTTGTCGGCGAGTCCGACGACGGACTCTACGGCGTGCTGCTCGAGCATGGCACGATGGAACTCGGCTACTACAAGCCGCTAGGGCGGGACGAGCAGGGGCCGCACGACCAGGACGAAATCTACATCGTGCGACAAGGCAGTGGAGAATTCGTCCGCGGCGATGAGGTAGTCCCGTTCGATGCAGGCGACGCGTTGTTTGTCGCGGCCGGCGTCGAGCATCGCTTTGAGAATTTTACGGAGGACTTTGAGGCCTGGGTCGTGTTCTGGGGCCCGAAGGGCGGCGAATGATGTGTCGGGCACGACCATGGATACTGCTAGGCGTCACGATCATAGTGCTTCTTGCGGCAATGCTCGCGGCACCGGTTGCCCAGGACCCGACGTATCACCTGTTTGCCGACGAACGCAGCTGGCTGGGTGTACCCAATTCACTGAACGTCCTGTCGAACATCCCGTTCGCTATCGTAGGCGCGATTGCGCTCGTCTTCATCCTTCGCAATCCCGCCTGTATCGCCAACGCGAAAGCCGCGTGGATCGTATTCTTCATCGGCATATTCCTGACGGCCTTCGGCTCCGGCTACTATCATCTTTACCCGACCAACGGACCGCTCGTCTGGGATCGACTGCCGATGACAATCGGATTCATGGCCTTCGTCGCCGCGGTCATCGCCGAATATTTCTCGCCCAACTGGGGCCGCCGCCTGCTGATACCGCTGCTCATAGCGGGCTTCGCCTCCGTTTCCTGGTGGCATCACACGGAGTCGCTCGGCCAGGGTGACTTGAGACCCTACGCTGTCGTGCAATTCCTCCCGATGCTGCTGATTCCGCTGGTCGCCTGGACTTACCGGGAGCGCAGTGACCTCGGACGCTGGATCGCGTGGATGATCCTGTTTTACGTGCTGGCCAAGATCGCCGAGCAGCTCGACTACCAGTTACTCGGCATGGGCGACCTCATGAGCGGTCATTCGCTCAAGCACCTGCTGGCCGCAGTCGCACCGGCTGCGATGCTTATGGGCCTGCAACGGAGAGTTAGCATTGGCTGAGCAGACTTACCTCGGCTCCTGCCATTGTGGTGCGATCGGCTACGCCTACACGACGACGGTCCATCCGGCTGACTGGCCCGTCCGCGCCTGCCAATGTCGCTTTTGCAGGGCGCATGATGCACTCAGCACGTCGGAACCGGGTGCGGAGATCGCGTTTACCGCGGCAAATCCCGAACACCTGGTGCGCTACCGTTTCGGCCTCTGCACGGCGGATTTCATACTGTGCAGCAAGTGTGGCGTGTATAACGGTGCCGTCATCGAAACGGACTCGGGCCGTTTCGGAATCATCAATACTCATGCGCTTGATCCGCAGCCCGCGTCGCTGGCCGCTCCCCAGCCGATTTCCTACGACGGCGAGGACACGACGGGTAGAGTCGAGCGACGCGAAAAGCGTTGGTCGCGGGTTTCCGCAGTACCCTGGTAGAAACACCGTCTGTACAATCCGCGATCTTTGCATTCACAGGAAGCACCAATGAGCGCTGCGAAACGAATTGACGGCAAGGCCAAGGCGGCCGACCTGGCAGAATCAATTACGAAACAGACGGCCGAGCTACTCGACCAGCACGGCATCAAGCCGGGCCTGACTGTCGTCATCGTAGGTGAGGATCCGGCCAGCCAGGTTTATGTGCGCAACAAGAAGCGCACCGCGGAGGCCTGCGGCTTCAATTCCGTCCAGCACACGATGCCGGAAGACACCACGGAACAGGACCTGCTTGCCCTGATCGACGAGCTGAATGCCGATGACTCAGTGCACGGCATCCTCGTCCAGCTGCCTCTGCCGAAACACCTCGACGAGCAGAAAGTCACCCAGGCAATCGCGCCATCCAAGGACGTCGACGGTTTTCACTTCATCAACATTGGCAAACTGTCGGCCGGCCATACCGCCGACGCGTTCGTGCCCTGCACTCCTGCCGGCTGCATGCTCATGATCGAAGACGAACTTGGTGCGGACCTGTCCGGCAAGACCGCAGTCGTTGTCGGCCGCTCGAACATTGTTGGCAAGCCAATGGCAGCGCTGCTGCTGCAGGCGAATGCGACCGTGACAGTCTGTCACAGCCGCACACCGGACCTGCCGGGCGTCGTGCGCGGCGCCGACATCGTTGTCGCTGCCGTTGGACGCCCGGACATGGTGAAGGCCGACTGGGTGAAGGAAGGTGCTGTTGTCATCGACGTCGGTATCAACCGCGTCGAGAAAGTCGTTGACGGCGAAACCAAGATGGGACTTACCGGAGATGTCGACTACGACGATGTCTGCACAGTTGCGGCAGCTGTCACTCCTGTGCCAGGCGGAGTCGGGCCGATGACGATCACCATGTTGATGGCCAATACGCTGCGCTCTGCGCGCCTCGCCGCGGGCCTTGAAGGTTAGTGTTCCCCGATAACCCGGAAGAGTTTCGCACCATCTGGCTGAAGCCGGATGACGACCGGGTTGTCCAGATCATCGACCAGCGGCGCCTGCCGCACGAGTACCGGATCCACGACCTGGCGCGCTGGCAGGACGGACTGACTGCCATTTCGGACATGTATGTTCGCGGCGCTCCACTGATCGGTGCGACCGCGGCGTGGAGCCTTTACCTCGCGGCCGTCGAATACGGTGATGAAGCCGCTGTTCGTGGTGCCGCCAGTGAGCTTCTCGAGTCGAGACCAACGGCAGTCAATCTGCGCTGGGCCATCGAGCGCGTTACGAAGTGCCTGGACCAGGCGGCACCCGATACAGACCTGGCGACGTTGTTGCGCAACGAAGCCGAGGCAATCTGTGAGGAGGATATCGAGATCAGCCGCGGCATTGGCGAGCACGGCGTGAAGCTGATCGAGGATATCGCAGCCCGCAAGAATGGCGATCCTGTCCATGTACTGACGCACTGCAATGCCGGATCGCTGGCGACGATCAACTGGGGTACTGCGACTGCACCCGTATATTTCGCGCACATGCGTGGCATCGACGTACATGTCTGGGTTGACGAAACCCGACCGCGCAACCAGGGCTCACAATTGACGGCCTGGGAGCTCGGCGCCAACGGCGTGCCGCACACGCTTGTCGTGGACAACGCGGGCGGCCACCTGATGCAACACGGCATGGTTGACCTCGTCATTACCGGAACGGACCGGACGACACGGAGCGGAGATGTCGCTAACAAGATCGGTACTTATCTCAAGGCGCTCGCTGCGCATGACAACGGTATCCCGTTTTATGTTGCGCTGCCCTCCACCACTATTGACTGGCAGTGCCGCGACGGCGTTGCGGGCATTCCGATTGAGGAGCGAGACCCAGCCGAAGTGACCGATATCTGGGGCATGACGGACAATGGCCCGCGGATTGTAAGAACGACGGCGGCCGACACGCCGGTCAGTAATTTCGCCTTTGACGTGACGCCGGCGCGCCTGGTAACGGGGCTCATCACAGAACGTGGTGTCTGCGCTGCGAGCGAAGCGGGGCTGTCCGGACTGTTTCCCGAACGAGCCGGGTAGTGGCGCTCGACGAAGGCTATATCAAGTACGACAGTCGCTGGACGCCCGGTCCGGCGCCTGACTCCAGACTGACCGATGAACTTGATCGCTGGCGCAGACCTCTTTTCGATGCGGGCCTGATCGGAGAGTACGCAGCAGAGCAAATCGGGTTCGGCAACCTGAGCATGCGTTCGACCAGACCCGGACAGTTCGTCATCAGCGGCACGCAGACCGGACGCTATCGCGACACTCGCGACGAACACTATGCTTTGGTTACGGCCTACGACATAGACGCGAACCGGGTCGACTGCACGGGTCCGCTCAAGGCTTCATCCGAAGCGATGACACACGCTGCAATCTACGAGCTGGACGCAGGAATCGGCGCGGTTGTACATGTACACAACATGAGCGCCTGGCAACGCTATTGCGGTGTAATACCGACCACCGATGCAGCGATTGGCTACGGAACCCCGGACATGGCGCGCGAGTTTTCGCGCCTGTTTGATGAAACTCCGTTCGCACAGGACGGTGTCGCGGCAATGGGCGGTCATGAAGAGGGATTGATAAGTTTTGGTGCGACGCTCGAGCAGGCGACGCTCAGAATTCTTCGTCTTCTAGCGGAAGCAGAGCAAAAATAAACGTTCGACAGGTCTTGATTGACGGCAACGGCTCGTCATCGGCCAAAGGTGCAAAACGTGACTGCCGCACGGCCTTGCGTGCCGGCTTCTCAAACTGTCTGCCGGTGCTGCTGCGCACGGCTATCCGTCGCGGTCGCCCCTTGCGGTCGATTTCAAAACACACGGTGACCTCCCCCTCGATGCGGTCGCGGCGTGCCTTGCGCGGGTACGGTGGCGCCACGGTATTGGTCGGTG
Organism: Woeseiaceae bacterium; assembly: GCA_965224725.1. Taxonomy (GTDB): domain Bacteria; phylum Pseudomonadota; class Gammaproteobacteria; order Steroidobacterales; family Woeseiaceae; genus UBA1847. The sequence goes on from CBDCZZ010000002.1 coordinate 2,129,630, forward strand.
TGCGGGTCAGGTTCTCGTCGATGAAGCGTGCGACGATCGGATCGTCGCCGGTCGCCAGCAGCAACAGCGCCATGGTCAGGGGACTCATGGTTCATCCTCGCGATCTGCCGGCCTGCGGTCGTCAATCGTTATTGCCTCGATGACCGGCTCCACGGCGTCGCGGTAACGACCTTTTACTTCCTTGAGTTTCTCGGAGTTCGGAGCAAGCTCCTGGCCGCGTTCGATATCGATGCGCGCGTCTTCGTATCGCTCCAGGGCGATGTAGACCAACGCGCGGTTGTTGAGCGTGCGCCATTGGCGGTCATCCCGTTCCAGCACCCAGTTGCAGTGCCGCAGAGCAGTATCGAGCTGCTCGAGCATCAGGTAGCCGGCACAGAGATTGGAATGTGCCGCCTTGCGCTCCCGTTCGCTGTTGGCGACTGTCAGGCCAAGGTGCGTCAGCCGAATGCCCATCTCAGCATCGCCATCCATGAGCGCCTGCGCACCGTCGGCAAGGTTCGGGTTTCTCTGACCGAGAGTGGTCTTGGACATTGTTTCGTCGCTGTTCTGCGCCGCCGCCGAAAAAGCCACAACCAGACCAAGCAGAACCGCCCAACGCATGATCGTTACTCGCTCGCGAGCTCCAGGTGCTCGACAAAAAAGGCCTCGGTTCGCGACCACGCGAGACTGGCCGCATCTTCATCAAACCTTGGCGTCGTGTCGTTGTGAAACCCGTGCTGGGCGTCTTCATAGAGGAAGCGGCTGTAGTTCACGCCCGCCTCGTCGAGTCCATCGCGAAACGCCGGCCAGCTTTCGTTAACACGTTCATCAAGTTCACCGTGATGCAACATCAGCGGTGCCTTGATCGTGGCCGCTTCCGCGCCATCGGGATGACGGCCATAGAAAGAAACACCGGCAGTCAGCGCCGGATGGTCGATAGCCAGGCGCAGGACCATGGTGCCACCGAAACAGAATCCGACCGCACCGACCTTGCCGGTGCAGTCCGGGTGCTCGTGCAGGAATCCTACTGCGGCCATGAAGTCTTCGACCATTTCGTCACGATCCCGTTCACGCTGCAGCTTGCGGCCTTCGTCATCGTTGCCGGGATAGCCGCCAAGCGGTGTCAGGGCATCCGGAGCGAAGGCGATGAATCCTGCCGCCGCCAGGCGTCTCGCGACATCTTCAATGTAGGGGTTCAGGCCACGATTCTCGTGAATGACAACTACGCCTGGTAAACGGTGGCTGATCACTGCCGGGCGCGCGAAGTAACCGTTCATGACGCCGGCGCCCTGCGGCGAGCCGTATTTCTTGTAGCTGACGTCGATCGCAGGGTCGTCCGGATCAACCTGCTGCGCCAGCGCGTAATCCGGGCTCAGGCTTTCGAGAACAGCGGCTGCCGCGGACATCGACGCCGTAATCTTCGCTGTGCGCTCCAGAAACTCCCTGCGGCTGACAGTGCCGTGCACGTAGCCGTCGAACAACCGCATGACGCGACGGTCATAGGGGGGCTTGTCAGCCACTGATGTAATGCTCGAGGTGTTCGATCTCTTCCTGCTGGTCCGCGATGATCGCCTGTACCAGGTCGCCGATCGAGATCATGCCGACAACGGTGTCACCATCGGCCACCGGCAGGTGCCGAATCTTGCGATTCGTCATTGTTGCCATGCATTGATTGACTGTCTCGCCGGGTGCGGCCAGTACCACGTCGGCCGTCATTATTTCGCCGACTTCCGTGGACTCCGACGAACGGCCCTTGATGATGACCTTGCGAGCGTAATCGCGCTCGGTGACGATGCCTTTGAGATTGCTGCCTTCCATGACGAGCAGCGAACCGACTGATCTGTCGGCCATGAGCTTGATCGCATCCAGAACCGAGGCACCCGGTTCGATAGAGATCAGATCACCATCCTTGGCGTCGAGAAGATGCTGTACCAGTTTCATACTCCCTCCCCGCGCCCTGCGTGCAGGCGCTGTTTTTATGGGGAGATAGTAACACTTCTGGTTATTCAGGTATCGGCGTCGACGTTGCCGCGCACGTTGTCGTAATCGAATCCGCCGCTACCGTCGTCGATGATGACCAGGTCTTTTTCGACGTCGCTGACCTTGATGCTGCCCGAACCGTCGTCAATCGTAACGCTGCCATTAACGTGCTTGACCGTGATACTTCCTGAACCATCAACAATGGACACGTCACCGTTAGCCGTGTCGACGTCGATGGATCCGGAGCCATCGTCAATCTTGACGTTTGCTGCGTTAACGACATCGATCGAGCCTGAGCCATCATCGATCGTCAGGTCGCCGCCGGTATTCGTTACGTCGATGGATCCCGACCCGTCGTTGATATCCACGGCGAGTCCGGTCGGCACCCTGACTTCAAGCGCAATATAGGAGTCCGAGCCGAACCCCATGAATCCGCGGTCAAACCACGCATCCAGGCGGCCCTGCGAGTCTTTGCGTTCGAGCGACAGTCGCATCTCTTTCGCGATAACACTCTGCGCATCCTCTTCGTCGGCATTCGGGACTATGATCTTCGCGGTGACTTCGATGTCGGACAGACCTTCGACTCCCTTGACGTCCATGGATCCGGCGCCTGCCTTGATCCGGAGTCGTTCGATACCATCGGCGTCGAGTGAAAGTTCGCGGACCTCTTCAAAATCACCTGAGCCGGCGTGAGCAAAACTGGCCGCAAACATGGCCATGACGACAAAGCTGCGCATGGGTTTCTCCTTTAGTCTGGTTACAGTTTAGACGCTCGTCGCGGAGTTTTGGTTGCAATACGCAGATTCAGTCACGCTTCCCGACAACGAAGCGGTCCAGCCGGGCATTCAGGTCGCGTCGCGAAAACCACTGCCCCCGGACCATAACGCCGTGAATCCGGCCCGCATTACTGACATCTGCGAGCGGGTTGTCGTCGAGCAGGACAAGGTCCGCGTCACGCCCGACCGCGATCTCACCGGTATTGGTACCCAGGAACTCCGCAACTGCGACCGTTCCGGTTCGCAGCGCTTCATACGGTGACAGCCCGGACTCAACCAACAACGACAATTCGCGGTGTGTCGAAAATCCTGGCACGTTGAAGACCTGCGGCGCATCCGAACCGAGCAACAGCCCGGCACCCGCATCGTGCAGCGCCTTGATCAGTCGCCGGCGCAGATCGACACCGCGCGCTGCGACCTCCGCATCGAAACCGCTTTCCGCGAGCTGCGAGTTCTTGGCATCACCCCAGCTGCGCAATGTGTCCAGCGGAACGTAGCGCATCTCCGGGCGAGCTTTGAGTGCCGCTACCGGTGTCGCGTCGACGAGTTGCTCGACAAGAATCTGCGTAGGCACGTTCCAGGTACCGGCCGCCGCCGTCTCAGCGGCTATCGAATCAATCTGCGACTGGTCGACATCATCCGCCAGCAGCACATCGAAAAAACCGCCATAGCCGCCACGACCAGTGCTGTTCGGCGGCATCATTGCAGCGAAATATCCGTCGAGGTGGTCAATAGTCGCCATTTCGAACTCAAGGGCGCGGCGAACGCCTGCGGCGACAGGAACGTGGCCAGCGTACGGCATGCCAATTTCATTCGCGGCCGCTGCCATCGCGTCGAACTCGGACGAATCGAGCCCCGGGTGTATCTTGATAAAGTCGAAGCCGCGTTGCTGCTGCTCCCGCACCATGCGGCCGGCCTCTGCAGCACCGGCAACGCTGCGGCCGTTCAGCGAAGGACCGGACGTGATCAATCGCGGCCCAAATTCCGAGCCGCCGGCGAGTCGATCCCGCAGATCGATATGGCTGTCCCTGCCGAGCATGCCGCGTATGGTCGTAATGCCGTTGGCAACGAACAAAGTTGCCAGTCGTTCAAATGCGGGAATGGCGCCAACGTGCGCATGCATTTCGGCGAGCCCGGGCATCAGGTAGCGATCGGTCCCGTCAACGACAGCTGCATCCTTTGGTACCGCAATCGCATCGACCGGACCCATTTCAGTGATGCGGCCATCGGTGACAATGACTGTCTGGCCGGCAAGCACCTGCTCCGACGTCATGGGTACGACGTTGACGTTAACGAATACAGTCTGTTCCGCATGCGTTGCAGCACAGAACAGAAATGTGCTCAACAAGATTAGTCGTCTCATACCTGAACCTCGGACAGTACGGCGTCGCTGATGTTCCCGCCGCATATGACGGTAACAACCTTTTTACCGCGCAGCTCCTGCTTCTGCAGCAACATGGCTGCGACCGCGACTCCGGCAGCACCTTCGATGACGTGTCCCTCCGAATCCATGTAGTGGCGCATGGCATTGGTGATTTCGTCTTCCGCCACCTCGATCCATTCGTCGACGACCGCTTCCGCCAACGGAAAAGTAATTGCATCGGGCTCTATGCCACCGGCCGTGCCGTCCGACAACGTCGGTTTGCTGGGCAGGTCCAGCAATTCGCCGGCTGCGACCGAGCGCGCCATGACTGCGGAAGCCTCGGGCTGACAGCCAACGATCCGTATTTTCGGGTTATGCGACTTGAGAACGGCACCGACGCCGCCGATCAGTCCGCCGCCACCAACGGCGACAAACACGACATCAACGTCCGCCAGCTGATCAGCAATCTCGACTCCGCAAGTGCCTTGCCCCGCAATCACCTCGGGATCGTTGTAAGGAGACACATAAGTACGACCGCTGGCTTCGGCCTGTGAACGCGCGTGTTGCTCCGTGTCGAGTCCATCGGTACCAAAGAATTCTATGTTCCCGCCGTAACCGCGAATCTTCGCAACCTTCGCCGGCGATGTTTGCTCCGGGACGTAAATGGTGCCGCTTGCTCCAAGCTTCTGCAGGGCACAGGCCGTCGCGGCACCGTGATTGCCACTCGAGGCCGTAACACAGCCGCGCTCCCGATCCTCGTCGCCGAGGGTCAACAGTCGGTTGGTCGCGCCGCGCAGCTTGAACGAACCGGTTTCCTGCTGGTTTTCCAGCTTGAACCAGACATCCGCCTCAAGTTCGTCACTAAATGTCGACGACCGGACCAGTGGCGTCTTTCTTACATGCTTGGCGATGCGCTCGGCGGCTGCGCGTGCGTTAGTGGCGGTTGCTTCGATGAGTTGCTCCATCCGCTACAACCTGGAAGCAGCAAACGTGTCACAACGATCGGGATCGCCGCTCGCCAGACCGGTGCGGAACCAGCGCTGGCGCTGTTCGGACGTACCGTGTGTAAATGACTCGGGCACCACCCGTCCCTGGCTCTGTTTCTGCAGGGTATCGTCACCGATCGCGCGTGCCGCATTCAGCGCTTCTTCAACGTCGCCTGCTTCAAGAATATTGCGCGCCCGGTCCGCGCGATTGGCCCATACTCCGGCAAGACAGTCGGCCTGCAGCTCCAGCTTTACCGACAATTGGTTAGCTTCGGCCTGGCTGACCTGTTGTTTCATCTGGTGCACCTTGCCCGAAATCCCGAGCAGGTTTTGCACATGGTGCGCCACTTCATGGGCGATCACGTAAGCCTGCGCGAAATCACCGGGGGCACCAAAACGCTGCCGCATGGTGTCGTAAAACGACAGGTCGATATAGGCTTTACGATCGGCCGGGCAATAGAACGGTCCCATTGCTGCCTGCCCCATCCCGCACGCCGAACGCGTAGCACCGCGAAACAGCACCAGGGTCGGCTCCTCGTACTGCATGCCCTGTGTGCTGAAGATCTCGTGCCAGACATCCTCGGTATCGGCCATTACAACCGACACCATGTCGGCCAGCGGATCACTTCGGAGATCCTCTGCCGTCGGACGCGTCCCCTGCGAAGATCCGCCACTGTCCTGCAGCCCCTGCAGCAGAGGGGTCGGATCCACGCCGAAATACATCGCGATCAGGATGATGACGATCGTGCCAAGACCACCTCCGAGCAAGCCGCCGCGTCCTTTCGCGCTGCGCCGATCCTCTATGTTTTTGCTGCGTCTGCCGCCTTTCCAGCGCATGCACGTACTCCCCGTTTGTCACCGATCATTAGTTTTCGATTCGATAGTTGATATCAACACCTGACTGCTGGTTACCCGACGAGACCTTGATTCCGAACCCCCGGTTCAGATCGTAACGAGCGCTGATCACGTTGTCGCGATCAAAGATACCGACGCCATAGCTGACGAACAGGCGGGGGGCAATGTAGGTACCGAAGTCGACGGCACCTACGCCCTGCTCGAGATCAAAGTCGCTGCCGGTAACGAGCAGCGTAAGTGCGCGCTCTTCGGTTGTCAGCGGCACTGTGTACGCCTCCACGGTCGGCCGACGCGCATCTCCGTCGACAAGAACGCCGGCTCTTTTGACCTGCGAGTTACCAAAAATATCGCGCTCGGCGCGCAGGCGAATGTACGGATGGTTAGCTTCGACGTTGTTGAAACGAATGCCGCCTTCACTGATTTCCAGCAATTGCCCGAACGCCTGGATGTTACCGACCAGATCGTAGCGTCCGTTGGCAACCGGCATCGGCGGACCGCTCCACCGGAAGCGTGTAGAGCCGCTCAGGTTGGCTCGCGCGACGTCCAGGTTGATCACCACGTCATCACCAAATGAAAGCTCCAGCTCACCCTCATAGTATTTCTCTCGCCGCGGCTGCGGGTTCTCTTCCACACCCGGCAGTTGTCCGGCAACTATGACGACGTCCTCACTTTCGACAACGCGATTTTCCGACAGGTTCGCAGGCATGACGCGCGCATGCGGAATGTCGACGGAGCCATTGATTGCCAGCGTATCGTCACGGTAGTCAATATAGACATCCACAGTCGCCACCGCCTGCACATCGGCCACATCGACGAGACGCAGGTTGTCGCCTGCAATCGTGAAGTGCATCCCGGAGGTACCGACGTCGTCGAGCTCGGCGCTGGTTTTAATGGTGCCGCGCCCCTCGCCGGCCGTAAACGTTCCGCCCAGTTCGATAGCGCGGCTTTCGGTGATGTTGCCGCGCAACTCAATGTCCTCGAGATCCAGGCCGAGCGGGGTATAGGAAAGACGGCCCGCCTCGATGCCGAGGCTGCCGGTCAATCTCGGCGAGGCTGTGGTTCCGGCGATCAACAGGTCAAATGTCCCGTGCCCCGCCGCATCATCGATAAGCGGTGTCAGGTGCGAGATGATGCCAATGTCGCTGAAGTCGACGTCAAGATGACCTTCTATGCCGCTGGATGCAACGTCGTAGACATCCAATACCTTGAAGTCTCCGTCGATACGGCCGGTATCCGGCATCGGGATGTCCATTCGCGCTGCGAGCAGCTGGTCATTCTCAATGTCGAAGCGCAATGTGCCGGGCTCGGTCTGAATGCCGAGATCGGGGTCATTGCTACTGGAGATTCGACCCGCTGACAGCTTCAGCTCACCGCCCCCGGTTGCCCCGGATTGCGGGTCTCGGCTCCAGCTGATCGCGCCACTGATCAATTGATCGAAATGCAGGCCGGTATTCGCAAAGTACTCGACGAGTGTCATCGGCACGCGCTCAAGGTCAACACGCGCATCGAGATGTCCGTCGGCCGACCATTCGGACTCGACGCAGATACCTGCATCCTGGTCGCCTGTCAGGCACACAGTCTCGATATCGAGCCGTGACCTGGCGATGTCCATTGATACGGGCTGTTCCAGGCCAAGGTTGAAATCGTCTCCGACGGCGACTTGAAGCTCCTGCAGCGAACCACGCCACGTCGACTCCCCGGGGTCGCGCCAGTCGTCCAGTGCACCGTCAGCAGCGAGAGACAGACGCGCACCCTGGCTGCTTACAGCCGCCACAATGTTCTGCGCGTCAGTCAGGTAGTCGACCTTGAGGTCGATATCGTTAAACGACTGTCCTGCGAGCCGAAGCTCCGACGCGGTCAGGCCCAGACCAGCGATTGCGCCAGACTGCCTGTGGTTAGTTAGCACGAACTCGCTAACGAGCATCTCGCCAAACTCGATCAGGTCGGAGGTCGCTGTGATATCCACGAACGGCGCATCCGGGTTCAGGCACAGCAGGCCTGACAGTTCGGCCGATCCCGCAGCGCCAGTTGAGTAGGCCTGCAGCTCATCGATACTGGCCTCGAACTGCAATCCGTCGGCTCCGCGATCCGAGCCATGCAACCACAACCGCGAGCCGCCATGCTCGATCAGCAGTTCGTTGGCACTGAGGCCGGCAACGGACCAGACGATCTTGCCGCCTGCTCGCAGCGATTCGCCGCGCAGTTCGCCCGAAATGCCAATCAACTCTGCATTGACAACCGTTGGCCGCGCAGTTCCAAACGCCTCAAGCCGTCCCGAGACCTGCCCGGGCCACTCCGGCAATAAGGTACCCAGCTGCACTTCCGCAAGTGCGAGATTCGCTGTCCAGGGCTGGTCGCCAAGCCACCGGTATTCGATATCCCCGGTGACGGAACCACCAAAAGCCCGTCCCGTTCCGATCTCCGCACGCGCCTGTTCCCGGTTCCCGGACCCCGTGAGGGTGAAACGGCCATCCGGCATTTCCCGGGTACCAAGGTCTATATCGCCCGCCACAGTCCATGCATCGAATACGCCGGTGGCCTTCACATCTCCCTGCAGGCTCGTGACGAGCGGCTCGTCGCTGGCGATCGGCCACTGCAAAGAGCTCCATCGAAGATGCGCATTGATATCGCCGTTGTCACGATCGACGGTTGCGTCAATAAGAACGACAGCATCGCTGTCCAGCAGACGCAGCTCGGAGTCCTCGACCGAGACCACGCCACTGGTAGCCGATAACTGCAATCGGCCTGCCAGCGGATGCGCCTCGGGCCAGCCCTCAGCCAGCCTGGCGACAGGAAAACTCTGTACGACGAGCGCTGCATCTACCCTCGTTTCATCCTCCCAGATTGCTTCGACACTGCCATCAACATCGAGCCCTTCGCCCGACACCTGCAGCGACTCGACCTTTGCCATACCCAGGTCGCCGTGTCCGTCTATCATGATGTTGAGCGAACCCATGCGTTCATCAACGTAGTCACCACTCGCACGTAATCGCCAGGCATCGACATTTCCCGATACCTCGGCTTCCGCGACCAATACGTCGCCTGCAATCTCGAGTGCCAGGTCAAAGGCCGGCGTGTCCAGCAAAAACAGCGTGCCGTTTGCCCGTCCAGTGCCCTGCGGCGCCTCAACACTCAGGCGCCGCACTTCGATGTGTTCATGCCAGGATGCGGCCAGTTCTAAGGCGTCCACCGCCAGCAAAACAGCCTCGTCATTTCGAATGTTGAGGTAATGAACCTTCAGATCATGCACAACCAGGTCGAGCGGAATTTCGAGCCCGGCAATCACTGACTGCATTTCATCCGCAGTCATGCCGCGCGCATCCGGGTCGGGAGTCAACCCAACTTCGACACCAAACAACTCTGCTCGCGTGATCTCCAGCCGCGGCGGCAGGAGATCCAGGTTGGCAGCCAGTTCCGCTCCTTCGAGCTTCAGGTTCACTCCGTCGGAGTCCCAGCCCAGGTGACGAACCAGTACACCGTCGGAGATATTGCCGGATGGAACCTCGCCGGAAAGTTGCCCGTCTGTCATCGATACGGCGAAGTTAAATGCGGTCCGCGCACCGGATTCGGTGTGCAGCAGCCAGTACCAGGCACTACCAAGCAAGACCGACAGACTCGCGCCGGTGACAAGCAGGATTCTGGCCCAACGCTTCACAGCAGCGGCGTCCCTATGGTCAGGTGCAGACGCCACGGCTGTCCTTCAAGGTCCAGAGCCTTGGCGAAGTCGACGCGGATCGGACCGGCGATCGAATACCATCGAACACCAACGCCCACTCCTTTGCGAAGCTCGGGTTCTGACCATTCGTTGAATGCATTGCCTGTGTCGAAGAATAGCGCACCGGACCAGTTCTCCAGCACCTTGAATTCAACTTCCGCACTCGCAGTAAAGATGTGATTTGAGCCGATCAGGTTGTTACTAAGCGTTTCGAATCCGTAGCCCCGAACGCTACTGCTGCCACCTGCCTTGAAGCGGTAGAAATTTGGCAGGCGGGTTACCGACATATCCAGGGGCTGGTTGTCGATATCGACGGAGAATTTGTCGACGGCCGCATCGGTGTAACCTGCCTCGGCACGCAGCAGGACCTTCCAGCGCTCGCCACGCAGGTAGCTGCGGCGCGTGGAGAAATACACCTGCGTAAATTCCGTATCCGAGCCGAAGGCCTTGGAAGAAGTAAACAGCCACCCGCGATCGCGACGCCCACGCGCCTTCCAGGCTTTGTCTGTCACAGCAACCAGGTCGTAGTCGATGCCAAATGACACCGTGTTATCTATCCCGCGCAGGAACCTGCTTCGGTCCGGATCTGTCGACAACGCAACCATGTCCGGAATCGTCTCCACCGGGAACAAATCCCGCCGGCCGTTCAAAAACTGTACAAACAGTGTCTCGAAGGCCTGCTGCTGACCGCCTTTCCTGTTACGTATCTTCAGGCGCCCGGTGCGCAGGTGATACTCGTTAACCTTGCCGCGCGCCACGCGGGTCGGCTGATCGTCGATACCCCGGCGTACCACCAGGTCCTGATTTTCGTTCTTCAGAATCAGGTCTGCCGTCCAGAACTGGCGCGCACGCATGGGTCGCGGAATACGGTAGGTGCTTCTAAGCGACAGCTCATCATTCTTCTCCTGCCAGCCTATACCGAGGTCGATACGATCGCCGCGCGATGACATCGGCTGACGACTGCCCTGCAGCTGCAGGCGCACACCAGAATCAGTACCGTAACCGAGCGAACCCTGGTAACTGTTGCGCCTGTCGGTCCTCACTTCGACGCTGAGATCGACCTGCGGCGGCGACGTGTCCGTATTGCGACGCTCTTCAACTTCGACCTCATTGAAGTAGCCCGTCTTCCAGAGATCGGCACGGAACTTGTCCAGCAGGTGTCTTAGATAAGGGTCTCCTTTCCTGAAGCGCGGAATGTACTCGACGATGCCGGGCCGCAATACATGTTCCCCGAACGTAACTTCCCCGAATACATAACGCTGACCGGTGTCGAGAACCAGCCGCAGGTTGGCGGCGCGTTTCTCGAGGTCTATCTCGACGCTGTGCTCGATGTACTCGGCCGACAGGTATCCGTGCTGTTCCGCCAATTCGAGTGCCTGTTGCTTCGCATCTTCCCAGACTGTCTGGTCGAGGACCTGGCCACGCACGAGTGGCCAGCTGTTCCGCCACGCCGAAATGTCGCGGTGACCGGCGCCTTCACCCAGCACGTCCAGCGCAACGTCGGCAACTACGATCGGTGGTCCTGGCTGCACCCTCACCTCAAGCACCGGCTCGTCGCCCGCGGCACCGATGATGCGCGCGTCAATGACCGGCTCGTAGTATCCGTACGGACGCATGGCCTGGCGGGTCTTGCGAACCGCGTCCTCGATCAACTCGTCGTTGTCCGCGTCACTTCCCAGTTTTGGCTTGCCGAGCCGGAACGCCTCGATATGACTCCGGATATTTGCCGTTTGCGCCTCAGATACGCCGAGAATACGGTATTCGATATCGGCAGGCAGAGCTGCGTGGCTGGCGAACAGCAGTATGAAAGCGGCGAGTCTGCGCACGATTTGTCTATACGATGGCTGGAACACGATAATAGCCGAACTCTGTTGACTGTATGGAACCATTCCAGATGCGTCCTTTAGGCCTCCTGCCTGCCCTGATTACTGTCTTCATTGCCGCCTGCGACAAGCCGGACGCCGCACCGCAGTCGACGCCGCAATCCGAAACCGAGGTCGTCGCCGGGGCGGACGGCCCAGTGGAGGCTCCCGACAATCCGACTGTCGATGAAATGCTGCCCGCCGAAATGCTTGACCTCTGGGTTCCCTGGCGCGGCGATTTCGATGGCATGGTGGAACGTCGCGTTGTCCGTGCTTTGACAACCTACGGCGGTTACCAGTTCTACTATCACAATGGTCGTCCGCGTGGTGCGATCATCGAAATGCTGGCCGAATTCGAGAACTACCTGAACGCTGAACTCGGCCGACGCAACATACGTGTCTATGTACTGCCGGTCCCGGTCAGCCGCGAGCAGCTAATACCGAACCTGATAGCAGGCCATGGCGACATGATCGCGACCGACCTCACGATTACCCCGGCGCGCGAACTACAGATCGCGTTCTCCCGTGACGTTATCGACGACGTCGCCGAGGTTGTGGTCACAGGGCCGACGGCCCCGCCACTGAACACGCTCGATGACCTGTCCGGAAAAGATGTGTTCATCCGTATGTCGAGCAGTTATCGCGAGCATCTCGAGTCGCTATCGCGTGGCTTCGAAGCTCTGCAGCGAGAACCGGTCAACCTGGTGGCGGCGGACGAATTGCTCGAGGCAGAGGACATCGCCGAGATGCTGAGCCACGGCGACATCGGCATCAGCGTCATTGACGACTACAAGGCGGACTTCTGGGCAACGGTCATGCCGGATATTGCGGTGCGTCACGATTTGCCGATAACGACAGGCCAGTCGATCGCGTGGGCGACCCGCAAGGAATCTCCGCAACTGCTGGAACACGTCAATGCGTTCCTGCGCAAATCGGGTCGCGGCAGCCTGTTCGGCAATGACACCTACAACCGGCACCTCGCGGACGCACGCCGGGAACGCTGCGCCAACTCCTCGATCGATTCCGACTATGTTGATCTACTGACCCGCCTGTTCCGGCAATACGGGGACCAATACAACTTCGACTGGCTGAAACTTGCTGCGCAGGCGTACCAGGAATCGGGCCTGCGCCAGAATCGCGAAAGCAGTGCCGGCGCTGTAGGCATCATGCAGATCAAACCAAGCACGGCGGCCGACCGCAGCGTTGGCATCAATGATGTTTCAACGATAGAAAACAACATCCATGCCGGTGCGAAGTACATGCGCTTTATCGCCGATCGCTATTTTCCGGCATCGGAGTTTGGCGAGCTTAACCAGTGGCTGTTTACGCTCGCCGCGTACAACGCTGGTCCGAGCCGGGTAAACAGGTTTCGTCGAGAAGCGGCGCAGCAAGGCCTCGACCCGACTGAGTGGTTCGACAACGTCGAAATTATCGCCGGACGCCGCATCGGCCGCGAGACGGTCACCTACGTCAGTAACATCTTCAAGTACTTCGTGAATTATCGCCTGACCTGGGAGCGCGGCCAGGTCCGCGATGATCGTTTCCAGGACGTGCTCGTCGCCTGCGGCGACGAACCCTGAGTTACATCTGGCTTTCGATTGGTAGCAGGCTCATGAGCCACGTCGTAAGCCGGCGGTAGAGGCTGGTATGCGGCTCGACCGAAGCAACCATGTCATTCGCGCCATTGCGATAACGCCACAGCAGCTTGCCGGTCTCTGACAGCATCAGCTGATAAGTATGTTCGTGCAGTGCGTCGCGAATACCCTGGCCGACCAGTTGCGTGAGTTCGGGCGATTGCACACCGATACCCATTTCAGTGTTTATGTACAACGAGCGCGGATCGAGGTTAAAGGAACCGACGAAGACCTCCCTGTCATCGACGCAGGCAACCTTGGAGTGCAGCGTCAATTTGCCACCGGCATCGGCTGTCACTGCGGGCCGCAATTCGAAGAGCTCGATACCGCGGCGCAACAATGGCTTCCGGTACCTGGCGTACGCGGCATGCACGCTCGAGTGATTCGTCGACGCCAGTGAATTCGTGACCACCGTTACACGGGCGCCGCGTTCCACGATGCGCGCCAGGAATTCGACACCCTGCTTCTGCGGCACAAAGTAAGGCGACACGATCAGGACATGATGCTCTGCCGCCTCAACCATCGCCTGCAGGTATATGGATGTCCGACTCTGCGGCCGGCGCACCGCTAAGCGAATTTTCTCGGGTCGGTCCATAACGAGTTGCGCAGGCGCGGGGATCCACCGCAGCGTCCCGGCCAGCAGCTTGCTCACGATGTCGCCAGTGATGCTCTCGAGAAACGCACGACCCGCATCACCTGCGAGGAACGTTCGGCCCGTACTCGAAATCTCGGTGATGCTGCGGTACGGAATTAGTCTCGCAAAAACCTTCATCGGCGTGGCTTCCGGTGTATTCCAAAACTTCTCAAAGCCTGCGGCAACGTCATCGACGACCGGGCCCGTTATGAGCAGGTCCTCGTCGACAAACTCGCTGTCGTTCGACGAATTGAAGTATTCGTCCGCCAGGTTCCGACCGCCGACAATTGAAACGGCACGATCAACGGTGAACGACTTGTTATGCATGCGCCGGTTCAGCAGATTGAAGTTGCGCAGCAGACTGATAAGCCGCGACTTGCGTCGCGGAAACGGATTGAAAACCCGCACTTCGATATTGGCGTGATCGTCCAGCGCCAGCAGACCCTTATCGATGGGTTCGGTCAGCGCATCGTCCATCAGCAATCTCACGCGCACGCCACGATCGGCTGCTTCGGCCAGTCGCAGCGCGACAAGATTGCCGCTCAGATCGTCACGCAGCAGGTAGCTCTGGATATCGATGCTGTGCTGCGCTGCATCGATCAGACCGAGTCGAGCGCCGAGAGCATCTCTGCCAAGGTCGAGGCGCAGCAAGCCGGAAACGCCCTTATTGGATTCGCGAAACGCAGCAGCCGCTTCGGCCAATGATCTGCCCGGTGGTGCGGTTTCCGTCGCCACTATGGTTTCGATGTCGCCAGCGGGCCCGAAGACACGTACTACTACCTGACTTTCGGCAGCGCCTGGGATACCTGAGCGGCTCAGCCGATCGGGAAATCCTGCATGACGAGCTGCACGGCGTCGCGAACTGCGGCCTCAAAATCGCCGAGAACTTCTTCGGTCAGCCGCCCACTGACTCCGCCTTCCCAGACCAGCTGTTTCGAGCCTGCATCAACGGCGTCAATGTGCAGCGTGCCTTCGGCGAATTCGTCGACGGCCGTTTCATAGCCTCCATAGCCACCCCAGGTGTCATAGAACGGCTCGCGGTAGCCGTAGTAGGAACCGACGGTCGGCACTGCGCGGGTTTTCACCTTGGCCTCGGTGTGGATGTAGAAGTTCATGATCAGGTCGGGTTCGTCAGAATAGATCAGGCCGCGTTTCTCCAGTTCGGCGGCGACATACTCTTTCAGGTAGTTGCTGTGCGCGGTACTGCCGTCGTCGGTCGACAGCCTCTCCAGGTAGCCATAGGTCTGATAGCCGCTGAAATCGACATTCGGATCCTTATGAGTGAACGGTTCGGGTGCCCGGGTCGCACAGGCGGTGAGCGTGCCGAGTGCGATGCAAACAAACAGGGTTCGAAGATGCATTACTTTCATGGTGACTCCCGGTCACGAACATTTGTTATCGTTCCAGTCATCTGGAATCAATCCAGAGAATAAACAATGGTTCCTGTGAATACGACTGCCAATTTTCCGCAATGACCCGAATCCTGCTTGTTACTGCACTTTTGACTGCACTTGTTCCGAGTCTTTCTGACGCCGGCGAAATCGCGGGCATGCCTTCGCACCTGCCACCGCTGACGCGACCCGAATACACGTTTTTCCTCGGCAACGACTTCTTCGCGCCGGGAACCAACGACGATTTCAGGACCCAGCAGATCATTGCGACGGCGCGCATAAAGGACCGCTGGGTTCTGAACATGGATCACAGCATGCTTACGCGCGCCGATACGATCGTCGGCACGCCGGCCAGAACGGACCTTATGAGCCTGTCGATGGGCTACGAGGTTTTGCGTCGCGGCGACAACAGGGCTGCGACCTCGATCACCATCGGTGCCGGCGTTCGAGCTGCCGGCAACTTCGAAGGCGCGCGCATCCAGAATGGTTTTCATACCCTGATTGAAACCGGTACCAGCTTCCTGCCCTACACGGATACGCGCCGCACCGACGCTACGATTTGGGCGCTGGCCGAGAAACACGCGATCCTGCGCGAAGCAAGTGGTCACGGCCTGATCAGCGGCTGGGATACGGGGTACTGGGTGCGCGCCGGTGCGCTCGCAACCGACGGCGGACAACTTGATGCCGTCGCCGGAGTCTACGCGATCGCGACACGCACCAACCTCGACATCTGGGCCGGCGTCCGCCGCGACTGGCGAGAAGGTTACGATGCCGACATCGTGCAGATCGAAACTGCCGCCGAGGAAAGCAAAGTCGCCATTTCCTACGGCCTGCGATGGGGGCCGCTGGTACTGGAAACCGTGCATCGCCTGGACAGCTTCGCATCATACGGTCAGGTCAGTTTTGTCACGTCGGCAGATACCCGGTCCCGACCGACCGAGCGCGATGCGAACGGCGCTGTGCAGGTCGGCCTGTACCTCCCGCACATGATGTTTCAGCTTGGCGGACGCTGGCATACGCACTTGTTAACCGATAGCAATTCCGACTGGCGTGAAACCGTGATCGTCGATTTCCGTGGCGGCCAGCCGCAACTCGATCGCGACGTGACTCGTTTTACCGAGTCTTTGCAGCTCACCGCTGGCCTCGAGTATTCACGACAGCTGTGGAGCGGTCCCGAGTGGTTGCGCATTTATGCCGCCGCGAGCCTGGGCTGGCGCAGCGAGCAATTGATCGGGAGGGGTCCGTTGCAGGGTATTCGTTCCGCGTCGATTGGGAAGGCCGTCCTGCAGGTCGATGCCGGACTCGAAGTCGATGCAGCACGCATCAGGAATAACTGGCGTCACAGCCTGCGCTTCGGGCTTTCGGGATGGTTGCCGGAAAAGTCTGCAGTCGTTACCGACGGCGGTATGTCGGTTGAATTACACAAACCCGGCGCGTCCATCGCAGTGGTTTGGGTCTTCAATTACCACTGATAGCAGGCGCATTTAACAATAACTTCGGAGTTCGAGCGCATCGTTGCAGCAGGCGTCGGCCTGTGCAACGATGGCCCTGAAATTGACAAAGGCACAGCTGCCGAAAGACAGCGTCGCAAAGCCACCGGTCTACGGGAACAACCTACGACAGCGGAGTTACCAATGTTCAAGTCACAGGGAATGAGTGACAGTCGCGCCAATGTGCGCCGCAAACCTGCAAGGTACGCACCCAGCAACCTCCATCAACTCGTTCGTTGCCACGAAGGCGATGTCGCGTTGCCGATTCGCGCAGTTGGTGCCGCAACGTCGACCACCGACTGCCTTGCCAGCAGTACCGGTACGACGATCTCGACTACGGCGTTCAATCGCATACTTAATGTCGACACCTATAACCACACGGTAACGGCGCAATGCGGAGTTCGCATCGGTAACCTCGTGGCCGAGCTCGCCGCTCACGGATTGGAGCTTGCCGGCAGTTTCGAGCAAACCGAACGAACCCTCGGCGGCGCGATCGCAGCGCCCTGCATTGGCCCGGGTATTGGTGACCAGGCATCACTGCTATCCAGCCAGGCTATCGGGCTCAAAGTGATCACCGCTGCAGGCAAGGTCATGAAGATTGGCCCGACGCAACAGAACCTGCTGAACGCGTTCCGTCTCAGTTACGGCATGCTGGGCACGATCGCCGAGGCAACACTCAAGGTGCGACCACTAACGACATTCACGGCGAAACACCGGCGTACGGACATCGATACGTTTGCGAATGTTACGAATCGACTGGCGACCGGTGATGTAGGTATTCGCTTTTCACTGATGCCCTACATGAACCAGGTTTACGTCGAACTCAGGCACTACGATCACGACAGCGGCAATGTTCGCAACACGCCGTGGCGTATCAAGGACTGGGGCGAAAGCACCGTTCTGCCGCAGGTATTCAGGTCTTTGAACAAGGTTGTACCGATCGCATCGTTGCGTTACCCGCTTATTGACAAGATCTCGACCGCTACCCATGGCATGGCGAATTCGCGCTACCTCACCACGGGCAATAATTCCTGCGCCCGCAATCGTCGACGCCAAAACCTGCTGCGCTCAACCTGGTGCTTTCCGGCGACCGATTTCGCGCTCGTCGTCAAAGCGTATTCTTCATTCTGCCGTGAGTACTTCGCGCACCACGCTTATCGCTGTGACATGCCGGCAACCGGTTGGCGCATTGCGCGCGACAACTCGGCGTTGCTGTCGCCTTCCTTTGACGAATCAATGATCGCACTGCAGACGAGCTCGACTATCGCAGCAGGCTGGGACGATTTTGCGCTCGCCCTGTCGGAATTCGCGGAGAACTGGGGCGGTATACCGTTGTTCAACCAGACGCAGACCGTCCACGACCGATACGTACCGCAGGCTTACGGCGACCGTCTGGCTTTCTTCAAGAAGATGCGGGAGCGCCTCGACCCGGAAAATCGGCTGCTGAATACTTACCTGGCTCGCTACTTCCGCTAGTGCTCAGAAGGTCGCCGTCAGGTTGGTGAACAGGCCACGGTAGTCCATGCGGAAATCGCCGATGAAGTTATCGCCCGCCACATCGATATCCTGGCGGAAAAACCGGTAACCGCCTTCAACCGAAAAGCGATCGCTGAACTTCCAGCCGCCATAGAGGGACGTGTCGAGGGACACACCCTCATGCCGGTCCGCCTCCGTCAGGAACACATCGAGCTTGGCGCCCATCGTAAATCGCTCTGTCAGATTCGCGCGAAACCTTGCTCCGAGCACAGGCAGGTAACTCGTCGAAGCGGCAACGTTGGTCCCCTGCTGATCGGCAACCCTGAACTTGATGCGCGTGACATGCAGACCGCCAAACATCGTCAGCTCTTTCTGGCTGTCTCGCAGAAAGGCAAGGCCATAGCCGACCCGGGCCACCTGCGTATCGAAGTCGGTGCGAGTCCCATTTAACGAGCCACCGCGGTTCAGCTCGAAGTAGCTGGCTTCCAGCGTGTGATATCGGCCATGGCGCCACTCGACGTCGATCGGGAAAGTCGTTTTGCCGCCTTCAAGGTTTGCGTCAGTTTCGAGGTCAAATTTCTGCACACCGTTATCGAATATGAAATCGACACTCGAGGCGGCATCTGCGAAAAATGTGCCAATGCTTAGATCCAGACTGGAAATGCCCTGCCATGGCTCCGGTGTCACAAAGGCCGCCGCGTCGTAAGCGAGACCGAGATTCATGCGCCAGACATTGTCCTTGTCGACCAGCGGGCTATTGCTGATTGCAGCGGGCAGTGCGTCGACACCGACGTAGCCGTTCACGTACCAGTGCTTCGAAAATCGCCACGAAATATCAGCCACTGCGGACCAGGTAACGGCACCGCCAGGAACATAAGCCGGGCGCCCCGGAATCGCCTCCTCGGGGCGTACGCCGAAGTAGTGATTCAATAGATCTTTCGATTCCCAGGATGCACGAATCTCGGGAACGAATTCGAATCTATCTGACGCGAACACCCAACCCAGCGCGACGTTAGCCTCCCAGCCGTTGTGCTCGCCAAGTATGTCTGCCGAGGCATCTATGTTAATGCGTGCATCACCGATGCGTTTTCCGAGAATCCCGCCCGCCTGCATCGTCCAGTTGCGTCGCGCCATGCCCACCAATACTTCGCTCACATTGGAACCGTACCCATAGGTATTGAAGCCGAGCGTGCCGCCGAAAACCCAGCCGTCGTCGCGAACCTTTCGCAGTCCAAAGTTCGCGTTTCGAACGAAGAAAGCACTGTCGGTCTGGAAGTAGTGGCTGAAAGACTGCGGTACGGGATAAGGCAGCACGAAGTTATCAACGCCCGCGTAGCGCGACTCCGTCATGAGCAGGTTGACGCCGAGCGCGTAGTCATTGAGATCGATCGCATCAAGAAAATCGGCGACGCCGTCCGACCGCGCGGACGTCGACGCCAGCAAAGTACCGATACCAGCCACCAGGGCGGTTTTTTTCGCCCACATAGTCACGTTTCTGCGCATTTTTGCTGCCGCTCGAGAGTTGAGGCCATTCTGACACATTGTCCGGAGCTTGTAAGCACATGTTTTATAGAGACTTTATGACGGAAACATTTCGTTACGACGATTTCCTTGATTTCATGTATCGAATTGATACTATGCATCGCCCCGATATATGGCTTAGAGCCGGACCAGGTGTGAAATGGACGTAAAAACCGTTTGCCTTGGCATGCTGACCGACGGTCCCGCATCCGGGTACGACCTGAAAAAAGAGTTTGAATCGACCTTCGGCCACTTCTTCTCGGCCGGTTACGGCTCGATCTATCCGGCGTTGTCATCGCTCGCAGGCAAGGGACTTGTGAACTGCGAGTGCATCCCGCAGGAAGGCAAGCCGGACCGCAAGGTTTATGAAATCACTGACGAAGGCCGGGCATTTTTGCTGGACGCACTCGACAAGCCGACGACCTGTCACAAGATTCGTTCGGAATTCCTGGCGACGATGTATTTCGCACACCTGATGAGTGACGAGCAGATCGATACGGTCCTTGAGGATCGGCTCGCAGAGGTTGAGCGCCTCATGAAACTTTTTGACGAAATGGAGTCGGAGTGCATGCAGGACTGGCCTGCAGGCATGCGTTTTGTCTTCGGCTTCGGGCGTGCAATGACAGACGCAAAAAAACAGTACATCGAAGAAAACCGGCACATGCTGGTCAGTAACGAATCAAAAAAACAGGCGGTCGGCTGAGCCGTCCGTAAGTAAACGGGAATCATGATGGAATTGGGCAACATCAAGAAGCAGAAATCCTGGCTGATATCGGCGGGTCTCGCCGTCACCGTGGTGCTGTGGCTGGTCTCCGGACAGTTCGGCGACCGCAAGACAAACGAGCACAACGCGGTAATCGCAGGACCATCCACGACAACTAACCGCGACGCCGTGCGAGTTCGTACGCAGGCCGCTGAACCGGTACTGCGCACGATCGTCGTCAATGGCAAGACTGCGCCGGCGCGCGTCGTTGAGCTGGCCGCAGAGACAGACGGCCGCATCGAGTTCATCGGCGCCGAGCGCGGCGCCAGCGTTGATCGAGGCGGCATCATCGTCGGGCTCGACGAGCGTGACCGCAAGGCACGGCTGGCGCAGGCGGAGGCCACGGTCAAGCAGCGCGAGGTTGAGTATGAAGGTCGGCTCCGACTGAAGTCCGAGAGCTATGTATCCGAAGCGCAGTTGCAGGAGGCGGTCGCACTGCTTGAGGCAGCACGCGCCGAACTGAAACGCGCCCAGCTCGATCTCGACTACATGTCGATTCGTGCACCGTTCGATGGAGCGCTGCAGGCGCGCATGGTCGAGATCGGTGACTTCGTCAAACGTGGCGATCCAATCGCAACCTTTGTAGACAATCGCACGATCATCGTGTCAGCAAACCTGTCCGAATTCGACGCCGGATCCGTTGCCGTCGGTGACAACGCCGAAGCTCGACTGGCCACCGGCGAAACCGTCCGTGGTCGCATTCGCTACGTTGCGCCTGTTGCAGACGAGGCAACCCGCACTTTTGAAGTGGAGCTTGAAATCGATAACTCGGCCGGCACGCTGCGCGCCGGCGGCACAGCCGAACTGCGCGTGCCTGCGGAAGAAGTTCTGGCCCATCGAATCTCGCCCGCACTTCTGACGCTCGATGATGCCGGCAATGTCGGTATCAAGGTCATTAATGACGACGGCCAGGTTGAGTTCGTCGTAGCCGACATCGCGTACTCGTCAAACGAGGGCGTCTGGCTGGCCGGCCTGCCACAGACGGCAACAATCATCACGGTCGGCCAGGGCTATGTTGCGAACGGTGCGGTTGTAGCCGCTATTCCGGAGAATGACGACCGCACCGCGGTTGCCATCCAGACCCAGGCTGACGAAACCGCCGACTGATGGAAATCATCGATTCTGCAATGTCCCGTTCCAGGACGGTCGTCCTGTCGCTGCTCGTCGTCCTGATCGGCGGCATATACGCGTACCTGACTATCCCGAAGGAAGCCGAACCGGATATCGAGATCCCGATCATTTATGTGAGCATCTCGCACGACGGTATTTCCCCGGAAGACGCTGAACGACTGCTGGTGCGCCCGATGGAGCAGGAACTGCGCTCGATCGAAGGCATCAAGGAAATGACGGCCAACGCCTATGAAGGCGGCGCCAACGTGCAACTCGAGTTCGATGCCGGCGTCGACACCGACAAGGCGCTGCAGGATGTGCGTGAAAAGGTCGACATGGCGAAGGCCAAACTGCCCGGCGAAACCGAAGAGCCGACCGTTAACGAGGTCAAGATGTCGCGCTTCGACCCGATGTTGGTCCTCAATCTCGCTGGCAACGTACCCGAGCGCACCCTGACAACGATTGCAAAGGACCTCAAGGAAAAGATCGAAGGACTTTCCGGCGTCCTCGAGGTGAACGTTGTTGGCACGCGCGAAGAGCTCATGGAAGTCGTCGTCGACCCGCTCGCCATGGAAAGCTATGGACTCGACCAGGCGCAGATCATTAACTTTGTCAGTCGCAATAACCGACTGGTCGCGGCGGGAGCGTTGCACTCATCCGAGGGCCGGTTCCCGGTCAAGGTACCCGGCGTTTTCGAAAGCGCATCCGATGTTCTTGATATGCCAATCAAGGCCGTCGGGGAGCGCGTCGTGCACTTCAAGGATATTGCGGAAGTGCGTCGCACCTACAAGGACGCCGAAAGCGTTGCGCGCCTGAACGGCAAACCGGCGATCGCAATTGAAGTCGTACAGCGCTCGCGAGCAAACGTCATCGACACGATCGGCGCGGTTAAAGACCTTATTGCCGCCGAACAGGCTTACTGGCCTTCCGACATCGAAGTTGTTGCGTCGCGCGACAAGTCGAAGGATGTCAACGACATGTTGACCGAGCTGCAGAACAGTGTGCTTGCTGCCGTGTTGCTCGTCTTCATCGTCATCATCGGCATTCTCGGCATTCGGTCGGCGCTACTGGTCGGCGTCGCCATTCCGGGCAGCTTCCTGATGGGCATCCTGCTGATCGGCTCGTTCGGCGTAACGATCAACATGATGGTGCTGTTCGCGCTGATCATGGCCGTCGGCATGCTCGTCGATGGCGCGATCGTGGTTACCGAAATGGCCGACCGTCGCCTGGCAGAAGGCGAAACTCGCTTCGATGCCTACTCGCGCGCTGCGGTACGCATGGCCTGGCCGATTATCGCCTCGACCTGTACGACGCTGGCAGCGTTCGTGCCGCTGGCTCTGTGGCCGGGCACGTCGGGCGAATTCATGAAATACCTGCCGCTGACGCTGATCGCCGTCCTTTCGGCATCGCTGATCATGGCATTGCTGTTCGTACCGACGTTGGGTTCGATCTTCGGCCGCACCGGCGCCAACACCGATGAGGCACGACGTAATCTCGCTGCCGCCGAAACCGGCGACCTCGATACCGTAACGGGAATGACCGGCAAGTATGTGCAGTTCCTGAAGCGCTCACTGCGGCATCCGTGGCTCAGCGTAGGCGGTGTAACCACGCTCCTTATCGCGGTCTACGTTGCGTTCTTTACGTTCGGCAAGGGTGTCGAGTGGTTCCCGAAAGTCGAGCAGCCTTTTGGCATGGTCGATATCCGTGCGCGCGGCGATCTTTCGACCGACGAACGAGACTTCCTGGTCCGACAGGTCGAGGAACGCGTCGTCGGCATGCCCGAGATCGAATTCGTCTACGCGAAGACCGGCTCGAGCGACCAGGGCGCGGAAGACCAGATTGGTTCACTGACTCTCAACTATGTCGACTGGAAACAACGCCGACCGGCGACCGAGATCATGGCCGACATTCGCAGCGCGACGTCTGACCTGGTCGGCATCAAGGTTGAAACCCGCGAACCCGACCCGGGTCCGCCTATTGGCAAGCCCGTAAGAATCGAATTTTCATCACGCTTCCCTGCCCTGCTGGACGACGCGGTCTCGCGAGTGCGTTTGCTGATGGATAACACAGACGGCCTCATGAATATCGAGGACAGCCGTCCGCTGCCGGGTATTGAGTGGCAGATCAAGGTTGACCGCGCTGAAGCGGCCCGCTTCGGCGCTGACATTTCGCTTGTCGGCGCGATGGTGCAGCTGGTTACGAACGGCATCAAGATTGGCGAATACCGTCCTGATGACAGCGATGACGAAATCGATATTCGCGTTCGCTATCCCGAGGACAGTCGCAGCCTGGCGCAGATCGACGAACTCAGGATCCCGACTGACCAGGGGCTGGTACCTATCAGTACGTTTGTCGATCGTGTTCCCGCGCAGAAAGACGGCACGATCAGGCGCATTGACATGCGCCGTACGATTGCCATCGATGCGGACGTCGACCCGAATTTCCTGGTCACCGACATTGTCGCGGAGTTGCGGGCCGAATTGCCGACAATCGGAATCGACCCGCGCGTATCACTCAAGTTTGGCGGCAGTACTGCGGACCAGGAAGAAGATATGGCGTTCCTAGCGAGCGCGATGCTGATGGCGCTTGCGATCATGGCGATCATCCTCGTCACACAGTTCAACAGCCTCTACCAGGCCGGCCTGATCCTCACGGCCGTCCTCTTCTCGACCGGCGGCGTGCTGCTGGGACACCTGATCATGTCGAAGCCGTTCGGCGTCATCATGTCGTCGGTTGGCGTGATTACGCTCGCGGGTATTGTCGTCAATAACAATATTGTCTTCATCGATACCTACAACGTGCTGCGCAGTCGCGGCGAAGCGGCCTACCAGGCTGTGCTTCGCACCTGTGCAATCCGTCTGCGCCCGGTATTGCTGACCACCGTAACGACGATTGTCGGCCTGATGCCCATGGTCCTGGGCGTCAATATTGACCTGATCAACCGCGACGTATCCGTCGGCGCGCCGAGTTCGCAGTGGTGGACGCAGCTGGCATCGTCGGTTGCAGGTGGCCTGGCATTCGCCACGGTACTGACGCTGCTGCTCACTCCGAGCCTGCTTATGATCCAGGCCAATGTCAGTGAGCACCTTCGTGAGCGGCGCTCAAAGCGTGGCCCGGGCGGCGTCGGCCAGCAGGCCTGAAAAAACTCCTCAAACCGCAATCCAAAACGCGATTCCCTGCATCTATTAGTCAGGTGCAGGGAATTTCCGCGTTGCCGGAAACCGTAAACCGCTGAAAAGAAAGCATTTAACGGCCCGAAAGCAACAATGTGAACCCTGTAGTTGCGTTATACTTATCTAGTGTTATACTTAACTACAACACTATAACCAGAACAGTGGCATGACGACTCAAAAAGCACAGCTTGCATTGGCAATATTTCTTGGTGCGACCGTAATCTCCGGCTGCGGCGTTGGCGAAGCCAGCGTTGCCGACGCCGACACGCTGCAGGCGGCGACGCCTGTTCCGGTCGAGGTTTCTTCACCGGTCCGCGACGACATTTTTGCAACCTTTGACGCGACCGCGACCATTGGCTCGGATACTGATGCCCCGGCCGTTGCCCGTGTGGCAGGCCAGGTTGTCAGTCTCTCTGTTGAAGAAGGCGAACTGGTCGCCGAAGGCCAGGTACTGGCCCGCCTGGACGGCGAACGCCTGAAGCTCGAGATGCTGGCAGCACGCGCCAACCTTGAGCGAGTCGAGAAGGAATACGAGCGCAATCGCGACCTGCACGAGCGTGGTCTCGTCAGTGCCGCAATGTATGAAGGACTGCGTTTCGACCTTGATGCCCTGCGCGCAACCTATGACCTCGCCAGGCTCAACTACGAGTACTCGGCGATCCGCGCCCCGATCGCAGGTGTCGTGTCTTCCCGCGAAATCAAGCCGGGTGAGAACCTGGTACCGGGCCAGGTTGCGTTTCGCATTACCGATACCAGCGAACTGATCGCTTACCTGCAGATTCCGCAGGCAGAGCTTTCCAAGTTCACTGTTGGCGACACAGCAACTGTCGAGGTCGCCTCGATGCCAGGCAGCCGCTTTGCAGCGACTGTTGCCCGCATCAGCCCGACGATTGACGTCGACAACGGTACGTTCCGTATCACCGCGAAAATCGACAACAGTGCCGGCAATCTCGCGCCCGGCATGTTCGGGCGCTTCTCGATCGCCTGGGATATGCATGAAGACGCGCTCGTCATTCCTGCACATGCCCTGCTCGACGAAGACGACGAGGCTGCCGTGTATGTCGTAACCGACGGCGAAGTAAGCCGTCGGGTTGTCGAAACCGGCATCGAGACCGAGGGACGTATCGAAATCGTCGACGGTCTCGCCGAAGACGAAGAAATTGTTGTGGTCGGTCACTCTGCGCTGCGGGATGGCGCACGTGTACTGGCCAGCACGGTCGACCGGGACAGCTACGCCGGTTGATCGTTCGCGGCGATGAGCATTCAGGCTTGTCGCAGATGCATAAGGGGAGTTAGAGATGCAGCTACATCGTAATGGCTGGATGACGCTCGTCCTGCTTTTGGGGCTCGCAGCCTGCCAGCAGGGGACCAACGAGGAAGCACCGGTCGCAGAAGCTGAAACCGAGGAAGAGACACCACCAGTCCCGGTTGAGGTTCAACCACCAATTCGTGGCGATATCTTCGCCGTTTACACCGGAACCGCCCCGATCGAGGCGTTTGCCGAAGCCGACGTAATTGCGAAGGTCGACGGCGAAGTTCGGGAACTGCTTGCCGAAGAAGGTGACGTCGTTTCCAACGAGCAGGTTCTCGCTCGCCTCGATGGCGACCGACTGCGCCTCGAGCTGAATGAATCGCGCGCACGCCTGGCTAAGCTGGAACGCGACTTCGAACGCAACGATGACCTGCAGAAGAAAGGACTGATCAGCGAAGGCGACTACGAACGCCTGCGCTACGACCTCGAGGCACTGCGAGCTGCGCACAACCTCGCCAGCCTCGAACTTGACTACACACAGATTCGCGCACCAATCGACGGCGTCGTTTCCGAGCGCTACATCAAGCTGGGCAGCACTATCAAAACCGGCGACCCTGTATTCAGGGTCACGAGCTTCGATCCTCTCGTCGCCTACATGCATGTTCCGGAACGTGAGTTCCGGCAGCTGGCGGCCGGTCAGAAGGCGCTTATCAGCATCGATGCGCTGGACGGCGCACCGGTTGAAGCGAACGTCACAAGGGTAAGCCCGATCGTCGACCCCGGCACCGGCACCTTCAAGCTTACGATCGAATTGCGCGACGCTGAACGGCGCATCAAACCGGGCATGTTCGGCCGTATCAGCATTGTCTACGACCAGCATGCGAACGTACTCCAGGTACCACGCAGCGCGATCATCGAACGTTCGGGACAAGCATCTGTTTTTGTTGTCGAGGACGAGGTGGCTTACCGCCGCGAGGTCGAACTCGGTTTCAGCGATGAGGGCATGGTCGAAATCTCGGCAGGTCTCAGCGATGGCGAACAGGTAATCACCGTCGGCCACGTGGGACTCAAGGACGAGGCCAGGGTCGCAATTATCAATATCGGAGATAACGGCTGATGCGGCGCCTGATCGAAATCGCGACGGAACGCCGCGTCACAATCGTGATGCTGATGACGGCGATCGTGCTGTTTGGCGTTGTCTCGCTGTCGCGCCTGAACCTGAACCTGCTTCCCGATATCTCCTATCCCACTCTCACGGTCCGCGCCGAACTCACGGGTGCCGCGCCGGCAGAAATTGAAAACCTGCTGACCAAGCCGATCGAAGAGGCCGTTGGCGTGGTCCGCAACGTACGGCTCGTCCGTTCGGTTTCGCGCTCAGGACAGGCCGATGTCACGATCGAGTTTCTGTGGGGCACCGACATGGACATCGCCGGTGTCGATGTTCGTGAAAAGCTCGATATCCTCGAGCTGCCACTTGAGGCAAGTCGCCCGCTGTTACTGCGATTCGACCCGTCGTCGGAGCCAATCGTCCGCCTGGGACTGATGCAAAAAGGCGATCAGAATGCGACGGAGGCCGAGCTGAAAGCTCTTCGCCGTCTCGCCGAAGACCGCATCAAGCCCGACCTCGAAGCTGAAGAAGGCACTGCCGCCGTCAAGGTCAGCGGTGGCTTGGAAGACGAGATCCAGATACGCGTTGATCAACAAAAGCTGTCACAGCTCGGCATCAGTATCGAACAGATCGCGCAACGCATCCGTGCGGAAAACGTCAATCTGTCCGGCGGCCGCCTCGAAGAAGGCAGCCAGCGCTTCCTGGTCCGCACGCTGAATGAGTTCCAGAGCGTCGAGGAGTTCCGCGACGCAATCGTCGCGTATGTCGCCGAACGCCCGGTCTATCTGCGGGATGTCGCGACTGTCGTTCGCGGCTACAAGGACCGCGAAGCCATTACCCGTGTAAAGGGTCGCGAATCAGTGGAACTTGCCGTCTACAAGGAAGGCGACGCCAATACCGTGCAGGTAGCGAACCGGGTTACTCGCAAGCTCGAAAGTGTGCGAGCATCGCTGCCCGACAATAT
Source organism: Woeseiaceae bacterium (assembly GCA_965224725.1). Taxonomy (GTDB): domain Bacteria; phylum Pseudomonadota; class Gammaproteobacteria; order Steroidobacterales; family Woeseiaceae; genus UBA1847. Next base: position 2,157,662 of record CBDCZZ010000002.1, read on the forward strand.
TGAACTCGTCGGAATCTACGACCAGTCCAAGTTCATCTCGTCCGCGGTCGACGATGTGCGACTGGCAGCGGTTCTCGGCGGACTGATCGCCGTTTTCGTTCTGTACGGCTTCCTGCGCGACTCGCGGGCAACGACGATCGTCAGTATCGCCATTCCCGTATCGGTCATCGGCACCTTCCTGCTGATGTACGTGAACGACATCTCACTGAATATCATGTCGCTGGGCGGCATCGCTCTCGCCGTCGGCATGTTGGTCGACAACTCGATCGTTGTGCTCGAAAACGTCGTGCGCAAGAAGGAACAGGGCGAAGATATTGTCAGCGCCGCTCAGAACGGCACGTCGGAGGTCGCCTCCGCCGTCGTCGCGGCAACCCTGACGACAATCGCCGTGTTCTTCCCGATGGTCTTTATCAGCGGCATCGCCGGACAGCTGTTCCGCGACCAGGCGCTGACCGTGACGTTTGCGCTGGTGTTCTCGCTGGTCGTCGCGCTAACGCTGATCCCGATGCTGGCATCGCTCGGCGCCAGGAGCCGTTACGACTCCGGCGACGACGGACGTCCGGCCAGCTGGTTTACCCGGGTCGTTGCTTCGGTCGTGCGGGCATTCGGATTCCTGTTCCTGATGCTGCGCAAGCTGTTCGGCGCGATTCTGTGGCTGCCGAGCTGGGTGCTGCAACGTTTCTACGGACTGATCGCCGCGGTCTACCCGGGGCTCCTCAAATGGTCGCTGGCGCACCGTGGCGCGGTAATCCTTATTTCACTAGCGCTTTTCGTCGGTACGATGTCGCTGGTACCGCGCCTGGGAACAGAACTCATACCGCAGTTCTCGCAGGGTGAATTCAATCTCGATCTGCGGCTGCCGCCGGGTGCTCCGCTGGCAGAGACTGATCGTGCGATTCAGGCTGCGCAGCAGGCAGCGGCCGACATGCCAGGCATTGCTCTCAACTACTCGGTAGCGGGAACCGGCAACCGCCTCGACGCAAATCCCGTCGATGCCGGTGATAACACCGGCACACTGTCGATAGCCCTCGAGCCGGGCGCCGGGCGCGATGTTGAAAACCGCACGATGGACGCGATGCGCGAACAACTCGCTCGACAGGCCGGAGTTCAGTACGAATTCACGCGCCCTTCCCTGCTGAGTTTTTCAAGCCCGCTTTCGATCGAGGTATCGGGCTACGATCTCGACAGCCTGCGTCGCGTCAGCGAGAGTATTGTTGAAGAGATGTCTGCCTCGGCGCGCTTCACCGACATTCGAACCTCGGTCGAGCGTGGCAATCCGGAAATCCAGGTTGTATTCGACCAGGAGCGTGCAGCAAAACTGGGGCTCGCTGTGCGCGACATCGCCGACACGGTCGTAGCGAATGTTCGTGGTGAGCTGGCGACGCGTTACACCTGGCGCGACAAAAAGATCGACGTGTTGGTGCGCAGTGTCGATACGCGCCAGTCCAGCATCGACGACATTCGCAGCCTGATCGTCAACCCGGCGTCGGCCCGCCCCGTCACGCTGGACGCTGTCGCTGATGTAAATATTTCACAGGGACCAGCCGAGATTCGTCGCGTCGCGCAGGAGCGCGTCGCCATCATCTCCGCGAATCTCGCATTTGGAGATCTCGGTGCAGCGGCAGCCGAAGCCAACGGGATCGTCAGCCGCACACCGCTGCCGACGGGTATCTCGGCGATGGTCTCGGGACAGAGTGAGGAAATGCAGGAGTCCTTCCAGTCAATGCAGTTCGCGCTGGCTCTCGCTGTGTTCCTCGTCTACCTCGTAATGGCTTCGCAGTTCGAGTCGCTGATCCACCCGTTTGTCATCCTGTTCACGATTCCGCTGGCACTGGTCGGTGCGGTACTCGCTCTGTTCGTAACCGGCACGACCGTCAACATCGTCGCGTTTATCGGCGTCATCATGCTGGCCGGCATCGTTGTGAACAACGCAATCGTCCTGGTCGACCTGATTAACCAGCTGCGCGCCAAAGGCCAGGAGAAGATGGCCGCGATCATGGAAGCCGGCAGTGCGCGCCTGCGGCCAATCCTGATGACGTCACTGACAACCGCACTCGGCCTGCTGCCGATGGCAATGGGCTTCGGTGAAGGGTCAGAAGTCCGGACGCCGATGGCAATTACGGTCATAGGTGGTCTCGTGGTTTCCACGTTCCTGACCCTGCTCGTGATTCCGGTTGTCTACTCGATCATGGACCGCCGATGAAACACACCGAGTTCGCACTGCGCCGTCCGGTTACGACTGTTGTCGTATTCGTTGCGCTGTCGCTGGTCGGTTTGCTGGCCTCGCGACTGCTGCCACTCGAAAAATTCCCTGACATCGAGTTTCCGGGCATCTTCATCCAGGTGCCTTATGACGGCTCGACACCTGAGGAAGTCGAGCGTCTGATTACCCGTCCTGTTGAAGAGGCGCTCGCAACGCTGTCGGGCGTCGAGCGCATGTTCTCGCGCTCAAACGAGAACCAGGCCGAGATCTTCCTGCAGTTCGGCTGGGACGAGAGCATGGGCGCGAAGGGCATCGAGGCCCGCGCCAAGGTAGACAGCATTCGTCACCTGCTGCCGCCTGACGTACGCCGTGTTTTCGTCTTTACCGGGTCGCTGGGCGATCAGCCGGTATTGCAGCTCCGCATCTCATCAGAACGTGACCTGTCCGACAGCTACGAACTGCTGGACCGACTGCTGAGCCGCCGCCTTGAACGAATCGAAGGCGTCTCGCGAGTTGACCTGCAAGGCGCAGACCCGCGCGAAATTCGCATCCTGCTTAAACCAGACCAGCTCGCGGCGCACGGTATCGACATCGCCACGATTCGTACCCTCATGATGCGCAGCAACTTTTCGGTTTCGGCCGGTCGCATCACTGCCGGTGAGCAGCGCTTCAGTGTTCGCCCCAGTGGCGAATTCAAGTCTGTCGACGAGATCCGTAATCTCTCGATAGACGAGTCCGGCCTGCGGCTGCGTGACGTTGCCGACGTCGAACTGCGCTCGCCTGAGCGCAACTACGGTCGACATCTGGATATGCAGTACGCTGTCGGCGTTGCAGTCAACAAATCTACCGGCGCGAATCTTGTAGAGGTGACCGACCGCGTCATTGCCGAAGTTGAAAAGATCGGTGAGCTGCCACAGATGAGCGGCATCAATATCTTTCCGCTCGACAACCAGGGTGATTCGGTCCGCGAATCTCTCGGAGACCTGCTGAGCGCGGGCGCACTCGGCGGCCTGCTCGCCATCGTCGTGCTGTATTTCTTCCTGCGTCAGGCAACGACAACGTTTATCGTTACAGCCTCGGTGCCGTTCTCATTGATGATCACGCTGGGCGCGCTGTACTTCGCAGGGCTGTCACTCAACATCCTGTCGATGATGGGGCTGATGCTTGCGGTCGGAATGCTGGTTGATAATGCGGTCGTTGTGACAGAGAGCGTCTTCCGGCATCGCAGCGAGAGTCCCGACAAGCCGTTCGAGGCTACGGTCAAGGGTGTGCAGGAAGTCGGCATCGCCGTAATAGCTGGCACCGCAACGACGATCATCGTTTTCGTGCCGATCATTTTCGGTGCGAAAACGGATATCACCATTTTCCTGACGCACGTGGCGATTACGATCATCGTTGCACTGATCGCGTCATTGATAATCGCGCAGACGCTCGTACCGATGCTGGCTGCCCGCATTGCGATTCCGCCGCAGCCAAAATCGGGTGCATGGATCAGCAAGCTGACCGATCGCTATGGCCGCGCGCTCGAATGGATCATCGGGCACCGCTGGTGGACAGCGCTGGGCATCTTCCTTACCTGCGTAATCGGCATCCTGCCGATGGCACTCGACCTCGTGAAGTTCGACATGTTCCCGCAGGACGTCGGGCGGCGCCTGTTCATGCCCTACCACATCGAAGGGCAGCATTCGCTGGAGCGGGTGGAGGCGACGGTTGAGGATATCGAGGAATACCTGTACTCGCGCAAGGAAGAATTCAACATCCGTTCGGTCTACAGCTACTTCGACCAGGGCCGGGCCGAATCGACCATTCTGCTGACCGACGAGGATGATGCAACGCTGTCGACCAGGGAAATCATTCAGCGCATAGAAGAGGAAATGCCCCGGATCGCTATCGGCAAGCCAAGCTTCCAGTTTGACCAGCAAGGTGGCGGTGACGGTTTCACGGTCCAGATCAGTGGCGATTCAACCGAAGTGCTGAATGACCTTGCCGTCGACGTGGCCCGCATCCTTGAGTCGCTGGAGGGCCTCAAGGATGTGCGCAGCGATGGTGACGCCGGCAACAAGGAGATTCGCGTCCAGATTGACCGAACCCGTGCGGCAAATGTCGGCCTCTCGACAGAATTCATAGCGCAGTCGGTCGCTGTCGCCATGCGTGGCGAGAACCTGCGCGAGTACCGCGATACAGGCGGCGAAATAGCGGTTCGCCTGGCTTTCCGCGAAGACGACAAGCAGAGTATTGAGCAACTCGCCGACCTGCCGCTGTACACCCCGGACGGACGACGTATTTCACTGGGTGCCGTGGCATCGCTGCGCATCGGTCGCTCGCCGTCGACAATTCGACGCACCGACCGGCAGACAGCCGTCATTCTCTCGGGAAACCTCGAAGAAGATTTCAGCGCCGACGATATCCGGCCACAGGTGAAAGAGATCATGGACCAGGTTGAGTTGCCGCCTGGCTACAGCTGGAAAGAAGGCCGCGGCTTCGATCGGCAGGACGAAACGGCTGCGATGATGGGCACCAACATATTGCTTGGCGTCGCCTGTATTTTCCTTGTAATGGCCGCGTTATTCGAATCGCTCGCGCTGCCGTTCTCGATCATCCTGGGATCGATCGTGTTTTCGATCTTTGGTGTGTTCCTGTTCTTCGCGGCAACCGGAACCACGTTCTCGTTTATGGCGATGATCGGCATCATGATTCTGATCGGTGTCGTGGTGAACAACGGCATCGTGCTGGTCGATCACATTAACAACCTTCGCATGGAAGGCATGACGCGCGACCGCGCGATTGTGGCTGCCGGGCGCGATCGCCTGCGCCCGATCCTGATGACGGTTGCGACGACGATTGTAGGACTGACGCCCCTGGCCATGGGGACCACGCAGGTAGGCGGCGATGGTCCCCCTTACTACCCGATGGCCCGGGCGATCATAGGCGGGCTGGCGTTCTCCACGTTGGTGTCATTGCTGGTGGTCCCGGCACTGTATGTCTACTTCGACAGCCTCGCCGCCTGGGGGAGAAAAGTCATGCGCACGGCTCGCAAGGGTCGTGCGCATGCGGTTTCGCAATAGGGAGATTATGATGCCCCGCCTGATCGCTATCGCTGCAGTTACTTTGTTCGGGTCCATCTCACCTGCTTACGGTGACCTGCCTGACGACGACATGCTCTACCACACGATTCTCGAGATGGACGCCGTACTCTTTAATGCGTTCCATGATCACGACATAGAAACGACAGCCGCGTTATTCGACCCTGATCTCGAATTTTTTCACGATACGGCCGGCTTAAGTGACTACCAGGCGTCAGTCGAAAATTCCCGGCGCCTGTTCGAGGAACAGCAGGACCTGACGCGCGAGCTCCTGCCGGAAAGTGTGAGCGTTTATCCCGTACCGGGTTATGGCGCCATCCAGGTCGGGCAGCATCGCTTCTGCCATCCTGAGAACGACGTGATGGACTGCGGCGTATTCGAGTTCATGCACATCTGGAAACTGACCGGAAATTCATGGACTCTTACGCGAGTTGTCAGTTACGCACACTAATATGCTGGAAATTCGCGATAGCTCGCCTGACGAAATCCTCGCGATCGAATCAAACTACTACCAGCAGGAGTCAGTCTGATTGCCGTAAGCTCCAGTATTGCTGCCGCGATCAGGTGCGGCTGGCCCGCAGCCCGACAATACCGGCCAGTCCTGCCAGGAACAGCCAGCCGAAGCTGCCACCGCCCTCTCTTGTAACGACTACCGTCGATCCCGAAGGCGAATCGCGTCCTATATCTTCGAGCGGCAGGTATGAGAGCTCCGACGTATCGTCAGGACCAAAGCTGGCAACAAACGAGTCATCCCAGGCGTCATACAGCTCGATCAGCATGTCATAGTCGCCGGTCAGGTAACCCGAAACCAGCTCGGTCTCGACCGTGTACTCGTCGGTGCCACTTGTACCAAATATCGCGAAGGTCTCTGTCTCCACGTATTCATTCCAAGGTCCGAACTCGTAGCTGAGATAGATGACTGCGTAGACATCGGCGGACGAGTACAACGTATCGGCATCGAACTTGAGATCGATACCATAGTAGTAACCGTCATTATCGTAGTCCGAGAACAGATCGACACTGGCATCGTAGAACCAGAAATCACCATTCGCCGAGGTCTGCACGGTCGACTCACTCTTGCTGGGTGCACCGCTGCCTGTCGCTGTGCTACGCACGCGGGTGCGGCGTTCGCCGCTGGTGACCAGCGCAGCGTGTTCGTCATACGAGACGACGCCGTCGCCGATCGCACCTCGTTTGATGCCCTTGCCTTCCGACGTATGGCTGGAACGAATTTCTTCCTCGGCGATCGCTGCACCTGCTGCCAGCAGCGCGAACAACACTACCAGCGCCAACTGCATCGACCGACTGGTCATTGCCCTTGTTTTCATGACGGCTTCCTCCTGCACGTTACGACTCCATTTAAGTCGGTCAACGATGAACCGGTCCTGAACCTGTAGGCTTATCTGGCGACGCGTGCGAAGATGTTCAGCTGCCGTTTAGGTTGCAGTCTTTTTTTTGGGGTAGGCGGTGTCGAATTCAGCGACAGGAGACAATGTCGGGCGCGCATCAGCGTGGATGCTGCTTGGCGTGTCGGGCGGTCTCGGCCTCGATTTGTGTGCCAAGCAAATCCTGATCTCCTACCCGCTCACGGAATTCGTGTTCTTTCGCAGCCTGATCGGCGTACTGATTTTTCTGCTGCTCGCACCGCGTTTTTTTGGCGGGCTGAAGCAGCTCAGGACGAAACGCTGGAAATGGCATCTGCTGAGGACGGTGTTCGCGATAGGCGCCATGTTCGGTTTCTTCTACGGCCTGTCGAAAATGCCGTTGGTGAATGCCCTGACACTTGGATTCACGGCACCGCTGATGGTTACTGCTCTGTCGGTTCCGTTTCTGGGCGAGCATGTTGGCTGGCGCCGCTGGCTGGCCGTTTGCGCGGGCTTTGTCGGCATTCTCGTCATGCTTCGTCCCGGCAGCGGCGACTTCAGTTTTGCCTCGGTCGCAGTACTGATCGCAGCGTTCTGCTACGCCTGCCAGGCAATCACTGCACGTTATCTCGGCGGTACCGAGTCGACCTTGTCGCTGTCGATGTACGTGGTCCTCGGACCATTGCTGCTATCGATGATGCCGCTGCCCGACAACGCATGGGTACGGCCGGACCTGGTCGGCTGGATACTGCTGATCGGCGCCGGCAGCTGCTCCGTGATCGCCTGGATAGGCTTTATCAACGGTTATCGCAGCGCACCTCCAGCAATTCTTGCACCTCTTGAGTACGTCGCACTGGTCGGGGGTGCGGTCGCGGGTTACGTCTTCTGGAACGAGGTACCGGATCGCTACGTCATTCTTGGCGCAATCATCATCGTCACATCCGGCGTGTTTGTGGTGTACCGCGAGATTCGCGCAGAGTCGAGCGACCCGGTACCCTTCAGCTCATGAAGCTGAGTCCTGATTTCATCGACACGCTGGTCCTCGCGGCCAGGATTGCGGCGATAGCTGCCCTGATCGCGCTGATCTTCTGGTACCTCAACCGCAGGCTGGTTGCTTACTACACTGATCGCCCGCACCAGAAATTCCGTCGTCAGCTCCTGCAGATCGGTGGCCTGCTGATCGCCATACTCGTCGTTATCGTAGCGATGCCGTTTGGCGATGCCATGCGCGGACAGCTGCTAAGCCTTTACGGAATCATCATCAGTGCGACGATTGCGCTGTCGTCGACAACGCTCGTCGGCAATGTGATGGCAGGACTCATGCTGAAAATGATCGGCAACCTGAAGCCAGGTAACTACGTGACGATAGGCGATTACTTCGGACGCATCTCGGAGATGGATCTTTTGCATACCGAGATCCAGACTGAAGAGCGCGACCTGACGACGCTGCCAAACCTGTACCTCGTCACGCACCCGGTGCGCGTCATGCGCGCATCGGGCACGCTGCTCAGCGTCAGTGTCTCGCTTGGCTACGACGTTTCGCGCCACAGCGTCGAGAAGCTCATGCTGCAGGCAGCCAACGATTCCGGTCTCGAGAAACCGTACGTTCAGATCACCGAACTTGGCGATTTTTCGGTGACCTACCAGGTGTCCGGCTTGCTGACCGACGTCGGCAAAATCATTACGCGACGGCGCGAGTTGCGCGCGCGCACGATGGACGCGCTGCACGACGCCGATATCGAAATCGTCTCACCGACATTCATGAATACGCGTGCCTACGACGAGGATGCGGTCTTCATCGCGGAAACTGCAGATTGCGAACCGGTGGCTGCAGAGGCGACCTCGCCCGATGCCATCGCTTTCGACAAGGCCGAAAGAGCGGAGTCAGTGACGAAGTTGCGCAAGAAAGTGGAAGAAGCGCAGGCACGTATCCGCACCTGCAACGAGCTCGTAGCGAACCCGCCCAACGATCAGGCCAAAGAAGCGGCAGAGGCAGAAATCGAGGCGCTCAATGAACGCCTCGAGCGCCTCAACAGCATCATTAATCGCAAGGAAGCGAAAATCTCAAACGACGAGTAGCGACCTACCCGCAGGACGTTCAGACGTCGCCGGCTACCAGTCCGGCAATCTGCGACGGCGTCACCTGCAGGGCCTCGGCAACGCGATCGAAGAAGTCGATCTCGAGGACGCTGACGTTGGCATCACTGCGGAACACATCAGCGAGTGCCTGGATCACTTCGGCGCGGTGCGCATCTTTCATTTTCTTGCGCACACTGCCCAGGTATTTTCTCAGCGTTGCTTCTGCATACAGCTCGGCGCGTGCTGCGACGCGAATATCGGCAGCACTGAAGTCGTCACCGGTGTGCTCCTTCAGGATCTCCTGAATACGCTCAACTTCGACCGTCTGGATATTGATGTCCGCATCGGCCGCACGGGCAAGCGTCATCAACAGCACTTCCTTGAACAATTCGTTCTGTGCGTCCTCACTGACGTCGGCACCGCCAAAGATGTTGAGCACGTTTTTGAGATCTGCAATCGCCATGTAATTCTCTTTCTTTTTGGTGAGGTGAGCTCGTAATAATAACCTGATTGATGTTACCAATTGAAGGCGTTTTTCAGACTGAAATTTCGCTTGGAATTTAAGTACTTCCAAGCGATACTTCACTTGGGCAAACAACTAAAAGGAGGTGATCCATGTCTCGTGGGATAACAGAGGTATCCAGAAAACCGACGGGTCTTGCAGAGAAGATGGAGCACCAACCCCACCTTCGCTAACCCTCCTTTTCGGATACGAGATCTCACGGAAGGCCGCTCGAATGAGCGGCCTTCTTTGTTTTGGATGAGGTGATTTCTATTCTGCGGTCGGTCTGCGCAGAACTGTAGCGTCGTAGATTCGACCGTTGTCGCAGTCAACATTGCCGGCCATTACTTCGCCGAACTTCTGCCAGCCACCGCCGTTGCCGTAGATGTCCCAGCCACGACCAAGCTCCTTGTGGTTGCCGTAGCTGTTCACCACCTTGAAGTCATAGCCGTCCGGCTCTCCCCAGGCCGGGAACAGGAACCAGGTTCCGTTGTCCATGCTGTTTTCGGTCTGCCAGGCAGCCCACGCATCGGCACCAGCAAAGACATCGTCCCATGTCTTGCCGTCGGCAATATTGCAGGTTGAGAAACCGAGCACGAAGGTATCGGGAGCATCGCCTTCGGGTGGTGCCTTGATCTGTACCGACGCGTAGTTGGTATGCGAGGAACACTTGATAACTTCGTCCCACGCAGCGCCCATCTCAGCTTCACCCATGAACGAGTCGCGCACCGCGCCGGCGGACTCGGCCGTACCGTATGACTCCAGCCAGCCGAAATCCATCTTCATGTCGCTGAAGTACTGCGGCGTCACGATGATCGCGAAATGATCGTCAACTCCGCCATCATCGAGCATGTCGTTCCACATCTTGATGACCGGCTTGAGGTCATCCATCCCTTTCCCGTCGTTGAAACTGCAGGCCCAGGTGTCGACCGGTGTGACGCTCAGCCCATCACCCTCGTCGTCCTGCGCAAACGCCGATAGTGCAAGCATCGGCACGACCAGCAGGGCCGTTCTGATCAGTGGAGCTTTCTTCATGTTGTTCTCCTCGGTACTGATTGGTTGTGGCGGCAGGCACCGCATAACCATCAGTATAGGTCAGCTACCGAGAATGTCGCCGAGCGCGCCCAGGAATTCGTCAATTTCCGCCATGCTGTTGTAATGCACGGGGCCAACGCGAACGACGCCGCCTGACTCATACAGACCAAGCCTCTGCACCAGTTCAAGCGCATAGTTGTGACCGCTCCAGACGAAAATATTCCGATCAGCCAGCGCCTGCGCGATGTCATCCGGATGATGTCCGTCGGCTGTAAAGCCAACTGTCGGCACGCGACGCTCCAGTGCGTCCGCGGCCGTGATGCCGTGCACTTTCACACCATCGAAAGACTGCAGTCCCTGGATCAGTCGATCGACGAGCGTCGTCTCGTACTCGAACAGCAGGTCCATCGCGTTGTGCACATGCTTGCGCCTGCCATCGAACTGCGGCCAGCGATCTTCCTCGGCCATGCTCTCGCCGATCCACGCGAAATAGTCGACAGCGGCCTGGGTACCGGCCATGCCCTCGTGACTCGGCGTCCCGGTTTCGAATCTGTAAGGCAATTTGCCGAGCGGAGGCCGGACCTGGTAAGGCTCCAGGCTCTCCAGCAATTCGCGGCGCCCCCAGAGAACTCCCTGGTGGGGACCGAAGAACTTGTACGGCGAGCACGCGAAGAAATCACAACCCAGCGCCTGGATGTCGGTCGCGACATGTGGCGCCGACTGCACGGCGTCGACAAACGACAAAGCACCGGCTGCGCTTGCCCTGGCGCAGACGGTCGCTACGTCATTCAAGGTACCGATCATGTTACTGGCACCGCCGATGCAGACCAGTCGGGTCTTGTCAGTCAGCAGGTCGTCCAGATCGTCAAGGTCGAACTCGTAGGTTTCGGTATTGACGTCGAGCCAGCGGATATCAAACCCGCGATCGCGCGCGAGCATCACCCACGGCCAGACATTGGAATCGTGGTCCATGCGCGTAACGATAATCTCGTCACCCGGTTCGAACAGGTTGCCCAATGAGCGCGACAGGCTGAACGTCAGCGTTGTCATGTTCGGACCGAAGATGATCTCGTCACTGGCCGGTGCATTCAGGAAGTCGGCCATCGCTTCATGAGCGCCGAGACAGACGGCCTCAGCCGCTTGCGACGTAGCGAATACGCCTCCGGTATTGGCGCTTTTCGTAAGCAGGCATTCGCTCATCGCGTCTGCGACCGACTGCGGCACCTGAGTGCCAGCGGGATTGTCGAAATAGATGCGGCGCACGCCGTCATCGGTGAGCGCCAGCGCCGGGAAAGCAGCCCGGACCGCGTCGAGATCGTAAGCCATTATTTTTTCCTGCGACGTTTGGAGGTGGGACGCTCTACGAGTTCCTGCGAGTTACCGCCCCATTTTTCGCGATGCGCGTCCTCGGCACGCTGCCGCACCTTCGCGTGGCGGCGCGTCAGCAAGAGGCTGTTCGGGTCGCAGACTTCGGCCTTGATAATGCCGAGGTCATTGGCCGCGTCGAACAGGCTTGGGTACCAGCGTTCCCAGTTCGGCAGCAGCGCTTCAACTTTGTCGCGAAGGGTCATGGCCGCAATGTAACCGAGCGGCCACGGCAAGACAACGAATGTTGTCGAGCTAGTCCTGGACGAGATTCAGGCTCGCCAGCGTCACCAGTAACAGGATACCGCCGAGAACAATTGTCTGGAGCTGGGGCACCGATTGCGCTGTTGCGCCGAGCGCATCCAGCGGCAACTGACCCAGCAATTTCGACGCGGCAGCCACGAAGGCCGTCAGGGGCTTGAACGCTACGACGCCACCGATAATGGCAGCGACAGGCAGAGTCAGGCGACGCACCCAAAGGCGGCGACGAATTCGTCCGACAATCATCTCGCTAAAGCCGTCGTCTGCGACAGGCTCGGACGCGAACAGCGACTCGAGCATACGGTCTTCTGCGTCTTTGATTTTTTCAGCCATGTTGATGATCTTGGATGTCAAAACTTGCTCTTATCTTCTCTTTACCACGAAAAATTACCGATTTCACGGACCCGACGGGCATATCAGTCGCATCACTGATCTCCCTGTGTGACAAACCGCACGCATACGACATCACCATAATTGCCCTTTCGTCCTCGTCGAGGACCGCGAGCAGGCGGTCGAGGTCCGAGACCTCCTCCACCGGCATCGTATGTGTGCGCGACTCCTGGTCGGCGACCTGGCCTGCAGACTCGAGAATCTCAGCATAGCGCTTTGATTTTCGTTTCGACTGCAGGAATGTCGTATATGCGACCTTTAGCAGCCAGCCAATAAACGTCCCGCGTCCCGAATAGGTCTGCAGCTTGTCCCATGCGTGCATGAAACAGTCCTGTGCCAGGTCGTCGGCGAGCGTGTAGTCGCCGGCGAGTTTGCGCAGGAAATTCCTGACCTGCGACTGGTGGCGCCGGATGAGCTCCCCGAAAGCGGCGGCGTCCTGTGCGGACACCGCCCTTGCGACGAGCTCGTGATCTTCGTGCTGCGTCAAGCCCGTGGTCCCGGTCTGCTAGTCGCGGCTCGTGAACTTGTGCAGGATCAGGTAACCCAACCCGATCGCCAATGGAAACGCAGCACCAGCCAGGCAGCCCTGTAACGCGTGTCCCGACGGGTCCGGAACGAAGAATCCGCAAAGTGCGAGTCCCGCTGCAATCGCCAGCCAGATTACGCCGAGGCGCAAATCCTTGTCGGGACTGGGCTTCGGACTGCCGAGCCTGTCAATAATATCCGGCGTCAGCTCCTGTCCGCGCTCCAGTGCAGCGCGAAACGTCGTCTGCATATCCTGGCGAGCCCGGTACTTGAACCAGAACGCGAAGATCAGGATTGCTCCGATAATCAGGAACATCACGATCGGTACCATTTCTTCAGCCATTTCCAATACTCCCTGGTAATTCAATTTCGGCTTTCATCGGTCAGATGCTCAACAAAGCGAATTTGGATGCAAATTTCCTAAGCTATTGTTTTTATTGGTTATTAATTCACCGAGATTTCCACTGTCATACGTCCGGTGGCCTGCGTCAACCAATTCTGCAAACACTCGTTAGAATCAGCCAGGAGGCACTGAATGACCGGGACGACGAAATGAAAGACATCATAGCGGCAGCACGCTTCGGCCTCGGTGCCCGACCCGGCGATCTCAACGAGATCGGAAAACGCCCTGAATCGTGGCTGCTGGACCAACTCGGCGGTCCTTCCAGGCTTCCTGGCGAGATACGCAGCCTCCCCGATTCGGCGTCCGTTCTGGTCGAAGTCAACGAGTTGCGGCAGGAGCGCCGCGATGCGCGTAAAGCCGACGAAGACTTCGTAGCAAACTACGGCCGCATCGTAAGACGTCACTACGTCGACCAGGCCAACGCGCGCTATCGTGCGGCCGCCTCGAGCGACACGCCGTTTCACGAGCGACTCGTGCACTTCTGGGCCAACCACTTCGCTGTGTCCGCCGACAAGCAGCCGATGCCGGCCGTTGCGGGACTGTATGAGCAGGAAGCAATACGCCCGCATATCACGGGGAAATTCTACGACCTGCTCGTGGCGGTCGAACAACACCCGGCCATGATCCTGTATCTCGATAACCAGCGATCCATCGGCCCGAACTCGCAGCTCGGCAAGCGGGCTAATCGTCGCCGCAGCGAACAGCAATTCGGCCTCAACGAAAACCTGGCTCGTGAAATCCTCGAGCTGCACACACTCGGTGTCGACGGTGGCTACACGCAACAGGACGTAACGACACTTGCGAAAGTCATCACCGGTTGGTCGATCGGTGGTGCAGGCGAGCGCGGCCGCTTCGCTGATGGAACGCCTGGCAAATTCGAGTTCCGTGAGATCATTCATGAGCCCGGTACCCAGACGATTCTGGGCCAGCGCTATAAGGACACGGGCCTGCAACAGGGTGAAAGCGTCCTGCGTGACCTCGCTACACATCCTGCTACCGCGCGATTCATTGCAACAAAGCTCGCACGGCACTTCGTCGCTGACGATCCACCCGCAGAACTGGTCAACAGGCTGAGTAAGGTGTTCCTCGACTCGGGCGGCGACCTTGCCAGCGTTTACGAAGCGCTGGTCCAATCACCCGAGCCCTGGCAGGACGTGCACACCAAGTACAAGACACCGCACGAGTTCGTAGTCTCGTCGCTGCGCGCGTTTCGACATGAGCCGGACAATCCGCGCTTTATCGTCGGAGCACTCGACCTGATGGGCCAGGCACCCTGGCGGCCGGGATCACCGGCCGGGTGGCCGGACACGGCACTCGAGTGGGGTGGTGCCGATGCACTGTACAAGCGTATCGAGTGGTCGAATACCGTTGCTCGGGTCGTCGGCAATCGCGTTGACCCCGTGGAACTCGGCGATGCTGTCCTCGGCACGGCCTTCAAGCCTGAAACTCGCAAGGCGATTTCGCGTGCCGAAAGTCGCTCGCAGGGAATGACCCTGTTCCTTGCCTCACCGGACTTCCAGAGGAGATGAGCATGGTTAATCGCAGAGATGTTCTGCGCGGTATCGGCGCCAGTGCGCTGGTCGCCGGTGCACCCGGACTGAGTTTCGCAAACGCTCCAGGTGACAGGAAATTCGTACTTGTCATCCTCCGTGGCGCCCTTGACGGACTTGCCGTCGTGCCACCTTACGGTGACGGCAGCTATAAAGGGGTGCGCGGTGAGCTGGCTTTGTCCGCTGATGAGATCAACAAGCTCGATGGCCTGTTCGGCCTGCACGCTTCACTCGAGAACGTCCATCGCTGGTACGTCGACGGTCAGGCCGCGATCGTGCATGCAGTTGCGAGTCCGTACCGGGAGCGCTCGCATTTCGACGGCCAGGATCTGCTTGAGAACGGAGCGACCAGGGCTGGTGTACTGAGAAACGGCTGGCTCAATCGCGCACTGACTTCAGTCCCGGGCGCGTCGGATCAGGAAACGGCGATCGCACTGGCACAGAACACGCCGCTTGTGCTGCAGGGCGATAGTCCGGTAACGAGCTGGGCACCTTCGCAGCTGCCCGACGCCGATGACTCGACACTTGGTCGACTGGCACGACTGTACGCCGACGACGAGTTCTTCTCGACGCGCCTGTCACAGGCGATGCGCTCTCAGGAGATCGCGGGCGACATGGGTTCGACACGTACCCGCGGTAATGAGGCGCAACAGTTTGCGAGCCTTGCGGATTCGGCGGCAAAGTTCCTGACTTCGGACGACGGCCTCAATATCGCCGTGCTCGAGCTCGGTGGCTGGGATACCCACGCGAACCAGGGTTCGACAACAGGTGCCCTCGCCAACCGGCTCGCGGCACTGGATACCGGCATCGGCAGCCTTCGGGCTGGCCTTGGTGACGACTGGGACAACACCGTGGTCGCGGTGGTCACCGAGTTCGGCCGCACAGTTCGTGTTAACGGCACGCGCGGCACCGATCACGGTACAGCGACCGCAGCGATGCTGCTCGGTGGTGCAGTGAATGGCGGCAGAATCCTCGTCGATTGGCCCGGGCTGAGGAACCGCGACCTTTATGCAGAGCGCGATCTTATGCCGACAACGGACCTGCGCAGCGTATTCAAGGGCGTGCTAAGTGAGCACCTCAAAGTACCCGAAGCCGCGCTGCATTCCGCTGTATTTCCGGACAGCAGCAAGGTCGCGCCGCTTGAGGGTTTGATCAGGGTTTAGCCCCAATTGCACATGCCCGGCGTTTATACCGGGCATGCAAGCGATCAAACGACTATTCGGCACCCTGCGCGATCCGCGCTACTACCAGGTATTCGTACTCGGCCTGTTGCTGTCTTTTGGCATCGGCGTTCTCGAGTTCGGCATCCGCTGGCAGAACGCGCTGGCAATCCTGCTTACCGCGCAGCTGACGCAATACGCTGGCACTCGCCTCGCGGGACTGCCGCGCTTTGACCCGTTAAGCGCGCTAATTACGTCGATGTCGCTCACGCTGCTGTTGCGAACCGACATTGTTGCAGTCGCCGCCATTGCCGCCCTGATCGCGATCGGCAGCAAATTCGTGCTACGAGCGGGTGGCAAGCACATCTTCAACCCGGCGAACTTCGCGCTCGTTACCCTGATGATCCTGAGCGATCGCGCATGGGTTTCGTCGGGACAATGGGGCAGCGCTACGATCGGCGCACTGGCGCTGGCGTGCCTCGGAATGCTCGTGCTGACACGCGCCAAACGTGCAGAAACGACCATCGCATTCCTCGGTTTCTACGCGACCCTGGTCTTCGGCCGCGCACTGTGGCTTGGCGATCCTCTCAGCATTCCGCTGCACCAGGTGCAGAACGGTGCGCTGCTGATCTTCGCGCTTTTCATGATCTCCGATCCGAAAACCACACCGAATACTGCACTCGGACGCGTGCTGTTCGCTGGTCTCGTGGCGAGCATCGCCTTCACGATCCAGTTTCTCAATTACCAGCCGAACGGCCCGATCCTGGCGTTGATCCTGTCATCGCCGCTCGTTCCCCTGATCGATCGAATGCTGCGCGGCGAACTATACCGGTGGGAGCAACCGGCTGGTCGGAAGGCCAGTCCAGTCAAAGGAGTGTACCCATGCGAATCATCGCAACCCTTACCGCCGCGACACTGACAATCGCGGTGGCCATGACGGCGCAGGCGTTTTGTGGCTTCTACGTCGCCAAAGCCGACACAAAACTGTTCAACGAAGCTTCCCAGGTCGTGCTCGTACGCGACGGCAATCGAACCGCGATAACGATGGTTAACGATTTCAAGGGCGACGTCGAAGACTTCGCCGTCGTCATCCCGGTACCGACAAAGATCGAGCGCGAACAGATCAACGTCGGCGATCGTGCCGTGGTTGAGCATCTCGACGCGTATACCGCGCCTCGTCTCGTCGAGTATCACGACCCGGATCCGTGCGTGCGCTACGAGTACGATCTGCTCGAATCGGCCTTGCCGCAGTCGGTCCGCAAACAGAGCGCCGACATGGCCAAGGAAGCGCGGTCGCGCGGTGTGACGATTGAAGCAAGCTATACGGTCGGCGAATACGACATCCTGATTCTCTCGGCCGAGGAATCGGACGGCCTGGTCACATGGCTGAACGAAAACGACTACAAGCTGCCGGAAGGGGCGGAAGCTGTCGTCGACAGCTACCTGAAGCAGGACATGCGCTTCTTCGTGGCGAAGGTCAATCTCGAGGAGCAGTCGAAGCTCGGCTACTCAAACCTGCGCCCCCTGCAGGTCGCCTACGAAAGCAACCGCTTCATGCTGCCGATTCGCCTCGGCACGCTAAACGCTGCCGGTAAGCAGGAACTGTATGTTTATGCACTGACACGCACCGGTCGCGTTGAGACGACCAACTATCGCACCGTGAAGATCCCGAGCAATTTCGATGTTCCGGAATTCGTCGAAGACGAGTTTGGCGATTTCTACCGCTCAATGTTCACGCGCCAGGTTGCCGAACACAACGACAAGGCCGTATTTCTCGAGTACGCGTGGGACATGGCCTGGTGTGACCCGTGTGCGGCTGATCCCCTGACGGCCAGCGAATTACGTCAGCTCGGCGTCTTCTGGCTTGGCGAAGGTCGAGGCGGTAGCAAGGTCGCGCCGCAGGCACAGAATGTATTTGTGACCCGCCTTCACGTACGTTACGACGGCGAGAGTTTTCCCGCGGACCTGATGTTCCAGGAAACCGGAGACCGGCAGAACTACCAGGGACGCTACGTCATTCGCCACCCGTACAAAGGTGAATTGACCTGCGATGCAACGGAATATCTCAAGCAGGTTCGCGAACGCCAGGAACGCGAGGTGCAACATCTCGCGAACCTGACGGGCTGGGACCTCGAAGAGATTCGCGGCAAGGTGCCGTTTCCTGACGGCACCTCACCGAAAGATCCCTGGTGGAAACGTATCTGGGGCTAGCCCCGCGCCGCCTTCCAGGCCGCAATCAGTTCGGCCTCCTGGTCCGCCGGGAGGCCGGCTTTGCGTTCGGCATGACGTTCATCTGAAAGCGTATTCCACCAGACCAGCAGGTCGCGCATGGTTTCGCGCTCCGGGCGGATGTGCATGCCCGCAGCCAACGACTTCTCGGCCGTAAATCCGGCACGTCGCGCACCTCCCTGCCAGATCGGTAAGGGTCGACTGCCCGGCCGCAGGCCAGCCTCGGTTATGAATTCTTCTGAAACCCACACAGGATCCACATCGACCGCTGTGACTGCCTGGCAGTCTTCAAGCAGCTCACCCATCGTGTAACTACCTGGTTCGTTCACCATGTTGTAGGTGCCATTTCGTGACTGATCGAGACAGTCAATTGTGAAATTCGCCAGATCTCGTACATCCACGATCTGGATGATATCGTCAGGTGACCCCGGCCACAGCATTTCGCCACCCTTCTGGGTGCGAATACCCCACGAAGAAAATCGATCGGTGTGATCGCCGGGCCCGCAAATGTAAGTCGGCCGCAGAATCGTTAGCTTGCTGTCTGCAACTTCAGCTACGGCGCGCTTCTCACAGAGCGCTTTGAGTGGTCCGTAAGTCTGTCCGGTGACTTCCTCGATGCTCTCGTCTTCGAGGGTCGCGAGTGGCGACGACTCATCGTTCATAACCGTGAAATCAGCGTACACCGCAACCGTCGAGATATAGAGGTACTGATCGCAGTTCGGCGCAAGCAGTTTTGCAGAGTCCTGAACATGGCGCGGCACGTAGCCCGAGTTATCGATCACGGCATCCCATTTACGGCCGACAAGCCCGTCGAGACCATTGTCACGGTCGCCCTTGATCGTCTCGAGATCGGGAAACAGCGCATTGTTGGTGCGACCACGATTGAACAACGTGACATTGTGACCGCGCCGCAGTGCTTCGCGCACCATGTGCGGGCCGATGAAACCAGTACCGCCGAGAATCAGGATATCGAGCGATTTGTGCGAATCGTGTTCCGGACCGGCGCTGGCCGCCTGCGGCAAGCCTGTGGCTGCAACTGTCGCACCCGCGATCCCTGCCTTGATGAACTGCCGACGATTGCTTGTCATTTAAGGTTCTCCGTCGTTATCGAATGCAGCAGTCTAACGGCAAATCAAGGATTAACGATAGCGTCCCTGGAGCTTTTTGAGTTCCGCACTGCCCGGGTGCAGTGTGTCAAGCGGCAGCTGGCACATCGGGGTATCGACGTTACCCATAAGTTCATGCATCTCGACGCGTTCTTCGTCGAAATACAGCAGTCCTGTCGTGATCTCGCCTGCATTGAAACGCTCGCGCAAGTACTTGAATGCTGCAGCGCGGCTCGTCGGATCGTACTCCTGGTCCACCTTGCGCAACACTATCGTCGAGCCGTCATGCATCTCGATAGGCATCGCCTCGCCCTCTTCATAGGCGGCCTTGATCTCTTCCGCGGGCGGGATGTAGTCCATGTCGATGACATGGTGGTAAAACTCGCGCGTGTGTTTGTAGCTCTTGGTCGAGCCTTCGTGATCGTTGAACGTCACGCATGGGCTGATGACGTCCACGAGCGCAAATCCCGGGTGCATCAGCGCGCCTTTCAGGAGAGGCACGAGCTGTTCCTTGTCACCCGAGAAGCTGCGCGCGATGTAGGTCGCGCCCAGGGCCAGCGCCGTCGAAACCGGGTCGATCGGCTCCTGCATGTTCGGCAGGCCCTTCTTCGGCTTGCTGCCAATATCAGCAGAGGCTGAGAACTGCCCCTTGGTCAGTCCATATACGCCATTGTTCTCGATGACGTAGCACATATTCAGGTTGCGCCGAATCGCGTGTACGAACTGGCCGGCACCGATCGACAGCGAGTCGCCGTCGCCCGACACACCGATGTAAGTCATTTCGCGGTTGGCCGCATTGGCACCCGTTGTCACAGATGGCATACGACCATGCACCGAGTTGAATCCATGCGCCTGGCTGACGAAATATGCGGGTGTCTTCGACGAACAGCCGATGCCGCTCATCTTCGCAAGCATGTGCGGCTCGACACCCAGTTCGA
Organism: Woeseiaceae bacterium; assembly: GCA_965224725.1. Classification (GTDB taxonomy): domain Bacteria; phylum Pseudomonadota; class Gammaproteobacteria; order Steroidobacterales; family Woeseiaceae; genus UBA1847. The sequence continues at coordinate 2,177,855 of CBDCZZ010000002.1, forward strand.
ATACCGCCTGGATGATCGCCGCCGTAACCGAATCGTGGCCACAGCCGGCACACAGGGTAGAAACGACACCCTCGTAATCGCGCTGCGTCAGACCCAGTGCATTTTTCTTAAGGCCCGGGTGAGAGACTTTCGGCTTGGCGATGTAACTCATGCCGCTCTCCCTTTCTTGATCTCGGCTTTGACGGCTTCGACAACAAAGCCGGAATTAATCGGCATACCGTTGTAATGCAGTAATGGCACGAGCTTGTTCTGGTCGGCGTTGATATCGTTGATCAGCAATGTGCGCAGCTGCGCGTCGCGGTTCTGTTCAACAACGTAGACCACATCGTGCTGCTCGATGAACTCGGCAACTTCATCCGCAAACGGGAATGCCTTGATGCGACAGTAGTTGAGCCCGATGTTCTCGGCCTCGAGACGATCGAGTGCCTCGCAGCAGGCGCCGTCGCCGCTGCCGATCGTAATAATGCCGGCCTTGTTGAACTTCGAGTAACGAATGTCCGGCTTCGGCAGGATCTCGCGAGCCGTTTCCCACTTCACAAGCAGACGATCAATGACATCCTGGTAGGCGTCGGAGTCTTCGGTGTAGCCACCGTATTTCGTATGGCCTGAGCCACGCGTGAAATAGGCTCCTTTCGGATGCTCGCCCGGAAGCGTCCGGTTCGGAATACCGTCACCGTCGACGTCGAGGTAACGATAGAACTTGTCGACTTCCTCGAGGTCATCGGCGTGCAAGACCTTGCCACGATCCGCGACATAGCTCTCGTCCCACTCGAGCTCCGGAACCATCCAGTCGTTCATGCCGATATCGAGATCAGAGAGCACCATGACCGGGGTCTGCAATCGTTCGGCAAAATCGAATGCCTGGGGCGCGGTATAGAAACACTCTGCGGGGTTTGCCGGGAACAATAGTACGTGTTTGGTGTCGCCATGCGATGCGTAGGCGCAAGCCAGCAGGTCGCACTGCTGGGTGCGCGTAGGCATGCCCGTAGACGGACCTGTGCGCTGCACGTTGAAGATGACTGTCGGAATCTCGGCGTAGTACGCGAAGCCGATGAACTCGCTCATCAGCGAGATGCCGGGGCCACTGGTCGGCGTGAACGAGCGTGCACCCATCCACGATGCGCCAAGCACCATACCGATGGCCGCGAGTTCGTCTTCGGCCTGGATGATGCAGTACGTACGTTTGCCCGTTTCCGGATCGACGCGGTACTTGCCGCAGAAATCGCGAAACGCGTCCATCAGCGACGTCGACGGTGTAATCGGGTACCACGCGCCGACGGTCGCGCCCGCGTACATGCAGCCGAGACCCGCCGCCGTATTGCCATCGATAATGATATTGCCGTTCGTCCTGTCGAGGCGCTCGACCTTCATTGGCAACGGGCAGACAACGTGCTTTTTCGCGAAATCGTAGCCGAGCCGGATCGCAGTCATGTTCGAATCAATCAGGTGCGGCTTCGAGGCGAAGGTCTCGGAAAGCAACTCGGTGATGACGTCGAGATCGATGTCAAGCAAGGCCGCGACCGCGCCGACGTACGCGATATTCTTCATAAGAATACGTGCGCGAGCGCCATCAAAGTTCTCGTTACAGAGTTTCGAGAACGGAATGCCGATGACGGTCACATCTTCGCGATCCAGCAAGGTGCTGCGCGGCCACGTGGAGTCGTAGATCAGCCAGCCGCCCGATTCGACTTCGGCCAGGTCGCGCGCATAAGTCTGCGCATTCATCGCAACCATCATGTCGACGCGATTCGAGCGCGACTGGTAACCGTCCCCGGTGACCCGGATCTCGTACCACGTCGGCAGACCCTGAATATTTGACGGGAAGTAATTCTTGCCAACCACGGGGATGCCCATGCGGAAGATGGATTTGCGCAGGAGACCGTTGGCGCTTGCCGAGCCAGTACCGTTAACCGTGGCAATCTTGATAACAACGTCGTTTACGGTTGCCACTACATTTCCTTATTCGCCCGAGGCCAGGGCTGGTGGTTCAACGGCTAGTTCGTCCTTAGCATACGGCACGAGCAGTTTCGATTTCTGCATGTCCCATGCGCCGGTCGGGCAGCGCTCCGCACACAGGCTGCAATGCACGCAGAGGTCTTCGTCCTTGACCATGACGCGCTGTGTTTGCGGCAGCTCGGCTGATACGTACAGCGCCTGCTCGTGATTTTCGGCCGGCGCCGACAGTCGCTTGCGCAGATCCGCTTCTTCACCGTTTGCAGTAATCGTCAGGCAATTTGTTGGACAAACGTCGACACAGGCATCGCATTCGATGCACAGGTTCGCGGTAAACACTGTCTGGATATCGCAGTTCAGGCAGCGCTCGACTTCCGTCACAACCTGCTCCGCCGTGAATCCGAGTTCGACCTCGATGTCGATCTTCTTGAAGCGCTCACTGAGCTCGACGTGCGGCATGATGCGACGCTCGGAGCCGTCGTACGCATTCGAGAAACTCCACTCGTGCATGCCCATTTTCTGGCTTGCGAGATTCATGCCCATCGGCAGCCGGTCGCGAATGTCCTCGCCCTGGCAATAGCGGTGCATGGAGATTGCGGCCTGGTGGCCGTGCTCAACAGCCCAGATAATGTTCTTCGGTCCGAACGCCGAGTCGCCGCCGAAAAATACACCGTCAACCGAGGACATCATGGTTGCTTCGTCGACGACCGGGCAATCCCACTCGTTGAACTCCATACCAATGTCACGCTCGATCCACGGGAACGCATTGTCCTGACCAATGGCAAGAACGACGTCGTCACATGGAATGATCGTCTCACCCGTAACCGTGCCGCGATCGATGCGGCCGTTCTCGTCGATGTTGTATTCCATGAGCTCGAACTTCATGCCGACGAGCTTGCCGTCCTCGATCACGAATTCCTTCGGCGAGTGATTGACGATAATTTCGACGTTTTCTTCTTCGGCATCTTCAAGCTCCCAGTCGGAAGCCTTGAAAAATTCGCGCGGCTTGCGCGCCATGACCTTGACGTCTTTCGAGCCGAGGCGAAGCGACGTCCGGCAGCAATCCATGGCCGTGTTGCCTACACCAATAATTAGCACACGCTCGCCGATTGAATCGATGTGATCGAAAGCAACCGACTCAAGCCAGTCGATGCCGATGTGTATGCGATCTGAGTCGTAGCGACCGGGAATCTCAAGGTTTTTGCCGCGCGGCGCGCCGGTGCCTACGAAGATGGCATCAAATCCTTCGTCGAGCAGCGACTTCATGCTGTCAATTTCGGCGCCCAGGCGAAGATCGACATCCATATCGATGATGTAGCCAATTTCTTCGTCGAGTACCTGGGGAGGCAGGCGGAACTGCGGAATATTGGTCCGCATCAGGCCGCCTGTCGTATCGTGCTTCTCGAAGATCGTGACTTCGTAACCCAGCGGCGCAAGATCGTTAGCAACTGTAAGTGACGCACAACCGGCGCCGATTAGCGCGACCTTCTTGCCGTTCTTTTCTTTTGGCGCGGTTGGCAGGCGCTCGCTGATGTCATCGCGATGGTCCGCAGCGACGCGCTTCAGGCGACAGATGGCGACGGGCTTGTCTTCCACGCGGCCACGTCGACAAGCCGGCTCACACGGACGATCGCAGACGCGCCCGAGGATGCCTGGAAAGACGTTGGATTTGCGGTTTTCCATATACGCATCGCTGAACTGCCCCTGGGCAATCATGCGTATATAGGAGGGAACGTCGGTGTGGGCAGGACAGCCCCACTGGCAGTCGACGACTTTGTGAAAGTATTCGGGGTTGGACGTGTCTGTTGGCTTCATTCAGTTCATCGTGCCAGGCAGCCCCATCACCTGGCTGGTAAAGCTATCCCTGATTGGGCGCTAGCATAGCGGGATCGGCAGGAAAGTAAACAGTTATCGGGCGCGGTTAAATTCGAGTCTCTGGCCCGCGATATTGCCGGTCAGTTCTCCGTCACGGAACACGACTTCGCCATTCACGATCGTCGTATCAATCGTGGTTGAAAACTCGTGACCCTCGAACGGTGACCAGTGGCATTTCGCCAGCACATTGGACTTCGATACCTTGTAGCTGCGCGCCGCGTCTACGACGACGAGGTCTGCGTACCAGCCCTCGCGGACGTAGCCCCGCTCAACCACTCCGTACAGGTCTGCGGGAGCATGGCAGGCCTTCTGCACGATCAACTCGTGGCTGATCTCGCCGCGCTCGGCCAGGTCGAACAACACCTGCACCGCGTGCTGCACCAGTGGCAGGCCGGCGGGCGCCTTGAAGTAGCTCGCTTTCTTCTCCGGCCCGGTATGTGGTGCGTGGTCGGTCGCTATGACATCGATGCGTCCGTCATTGACCGCTGCGATCAGCGCCGCACGATCTTCCGCACTCTTGATTGCCGGGTTGCACTTGATCTTCGTACCGAGCCGCTCGTATTGCGACTCATCGAACCAGAGATGGTGCACGCAGACCTCGGCCGTGATGCGTTTCTCGGCCATTGGCACCGTGGAGAACAGGCCCATTTCGATCGCCGTGGTCAGATGCAACACGTGCAGTAACGCGTCATGGCGACGCGCCAGGTCCACGGCCATGCTCGACGACGCCAGGCAGGCCTGCGCAGAGCGGATTCGTGGATGCTCCGCGATCGGTACGTTTTCGCCAAACTCCGCGCGCGCCTTCGCCTCGTTGTCCCAGATCGTCGGCGAGTGCTCGCAGTGTGTGACGGTCAGCACCGGCGCATGCTCGAACAGCTTTTCGAGTGCCTCGGGACTGTCGACCAGCATGTCACCCGTCGATGCACCCATGAATGCCTTGATGCCGCAGGCCTCGTTGACCTGCAGAGCCTTGATCTCCTCGATGTTGCGATTGGTCGCACCGAGGTAGAAACCGTAGTTGCCGGTGCAGCGATGCTTCGCAATCTCGTACTTCGCTGCGAGAGCTTCGCGCGTGGTCGTCTGCGGGTTGACGTTCGGCATGTCCATGAAACTGGTAATGCCACCGGCCGCCGCTGCCGCAGATTCGGTCGCAAGGTCGCCTTTATTGGTAAGCCCCGGCTCGCGAAAATGCACCTGGTCGTCGACCATGCCCGGCATCAGAAACTTGCCGGCAAGGTCTATCACTTCGGCGCCGTCCGGCGCCGAGATGCCACTTCCCACGGTCTCGATGCGCTCGCCGCTGATCAGGACGTCCGCATCACGTATTTCGCCCTCGTTAATGAGGCGCGCATTGGTCAATAAGAGCTTGTTCACGAGGGGCATTATGAAAGGCTCTTCGAACGATTACCAACGCAACAAAATCGGGGCTACTACTCAACCTGTGTTTGTGCGATAACCGCCACATGAACGGGCCCGATTATCTGCAACTTGTTGAGAGTGCGCGCGTCTACGACGTCGCGACGCGCACACCGCTCGAACACGCCTCGAATCTGTCAGCGCGGCTTGGCAACGACATTTTGATGAAGCGCGAGGACCTGCAGCCCGTGTTCTCGTTCAAGCTGCGCGGCGCCTATAACAAAATTGCCGGACTTTCCGACGAAGAAGTTGGTAATGGCGTCATCTGCAGCTCGGCCGGAAACCACGCCCAGGGCGTTGCTCTTGCGGCCCGGCGTCGCGGCGTTCGTGCCGTAATTGTGATGCCGGTAACGACGCCGTCGATCAAGGTGGAAGCCGTTCGCGCGCTCGGCGGCGAAGTCGTACTGCACGGCGACGCCTATGACGATGCATACGCGCACGCCAAAGAACTCGAAAAATCGCAGGGCCTCGTCTTCGTACACCCGTTTGACGACCCCGCCGTCATCGCCGGCCAGGGAACAATCGGCCGCGAAATCCTCGAGCAGGCGCAACACAAGATCGACATGATCTTCGTGCCCATCGGAGGCGGCGGGCTCATGGCTGGCATTGCTGCCTACATCCGACAACGTGATCCAACAATCCGGATCATCGGTGTCGAGCCCGAGGATTCGTCTGCGATGCGCGACTCGATTGCAGCTGGCGAACCCGTGACACTCGAACACGTTGGCATCTTTGCTGACGGCGTCGCAGTTCGGCGCGTCGGTGACGAAACTTTTCGCTTGTGTCGCGAGTACGTCGACGACTTCATTACCGTCGACACAGATCAGTGCTGTGCTGCCATTCGCGACATCTTCGAAGACACCCGCTCGATCGTCGAGCCTGCCGGCGGACTCGCCGTTGCCGGAGCCAAGAAATACGTCGCCGAGCACGGGCTTAAAGACAAGACTGTCGTCACGATGAGCTGCGGCGCAAACGTAAACTTCGATCGCCTGCGTCATATCGCTGAACGCGCGGCGGTTGGCGACCTGAGCGAGATGATTCTTGCCGCCGAGATACCTGAAGAACCAGGCAGCTTTCGCAAGTTTTGCGAATCACTGGGGCGGCGTGGCATCACCGAGTTCAATTACCGCTACGCGGACAGGCAGAAGGCGCACATCTTCGTTGGCGTGCAGCTGTCTGACGGCGAACACGAACGCCAGCAGATACTCGCGACACTTGGAGACGCCGGATTTCCGGTTATCGACCTGACCGACAACGAAATGGCAAAACTGCACGTACGCCACATGGTCGGCGGACGCTCAGCCGGCGTCGCCAATGAGCGCCTGTTCCGCTTTGAATTCCCCGAACGCCCGGGCGCACTGCTCGACTTTCTGGACGCAATTGGCAGGGACTGGAACATCTCGCTGTTCCACTACCGCAATCACGGTTCGGATCATGGTCGGGTACTCGCCGGTATAGATGTACCCGAGGACGAAACCGAAGAACTCGAACGCCACCTCGCGCAGCTCGGCTACCCGCACTTTGAGGAAAGCGGCAACCCGGCGTACTCGATGTTCCTTTCCTAGTCGCGGAAAGACGGGTCGCGCCGCTCCAGCTTGCGCAGGATGCCAGGCCACACGAGCGAGCCGCCCATGCCTTTTGTCACGGCTTCGACCTGCGCCTTGATGCCATCGACGATAGGCTGCGGCACCTGCACAAGATCGCTACTCATTGACTGCGCCATAACCTGGATCTGGCAGGCCGTCTCGAGCGCATACATCATGATGAACGCGTCGGACACTGATGCGCCAAGCGTCATCAACCCGTGGTTGCGCAAGATCATCGCGTTGCTGCTGCCAAGGTCGGCAACGAGCCGTGGCTTTTCATCCTCGTTGAGCGCGATGCCCTCGTAGTCGTGATACGAAATCTGCGAATACGGGAACAGCGAGATCTGCGACAGCGCTTGCAAGCCGTCGGGCTGTATCGAAACCGCGATGCCGGCCCGTGTGTGAGTGTGCAAAACGCACCCGGCATCATGGCGCGCATCGTGAATGGCGCTGTGAATCGTGAAGCCAGCGGGATTGACCGGGTACGGTGACTCGCTGACCTTGTTGCCGTCGAGATCGACCTTGATAAGGCTTGATGCCGTGATCTCCTCAAACAGCAGTCCGTAAGCGTTGATCAGAAAATGGTCTTCGTCACCCGGAACACGCGCTGATATATGCGTGAAGACAAGATCGTCCCAACCATACATCGCGATCGCTCGGTAGCAGGCTGCCAGATCGACACGCAACTGCCATTCCTCATCCGACACCTGCCCATGCAGGGATTCGACTGCGACCATCTTCGCTCTCCCGAAAATTTTCTTGTTAATTCAGTTTCAAATGTAACGCACAAATCGTGCGTTACAACGATTTAAAACAACTCGTGCGCAACCTTTTCGGCGCTGCCCGCATCTAAATACTGACTATGGAACAAAACTTAGTGGGTTCTGGATCCGAGTCGTTTAGGTTCAACGTAACAAACTAAATCTATCCCTTATGCTGTTTGTTTCGTTTCGACTGGCGGTGGCTTCGGCCACCGCCTTTTTTATACAGGGATGTATTTATGCCGCGAAGGGCAGGAAGCCCGAGAGCGGCGTTCCTGAATAATCACCACATTTCTCTCATTCCGGCTGCGACGTCAATCTGCCGGTCCGTCTGCACCTTGAACCCGCCGCCCTGTTGCTCGGTACGGCCACTGAAGCGCTGATCAAATGTCGCCAGCAGTCGTTCGGTCATGAAGCGACTGCGTGCACCGTACACATGCTTGTCGCCGTCGCGGCGCTGTTGTGTCACGTGGTATTTGAGTGGCGCAATCAGTGATAACGACTGCTTTGCTCTTGTCATCGCGACATACAACAGTCGACGTTCCTCTTCGATCATCTCCGGCTTGCCGGTTGCAAACTCGGACGGGAAGTTGCCATCGGCAACATTGAGGATGTAAACCGACTCCCACTCCTGCCCTTTTGCCGAATGCACGGTCGAAAGAATCAGGTAATCCTCATCCAGCAAAGGATCACCGGATAAATCTCCCGCCGCCGACGGCGGATCAAGCGTTAACTCAGTGAGAAAACGCTCGCGTGTCGGGTAACGCCCGGAAATCTGTTCGAGTTGTTCGAGGTCCGGCTCGCGCGTATCCAAACCGTCGTACAGCCTCTCGAGATGCGGCTGGTACCAGCGACGTACGAGCGTGACCTGTGATTGCCAGGCGCCATCGTCGGGTTCGGCGCCGGAAGTAGTGATGAGCATCTCGCAGAAATGCGGCCAATCCTGCGCCGACCCTGCCGGCGGTCGAAACATCGGCAGCGATGCAAATTCAAAGTTATTGGCGGCCAGGTACTCGAAACACTTTGCCGCTGTGGCAGGCCCCATCCCGGGCATCAACTTCAACACACGAATCGCCGCAATCTCGTTCTTCGGGTTGTCCGCCCACTTGAGTACCGACAACAGGTCCTTGACGTGCGCTGCCTCGAGAAATTTCAGGCCACCGTATTTCACGTAGGGAATATTGCGCCGCACAAGTTCGAGCTCGAGGCGATCGCTGTGGTGTGAGCCACGGAACAACACAGCCTGCTCCTGCAACAGCATGCCCTTCTCGCGGTTATCAAGAATCGCCTCAACGACATACTCGGCTTCGGCGTCACCGTCCTCGACAGTAACGTAACGCGGTCGCGAGCCGTCGCTGCGCTCGGAGAACAGATTCTTTCGATACTGCCGCTCGCTTTCGGCAATCAGGCAGTTGGCGCTGTCAAGTACAGGCTGCGTCGAGCGGTAGTTTTGCTCAAGCGTGACGACCTTCGCCGCCGGCATGTACTGATCCGGAAACCCGAGAATGTTTTCAACCTCGGCCGCACGAAACGAATAGATCGATTGCGCATCATCGCCAACGACCGTGACACCACGACCGTCCGGCTTGACCGCATTGAGGATATCGGCCTGGATGATGTTCGTATCCTGATACTCATCTACCAGCACGTGATCGAACCACGCACCAATTTCTTCAGCGAACTCCGGCTCAGCGACCAGATGGCTCCAGTACAGAAGCAGATCATCGTAATCGAGTGACTGCGTCTGTTGCTTGCGCAGTACGTAATTGCGAAACAGCTCGGCCAGTTCGTCTGCCCAGTCCGCACACCACGGATAGTGCGTGTCGATGATGTCGGCGAGTGGCAACTTTGTATTGACGCAACGCGAGTAGATCGCGAGGCAGGTATCTTTCTTCGGGAACCGTCGCGACGTCTTCGTCAGCTTCAGCTCATGGCGCACAACATCCATGATGTCCGCCGAGTCGCCACGGTCGAGCACCGAGAACCCCGGGTCGAGACCGATGTTATGCGCGAAGCGTCGCAGCAGGCGATTCGCGATCGAGTGAAACGTGCCCGACCAGGGCAAGCCGCCCGAAGGCAGCGGCGAGCGCGAAGCATCGCGCATCGTGGTCCGCACAATCGACTCGACGCGGCGCGTCATTTCCTGTGCCGCGCGACGGGTGAATGTCAGCAGCAGAATGCGCTCTGGATCGACTCCCGAGATGACGAGATGCGCAACCCGGTGCGCGAGTGTCATCGTCTTGCCAGTGCCGGCGCCGGCTATGACCAGCAGCGGGCCCGCCCGGAAGGAATTCCCGGTGCGCTCACCATAGGCCGCAGCCTGCCGCTGCGCAGCATTCAGCGTCGCCAGATGATCGATAGCCTCGGCAACCGCGGACACGGGGACCCCTCGCAAAAGTCTGTATTTTTATACAGTACTGGATGAATTTACAAGGATTGCCTGAAGAATTCGTCGACGGCGGCCGCCAGCGCATCCGGCGCTTCAAGATGAATCATGTGACCCGCACCTTCGATGACGAACGGTTCCCCGAAGTACGGCTCCATCGCGCTCGCGGCCATGGTCGCGTATTCGCTGTCGCTACCGGTGATAAGACAGTTTGGGGCCGTGATCGCCTTCCAGCACGCCTCAGCCTCGCCGCGCCGGTACAGCACCGCGTTTGGCAGACGATGCGCGGGATGCGCACGCAGTTTCACGACGCCGCCGGCCTCCTCTGCCCACTCCCGCGCAACAAACTCGGCGATACCGGCTTCGAGATTCGGGTTGCGACGCCTGAGCCGATCGGCCAGCGCCGTAAAGTCCGCATACTCGGAAAATGCCTCGCGCTCGCGGCTGCGCTGCAACCATTTGCGATAGTGCTCCGGAGCCTGCCCGGGATCCGTATCATGCAGGCCCAGCCCTTCCACGTTGCACAGCGCGGCGACCCGCTCCCGCATCGAACCCGCGTAAAGCGCAGCTACATTGCCGCCCATACTGTGACCGACGAGGCGGACCGGCGCTGACGGCGAGTAGACCGATAACAGCTGGTCGAGGTCGGCCAGGTAATCGGGAAACCAGAATGCGTGTTGCCCCGCATCACTTCGACCAAAGCCGCGCCAGTCCGGTGCAACGATGCGCCAGTCATCAGCCAGCCGGTCGGCGACAGGCTGGAAACATGAGCCCGTATCACCCCACCCGTGCAGGTAGACCAGCAGCGGTGCGTCGGCCGCGCCCCACTCGTGAATGCAATAGTCGACGTCCCGAATAACGAGTCGCGTTGAACGCCTTTCATGACGTGGCTGGTAGATGGTTTCCCTGCTCAATTTTGCTGCTTCGGACGGTTTCCCGCGCCTGATCGACTAAGGTGGATAAGGTCGTGTATAAACAGCATGATACGGCCCGGTTCCAGAGTGTCCAACAACTAACAATGACCGTCGAAATCGCATGGGTCCTTGCCATCCTGATCATCTCGCTGATTTTGTTCATCAGCGAAGTGGTTCGTATGGACGTTGTAGCGCTCATGGTGCTGGGTGCGCTGGCGATGACGGGCCTTGTCACCTCTGACCAGGCGTTCGCAGGATTCAGTAACAGTGCCGTGATCACGGTCTGGGCCATGTTCATCCTGAGCGAAGGCCTGACCCGTACCGGCATCGCCGACATCATCGGCCAGCAGGTCATGCGCTTTGGCGGCAGTCGCGAAGTGCCTTTGATCTTCATCATCATGGTCACTGGCGCCGTTTTGTCCGCCTTCATGAACAACATCGGGGTCGCGGCCCTGATGCTGCCCGTCGTCGTCGATGTTGCCCGCCGCACCAACATACCGGCATCCCGTTTGTTGATGCCGCTCGCGTACTCCACGTTGCTTGGCGGCCTGATGACGCTGATCGGCACGCCGCCCAACCTGCTGATCAGCGAATCGCTGGTGCTCAACGGCTACCAGCCGTTCGAACTGTTCGATTTCACCCCGCTGGGCGGTGCGGTCATGATCATTGGCGTGATCTTTGTCGCTCTGGCCGGACGCTTCTTGCTGCCGCGATTTACGGGTAAGCGCGACAAGCTCGTATCGCAGCGCAGCCTGAGATCACGTTACAAACTGCAGGAACGTACCTTCATGGTGCGCGTCCCGATTGATTCGGTTCTGGTTGGTCGCACGCTGGGCGAATCGCGCATTGGTGCATCGACGGGACTCATAATCCTGTCGCTGATTCGTGGCGGCCGCAGCGAAACTCTGCCGGGTCGCCAGACCGTCATCCGCGGTGGCGACGGCCTGCTGGTTCAGGGCCGTATCGATCAGTTCCGCGAGTTGCGCCGCTGGAGCGATCTCGTTATCGAACGCGAGTCGTCGGTCCTCAAGTCCATGGTGTCGGCCAAGGTTGCCTATGCGTCGGTCACGATTAACGAAGGCTCGCCAGTTGTCCTCGAGCTGATACGACACGCGGCATTCCGGACGCGTTTCGACGTTGCCGTTGTCGGCATCATGCGCCGCGGTCGGTATCGACTCACAAATCTTGCCTATGTCCCGATTCGCGCGGGCGACCAGGTACTGATCCAGGGCGAAGCCGAGGCGATAGCGGCGCTGGAACGATTCCCGGATTTTGACAACGTCGAAGTCTTGTCTGAAGACGCACTCACCGAGGCGACGCAGGCAAAAGAGCGCATGTTCGTGGTGCGTATTCCAAAGGGCAGCGACCTTGACGGAGAGACCTTGCGCAAAAGCCGCCTGGCCGATGTCTTCGACTTCCGGGTGCTCGCGGTATTCCGTGACGGCGAACTCAGCGTGATGCCGCGCGGCGACGACGTACTGGCCGGAGGCGACCTGCTGCTGATCGAGGGCCAGGAGTCGGACCTCAACGTATTGCGCGGCCTGCAGGAACTGGATATCGACACCGAGGTGCCTGCCAATCTCGGTGCCTTCGAGTCCGAACGCCTGACCCTGATGGACGCAACCCTCGATCCGCGCTCGACGCTACCGGGTAAAACCGTTGGCGAACTGAACTTCCGCGAACGCTATGGCATTGAACTCGCCGGCATCTGGCGCGAAGGCGAGACCATCGGTTCCGAGCTCGCTGATGAACGCCTGCAGATTGGTGATGCGCTGCTGATGCTCGGTCCGCGCGAGCGGTTGCAGCTGCTGTCTTCGGACTCCGACTTCCTGATCCTGACTCCTCTCGGGCAGGAACCGCCGGATACGCGGCGCGCGCCGCTCGCGGCCCTGATCATGCTGGCTGTTGTTGGCTCCGTCATGGCCGACATGGCGCCTATTTCCGTCGCGGCCGTCATCGGTGGCACCGTCATGGTTCTGACCGGTTGTCTCAACATGGAACAGGCGTACCGGGCGATCGACTGGCGCGCCATCTTCCTGATAGCCGGAATGCTGCCGCTCGGGACTGCGATGCAGGAAACCGGCGCAGCCACCTACCTCGCCGACCAGGTTATGGAACTGCTTGGCGATGCCGGACCCTGGCCGGTCATCATGGGCCTCTACATTCTCACCGCGATGGCGACGATGATCATCCCGACGGCCGCGCTGGTCGTACTGATGTCACCGATCGTCCTGTCGGCGATGAGCGATATGGGGTTGCGACCCGAAACCGCGATGATGGCCGTGGCGATGGCCGCATCGGCGAGCTTCACGAGCCCGATTTCGCATCCCGCAAACATTCTCGTCATGGGACCCGGCGGTTATCGCTTCGTTGACTACCTCAAAGTAGGTGTTCCCCTGACTATCGTTGTTTTTGTAACAGTAATGATCCTGTTACCCATACTGTGGCCGCTGGCCGCAGCCTGATTGTTATTGGAGTAGTTTTCCGTGTCCGAAAGAATTGTAATTGCAGGTGCCGGCCATGCCGCCGGCCAGCTGGTTGCTTCCCTGAAGCAGCACAAGTTCGAGGGATCAATCGTCATGATTGGCGACGAGCCCTACCTGCCATACCAGCGACCGCCGCTGTCAAAGAAGTTCCTGTCGGGAGACCTGCCGGCCGAGCGCCTGTACTTCAAACCCCCCTCGTTCTACGACGATGACAATATTGAAACCCGGCTGGATACGTCGATTGAGCGTATCGACCGTGAGGAAAAAGTGCTGCACACAGCTGGCGGCGACGAAATAGCCTACGACAAGCTGGTCATAGCGATTGGCTCGCGCGTACGTGAGCTGCCGATCCCGGGCACCGATCTCGACGGTGTGCACTACCTGCGGACGATCGCGGACGTCGATGCTATTCGTGCGGGCACCGAAAACGCGAAACAGGCGGTTATTGTCGGCGGCGGCTATATCGGACTCGAGGTCGCCGCTGTACTGCGGCAACAGGGCCTTGAAGTCACCGTCGTAGAAATGGCGGACCGCGTCATGAGCCGCGTGGTATCACCCGAGATATCCGACTTCTATCAGCTTGAGCACACCGGGCATGGCGTCAAGCTGCGCCTGTCGACAGGAGTAACCGCGTTGCACGGCAAGTCTCGCGTCAAAAGCGTTGAGACCGACAGCGGCGAGCAGATTCCTGCGGACCTCGTCATCATCGGTGCCGGCATCGTGCCAAATACGGAACTCGCGAAAGATGCCGGTCTGGACGTAGACAACGGAATCGTCGTCGATGATCGTTGCGCAACCAGCGATGACAGCATCTTCGCGATCGGTGACTGCACCTCGCACCCGAACGGAATCTACGATCGGCGAATGCGGCTGGAATCGGTGCATAACGCACTGGAACAGGCCAAAACCGCGGCGGCAAATATCTGCGGCATAGAGACACACTACTCGCAGGTGCCGTGGTTCTGGTCCGATCAATACGACCTGAAGTTGCAGATCGCCGGGCTGTCAGAAGGCTACGACCAGGTGGTAATTCGCGGCAACCCTGCAGACCGTTCATTCGCCTGCCTGTATCTCGACAACGGCCGCCTTATCGCAACCGACGCCGTCAACTCGCCACGCGACTTCATGCAGTCGAAAAACCTGATTGCAGATGCTGCGGTGGTCGACCCGGCACGCCTGGCGGACGCATCGGTGCAATTGAAAGAACTGGCAGAGTCCTAACCGGTTTCGTCGGCGACTACGGCGTCCGGGTCTTCGGGGGCAATCTCGGGCAGTTCAATGACCAGCCGACCTTCCTGGGAAACCGGGCCGCTGGTCACTGACCAGGCACGTACATCGAGCATTTCGACACCGATCGCGTCCGTATTGGCGAACTCGCCGGAGCCACCGGTTACCTTGGAGGTGCTGAGTGCACCCGGTCCGGCTGTCATGTTGCCGAGCCAGTTGCCCTTCCAGGTATCCGAAGAACTTCGATAGGCCGGCAGCACAATGTCGCGCATGTAATGCCAGTAGTTTTCGCTCTGTTCGATAAACAGGCTGCCGCGGCCTGGCAGGTAGACGTACCAGACACTGTCGACGAGTGCCTCACCGTTGATAAGCCTTGTCTTCTCGGACAATGACGAGATTTTTACGCCGACCCCGGCGGTCTGGTTGCGTGCATCGCGCAGCACGGTCGCGAATGCTTCAGTCTGACGGATAGGGCGTTCCCAGAGCTGCAGCACGTCTTCGGGGTGGGGCTGCGTGCGTGACAGCCCATCATTCGTCAGCATGAGTGAGTCTGCGGAAACGCCGGAGTACTGCAGGGTTACTGTCTGCGCGTCGGTCACGGTCAGCGGAGACAATGACTGTTCGCTGGCCAGCGGGTTATAGACAAAGCCGGCCAGGGCGACGGCGACTCCCGCAACGAATCCAAGCAGCAATGATATAACGTACTTCATTTCAACGACTCCAGCGTACGCGAGTAGCTCGCATGGAGTTGAATGCGACCCGCAGGCGAACCGTCTGTGCCGGACGTGTCTGCAGCCCAGCTCTCGGTCATTGCGCCAACCATGCCGGAAAACTCTCGCGTACCCGTGCGCATTTGCCCGGCACGGAACCCGCCTTCTCTCGGTACAGGATCAATATTGAAATACAGGGAACCGCGCGCAGGCAGGTGCAGCACCCAGTCGATCAGTCCGGACTCGTCTTCCGCTGTCCGGGCCGCAACGCCAATGACCGTATCTTTCGAATTGCGCAGCTTGTAAAGCTCGACGCGCACGTCTGCCAGGCTCTCATCGTCCGGCCAGTCGAGCTCGGCCGGCAATACCTGCCCGGCATGGCCGACCATGATCCTGTCCATCGGAATATTGATATGGAAGGACTCGGAGTTACCGCCGTTGGGTGTTACCGAGATGATTGACGCTTCGCGATGCTGGTCTACGGCCGGCACCGCATAAAGGATGCCCGCGGTCGCGGCTATCCCAAGCACAATCCCCAGAATGAAAGTCTTCAGCACTATCTGTCACCGTGCACGCCGGACAAACCGGCTACGGCGCCAAGTTTAGTTAAATTGCCCCGCAGTCTCACGGTCCGGAGCCGGTTTTGTGACGGAGCGCACAAGATTTGAGTCCAAATCCGGCACTCAGGCGTCGTCGGCAAAGTAGTGCTCGAGATACTCGTCGAGCGAGATTTCATCAGCGGCCTCGATTGCGCTCTGTCGTTCCATGGATTCGCGGCTTTCGCGCTCCAGGTCCTCGCGCGCGTCATCGGCCAGACACTCGATCGTCGCAAAATATTCGCGATGCCTGCGACTCATCTCGAGTGCAAAGTGGAAGAACCCGTCGCCACTGTCCTTGAGCTCCTGCACGATACGCGCGGATGGCGTCGCGGCCGGATCCTCGACCAGTGCCGCCATCGCTCGGACCGCGTCAACATAGCTGTCGTTATCGTCGTGCGAATCGATGACCTCCGCGACTGCCAGAACCTGCTCGATGATCTCGCCGCCCCACTCCGCAACCGTCTTTTCCTCGCCACTTTGAACGAGCCGGAAATCAGGATCCCTGCCGCGTTTCGCTACCCCGGACTGGTTCGATGCAATCTCCGCCAGCCCGTTGTCGTCCAGCAGCGGACTGTCATCGAGCAGGCAATACAGCAAGAACGCTTCCATGAAACGCATCGTGTTCTGGCTGATGCCGCAAGGGTCGAACAGGTTGATATCGAGCGAGCGAATTTCAACATACTCGATGCCGCCGCGCTGTAGCGCAGCCGTAGGTCGCTCGCCGGAGTTTGCCACCCGCTTCGGACGCACTGGCGAGTAGAACTCGTTTTCAATCTGCAGCAGGTTTGCATTGAGCTGTCGATACTCACCATCCACCTTGATGCCGATAGCTTCGTAGTCGGGTTCCGGTGTGCGAATCGCCTCGCTCAATCCACGTACGTATTCGTCAAGACTGTTCAGCGAGAAATTAATGCGTGCCTGGTTCTGATTGCTGTAGCCGAGATCACTCATTCGCAGCGAGGTACCGAACGGTTCATACCAGGTGTTGTCGTTGAGTTGCTGCAGACCTGCCGCATCCGCGGCTGCGAACGACCTGCACAATGCGGGAGAAGCGCCAAACAGATACAGCACGAGCCAGCCGTAGCGTCGGAAGTTTCGAATCAGCCCGAGATACTCGGACGAGCGGAAAGCATCGATATCACCCGTATCGCCACTGATCACCTGGTACGCAGGCCAGAAAGTTTCCGGAACCGAATAATTGAAATGCACCCCGGCGATAGTCTGCATCTGGCGGCCGTAGCGGTAACCTAGGCCTCGCCGGTAGATCGTTTTCATCTGGCCGACATTGGATGTGCCGTATCGCGCCAGCGGGATATTTTCGTCGCCCGGGATCAGGCACGGCATACTCGCCGCCCACAGCAGTTCATCCTGCAGTTTTTCATAGGTGAACTGGTGGATGTTGCAGGCGCAACGCAGCGCTTCCCAGGTCGTGGCAAAAGCCGGGGTTACGAATTCCAGCAGCGCTTCAGAGAAATCGGTCGTGATGTAGCGGTTTGTCAGCGCGGATCCGAGCCCGGCCGGGTGCGGCAGTCGCGACAGGCCACCGTCAGAGTCAACTCGCAGAGATTCCTTTTCGACGCCCTTTAACCCACCGTACAGCAGGTTGTCGCCTGCGGCGGCCACGGCGCCAAGGCGCTTTTCAAATCCTTGTTTCAAATTGGTTTTCCCGGCTGCGGCCGATCTCCGGTCTCGGTTTTACCATAAGCGCCCTGACGGCGCCCGATTCGCCCATTTTGTGAGACTACGCGCGTTCGAGCGCAATGTCGTCTAGACTGTTTCCAGAGTTTTATCCGTATGCATATTCAACACCCAATAGCTGCAATTATCGTTCTCTTTGCCCTGTTGCTGGCAAGTACCGACGCGCACGCGTTCCGCTGCGGACGCAGCGTTGTAAAGAAGGACATGCATGAGATCGAGGTCATCAAGGCCTGCGGTGAACCAACGACCATGCGACGTCTCGGATACGCGCTGCGTGGCACCTACATCCCGGTACGGCGCAAGTTGTCGCCCGGCGTTTCTACCGAGCACTTTCCGGGCTACGGTCCGTTCACACAGCAGGTCGAGCTGACCGAGTACGTTTTCAACTTTGGCCCGCGGAAACTGATGCGACGCCTGCTGTTCGAGGGCGGCGTACTTGTGCGCATCGAATCGCTCGACTACGGCTACCGCGAGAAGAAAACGAAATAGGGTAGACTCCGCTCCTTGTAACAACTGTTATTTTTCGGAGCGAAACAATCCATGAGTGATTCCAGGCACAGGCGCATCCGCGACAAGTCCGCGGGCGCTGCAACACTGATCAATGAGGGCTGCAAGATCGACGGTGCCATTTCCGGCAATGGCGACTTCCTTGTCAGCGGCGAGATTGTCGGCGACTGCGATATTGGTGGCACGGTCACGCTTGCGCATAACGGCCTGTGGAATGGTTCGATTCGGGCGGACAATGTCATTGTCGCCGGTCATATTGAAGGCGATATCTTTGCACACGGCAAAGTTGAAATTACCGATTCCGCGAAAATCACCGGTACGGTTACGGGTGAGTCGATCGCAGTCGCAGAAGGCGCTGTCGTTGAAGGACAGATGAAAACGACCGGACAATCGGAACCGCTGGAGTTTACGGAAAAGCGCGACAGCTGATCCGTTCGTAAGTTTTTCCGACGCGGAAAATTTTCCGGATTTGCCGCTGCCGGGTGCTAAAATCGGGCCTCCTCCGGACGAATAATAATCACGATATGCCCGGCAACAGAACTCCGCGACTTTGGCTAATCGCGGTAGCACTCGGCGCGGCCGTTGCAGCAATCATGCTGTCGGTCTTCTATGGGCAGTATCGTTGGCTGGCCAGTCAGATTGTCGATACCAGTGCAGCGGAGCATTACCAGCTGCTGCAGGCCGGCTATGAACATGAAACCCGCGGTCAGCTTCGCCATGCCAGGTCACGAATCGTTGCGGCGGACGGCGACCCGACAGCCATCGTTATCGCACTTAACGCGATCATCACCGAAAACCCGAACCTGACCGGCCTGCGCTACCAGCCCGCCGAGGGAGCGCCTGTCGATGCAGGCAGCTACCCGCGCAACGTCAACCCTGCGGAAATTACCTGGCTGGAAGAGCGCCTCGTGATCAGTTATCCGGTCACGGCTAACGGCGGCGAAATCGGCCTGCTCTCGGGTGCATTCGATCTGCAGACACTGGCCGAGCAAGCCGCTGCATTCCAGGCGGACCTCAAAACCATCGAAGCCGACAGTCGACGAGTCAGCTACATGTGGGCCGGTGCCGGCACCATTGCCGCGCTGTTGTTGTGCCTCGGAGTGGTCGCACTCGTCGTTCGCGGCCAGACACTGCGCATTCGGCAACTCAAGGTGCAGGCCGAGAAGCTCAGTGACGCGGATTTCGGAGAGCCGTTGCCGGAAACCCGCAAGGACGAACTCGGCGCGTTGGCCGCCGTATTCAACGATATGCGCCACAAGCTGCGTACAACCACGCACTCGCGGGACTATGTGGACAGCATCTTGTCCGGCATGAACGAGGCCATTATCGTCACCAACGAGGACGGCCGGATTACCCGCATCAACAATGCAACAACGCACCTGCTCGGCTACGAGGAAGACGAACTGATCGAGACGAGCATCGATTTCGTTGTGAATACCAAGAAGAGCCGCTCGCTCGAGAGCGACTCACCATCCGGACTGCCCCGCGAAGCGATTTTCGAAAGCAAGTACGGCGAATCCATACCAGTCTCCTACACCTGCTCGGTTATCGACAGCGAAGATGGCAGCCCTTCGCGCCGCATCTATGCCGCACAGAACATCACCGAACGTCGCCGCGCGGAAAAACGTATCCGTTACCTGGCGCGGATTGATCCGTTAACGAAAATCCCCAATCGCATGCAGTTCCAGCACCTGCTGCAACGCGGAATAGCGCGCGCACGCCGGGCCGGAAAGTCGCTGTGCCTTTTTTACGTCGACATTGACCACTTCAAGGAGATCAACGACACATTCGGGCACCTTGCCGGCGATACCACGCTGGAAACGGTCGCCGAGCGGCTCACGGCAGCATTGCCAAAACTGTCGATAATCGGTCGCCTTGCCGGTGACGAGTTCGCGGTAATTGTCAACGACCTGAAGCCGGATGACGAAGGCATTGTAAAAACCAGCGAGCTCGCGCAAACGGTGCTGAATCGCCTGGCCGATCCGTTCTTCGTTCAGGGACACGAGGTTTTCATGACGGCGAGCATGGGAATCGCGTATTACCCGAAGGATGCGCCAAATGTCATAGACCTGATTCGCAATGCCGATGCCGCGCTCTACCACGCGAAAAAATCCGGCGGCAACGTGTTTTCCTTCTACGCGCCGAAGATGAACGAGGCATCAGTCGAACGACTGATGACCAAGAGCAAGCTAAAGCGTGCTTTCGAGCGCGACGAACTGCTCGTCCACTACCAGCCGAAGTACAACCTCGAGACCGGCGAAGTGTTCGGGGCCGAGGCACTTGTACGTTGGGAACTGCCGGAACGCGGCCTGATTCTGCCCTCCGACTTCATCCCGATTGCCGAAGAAACCAACCTGATCATCGAAATCGGTGAATGGGTGCTCGACAAGGTCTGCGAAGATTTTCGCTTCTGGCAACGATCCGTTTCTTCGCCGGGCCGGGTATCGGTCAATCTCTCGCTGAAACAACTGCGGCAATTGAACTTCACGAGCCGCATCAGTTCGATCATGCGCAGTCACGAAGTGTCGCCGACCTCGCTGGAACTCGAGATTACCGAAACCACGCTCATGGAAAATCCGGAGCGCACGATAAAGTTGCTCGACCAGCTGTACGGACTGGGCCTGCACCTTGCTATCGATGACTTCGGAACAGGTTACTCCTCGTTAAGCGCTTTGCAGCAATTCCCGATCTCAACGTTGAAGATCGACAAGTCGTTTGTCCGCCACGTCGTCAATAACCCCGACGATGCGACGATCGTTGATACGGTCATCCAGATGGGCCGCAACATGAACATGGACGTGGTCGCGGAAGGCGTGGAAAGCGAGGCGCAGCTCAACTTCCTGCAGAAACTCGGCTGCACCTACGCACAGGGCCTGCTGTTCGGCGACCCGATGAGTTCGGACAATTACCTTGAACTGCTGCTGGCACAGGTAGAAGGCACGGATCGACACAAGGCGCTGTTCGGCTAACTTCCCTAACACCTTCCGCTCGTGATTAAATGTCGCCGCACCCATAAACCGTCCGTGCGATACCGGACCATTGAGAGTTTGACCAAATGAACATAATGATGAAATCCGCTGTTGCCCTCCTGTCCCTGGCCCTGGCCCCTGCGGCGATGGCCGCCTGTGACTACCCGGCGAAGCCATCTGAGCTGCCGGACGGCGCGTCCGCAACCAAGGAAGAGATGCTCGCCGGAGTAAAGCAGATCAATGAATTTCAAACCGCAATGTCCGAGTACCTCGCGTGCATTGAGGCAGACCAGGTGGTAGCCGTGCAGGCTCTTGACGAGGACGACTCTGAAGGTCGTGCGCGCAGCGAGGAAATCTTCAACCAGAAATACAACACGGCCGTCGAGGAACAGACGCGCGTGGTTGAACAGTTCAATATCGAGATTCGTGCCTACAAGGCCCGGTCCAACTAGAACGACCCTGCCGCATAACGAAAAAGCCCGCCATCACGCGGGCTTTTTTTGCGCGGATTCTGCAGCTATTTCAGGTTGTCGATCTCGCGTCCCAGGTCGTACTTGTTTTCCGTCACGATGCGTTCCAGCACACGAATACGCTCCTCCAGTTGCTCGATCCTCGCGAGCGACTCCTCAAGCTCCGGGTCGGATTCCTCGAGTTTCTTCGTTTTTGTTTTCAGGTACTTCTGATAGGTGTCCGCCAGTACGACGATCGCCACTATGCAGACAACGTAAAACATGGTGTTCATTGGTGCTTCCCTATGCTGATGCTGAGCATTACAGGCGGCTCAGTTCCTGCTCTATCTGGAACTTTCTCGATGTTACCTGCTTTTCAAGTTCTGCCAGGCGCGCCTCCAGATCGGTACATTTCCGCCGCACTATGTCCGCCCTCGCCGACGGCGGGGGCGGCTCAGATGCGACTGCTGCCTCGCGCCTGCGGCGGCGTCTTCGGCGGCCGCCGAAAATCCGCCTTTCCGACACGCTCATCGCATCCCTGTAAGAGGCTGCGGGTATCAGAAAGCAGGCCGCGAGGTAGCCGACGATGGCAATCGGCATTGTTGCGAGAAACGCAATGAACATGAGTATGCGGGTGACCGTCAGGTTGAATCCCAGGTAGTTCGCTATCCCGGCGCAGACGCCGCCAAGCAATGCGCGATCGGCGTCGCGATAAAATCGACCATCGGCGCTTGGGTTCACAGTAATCATGAACGCCTCCAGTGGTCACTTCTGTATCGGCGCCAGAACTCAAACTCGTCCTCCCTCCCGGAGTACACCAGCGGTTTCTCCCTGATCAGCAGCGTAGCGCCTATGTACAACGCTACGGTCAACCAGAAAAACAACAACAGGCTGATGATCGCGATGACTCGTACCGTACCAACGTGAAAGTTAAAGCGGTCTGCGATACCTGCGCAGACGCCAAACACCCAGCCATTTTCCCGATCGCGGTAGAAGCCGCGCAACGGCCCGTAATCCAGATTCCATGTATCTCGGCTCATCTATCCCTCCGCGCGAATTTAGTCAGACTCCGTGGTGTTTCGCGTCTCGTTCGCGACGCGCGCCTTCAACGCATCCAGCTCGGCGTTGACTGACTCTTCAGCCTCAAGACTCGCAAACTCGTGGTTGAGGTCTTTCGGAAGGCCCAGATCGTAAGCTTCGACTCGTCCCTCTACATCATCGATGCGGCGCGTATAGGCCTCGAAGCGAACCATCGCATCGTCGATCTTGTAGTCGTGAATCTTGCGCCTTGCCTGCAGGCGGCTGCTTGCCGTCTTGTGCCGTGCGAGCAGTGCCTTCTGCCGAGCTTTGGCGTCTTCGAGTTTTGCCTCGAGACGCGCGATATCTTCGTTGAGTTTCGCCAGCCCTTCATCGACGGCCAGGTAATCCTGCTTGAGAACATCAACCGCGGTAGACACCCGTGACTTTTCAACGAGCGCGGCCTTGGCGAGGTCCTCGCGACCTTTTCTAAGTGCGAGTTCCGCCTTCGAGTCCCAGTCCGCGAGCTCCCGATCAAGTCCCTCGATCTTGCGATTCAGGTCTTTCTTGTCAGCAATCGAACGCGCTGCGGCTGAGCGAACCTCGACCAGCGTGTCTTCCATTTCCTGGATCATCAGGCGAACGATTTTTTCGGGATCCTCGGCTTTATCGAGTATCGCGTTAATGTTCGAGTTCACGATGTCCGAGAATCTCGTGAATATTCCCATCGGTGGTTCCCCTTTCGGTTGTGTGGATACTGTTACTACTGTTGCAGCAACCGTGCCAACCCACTGCAGTGACCTTAATACCTTGTTTTTAAAGGCTTTTCTCCGTCCGGCCAGGCGCCTTCAAATGAGCCTGTTTTAGCCTTTCTCGCTACTTTCTTGCTTTTTTCGCTAACTTTTGACCAAATTGACCAATGGCTACCCCTGCCGAGTCCCAGGCGATCATTGGCGAGGCCCCCGCTTTTATCGAGATGCTCGAGCATGTATCGCGCGCGGCACCTTTATCCAAGCCGGTCCTCGTGGTCGGCGAGCGCGGTACCGGCAAGGAACTTATAGCCTCTCGCCTGCATTTCCTGTCGGAGCGCTGGGAGCAGCGGGTCGTCAAGGTAAATTGCGCAGCGCTCACCGAATCCATTCTTGAATCGGAGCTTTTCGGCCACGAGGCGGGCGCCTTTACCGGTGCCGCGACAACCCATATCGGGCATTTCGAGCGCGCCGACGGCGGTACGCTGATCCTTGACGAGCTCGCCACGATCTCCCTGCGCATGCAGGAGAAGATCCTGCGCACGATCGAATACGGCGAAATTCAGAGAGTTGGAGGCAGTGACACCCTGCGCGTCGACGTCCGTATCGTCGGATCGACAAATGCGGACCTGCGCTCGCTGGCGGCCGCCGGGAAGTTTCGCAAGGACCTGCTTGACCGGCTGGCATTCGACGTCATCACGCTGCCGCCTCTGCGCGAGCGGGTTGAGGACATCATGCCGCTTGCGCACGCGTTTGCGATCAACATGGCGAGCGAACTTAGGTGGAGCTATTTCCCGGGGTTCAGCGCACGAGTTTCATCATCACTGATACGCAACAAGTGGCCGGGCAATGTACGTGAACTGAAGTTCACGATTGAAAGAAGCGTGTATCGGTCGAAGGACCCTGAACAACCGATCGATCAGCTGGCTCTCGATCCATTCGACTCGCCGTTCCGGATCGAGGAGAAGGCGACGCCCGGCTCAACGTTAGTTCCGACGCTACAGGGTAAACGCGCCCCGTTGTTGCCAGCCGACCTGAATGGCCGGCTAAGGGATCTCGAGGTTGACCTGTTGACGGCGGCACTTGAGAAAGCACGCTTTAACCAGCGCATGGCCGCCGATCTCGTGGGACTGAGTTATCACCAGTTCCGGGGCAAGCTGCGGAAGTTCAACATCCGCAGCAAGCCCTGAAGGCTTCAGCTCTCGTCGCGGAAACGACGTACGTAGATCGCGGCCGTCGTCAGCAGTCCGCAGATGATCAATCCGAACCAGGTATCGATACTGGTAAAGAACTTGCCGAGATCGATGTGGCCAAGCAGGTTGATCATCTCTTCATTGACGCGCGCGTGCTGCTCGTCGATGAATGTCTCAAGATCAATGGACTTGAACAGCGGAATCATCGGCCCGCGTGCCCAGACGGCTTCGGCGAAGTGGCTGGAGCGGGCAAAAATACCCTCCAGCATGGGGATCAACACCAACGGCATGAACGCGACCAGGAGCGGCGAGCGCTTGGTAAAGGCTGACACGAACAGGAACCAGCCGAGGAACGGCGACATCCAGATGCCCATGCAGTAAATAACGAGGAACGCGGCAGTCCAGTTGTCGAACAACGACACCGAGCCCCAGATCAATGCGCTCGCAGATCCGCCCTTCAGTGACACCCAGAGACCCGTAATGATCAGGTTCAGAAGGTGCGTCGCAAACAGCGCGAGAACCGTGACGCCGGGTATCAGCAGCAGCGCAGTGAGCAACTTGGAAATTACGGTTTCGGCATCTGTAACCGGCAGGGAACGCCAGAACAGGATGCTCTTGTCCTTGCGCTCCGCATACAGCGAATCGAGGGCATAGAAGATAACCAGGATCGCCAGTCCGAGCAGGAACAGCGGCGACAGGCCAACAAAGAAACCAGTCAGGAGCGCGCGCCTTTCCGTGTCGCCAGCCAGGTTCTGCGCCCCGAAAATTACGACATTGAGTTCGTCAGCGAATTCACCGGCAAACATCAGTGCGGTCAGCGTTCCCAGCGTAATCACGGTTGCGATAGCGACCGGCGTCACCCAGATCGAGCGGTGCTCCCAGAATTCGCGCTTGATGAGTGCTACGTAGTGACCAATCATTTGCGCGCCTCCTTGACCTTGGCAACGAACAGGTCTGCGACCGATGGTGTGCGCATCTCGCCCAGCCCCTCAAGATGTTCGCGACTTACGCCCTCGAACAGCATGACCGACTTGCCGAATACCTCGTTGACATTAATCGGTCCGAGTCCCTTCGCCTTGACCGCATCTTCGCCCGATGCCATAAGCTCGACGTAGTTGTCGCCGATGTTCTCCATCGACGAATCCATCAGGATCTTCCCATCTTCAATGAACATGACGTCGGTCAGGATGTTCTCGACCTCCTCGACCTGGTGCGTTGTCACGAGAATCGTGCGCTCCTCGTCGAAATAGTCGTTCAGCAGGTTTGCGTAAAATTCCTTGCGGAACAGGATGTCCAGTCCGAGGGTCGGCTCGTCGAGCACCAGCAGTTTTGCGTCAATCGACATGATGATCGACAGGTGCAGCTGCGTAACCATACCCTTCGACAACTCGCGAACCTTTGAGCCACTCTGAATCTTGGTCTTGGCAAGAAATCCTTCGGCCTGTTCACGCGAGAAGTTCGGGTGAATTGACTCAACGAAGTCCAGCAACTGGGACACCTTGATCCAGCGCGGCAGAACCGCGACGTCGGCGATAAAGCAGATGTTCTGCATCAGTTGCTTGCGCTGCTTGAACGGATCAAGTCCGAGCACGGACATGCTGCCCTCGCAGTCGGTGAGACCAAGCAACGCTTTCAACAGGGTCGTTTTGCCCGCACCATTCGGTCCGATCAGGCCCAGGATGCGACCCTTCTCTATTTCGAAGTTGACGTTATCGACAGCTCTTACCGAGCCGAAGTGTTTGGAAACGCCCTGCGCTGTAACGAGGCTAGTCATTCATCCCCTCCGGATCCCTTTTTATTGGTCCTGGCCGCGTCGAGCAGTTCGCCGACGTCTAGTCCAAGTCTTTCAATGGTCGCAAGTATCTGCGGCCACTCCTTATCCAGAAAGCGCTCACGCTCATCTTTGAGCAGCTGTGTACGAGCACCCTCGTTAACGAACATGCCGCGGCCACGCTTCTTCTCAACAAGGCCTTCGTCGACAAGCTCCTGGTAGCCCTTCAACACGGTAAGCGGGTTGAGCCGGTACTCTGCAGCCACGTTACGTACCGACGGCAGCGCGTCGCCGTCGCCAAGTACGCCTTCCAAAATCATCGCAACAACTCTGTCCCGGAGCTGGCGATAAATCGGCTGGTCTTCATTCCATTTAGGGTCCATAAACGACTAGTTCCTGATCAACAGCCCCATTGCAAGAAAATACACCGGCCTGTAACGCAGGCCGGTGCTGAGGATTCCGTCGCTACTTTACTCGTCTTCGCCACGGAAATGACGCGGTTCCACTGTCAGGTTGAGGCGGCCCACGGCTGCCTCCGCTCCGACAAGGTCTTCAAACTCAACCGAAAATCGCTCCGAGATGCCGATGGCGCTGTGAAAGGCAGCCTGGGCGGCCTGTACGCGGGCATCGCCCTGCCCCGACACGAACGCGACGACCATCATCAAAAGGACGGCGAGGCTTACGTAATCGTTGAATTGCGGCTTGTTCATGAGTATCTCGCTCCCGCGGGAGTCGGTAAGTGACATAGTGTTATAGTCAACTATAACACCAGTTACGCTGATTGCAAGCCCGTTTCGGTGATTTTCCTAACCCATGCCCGGAAATCCCTGCGTTTGAAGGGATTCAACAGGACAGGAAGCCCATGGTTGCCAGCCGTACTGCAATTAGAATGCGCCGCGAATCGACCCAACTAGGCGCCCGCGCCCCACTGCACTATGCTGCCGCTATGGGGCACGAGATCGAGGATTCCGCGCTGATGCTGCGCTACCGCGACGGCGACGTCGCGGCCTTCGAGACACTGTATTCGAGACACAAGGACCCGCTGTATCGCTACCTGCTGCGAATGTCCCGGCACCGGGCTGCCGCCGAGGATATCTGCCAGGAAGTCTGGGGCAAGATCATCAAGGCTCGGAAAAACTACCGACCGACAGCAAAATTTACGACGTGGATGTACCGGGTCGCGCATAACTGCTTTATAGATTACGTGCGTCGCAACAAGCGGCACACAGGGCATGCCGAATTCGAAGCGGCTGAACATGCAGACAACGCCGAATTGCCGGAATCCGAGACCGAGCGCCGGCTGGCACGAGAGCGACTGCACAAAGCACTTCTCGACCTGCCCGAAGAACAACGCGATGCGTTCCTGCTGCACGAGGAAGGCGGACTCAGCGTCGACCAGATTGCCAGCGTAACCGGCACTAACCGCGAAACTGCGAAAAGCCGCCTGCGCTATGCGGTCGCCAAGTTGCGTACCGCGATCGGGGATTAACGATGACCGACAATGACATGCATGACAAAGCGGTATCGGCCGCCTACCGCGACGGCGCGGATGAGCAGTCGCCAGCGGCTCTCGATGCAAAGATTCTTGCCGAGGCGCGTCAGGCCGTACGGCGCAAGCCCTACCCTATGTGGCTGCGTCCGGTCGCGTGGGCAGCAACGATCGCACTGAGTCTCGGCATCGTCCTTGAGATGTCGCAACAGCCCCCTGTCCCTGTTGACGCGATCAGCCCGGCGCCATCGATTCGCCAGGAATTCACGCCCAAAGACCAGGACGTTCTCAAGGATGCTGCAGATCTTGCTGCGACTCGGGATGGTGACAACCGTCCGGACCGGTTTGAGTCACGTATGCGCCGCCAGGCTGCGGGCGGCCAGCCAGAGATTCCGGCCGAAAAACAGCTGCCAGAGTCGGTATCAACGAATTTTGCGGCTGATCCGGCATTCGAAGCGGACCTGGCCGAGAGTGAACTGCAGAAGTCGGGCGCCAGTAGCAAGGAGCTCAAGCGGGAATCGGCGGCTGAGCAGGCCTGCCACGAAGACGAGAGAGCCGAAGCCGCTGACTGGCTGGCCTGTATCGCCGACCTGAGACAACAGGGCAGAGACGACGACGCCAACATGGAGCGCGAGCAATTCCGTCTCGAATTCCCGGGATATGTTGACGAATAAGTAGTCCTCACCAGTGCCGAAAGCGGGGCGCGAGTGCTAGAATCGCCGCCCCGAATCAACCGCATTGATGGACACTCAACAATGAAAGCACCCGTTCGCGTAACGATCACCGGCGCCGCCGGCCAGATCGGCTACCAGCTTGCCTTCCGAATCGCTTCCGGCCAGATGCTGGGCACCGACCAGCCTGTCATTCTGCAGCTTCTCGAAATCACACCGGCGCTCGACGCGCTGAACGGCGTGTGCATGGAACTCGATGACTGCGCCTTCCCGACGCTGGCGGGCATTGTCGCCACAGACGACGCCAACGTCGCCTTCAAAGATGCCGATTACGCGCTGCTGGTCGGAGCGCGGCCGCGCGGCCCTGGCATGGAACGCAAGGACCTGCTCGAGGCGAACGCCGCGATTTTCTCGGTCCAGGGCAAGGCCATGAATGACCACGCCAGCCGCGACATCAGGGTTCTCGTAGTCGGCAACCCGGCGAATACGAACGCGCTGATCGCCAGCAGCAATGCGCCGGACATAGATCCGAAGAACTTCACCGCCATGACGCGCCTTGACCACAACCGCGCCATGGCGCAGCTGGCGGCAAAGACCGACAGCCACGTAAACGACATCAAGTGCATGACGATCTGGGGCAACCACTCAGCAACGCAGTACCCTGACGTCAATAACGCCACGGTCAAAGGCGACGCCGCAGCCGGGCTCGTAGACCGGGCCTGGCTCGCTGACGAGTTCATCCCGGTTGTACAGCAGCGTGGTGCGGCCATCATCAAGGCCCGCGGCGCCTCGTCGGCGGCCTCCGCCGCGTCGGCGGCCATCGACCACATGCGCGACTGGGCGCTCGGCACGCCCGATGGCGACTGGGTGTCGATGGCAATTCCTGCAGACGGCAGCTACGGCATCGAGCCTGGCATCATCTACTCCTACCCGGTGCGTTGCTCGGGCGGCCAGTACGAAATTGTGCGGGGCCTCGAGATCGATGACTTTAGTCGCGAACGCATGGATGCGACCGAGCAGGAACTGCGCGAAGAACGGGCCGCGATCGAAGACCTTTTGTAGTGGCCTGCGCGGCTAATTCGCGAGAATTCAGAAGCCGTGATACTCAGCAGGACAAGGCGCAAGCCGCAGCAAATGTCGTGACCTTGGCCAGGATTGCAACGCAGTCCTGCTGAGTATCACGGCTTCCCTCCGGGCGTGTCCAACGGTGTCTGTGGCGTCGTTGCGCCCTTTGGCAAGGAACGAGCCATTGCCTGCGTGACGCGTCTAGCCACAGACACCGTCGGACGCGCTGAATCTGCGCGAATTAGTCGAGCAGGACACTTGGGAACTGCGATACAGTGACAGACGTCTAACCGTATTCGTCTTTACGATGTCTACTGAACAGATTTGAGGTTTGTCCGGAATGGTCGAAAGTCTGCTTTGGCTGCTGCTGTTTATTGGCGGCGGCCTGTTTCTCGCCTATCAGCGAATTGATTTGCGTACGTCGACGATCGCCGCAGCCGCGGCGGTCGCCGCTTATGTCGTGTTTGGCGACGGTCACTGGCTCTGGAAGCTGACGCTGATCGCAGCGCTCGGCGTCCTGGTCGTTCCGAACCTGATCGAATTCCGGCGCGAAAAGATTACGCGTCCGCTGCTGTCCATCTATCGCGGCATGGTGCCGTCGATGTCGGACACCGAGCGCGAAGCGCTCGAAGCCGGCAACGTCGGCTGGGACGGCGAGCTGTTCTCCGGCATGCCGGAATGGGACCGGCTCATGTCGTTCCCGGCGCCGAAGCTGTCCGACGAAGAACAGGCGTTCATCGACGGTCCGTGTGAAGAACTCTGCCAGATGGTCGACGACTGGCAAATCTGCCACGAACTGGCAGACATGCCGAAAGAAGTCTGGGACTACATCATCAAGCACCGCTTCTTCGCGATGATCATCCCCAAGCAATACGGCGGCCTCGAGTTTTCCGCTTACGCGACCGCGATGGTGCTGTCGAAGATCGGCAGCCGTTCGGCGACCGTCGGTTCGACCATCGGCGTACCGAATTCTCTCGGTCCGGCCGAGCTGCTCCTGCATTACGGCACCGAAGAACAGAAGCAGCGTTACCTCCCGGGTCTTGCCGAAGGATCGGAGATTCCGTGTTTCGCGCTGACATCACCGCAAGCTGGTTCCGACGCGGCATCGCTGATCGACAGCGGTGTCGTCTGCAAGGGCAAGTGGAACGGCAAGACGATCACGGGAATCAAGCTCAACTGGAACAAGCGATACATCACGCTGGCACCGGTCGCGACTGTGCTCGGCCTCGCGTTCAAGCTGTATGACCCGGATCACCTGATTGGTGACAAGGACGAATACGGCATCACGGCGGCACTGATCCCGACCGACACCAAGGGCGTCAAGATCGGACGGCGCCATTACCCGCTGTCGATCGCGTTCCAGAATGGCCCGACCAGCGGCGAAGACGTATTCGTGCCACTCGACTACATCATTGGCGGTCCGGAGAAGGCGGGCAAAGGCTGGAAGATGCTGGTCGAACTGCTGTCAGTCGGCCGCGCAATTTCCCTGCCCTCGTCGTCCTGTGGCGGCGGTCAGGCGGGCAGCTACGCAACGGGTGCCTACGCCGCGATTCGCAAACAGTTCAACACCTCGATCGCCAACTTCGAGGGTGTCGGCGAAGCGCTGACGCGCATTGCCGGCCACACCTACATCATCAATTCGGCCCTGTCGGTAACGTCCGGCGCCATCGACCAGGGTGAGAAGCCCGCAGTACCGTCGGCGATCCTCAAGTATCACTGCACGGAAATGGGCCGCAAGATTGCGAACGATGCGATGGACGTGCATGGCGGCAAAGGCGTCATGATGGGTCCGGGCAACTATCTCGGCCGCGCCTACATGGCGACGCCCATCGCGATCACGGTGGAAGGCGCAAATATCCTGACACGCAGCCTGATCATCTACGGCCAGGGCGCGATCCGCTGCCATCCGTTCGTACTGCGTGAACTGCAGGCCGCAAAAGACGAGGACAAGGATCGCGGGCTCATGGAGTTCGACGATGCGCTGTTCGGACATATCGGCTATGCCATCAGCAATATGGCGCGCTCGTTCTTCCTGGCTCTGACGCACGCCAAGTTCAGCCGGGTGCCGTTGAACACGCCGACGCGTCGCTATTACCAGAACATCAATCGCTACAGCGCAGCCTTCGCACTCGCGTCCGATTTCGCGATGCTGACGCTCGGCGGCGGGCTCAAAAAGCGTGAGCTGCTCTCGGCCCGCCTCGGCGATGTGCTGAGCTCCATGTACCTGGCATCCTGCGTACTCAAGCACTTTGAAAACCAGGGCAGGCGCGCGTCCGACCTGCCGCTGGTCGAATGGTCGGTCCGTACGCTTATGTACCAGGCCCAGGAGTCGCTGCACGCGTTCCTGCGCAACTTCCCGAACCGCCCGGTGGCCTGGCTGCTGCGGCTGTTCATCTTCCCGCGCGGCCGCACCTACTCCGCGCCATCGGATGAAATTAGCGCAAAGGTGGTCAAACTCGTGACAACCCCGGGCGAAGCCCGCGAGCGCCTCGGCGAAATCGCCTACACGACGCTCGAACCCGGCAACCCGCTGGGCCTGCTGCAGGAAGCACTTGAGCTTTCGATCGAGATGGCGCCGATTGAGAAGCGCCTGCGCCAGGCGCAGAAAGAAGGCCTGCTGCAGCACGAGTATCTCGGCCTGCAGATTGACGAGGCCGAAAAAGCCCAGGTAGTCAGCAAGGCCGAAGCACGCAGCCTGCGCAGCTACCACGAGAAAGTGCTGGCACTATTGAATGTAGACGACTTTGAGTCGGAAGAGTTGGCCCGAACGCCGGTCGCGAAAGCATCACCGGCAGCGAAGAAGCCTGCTCCGAAGAAGAGCACGACCAAGAAAGCAAGCAAGAAGAAAACCGCTAAAAAGACAACAAAGAAGAAGGCTGTAAAAAGAAAAGCCTGACGGGACGCTATGACGGCAAGGGGGCCGATAGTCGAATACACCTTCGTCGCCGACACTTCGGCGAGCGAAGAGTTTGTGCCCTGGCTGGGGCGCCTGCGCGATCGCGCAGGCCTGGAGGCCGGTATTGCCGACGTGCGGGGATATGAAACCCACGACGATGCCGGCAACCTGTCTGTGACGCTGAGGTTCTCGGTCGACGACGACGCGGCGCTTGATGAATTGCTTGATGAATTTTTCGCCGAAGCGGACGCTGATTTTGCGGCGGGCTTCGGAGAAGCCGTCACTCTGAGCAGTCGCGTCCTGCGCGAAGAGACCGGGCAGTATCTCCCGAGCAGCGATAATCCCAATTGCCTGAACTGCGGCACGCGCTTGCGCGGACAGTATTGCGGTCATTGCGGGCAACGTGCGCGCAGTCGATTGATCAGTCTTTGGGGCCTGCTGAAAGAAGCATTCGGAGACCTGCTCGAGATCGACTCAAGACTCTGGCGAACACTTGGGCCGTTACTCGGCAAGCCCGGCCAGCTGACCCGGGACTACCTGGAGGGACGTCGTGCGCGCTACATGCCGCCGTTTCGTACCTACCTGGTACTCAGTGTCGTTTTCTTCGTGGTCGCATTCTTCGACCCGCGCGAAGACCTGAGCCTGCTGTTCGAACCCGAACCTGCGCCGGTAGCCGAACAAAGTGATGAGGCCGACGAACAACGCGAGGAAGAGGCCGAGCAAACTATCGAAGAGGTGGAGGCACGCAAGGATGCTGCGAGGGAACGCATCGAGGAACTTGCCGCCGAAGGCCGCATAACCGCAGAACGAGCCGATCAGGCAATCCAGGCCATCGACGATAACGACGACAGCGGCCCGCACGTCACCTTTTCAGGCGACGGCGACAACGGCCTTAACTTCGACTACGACGAAGAAACCGGCGAATGCGTCGTAACCGGGCTGGAGAAATTACCGGGATGGGCACAGAGACGGCTGACCGAGGACCGACTCGTACGAATCTGCGAAGAAATTGGCGCTGACGGCGGTAAGACATTCCTGGAGCTGCTGCTCGATAACATACCCATCGCGCTTATCGTCCTGCTGCCTCTGATGGCACTGGCGCTGAAAATCCTGTACCCGCTGTCGCGACGCTATTTTGTCGAACACCTGCTGTTCTTCGTGCACTTTCACGCCTTTTTCTTCCTGATCCTGATTCTGCAGATTCTGTACTCGCGTTTTGGCGATGCAATCGGGCTGCCGGAAGCCTTCGTCGTGATCCCGATTGTCGCGACATCGTTCTATATTCCCGTGTACCTGTACAAGGCAATGCGCCGTGTATACGACCAGGGACACCTGCTAACAATGTTCAAGTATGTTGCGCTAGTGACCACGTACTCGATTGGCGCAATGTTCACGATGCTCGGCGCAATGCTGTTTGCGCTGATCTCAATCTGATCCCCGGCCGGAGACTAGCCATGAAGAAAACCGTTGCGCTCACCCTTTTGTTGTCCGGCATGGTTGCTGCCTGCGGGCAGTCGTCAGAACCTGCGGTCGCACCCGAAGAGCCTGCGGGCGAAGCTGCTGCAGCGCCTGCAGCTGAACCTGCGATGCCGGCCCGCACACCGTCTGCCGACGGCGCAAGCGTGTTTTTCATAAGCCCGGCCGACGGCGAGACTCTAAGCAACCCGGTGCGGGTGGAATTCGGAATCGAGGGCATGGCGGTGGCCAAAGCCGGCGATAATGCGCCGCATTCCGGGCACCACCACCTGCTGATCGACACGGGGCTGCCGGACTTAGGTATGCCGATCCCGGCTGACGACAGGCACGTTCATTTCGGGGGCGCGCAGACCGAGACCGAGATCACGCTGGAGCCCGGCGAGCACACCCTGCAGATGCTGCTGGGCGACCACCTGCACATCCCGCACGATCCGCCGCTGGCATCCGCAGTTATCACTATTACGGTTACCGAATAGCGGTATAGAATAAGTGGTTGAGCAATATCGTCCCGGCCACTAAAATGCCGG
Source organism: Woeseiaceae bacterium (assembly GCA_965224725.1). Classification (GTDB taxonomy): domain Bacteria; phylum Pseudomonadota; class Gammaproteobacteria; order Steroidobacterales; family Woeseiaceae; genus UBA1847. Next base: position 2,212,245 of record CBDCZZ010000002.1, read on the forward strand.
GCGATCAAGACACCCACCATGAACCAGAACCAGACCAAAAAATCGATAGGAATCAGCGGCCTCGCTGCCTATGTGCCACCGTATCGCGTGTGGCTTGAGGACTGGTGCGACTGGTCTGACAACCGCTGGGACAAGATTCGCGAGGTGGTGGGGCGCAGCTTCCGCGTACGCGGGCCGCGACACAGTGTTTACACGATGGCGGCCAACGCCGTTATTCGCCTGATTGACCAGTACGATATCGACCCGTCGCGGGTGAAATTCCTGGGCCTGGGCACCGAATCCAGCACGGATAACTCGGCCGGCGCGATCATCGTGAAGGGCATGGTCGACGAAGCACTTGCCGCGCGTGGCAAGCCGCCGATTTCACGCAGCTGCGAAGTACCCGAGTTCAAGCACGCCTGCCTTGGCGGGGTCTACGGCATGAAGGGCGCAATCCGCCACCTGGCGCTGGATGGTGCGGGCGGCCAGGCAATCGTTGTCTGCGCGGACATTGCCGAATACGCACGCGGCAGCTCCGGCGAGCCGACGCAGGGTGCCGGCGCCGTCGCCATGCTGCTCGAGGAAGACCCGAAACTGGCCGTTGTCGATCTTGTCGGATCCGGCTCCGCGTCTGACTACCGCATCATGGATTTCCGCAAGCCGATGCTGCGCTTCTGCGGGCAGGACCGCTCGGAGTCACACCAGGTACAGGACTTCCCGGTATTCAACGGCAAGTACTCCACGACCTGCTACATCGACGAGACGCTGCACGCGCTGAACGACATGTATGAAAAGCGTGAGCTTGAGGCGAGCAGCTACCTGCGTTCGCTCGGGACGCTGTTCATGCACCGCCCGTATCGCCGCATGCCGGAAACCGGCTGGGCCGTCAGCTACCTGTTTGCACTGGGATCCGGCGATACTGACGACCGCGCCGAACTGGCATCCTATTGTTACGAAGCCGGTGTCGATGTCGACGCCGTGCTCAAAGAAATGGTTTCGCACCCGGAAGTCGCCAAACTCGCCGAGCCGGAACGACTGCAGTACGAAGCCTACCCGCTGACCATGGCTGTACTGCGGGCATTCCGCGCGTCACGCCATTACCGTCGCGAGATTCTCGACAAGCTGCGTCTCGGCAGCGACACGATGCTCGACCTCGGTAACCTGTATACGGCTGCGTTGCCTGCCTGGATGGCGGCCGGTTTTGAACAGGCACTCGAGGAAGACACGCTCAAGGCCGGCGAAGAAGTGCTGACGCTGGGTTACGGCAGCGGCGATGCCGCCGAAGTCATCCCGTTCTTCATGGTCGATGGCTGGCGCGAGGCCGCCGCGAAAATTCGCTTCGCGAATACCATGGAATTCGCCATTGACCTGAGCCGCGAACAATACGAAGCGCTGCATGACGGCAAGGCCGTCCAGGGGCTCGACTACGTTGCGCGCGACGAATTCATTATTGATCGCGTCGGCGGCGCCGACGACCGTCACTTCGCCGATCTCGGCATCGAGTACTACCGCTACATCGCGTAGCCGGCCAGCTGCTCCCGGTAATCCCGCTTAAGGGCCTGCCATTCCTGCTTGAACCACGGCGTGAAGCGTTCCGGCTGCTCGTCGAGCTCTTTGTCGAGTGTCTCGCACGACACGAATCGAACTGCCTCTATCTCGCTGTCGTTCGGCCGCACGTCGCCGACGACTCTGCCGAGAAAAACGTGGCAGAGCTCGTTCTCCGATCCCTCGGGTCCGAAATTGGCCTGGTAGCAGAAGTGATAGATGTGCTCGAGCTCGGCGGTGATATTCAGTTCGTCGTCCAGCCGGCGCGCCGTCGCGACCTGCAGCGATTCGCCGCGGCGCGGGTGACTGCAGCAGCTGTTTGACCAGTAGCCTGGCCAGAGTCGCTTGTCTGCGCCGCGTTGCTGCAGCAGCAACTCGCCCTGTGCACTGAACAGGAACAGCGAGAAAGCGCGGTGCAGCACGCCGTCACCATCGTGGCATTCCGCTTTCGATCCGTAACCGATTTCATTGTCGTCCGCGTCGACGAGGATCAACTCCTCCCCCTCGGACGAAACTATTCTGTGCAGGTCGTTCATAGCTGCCCCGGGCTCGCCAGTACAATAGTTTCGAAGCCGGCAGCGGCCAGCGCGGACCGTACCTGATCTACGGCGCCAGGACACAGTGCGACCACGGACCCGCCGCCTCCGGCACCAGTCAGTTTCGCACCGATTGCGCCATGGTCGCGGGCGATACCGACCATCTCCTCAAGTTCGGGCGTCGATACCTCGATTGCGTTCATCAGACCATGGCACAGGTTCATGTAGCGACCAAGCGACTCGTAGTCGCCAGCGACGAGAGCTTTCGCGCCGTCTCTGCTCATCGCGTCGACCTGGTCGAATATGGCGTCATATCGCCCCTCCGAAACTTCGCGTCGTGCACGCACACCGGCCACCATCTCATGTGTGGCGCCTGTACCCTTGCCGACGCCAACGACAAACGGCGGCATTTCGCCGGGCTCGAGCGTCTTGATCTCGACGTCGTCCGCGCGCCGGAACAGGAGCGGCTTGCTATAGCAGGAAATCGTATTATCGAGCCCGGACGGCGTGCCATGCGCGATCTTCTCGCACTCGAACGCGATCGCGTTGACCCTTTCATCATCGATATCCATTCCTGCATGGCGCGCAATCGCACGTGTGATCGCCACGGCGAAGGCTGCCGATGACCCCAGCCCTTTGCCACGCGCCAACCGCGTCGTAACACCGATGTGAAGCTGCAGGTCGTTGAGACCAAGCTGGTCGAAGATGCGGTTCACCAACGCGTCGACACCAGTGTCTGCAGTTCGATCGATCTGCGCGTACAGGTTCCATTCGCATACTGACAGGGACGTCGCATCTTCGGACGGACTCACCTTGACGCGCACCGCATCCGGTACCGGAATCGCAACGGCATAGCGACCGTACACCGCAGCATGCTCTCCCAGCAGAATGATTTTTCCGGCAGCAGTCGATACGTCACCGCCGTCAGTCTGCGTGCTGGCAAGGGCTGCGACCAGCTCTTCGGCACGCCAGGCTTTGACATTGCCTTCATCGATCATCTGCTGAACGATCCTGTCAATTTCGGACGCCGGTGCTCCGGCTGCCGCCGCGAGACTGCGGGCGTGCAGGCGCATGTGGCCTTTCTGGATGCCACTCGTCGCGAGCGCACGAATCGCCGCGAAGTTTTGTGCGAGCCCGACCGCGGCAAGTAACTCGGCAAGCTCGCGAGCATTGCCGCAGCCCGTCAAGGCCAGTCCAAGAGCTGCAGCCTTGTTCGACGCCAGCGTACCGCCAACCGTGCCGACTTTAATCGGCACGCTGATTTCTCCAACCAGATCGCCATTGTCGCCAACAGTCCACCGTGTTAGCGCGCGGTATTGACCGTCGCGCGCCGCCCAGGCGTGAGCGCCCGCCTCAACAGCGCGCCAGTCATTTCCCGTTGCGATCACAACCGGATCGATACCGTTCATGATGCCCTTGTTATGAGTAGTGGCGCGATGAGGATCAGCCAGCGCGATGTCGTTGGCTCGAACGATCCTGTCCCGCACCTGCTCACCGCCAAGCCCGGCCGTGGCGAGCACCGCAACCGGATAGCGCACGCTCGCGTTTACCACTGAGCGGTCGGCAAGATTGGAGAGAATGCGCATCGCAACTTCACCACCGCTGATCTCCTCGAGCTTTGGCGCAATCGCTTCGCAGATCGTATTGACGAGATTGGCACCCATGGCGTCGCAAGTATCGACCAGCAGGTGCACAGCGAGCACCGCTTCGCCGTCCGCCAGCTCCAGTTCATGAACTTCGACGTCTGCGACACCTCCACCGCGCTCGAGAAGCCGCGGGTGCACTTCGTTCGCGAATGCGACCAGTTCGTCTCGCGCATTGCGAATGGCAACGGCTGCATTCGGACCGCCACCCGAAATGTGCACCTGGCCAACGAGCAGGGATTCATCACAACTGGCGGAAAAGCCGCCGCTTTCGCGTGCAAGCCCGGCAGCAAAGCTCAGTGCCGCCACAATTGACGGCTCTTCGACAACGAGCGGAACCAGGCAGTCGCGTCCGTTGACCGTGAAGTTGGGTGCAACCGAAAACGGCAGTCCGAACACCCCGACGACATTCTCGGTGATGTGGTCTGCGGCCGACGGTGCCAACAGGTGGCGACCCGCGAGCAGGTCACTCGCCTGCCCGGCATCCAGCCAGCCCGCCTCCTCGAGCGCTCTGACACGCTCGGGCACGCTCAGTCGGTACAAACCCTTTATTCGTGAACTGCTCAACTCTGCTCAATCCTCACGCCGGAGTCATCGAGAGCGCATTCGACGACGGCGATCCCTGACGTTGTAACGAACTCATCCAGTGCCGCCGGGTCGATGCCCAGCACAACGCCGACGTCACCGCCGCCAGCTCCACACGGTTTGTACACCAAACCGGCGTCAGCCGCTGCGCTTACCAGCGCATCATGCCCGGCGCCAAAAACGTCCAGACCATAGTCATCGCTGAATTCTCGCAATGCCTCGATCCAGACCGGATAGTCCGCGAGTATCCGGCCAGCATCGCCGCCGCGCCACGCAGCCGAGATCTGTGCTGCCTTCTCCGCGAGACGTTCACGCGAGGGCAGCGCATCGGTTTTCGCAAGCGCTGCGATTTTCTCAGCAGTGCTGGCCTTCGCACCGGTCCAGAGCAGTCGAAAATGCAGGTCTTCCGGCCACGCCAGCGATTCGACCTCACCACGCTGGAACGCGATAAGTCCGCCGGTCGTACTGCAGGCAATGTCGATGCCGCTACCCGCACCATCCTGAAATACCCGATGAGCAACGGCGGCTATCTCGTAAACGTCAGCACTCTCATGCAAAGCGGCGCACAGTGCGACCATGATCGCAGCGCTCGAACCAATCCCGTACTTGTTACCGGCGTCATCGGCAAAGTTCATCGTATTTAAGGCTATAGCGAGCGCATCACGGCGCCCGCTGGTCCGCAGCGCGGGATCGACGAGGCGGTATTCCTCTGCGCCGTCGAGCCAGCTCAGCTCATCGCCGATCCAGCGAAAGCGGCCTATGAGGTCCGTAATTCCGGGCGCAGCAACGAGGCCATCGTCCTCTGTCGGCGCGATGCTGGCGACAGCTCGCCGATCGACTGCCATGCAGATTCCCGGTGCACCGTCGAGCACCGCGTACTCGCCGCCAAGGACAACCTTCGCCGGCGCACTGGCGGAAATCATGACCCGTCGCTCACAACATGCGCACCGTCGCCGAGCCCCGCGACCATGATGTCCTGCACACCATCTGTTTCCGCGAGCGCGGTGCGGACGGTCTCGGCATCATCGGGGAGGCAGACAGCTTTTACCTGCGGTCCCGCGTCGATTGTGAAGAACACGCTGATGCCGGCGCCCTGCAGCTTGCGAACCGTCTGCAGGCATCGCATCGTGGCCGGATTCCAGAACACCATCGGCGGGCGCGAGGCCCACATGACCGAGTGCATTTTCAGGCAGTTGTGCTCGGCGATCGCTGCCAGTGCGGAAAAATCCCGCTCGGCAATCGCGCGCCGTGCCACACCCAGGTCATGCTCCTGGTCGTCGAGCCAGTTCCGGTAGAACGGTGATGTTTCCCGACTGATCTCCATGGCCTCGGTCGAGCCGGTCTTTTTCTGCTGTGCTGCGGTCACGGCGACAATCACCGACAGTGGCCAGTCGTCGGCGCTGCGCAGGCACTCCAGTCTGATTGCATCCGGCTCATTGGCGAGTTCGACAAAACCGCCGTACAGGGAACGCGCCGCGGACCCGGATGCCCGGCCCGCCAGTCGTGCCAGCTCATGGGTTTCCGGGTTGCGAGCGCCGGCCGCTGCGGCCGCTGTCGTCAACGCCGCGAAGGCTGAAGCCGACGAGGCCAGCCCGGCTGCAATCGGGAAGTTACTGGAGCTCTCAACGATCGCCTTCGGACGGTCATTGCCGAGGACGATATCCAGGCAACGGCCGACTCTGCCGAGCATGCGTTCGTCATGCTCGCCATTAACCGTCAGTGAATCATCCGACGCGCCCGGGTCCAGCTCGACCGACATTGTCGTTGCAAGCTCGCTCAGGGTAATCGAGATCGAACCGACTGCGGGCAGGTTGCGCTCCGTATCACGCTTGCCCCAGTACTTGATCAGGGCAATGTTCGGGTGCGCGATGGCCGTCGCGCGCATAGGCGTCGCTCGCTTCTCAAAAGGACGCGAATTATAGCCCAGCCGGCGGCGACCAAAGGTATGGATTTCGTGTAGGCTACGGGGCCCGCAAACGAAGAGCATGACCGTTGTCCCCCGAATTCAAGGAACGTATCGAGCGCTATACAGGCCGTGTCAACGGCTGCCTCGACGAGGCCTTGCCACCGGGGTCCACGAGCCCGCGGCGACTGCACGAAGCGATGCGTTACGCGGTCATGAATGGCGGCAAGCGGGTGCGCCCGCTGCTCGCTTACGCCGCCGGCGAATGTGTCGGTGTTGATCCTGCGCTGCTTGATGCACCGGCCGTTGCCATCGAGCTGATTCATGCATTTTCGCTTGTGCACGACGACCTGCCTGCAATGGACGACGACGACCTGCGTCGCGGCAAACCGACCGTACACATCGCCTTCGACGAAGCGACCGCCATTCTTGCCGCAGACGCCTTGCAGCCGCTTGCTTTCTCGGTACTCGCGAAGCTGGAAGACGCCGGCGCGGATGCGCGGGTCCAACTCGTCGACCTCATCAGTCATGCCTGCGGCTCGCTCGGCATGACTGGCGGCCAGTCCATCGACCTGGCCGCCGAAGGTCAGTCGCTGACGGCCGATGAACTTGAGCATATGTATTCGCTCAAGACCGGCGCCCTGATACACGCCGCCGTCGTTTCCGCCGCAATACTCGGCAAGGATCTCGACGAGCAGAAATTCGAGGCGCTGGATCGCTTCGGCCGTGCAATCGGCATCGCGTTCCAGATCAAGGACGACATCCTCGATGTCGAGGGCGACACCGAGACAATCGGCAAACCCGCCGGATCGGACGAGTCACTCGACAAGGCAACCTACCCCGCGCTATTTGGTATCGAGGCGTCACGCACTCGCTGCGACGAATTGCTGGGCGGCGCCCTTACCGAACTCGAACCGTTCGGCTCCGGCGCAGCGCTGCTCGAGTGGCTCGCTCGCTACATAGTCGAACGCGGCCAGTAGGTGTCCGCACGCAGCGTACTGCATGTTGATATGGACGCGTTTTACGCGTCGGTCGAGCAACGCGACAACCCCGAACTCAAAGGTAAACCCGTCGTCGTTGGCGGCGGCACCAATCGCGGGGTGGTCGCGGCAGCCAGTTACGAGGCACGCCGTTTCGGAATTCGCTCCGCGATGCCAATGGCCGAGGCGAATCGGCGTTGCGATCACCTTGTTCGCATCCGGCCGCGCATGACGCACTACAAGGAAGCGTCGCGCGCCATCTTCAGGATCTTTAGCGCCTTCACGCCGGTCGTCGAAGGCCTGTCGCTCGACGAGGCCTTTCTCGACGTAACAGCCAGCCTCAAGCTGTTCGGCACCCCACGTGACATTGCGGTCGCGATCAAGCAGGAGATTCTCGACCAGACTGAACTGACCGCCTCGGTCGGCGTCGCTGAGAACAAGCTGGTCGCGAAAATCGCTTCCGATCTCGACAAACCGGACGGCCTGACCGTTGTCATGCCCGAGGACTATCCGCGGGTACTCGACCCGCTGCCGGTATCGGTGATCCCGGGAATCGGCCGGAAGACACTGAAAAGACTGGACAGTATTGCCGTTTCGACAGTGCGCGACCTGCGTTTTGCCCCGGACCGCCTGCTCGAACCGATCTTCGGGCGCTTCACCCAAAAGACCCGCGACCGCGCCAGCGGCATCGACGATCGCCCGGTCTCCACCGAGCGCGGCGAAAGATCGATCAGCGCCGAGGAGACCTACGACACGGACTTGACAGACACCGCCGAAATGGATCGCGAGCTGCTACGCCTTACAGAACGAACGGCACGTCGGCTGCGCAAGGCAGGACTGGCTGCCGGAACCGTGCAGGTCAAGATCCGGCGCGCCGACTTCACAACCTACACGCGGCAACGCACGATCAATCCGCCAACCAGCGGAACCGACCAGGTTTACGCGATCGCTCGCGAACTGCTGCGCGACTGGTTACGCGAGCAGCCCGGCGCCGCAGTACGCCTGCTGGGCGTCGGCGGCGGCAAATTGGCTGAAGAGGGCCAGGCCGAACTGTTCACTGCCAGTCCCGAAGAAGACCGCTCGGCCGTCGACAACACAGTCGACAAGGTACGCGACAAGTTCGGCCTCGACGCACTTGGCCGCGCCAGCACCTTGAAACGCGACTGAATCAGGTAGAATCAAGGAAAAAAGGAGCAGCGGTAGCCCGCGCGCCATGTACGCCTCATTTTTCGGACTTAACGAAAAACCGTTTTCGATAACGCCTGACCCGCGTTACCTGTTCCTGAGCGAACGCCACGGGGAAGCGCTGGCGCATCTTGTATACGGCGTAACCGAAAGCGGTGGCTTCATCCAGTTGACCGGCGAGGTTGGCACCGGCAAGACCACGCTGGTCCGTACGCTGCTGCTGAATCGCATGCCCGACAATGCCGACGTGGCGGTCGTGCTTAATCCGCAGCTCTCGGTCGTCGAGTTCCTGGCGACGATCTGCGAAGAACTCGAGATCGACGTGCCGCACAACAAGGGCAGCGTCAAAGCGCTCACCGACGGGCTGAACCGGCACTTGCTCGCCGCACACGCCGACAATCGTCGTACGATTCTCGTCGTCGACGAAGCACAGAACCTGGCACCGGCTGTGCTTGAGCAGGTTCGCCTGCTGACCAATCTCGAAACCGCGCGCCAGAAACTGCTGCAGATCATCCTGATCGGCCAGCCTGAACTGCGTGAATTGCTGGCCCGCAACGACCTGCGCCAGCTTGCGCAGCGCATCACCGGCCGTTACCACCTTGAGCCATTGTCCCGCGACGAGACTGCGAGCTACATCGAACATCGCCTGCGCGTTGCAGGTGCACTTGGCGAAGTCTTCGATACCGGTGCGAAGAACGAAGTTTTCAAACTTTCCGGGGGCGTGCCGCGGCTCGTCAATGTCATCTGCGATCGTGCGTTGCTTGGCGCTTATGCACAGGAATCACGTCGCGTAACGCGACGCCTGGTGAAACGTGCGGCAGCTGAGGTTTCCGGCGAGTCGACGCGTACCGGCAACTTCCGCGCGGGCTGGCTGGCCGCCGCGGCGGTTGGTGCCCTCGCGCTCATCGCAGCGACGTTTTGGAGCGCCGATCGGCAGGCGCCTGCGCCTGTTGAGATCACAGAGCCCGAGCCCGTCGTCGAAACCGTTGTGGCGGAGCCAGTCGCCGAGGAGCCGGTTGAGCCACGGCCAGGCTTGTCCGAGCAGCTCGAGCTCGCCAGCAACCTGACTTCGGCTGACTACGCATTCGCTGCGCTGTTCGATCTCTGGAACCTTGAGTACGCAACCGGACCCCGGACCGGCTGTGAGCAGGCGAGTGACGCGGGGCTCGCCTGCCTGACGCAGCGCGGCTCGTGGAACGGGCTGCGCCAGCTCGACCGTCCCGCAATCCTGACACTGGTAGACGCAGGCGGACGCAGTCACCGGGTCGTCCTGAAGGCCATTCACGGTGACACGGCTGACCTGTCGATCGGTGGCGTCGATGTGACCCACCCTGCGGGCCAGATCGCGGATATCTGGTTCGGCCAGTCGACCCTGCTCTGGCAACCGCCGACGGGAACACCCGTATCGCTCGCGCCCGGTTCAAGCGGCGATGCCGTAACCTGGCTGCGCGAAAGCCTCGCGAGTATCGACCCGCGCTACGCGAGCAATGACTCGCCCGACTATGACGCCGAGCTGGCAGAAATCGTGCGCACATTCCAGCGCGACCATCGGCTTGATATCGACGGGCTCGCAGGGCAGCAGACGCAGATCGTCGTTAACTCGCTGCTGTCGCCTGACGACACCCCGCGGCTGACCACACCGCGACTGGCCAGGGACTGACCCATGTCATTTATTCTCGACGCGCTCAGAAAATCCGAAAACGAACGACAGCAGCAGGGAACGGCCGAGTTCGCTGGCGTACCGACGACGAGTACGAAACCGTCAACGCCACGCTGGCTGTGGCTGATTGGCGCATTGCTGCTGATAAATCTCGCGGCCCTGGTCGGTCTGCTCACGCGCCCGGAAATCGAGCCTGTTACAGCCACCGCCGACGTACCTGCCGAAATTTCCGAACCGGCCGCCGAAGCGACGTTTGAGGACCGCATCGCCGCGGCACAACAGGAGCTACCGAGCCAGCCGGACCCGCAGCCTGTTGAGACCATGGAGCAAGCACCTGCTGTCATGCCGGAAGTCATCAGCAACAATCCCGCAGCGATCGACACGTCGAATGTTTACCCGACGATTCACGAGGTTATTGCGCAGGGAGCCGTAAGCCTGCCCGAACTGCACATCGACATTCATGTATTCAGTGAAGCAGCCGAAGAGCGTTTCGTCTTTATCAACATGAACAAGTATCGCGAGGGCGAAATACTCGATGAAGGACCGGCGGTCGTCGAGATTCTCCCTGATGGTGCGGTCCTGCGCCATTCGGGCATAACCTTCGTGTTGCCGCGCGACTAGCCTGCGTGGAGTCCATCGACGGTATTGCGTTTGGCAAGGCGCTGGCTTCGGGGATTCACCGCGTCATCGGCGTCCAGGAACATCTGAACCGCATCAATGTATTCCCGGTTGCCGACAGCGATACCGGCACCAACCTTAGCTTGTCGCTCGGGTCTGCGTTGCAGGTGCTGAACAACAGCACGGAGAAGCACGTCGGTGACCTGCTCGTGAGAGTTGCGGACGCATTGCTGGATGGCGCACGCGGAAATTCCGGCGCCATCATGGCGCAGTTTTTCCAGGGCGTCAGCGACGCGGCAGGCGACGTGCGTGAATTCACCGCCGAATCGTTCGCTGCAGCGATGGCGTCCGGCAACGAGTATGCCCACGACGCCCTGTCTCAACCGCGCGAAGGCACCATCCTTTCGGTCGTGGCGGCATTTGCCAACAGCCTGCGCGAAGGGCCGGCGGATGAGCTCGCCACGCGCCTTCGTCGAGCCGTCGATGCAACGCGGCGAGCACTCGATGACACGCCGAAGCAGCTCGACGTGCTACGCAAGGCAGGCGTTGTAGACGCCGGCGCGAAGGGCTTCGCCGAAATGGTCGATGGCATGGTCGATTTTCTCGAATCCGGCAAATTCACACCAATGCCCGACGTTGCGCTTTCAGAAGCCTTCGAGGACCCGATCGAATTTGCGGCCGAAGATAACGTGTCGCAGTATCGCTTCTGCACCGAGTGCCTGGTGACGGGCGACGACATCGACCGTCGCAAGCTGCGCGAAGCACTGGCACCGCTTGGCGACTCCTTTGTCCTCGCCGGCAGCAAGCGCAAGGCGAAGATTCATATCCATGTCGACGAACCGGAAGCCGTGTTCGAAGCGGCACGCGCGTTTGGCGACGTGCACGGTGAGAAGGCCGACGACACCCATCTGCAGCAGCACGCAACGCACGAGGGCAAGCAGAAGTTTGCGGTCATCACCGACTCTGCGGCTGACATCCTGGACGAGGATATCGAACGGCTCGATATTCACATGGTCCCGTGTCGCATCCAGTTCGGCGAACGCGGCTACCTCGACAAGGTGTCTATCACGACCGAGGAGTTTTACAGCGAGCTCGAAACCAATCCGAATCACCCGACCACGTCGCAACCGGCGCCCGGCGACTTCAGGCGCCAGTACCAGTTTCTCGCCAGTCATTTTCCGGACGTGCTGTCGATCAACCTGACCTCGGCCGCCAGCGGAACCTGGCAGGCGGCGGTATCAGCTGCATCGAGAACCCGGGCGAAGGGCCGGGTGCACGTCATCGATTCACTGACCGCATCGGTCGGCCAGGGACAGCTGGTCGTGCTCGCCGCCGAATGCGCAGCTGCCGGGCTCGACATCGAGGCGACGAAACGCATTGTCGAATCGCAGGTGCCAAGCGCGCGTATTTTCGCGCTGTTGAATAACCTTGAATATGCGGTGCGTGGCGGTCGCCTGCCCAACTGGGTGCGTAGATTCGCAAACCTCCTGAACCTGACGCCCATCATTCGAATTGCACGCAAGGGCAACGTCACACTCGGAGGCTTTTTGTTCGGGCAACGCAACCGGGTCGACCGCTTTGCGAGACTGGTGGCTCACCGGCTTGGCACGCAGGGAGACGTCGAGCTCGTCGTCGGGCACGCACTGGCGCCGGAAAAGGCAGTAGAACTGCAAAACGCGTTGCAACGGCGCATTCCGCATGCCACAAGCATCAAGACCTGCGACCTGGGGACCGCGCTCGGCGTTCATGGCGGACCCGGCACACTGATCGTGTCGAGCCTGCCCGTGATGTCAGCGCAGGACTTCGCCGTCGGCGACGATTAGCTCTTCACCCTGGTTGCGGGCGTTGTTAACGCGCCGGTCAACCGGCCATGCCTGCAGCGGCGGTATCTGCTGAATTGCTTCCTGCAGGTAGTCGCCGGTTCCGGCCAGCCAGCCATCGGCCGACTCGGGCTGCAGCACAACAGGCATACGATGATGCAACGGCCGCATGAAGTCGTTCGCCTCGGTAGTTACAAGCGTCGTCGACTGTATCGACTCGCCCGTCTCCTTGTCTGTCCAGGACTCCCAGAGCGCGGCCATTCCGAATGCATCTCCGCTTGCCAGTGAAATGAAATGCGGCGTCTTGATGTCACCCTGCCGGTGCCATTCGTAAAAGCCGTCGGCCAACACGACACATCGGCGATGCCTGAACGCATTGCGATACGACGGTTTCTCGGCAACGGTTTCGGCGCGCGCATTGATCATGCGGTTGCCGATCGTCGGGTCTTTGGCCCAGAACGGAATCAGTCCCCATTTGAGCATGACGAGTTCGCGTGCCTCGTCACCTTCACGAATCGCGGCGACGAACTGGGTTGGGGCGATGTTGTAGCCGGGTTCGACGGCGAGCGCCCCATCCACACCGAAAAGCGCCGCGGTCGCTTCCGCCGGTGAGTAAAAAGCGAACCGCCCGCACATTACTCGCGAATCCCCACGCCACGACGCATCAGCAGCACGCAGACCGTGAACAAACCGATCGTGAAGCCGATCAGGATGACGTAGGCATGCCCGATATCGATGTCCGACGTGCCAAGAATGCCGTAACGGAATGCATTGACCATGTAGAGAATCGGGTTCGCCCTGGATACGCCCTGCCAGAATTCCGGCAGCAGCGAAATTGAGTAAAACACGCCGCCAAGATAGGTGAGCGGCGTAAGTACGAACGTCGGGACAATCGATATGTCATCAAATTTCTTCGCAAAGATTGCGTTGATGAAGCCCGCGAGTGAGAACACGATCGATGACAGCAACACTACCGAAATCATGATGAGCGGGTGCGCCACCTCGAGTCGTGTGAAGAACAGCGCGATGACAGTGACCAGCAATCCGACCAGCAGACCACGCAGCACACCGCCGGCGACGTGCCCGATGATGATCGCGCCATTCGACATTGGTGCAACCAGCATCTCCTCGATGTGGCGGCCGAACTTGGCACCAAAGAACGACGAGACCACGTTACCGTAGGAGTTGGTGATGACTGACATCATGATCAGACCCGGCGCGATGTACGCCATGTAGTCAAAGCCTTCCATCGTACCGATGCGCTTGCCGATCAGGTTGCCGAAGATTATGAAGTACAGCGTCATCGTGATCGCCGGCGGGACGATTGTCTGGATCCAGATGCGCAGCACGCGCACCATTTCCTTGCGAATCAGGGTGCGTACAGCCGTGATATTCAGCGCGAGATTCATGCTGCAACCTCCGCATGATTGCTGTCCACGAGACGCAGGAACAACTCCTCGAGGCGGTTGGCCTTGTTACGCATGCTGACGACCCGGAATCCGCCCGCGTCGAGTGCAGCGAAGATGTCGTTGATGCTGTCACCCGGTCCCTTTTCGATCTCGATGTCACCATCGTCGCGAAGCTCGACGGCGAACCCATCCAGTTCGGGCGCGACAGTAAGCGGTTCAGCCAGGCTCATTACCAGCACCTCGCGCTGCAGCTTGCGCAATACCGAGCTCATCGGTGCGTCCTCGATGATCCTGCCGCCATCGATGATGCCGATATTGCGGCACAGCGATTCGGCCTCCTCCAGATAATGGGTCGTAAGGATGATCGTCGTGCCTGCCGCATTGATCTCCTGCAGGAACTCCCACATCGTACGCCGGATCTCAATGTCGACGCCGGCTGTAGGCTCATCGAGGATGAGTAATCGTGGTTCGTTGACCAGCGCCCGGGCGATCATCAGGCGGCGCTTCATGCCACCCGAAAGACTGCGTGCGGTGTCCTTGCGGCGGTCCCAGAGCTGCAGCGCCCGCAGGTACTTCTCGACGCGTTCGCGCGCGATCCTGCCGCCAAGCCCGTAGTAGCCGGCCTGGTTCCAGACAATGTTGTAGACCGAATCCCACAGGTTGACATTGATCTCCTGCGGCACGAGGCCGAGGCATGTCTTGGCCGCCTCGAGTTCGCGATCGATGCTGTGCCCGAAGATCTCGACATCGCCGCCCGACTTGTTCACCAGCGAACTGATGATGCCGATCGCCGTCGTTTTGCCAGCCCCGTTCGGGCCAAGCAACGCATAGAAGTCTCCGGCCTCGACCGTCAGGTCGATGCCTTTGAGTGCCTGGTTGCCGTTCGAGTAGGTTTTTGTGAGGTTTCTTATTCTGAGTGCGTGCATCCGCGAATTGTACCGGGGTTATTTCTTTTTTTCGGCTACTTGCAGGCCCGGTTTCGTCAACCGGCACGCTGCAGTCTTCAATTCCCGGTACCCCGGCCCGGGGGCGTTCGTCAGCAGCATCTGCAGCGCGGTCAGGTGTGTAGCACGACGTACACGTGCATGGGAACTGACGCCGTCGTCGGTCAGACCGCGCGCCTCGAGCCTGGAGTCGAGCAAGTCCTCACGGCCGGCTACGCGGTCGATGACATCGACGAGCGGCCGACTCGTAACCAGCTCGCACCACGCAACGCTCGCTCCGCTGACCAGGCGGGCCGCATACGGATTTCGATCGGCGAGGCCCCACATGAAACCCACCGCGGCAGCAATTAACTCTCTGTCGGCGGATCCCGTGGAGAGTGGTCGCTGTTCGGAAAGTGCAGCCCCCCACCAGTCGATGTTCTGTTCCTTCAGCGAAAACAGCAGGAACGGACATCGCGCGAGCCGCTCACGCTCACAAGCCTTCAGGCCGGCGGCGCCTGCCAGCCAGGCACGGTTCAGGGCCGCAACATTGTCGTAGTCAGCAGGACTCGGTGGCAGGAACAGATCGACGTCGGGCACCGCTTTTCTCCCTTGTTGGTGTTTTTCTGATTGATTCGGGTAATTACTACAAGTAGTACTTTTAGACCATTTATGGATAGTATAGCCATTCAATGCACTATATATGGTCTTTTTCTCTCATAAGGAGAAAGAAATGCGCCTCACAGACGATCGCTACGCGACCGAGCGCCGCCAGTTCGAACTGGCACTCAGAATGATCGGCCACGAAGCCCGGACCCGCACAATCCGCGAATGCACGGGACTCTCGGACGATCGCATTCGCAAACTGTTCGCAACCTACTTTCGCGGCGACGCGACACGTGGCATAAAGCGCCGCCGTGGCAAGTCGCCGCGCCAGGTCATGCGCTTCGTCAAGAACCCGAAAAACCGCCTGCAGTCGACGACACTGGTTTCACTGTTCTGCGCGGGCCTCCTCATTCGTATCGACAGCCAGGTCGGGGTGCGGGCGTGCTGGCCGCGCCCCGATGTCGAGTTCGGTCACCGGCTGTGTCGCGCCTATGAACATTACCTGTTGCTGCACGAAGATCCGCGACTGAGCTTCGAGTGGGCATGGAATCTGCTGCATGCCATTTCCTGGAATGACGAGCTCTATCTCGCAAACTGCGGGCAATGCGGAGCGCACTATGTGCAGGACGCCTACGCGCTCGACTCGGGCATCTGCCACAGCTGCGAAATCAGTGATGAGCACCGCGAAAGACTGGCGAAATCCGGTCAAACGGGTCAGCATTGAGGAATGCAGAATCACAACGTATTTGCGGGCGCGTTTGTCGACCGCAGCGGTGATCGGCGCAAGGATCCCGACTGGCTCGAAGCTGCACTGACCAGCACCGAGACCCGCTTCGTACCCGTGTGGGGCGATCGCTGCCTGGTCGGCGGTGACCCCGCGCACGCGGTCCTGCTCGACAAGGAGCAGATCGCTGATCACCTCGACGAGCACAACGTCATTTTCCTTGGCCTGTTTCGCGACGAACCTGCATTCGCCGTAGCGATCGATCGCCAGGACGCACCGCCGTGCTGCGACCTCGGCGACTACCAGGACCTGCGCTTTATCGGCACGGTCCTGCCTCCGGATGAAGCGAACCTGGCGGCACATGCCCGGGCGCTGGTGCTTTGGCACCAGTCACAGCTTTTCTGCGGCAGCTGTGGTTCACAGGCCCTGCCGCGCGACGGCGGAAATTCGCGGGTCTGCATCAACGCCGATTGCGGACGCGAACTGTTTCCACGGGTCGACCCGGCGATTATCGTGCTTGTCTCCGATGGCGACCGCTGCCTGCTCGGGCGCCAGTCGACCTGGCCCGAGGGCCGTTACTCGACGATCGCCGGCTTTGTAGAACCCGGGGAGAGCCTGTCGGACGCCGTACGCCGCGAGGTCTACGAAGAAACCAACGTGCGCGTCGGTGCCGTGCGCTACCACAGCTCGCAGCCCTGGCCGTTCCCGTCATCGCTGATGCTCGGTTTTATGGCGGAGACGGATCCCGATCATGTCAGCGAGATTCGGCTCAATGACGGTGAGCTTGAAGACGCACGCTGGTTTACCCGCGAGGAACTGAAGTCCGAACTGGCCGGGCTGCCGTTCCGTATTTCTATCGCGCGCCGACTGGTCGACGACTGGATAGCCGGGACCTGACATGTGCCTCGTTGTCGTTGCGTGGCAGCAGCATCCGGAATGGCCGCTGATCGTTGCTGGCAATCGCGACGAATTTCATGCGCGACCGACGCAAGATGCTCATTGGTGGCCGGACCAGCCAGACATAGTCGGAGGCCGCGACCTGCAGGCTGGCGGTACCTGGCTGGCCGCACATCGCAATGGTCGCTTCGCGACGGTCACAAACTATCGTGACGCTCAACTCGAATCCGGGAAGCTCAGGTCCCGTGGTCAGCTGATCACGGATTTTGTACTAGGTGATCTATCGCCGGCCACCGCCCTGGCGGACATTCACGGCGAGGAATACGCGGGCTTCAACCTGCTGGCCTGCGACGGTGAATCGCTTGCGTATGCGTCAAATCGCGCCGAGGGAGTGAGGGAGCTCGAGCCCGGAATCTACGGGCTCAGCAACGCGTTGCTGGATTCCGATTGGCACAAAGTGCACAGGGCCAAAGATGGCATGCAACAGCTGCTCGCAGACAATCAGGTCAACGAGACCGAGCTGTTCCGACTGATGGATGATCGGGTGAAAGCGCCTGCCGAGTCAGTCGAGGCCGGTCGCTTCGGTTTCGAAAAAGCGCACGCGATCAGCGCTCCGTTTATCGTGCTGCCCGACTACGGGACGCGTTGCTCGACCGTGGTCCTCCGCGCAGCGGACGGGCGGCTGGCGTTTCACGAACGTCGGTTTGACCCGGCGGGAAACCTGACCGGATCTTCCAGCTTCAGCGCCTGACGGCAATCGCCTGCAGTTCGAAGCGCATCCCGAACAATAATTCACCGGAGCCGACGAACGCCCTCGCCGGCAGGTAGTCACCGAACTTACTTTTGTAGACCTCGTTGAATACGCCGTACAGGGACAGGTCCGGGCAGTAGATCGTGACTGTCACGAGGTCATCCATTGTCATGTCGGCAAGTGCGAGAACGTTGGAAATATTCTGCAACAGCAGCTCCGCCTCTTCGCGCGGGTCCTCGGGCACGGTCATCGTGTCGAGATTTATTCCGCCGTTGCCTGACAGGTACAGCGTATCGCCAACCAGAACGGCCTCCGGGAATGGCAGGTCAAGAGCTGCCATGCCGGGCGTACTGAGCATGATTCGCTCTGCAACTGGTTCCTCGCTGCAAGCGACGAGCGTGCTCGCGGCAAGCAGAGAAACGAATAAGAACTTGCGTGAAATCATGCCGCTACCCCTGTTGTGATAATTTGTTCTTCGTGATGACTATCGACAGTCTACGAAAGATTGCGACCGCTTTGGCCATTCTTGTGTTGTATGGCTGCGAAGGCTGGCCACCCTACGGTGACAGGCTCGAGTCCCGGTTTCGGGAGAATCCCGAGGCGTTTGACTCGTTGCGAGACAAGCTGCTAGCGACTGAATTCGACTCGATGTCAGTTTACCGTTCGCACGAGGGCCTCAAAGTTATCGGCGATTCCTCCGTCGTTGCGGAGGTACGGGACGGAGTTGAGTATATGCGCTGGGACAAAGAGGAGTTCTTCGACCAGGAAATTATTGACCTGTTTACGAAGACTCGAGTCGCCAATATCGAGCGCAACAGCATCGGCGCGGTCTTTTTCAACCCACCACCCGTAGAATCCGATTATGGATTGTCCCCGTTCATCACGAAAAACAATCGGTCCACTTTCTTCTTCTACACACGGGATGGCGAGACGTCACGGGAAAGGCACGAGTGTCGTGAGAAGTTTGAAGAACTCCGATGCGGCTCTTGCTCGATAAGCCTTGAGAACGACTGGTTCATCGACTACAGCTGGAGCCCTCATATTTACGATCAGGACGCGCTCGACAAGTTGATTACCGGTGAGATGCCTGAGTCCGAATACTACGCAATCGTTGATCCACTCGACGAGCAATGCCGGGCCGACGGACTAGCCGCGATCGGCTTCAGCCCAGAACCTTAGCCAGCCAGTCACGCACGTCGAGAATCTCCTGCGGACACACGGCGTGCGCCATCGGGTATTCGTGCCACTCGACGTTAAACCCGGCATCACTCAAAGCGTCGGCTGAAGCTTTACCCCACTGCATCGGCAGCACCGGATCGAAACTGCCGTGCGCCGAGAAAATTGGCAGATCCCGGCGCAGCGAGGTGCCATCGAGGCTATCGGGCAACGCAAGGTAGGTCGAGAGTGCCATCAGGCCGCCAATGTCGTGTTCAGTCGTCAACGCATTCTGGATCGCAACGGCACCGCCCTGCGAGAAGCCTGCGACGATGATGCGCCGCGCATCAATACCACGATCGATCTCGCGCTGGATCAATGCGTCCAGTGTCGCGCTGCTCTCCAGCAGGCCTTCCCGGTCCGCACGCCCCTCCGCGTCAAAGCTGACAATGTCGTACCAGGCACGCATCGCCATGCCGTTATTGATCGTGACCGGACGCACCGGCGCATGAGGAAATACAAAGCGGACACTTGCCGGGAGACGCAGCTCGGGCACGATCGGCTCGAAATCATGGCCGTCGGCTCCCAAACCATGCAGCCAGATTATGGCGGCATCCGGGTTTTCGCCGGTCGTTACCTCTACGGTGTCGCTCACTCGCGTGCTCCAGTGCTGTGAAGGCCGCGCAGTGTATCGAAAAATCTCGTATTTATGTGAATTCGGGGCTTGACTACTTATGCGCATGATGTTCGAATTATGCGCATATTTATGCGAGACCGGTCATGCCGAACGGAAACCACGAAACCCGGCGCGAGGCGATACGCCAGCTGCTGACGAAGGGACCTGCGGAAACTCAGGGCTCGATCGTGTCTGTGCTCGAAGCGCAGGGCTTCACCGCTACGCAATCCAGTGTCAGCCGCGACCTTCGCGAGCTCGGTGCGATCAAGACCGCCAGCGGTTATGAACTGCCAAATAGTGACCAGAACAGCGACGATCAGGTCGCCGAGGTAGCCAGCCTGTTCCGCAGCTTCAGACCGGCTGGCCCGAACCTGCTTGTCGTACAGACGGCGATCGGTGCGGCGCAACGCGTGGCACTCGCCCTCGACCGCAGCGACTGGCCCGGCATGGTCGGCACAATCGCCGGCGACGACACCATATTTGTAGCCACGGATTCCGCGGCTTCCCAGAAGAACCTGATCGCAAGGATCGAGCACGCAGCTCGTTCCTGACATGGAGACCCAAGTGAGTAACGACCAATCCCCTATCATCCTCGCCTTTTCCGGTGGCCTCGACACGTCATTTTGCGTGCCCTGGCTCAAGGAAAAGTACGGCCGCGAGATCATCACGGCCTGCGTGGATACCGGCGGCATCGACGCAGAAGCGGCAAAAGTCCTCGAAGAACGGGCGATGGCGCTTGGCGCGATCGAGCACGTGCTCATCGACGCGAAGGAAGAATTCTTTGACACGGTTATTCGCTACCTGATCGCCGGCAACGTGCTGCGCGGCCAGGCCTACCCGCTCTGCGTCGGCGCCGAGCGTGGCCTGCAGGCCGAACGACTCGCCCTGCTTGCCAAAGAACGCGGTGCGACGACCGTGGCGCATGGCTGTACGGCGGCCGGTAACGACCAGGTCCGCTTTGAGGTCGCACTACGTACATTGAATCCCGGGCTCGGGGTTCTCGCGCCGGTTCGCGACAACAAGTTTGTACGTGAAGAGCAGCTTGCCTATCTCGAAGAGCACAGTTTGCCGCTGCCAGCACAGGGCTCGGCGTACTCCATCAACCGTGGCCTCTGGGGTATCACGATCGGTGGCCAGGAAACGCTGACCTCCGAGAACACGATTCCCGAGTCGGCCTGGGTCTTGTCTGCGAACGCATTCAGTGAGCCGCAGGAACAGTCGGTTCACACGCTCGAGTTCAAGAGCGGCGTACCGGTAGCGCTGGATGGCGAATCACTCGCACCGGTCGCGCTGATCGAGAAGCTCGAAGCGCTGGCCGGCAGCTACGGCATCGGCCGCGGCATCCACCTCGGCGACACAGTCCTCGGCACCAAGGGCCGGGTTGCGTTCGAAGCACCTGCTGCAGTCACGCTGATCACGGCGCACCGCGAACTCGAGAAGCTCGTACTATCGGCGCAGCAGTCTCGCATCAAGGACAACGTGTCGGCCGTGTACGGCGACCTCGTCCACGAAGGCAAACAGCTCGACCTCGCCTGCAAGGACATCGAGGCATTACTGGAGTCGTCGCAGGCGCGCGTTACAGGCACCGTGAAGTTTGCGCTGCGACCGGGCCAGTTGTTTATCGAAGGCACGGACTCGCCACACTCCCTGCTGGCTGCGACCAAGGGTGTCTACGGTGAGGCCGCGGGCGAATGGACCCCGAGTGATGCGCTCGGTTACTCACGCGTGCTGTCGCTGACCGGCACGCTGCAAACCAGGGCCAGCTGATATGAAGAGCGTCGTCGTCGACAAAATTGCGTCCGTCGCGCAGCACAATGACCTGACGGCCGAGGTGCGCCTGTCGCCGGATATCCCGTGCGAAGAAGGCGTGCTCGTCGCGGTCAGGGTGCTGAACAACAAGTCGCGCTACAACCAGGTAGAGCTGACCTCCGGCCGCATGGCCACCGTAACCATGGGCGACATCGTTATTGGTGCGCTGGGATTCCGCAACGCGTTGCGCGGCTACTCGGGCCACCTGCCAAAGAGCCTTAAACCCGGCGATACGGTGCAACTGCTGAACATCGGCGGCGTTATGGGCATCTGTGATTCGGCAAATCCCGACGTCGGCGCACCGTTCGATTGCGAAGTGCTCGGCACGGTGCTCGAGTTTCCTTATCTCGGTGAGCGCATCGGCGTACCGGCACGTGCAGGGCACTCGAAGCTCGATCCCGAAGCGCCGCTGAATTCAAACGGCGTTCCGGTGATAGCACTCGCCGGCACCTGCATGGACTCCGGCAAGACAGCCGCAGCCTGCCAGATTGTGAGCCGCCTGCGGCACCTCGGCCTGAACGTGTCTGCCTGCAAGGCCACGGGCGTATCGCTGCGGCGCGACGTACTCGCGATGGAAGATGCGGGTGCGACCGACACGATGATCTTCTCGGACCTCGGCATTGTCACGACGACAGCCGACAGCGGACCGGCACTGACCCGCTCGTTGCTGACCGGGCTCGGCGCGCGCAAGCCGGACGTCATCGTTCTCGAACTCGGCGACGGCCTGCTGGGCGAATATGGCGTCGCCGCGATTCTCTCCGATGAGCAGATTCGCGACGCGCTGACCGCGGTCGTACTGTGCGCCAATGATCCGGTGTCCGCGTGGGGCGGCGTAAAGATCCTGCGCGATGAGTACGACATAGAGCCGGCGGTCGTCACGGGCCCGGCTACCGACAACGATGTCGGTGTGCAGCAGATTGATGCACGCTGCGGACTGCGGGGTATCAACGCTCTTTCCAACGGCACGGCGCTCGGTGATCTCGTCGCCGACCTCGTAAAGAAGGAGGCCGCATGACCATCAAGGCCGTCATTCTCGGCGCCAGCGGCTACGTCGGTGGCGAACTGCTGCGCCTCGTCGCTCAACACCCGGCATTCGAGCTGACAGCCGCCGTGTCAGACAGCCAGGCCGGTAATCCCGTGGGCAGCGCATTCGGGCACCTCTCGCATGCCCTTGCCGACCACTCGTTTGTCGCTCGCACAGACTGGATGCAGGGACTCAGCGCGGGAGACGACATCGCGCTTTTCTGCGCGGCACCGCACGGCGAGGCGGCAAAGACGCTCGCCCATGTCCTGGCTGCCGGACAGCACCTGAACATTCGCATCGTCGACTCGTCAGCGGACTTCCGCTTTGCCGACCAGTCGCAGTGGGAGTCGATCTACGGCCAGCCACACGGCGCACCGGAATTACTCGGTCAGTTCAGCTGTGGGCTGCCGGAACTGACGAAAAACATCGCAAGCAGGCACATCGGCCATCCGGGCTGCTTCGCGACAGCATCGACGCTGGCTACGGCGCCGCTGATCGCATCGGGCCTGACCGAAGCCGAGGTGTTCATATCGGCGATCACGGGGAGCACGGGTTCGGGCAAGAGCCCGCAGGCCGGCACCCACCATCCGGAGCGCAACAGCAACCTGTATGCCTACAAACCGCTCGGTCACCGCCACGCTCCGGAAGTTGCGGCGATGGCGGAATCAGCCAGCGGTCGCACGACGCGCATCAATTTTGTGCCACACTCCGGACCATTCGCGCGCGGCATTCACGCGACGGTGCAGGCGAAGACAAAAGCACCTGTGACAGCCGCGCAGATTCGTGACGTATTTGAAGCTGCTTACGGGGACGCCCCTTTTGTCGACGTTGTCGAAGGGACGCCGCGAATCAAGAATGTCGTTGCAAGTAATCGCTGCCAGATTGGTGTCGCGACCGACGGCGAAACCGTGGTTGTCATGAGCGTGATCGACAACCTGGTGAAAGGTGCGGCCGGCGGTGCCGTGCAGTGGATGAACCGGCTGTGGGACCTGCCTGAAACGACAGGGCTCGACATGCCAGCCCCGGGATGGACCTGATGACCTTAGCCATGCACGACCCGCGTGTACGTGAAGCCGGTGTAACGATTCCGGTGTACGGCCAGTTGCCGTTCGTTCCGGAACGCGCGAGCGGTTGCGACATCATTACCAAGGATGGCCGCCATATTCTCGACCTGTACGGCGGACACGCCGTTGCAGCACTCGGTTACGGGCATCCGAAACTCGTCGCCGCCGTTTCCGAACAGAGCAGCAAGCTCATGTTCCAGAGCAACGCCGTTGCACTCGACATCCGGGCGCTGGCAGCCGAAAAACTCACGCAGGTTGCACCCCAGGGTCTCGACCGGGTGTTCTTCGTCAACTCCGGCGCCGAAGCAAATGAAAACGCCCTGCGCATGGCCTGCATGGCAACGGGGCGCAGCAAGGTCCTCGCGATTACCCAGGGTTTCCACGGGCGGACCGCGGCGGCTGCGGCCGTCACCTGGAACTCGGAGAAGTGGTACGGATTTGCGTCGAAGCCGTTCGAGGTCGACTTCATCCCGCGCGACGATGTCGCCGCTGCGAACGCGATGATCGACGACACGATTGCGGCCGTCATCTTCGAACCCGTGCAGGGCGTGGCAGGTGCCTACGACCTGTCGACCGAGTTCATCGAGACCCTGCGCACAGCAACAAAAAACCACGGCGCCATCCTGATCGCCGACGAAGTTCAGTCAGGTATTGGTCGCTGTGGCCAGTTTTTCGCCGTACAGGCACACCAGGTTGAACCGGATATCATCACCAGCGCCAAGGCACTCGGCGGCGGCATACCCTGCGGCGCGGTACTGTGTCGCAGCGAGATCGCTGCACAGTTCGGCCCCGGCAGCCTCGGCTCAACGTTCGGCGGCGGTCCTGTCGCGGCCGCAGCGATCACGGCAACGATCGAAGCAATCGAATCCGAAGACCTGCTCGCGAACGTTCGCGACGCAGAGGCTGCCATTCGCGAGACCTGCGTCGTCGGGCCAGTGCGCCGCATCCAGGGCATGGGGCTGTTGCTCGGCCTGGTCTGCGATCGGCCGGCAGTCGAAGTGCGCGATGCCCTGCTCGACCATGACATTCTTACCGGCACCAGCGCCGACCCCGAGGTCCTGAGGATTCTCGCGCCGCTGGTGCTGCACCCGACCCATATTGATCGGCTGGCCCAGGCGCTCGTCGACATCGCCCCAACACCCTGAAGGAGTCTCAATGAAAGCTTTCAATGACCTCGCCGATTTTTCAAATGAAGAAATCAATGCACTGGTCGACCTGGCTCGAAGACTCGACGAGCATCCCGAGCCGGAGGCGCTCAAGGGCAAGGTGTTGTCACTGCTGTTCCTGAGCCCGTCGCTCAGGACACTGGCGTCGTTCCAGGCTGCAATGACCCGGCTCGGCGGCGGTTCCTTCGTTATTTCTCCGGATATGTCGATTCACGGCCTCGAAGTCCGCGACGGTATCGTCATGGACGGCGTTGCCGCCGAACACATTCGCGAAGCGGTACCGGTCATCGCGTCATACGGCGACGCCATCGGTATTCGCGCCTTTGCCGATCGCAAGAAGATCGAAAACGATCTCGGCGAGACGCGCTTCAATGCGCTCACGGAACTCGTGGACAAGCCGTACATCAACATGGAATCGGCGATGAATCACCCGTGCCAGTCGCTTGCCGACTGGAAGACACTCGATGACTTCAGCATGCCGAAGAACGGCGGCAAGTTCGTATTGAGCTGGGCGTACCACCCGAAAGCGCTGCCGCTGGCCGTGCCGGCGGCAACCCTGCACATGGCCGCGAAACGCGGTATGGATGTCACCGTATTGCGCCCCGAGGGCTTCGAGTTGCCGGCACCGATTATGCAGAAAGCCATCTTCGCGGCCGAAGAGTCGGGCGGCTCGGTACGCGAAACCGACGACAGGACAGAAGCCACGGAAGGCGCACACGTCATATACGCGAAATCCTGGTCATCGACAAAACATTACGGCGACAAGCTGGCCGACCAGAAGCTGCGTGAAGCGCACCTCGACTGGTGCGTTGACGATGCATGGTTCGGCAACGCCCAGGACGACTGTCGCTTCATGCACTGCCTGCCGGTACGTCGCGGTGTCGTTGTCGCTGACGAAGTTCTCGACGGGCCGCGCAGCATAGTAATTCCCGAAGCCCGCAACCGCATGCTTGCGCAGATGGCGGTACTGCACCAGATGCTGGGGTCGTCATGACAAGCAAGAAGGACCGCGCGATTGTCGTCTCGGCGCTTAAACACGCCGCGCCCTACATTCGCCTGTACAAGGGCAAGGTGTTTGTCATCAAGGCCGGGGGTGAGGTATTTGCTGACCCGGAGCTTACGACCGCACTCATGGAGCAGGTCGGCATCCTGCACCAGGTCGGTATTCGCGTTGTACTGATTCACGGCGGCGGACCACAGTCTACGGAGCTGGCTGCCGCGCTGGGTGTCGATACGACGTTTGTTGATGGCCGGCGCGTGACAGACGCCGATGCGCTGAATGTCGCAACGATGATCCTCAACGGCCAGATCAATACTCGGATCCTTGCTACCTGTCGCGACCTGAAGATCCCGGCCGTTGGTATCAGTGGTGTCGACGCGGGCCTGATCCAGGCGCACAAGCGCCCGCCAGTTGAACGTGATGGCGATTCACCTGTCGACTACGGCTTCGTTGGCGATATCGACTCGATCGATGCCGATATTCTGAACAAACAGCTCGACAACGGCCTGATGCCGGTCGTCAGCCCGATCTCGTGCGACGAATCGGGCACGATCCTGAATATCAATGCCGATACGGTGGCTGCCGCGATCGCGGCGGAACTGAATGCCGAGAAGCTGGTTCTCGCCACTGGCGCACCGGGCATCCTGGAGGACATCAAGGATCCGTCATCGCTGATCAGTTACATCGACCGCGCGGCGCTCGACAAGCTGCGCGAATCAGGCAGCCTCGCTGACGGCATGTTGCCGAAGGCGGCCGCCATCGACATGGCGATCGCGAACGGCGTTCAGCGTGTCCACGTCATCTCCTACAAGATGGATGACAGCATCCTGCTGGAGGTATTTACCAACGAAGGTACCGGCACGCTCGTTGTCGACGACATCGCCGCACTGACTCCGGCCGAGCAGGCATCATGAGCCGCCTCTGGGAGAAAGGTCTGCCGCTGGACGAGCGCGTGCTGCGCTATACGGCCGGTGAAGACCACAAGCTTGACGCACGACTCGTACCGTTCGACGTCAAAGGCTCTGTCGCGCACGCGGAGATGCTCGCCGACCAGGACCTGATCAGCAAGGAAGACTGTCACGCCATCTGCGCTGGGTTGCGTGCACTCGAGGCAAGTTTCGCTGCCGGCGACTGGCAGATCAGTCTCGAAGATGAGGACTGCCATACCGCGCTCGAATCGCGACTGACCGATGCCATTGGCGAGGCCGGTGGCCGCCTGCACCTGGGCCGTTCGCGGAACGACCAGGTTCTGACGGCACTGCGACTGTACCTGCGTGAAGCCGCGACCGATCTCGTCGGGCGGGTCGGCAACCTGCGCTCGTCGCTGGCTGGTGTCGCCGAGAGACAGGGTGACGTCGAGATTCCGGGCTACACACACATGCAGCACGCCATGCCCTCCTCGGTTGCGCTCTGGTGCGGCGGCTTCGACGAAGGCTTCGCCGACGCAGAGCATGGCCTCGCGGCTGCGCGCCAGCGCATCAACAAGAACCCGCTTGGAAGTGCGGCCGGCTACGGTACGCCGGGGTTGCCGCTGGACCGTGATGCGACCACGGCGAAACTCGGCTTCGATAAGACGCAACAACCGGTAACGGCGGCACAGCTTTCGAGAGGCAAGGCAGAATCGGTTCTGTTGTTCGAGCTCACGCTACTGATGCAGGACCTGTCGCGTATGGCCAGCGACCTGCTGATGTTCTATACGCAAGAGTTTGCGTACATCTCGCTCGCGGCCGATGTCACAACCGGCTCGTCGATCATGCCGCAGAAGCGCAACCCGGATGTACTGGAACTACTGCGCGCCTCTTCAGCGACGACTCAGGCCTGCCTCGATGAGTCACTGATGATCACGGCGAAACTACCCTCTGGTTATCACCGCGACCTGCAGCGACTCAAGGGCCCGCTGTTCCGCTCGATCGACCTCGCGGTCGACTCTGTCGATATCATGGCTTACCTGCTGGAAGGCATGGAATTCCAGCCAGACAATATCGAACTCGACGAAGGCATCTTCGCGACCGCCGAGGCGTATCGCCTCGTTCGTGAGGACGGCATCCCGTTTCGTGAGGCATATCGCAAAGTCGCGAAACAGTACGCAAAATGATGTCGCACTGAGCGCCACGGCACCTATAATCAGGCCTCAAACCTGATCGAGGCTCTTGCCATGAAACGCCTTACGCTTGTCCTGTTACTGCTCGCCGGCTGCGGCCAGAGCGGCCCGCTTTACATCCCCGGCAACCCGAGCGAAATGTCGGTGCCTCCGTCACAACCGCAGGAAACGACTTCTGACGAGTCGGACTCGGACGACGACAACGGCAACCAGCAGTAGGCCCAGATGACCGACCTCGTCCTGATCGACGGGTCGTCGTACCTGTATCGCGCGTACCATGCGCTGCCGTCGCTCACTAATTCACAGGGCGAGCCGACGGGGGCGATGCACGGCGTCCTGACGATGATCCAGAAGCTGATTCGCGAAGAACAGCCGACACATGTTGCTGTCGTGTTCGACGCGCCGGGCAAGACCTTTCGCGACGAACTCTACAGCGACTACAAGGCCAACCGGCCGCCCATGCCGGACGACCTGCGGGAGCAGGTACAGCCAATCCTCGACGCCGTTGTTGCGATGGGCCTGCCGTTGCTGCGTATTGAAGGCGTCGAAGCCGACGACGTCATCGGTACGCTCTGCCGGCAGGCAAGCGCCAGCGGTCTCGAGACTTTGGTCTCGACTGGAGACAAGGATCTCGCGCAACTGGTCGACGAACGCGTGACGCTCATCAACACGATGAATGACGCGCGCATGGACCGCGACGGCGTCAAGGCGAAGTTCGATGTGTGGCCCGAACAGGTCATCGACTATCTCGGACTCGTCGGCGACACGTCGGACAACATTCCGGGCGTGCCAAAGGTCGGCGCGAAGACGGCTGCGAAGTGGCTGAACCTGTACGACAGCGCCGATGGCATTGTCGACAACGCCGACGAGATCAAAGGCAAAGTGGGTGAAAGCCTGCGCGACAACATCGAGCAGCTGCGCTTGTCGCAGGAGCTCGCAACGATCAAGACCGATGTCGATCTCGATGTGACGGTCGAGGACCTGAACCAGGACGCCGGGGATGTTTCCGCGCTGCGCACGCTGCTGATCCATTACGAACTTCGCACCCTGCTTCGCCAGCTCGACGAGGAAGGCGACGCCCCGGCAGAAGTTGTCGAAGAGGAAGCATCGAAAGTCGAGTACGAAACAATCCTCGACTGGAAGTCGTTCGACGCCTGGTTGAAGAAGCTCGACGGCGCCGAGTTGACTGCATTCGACACCGAGACGACCAGCGTTAATTACATGGAGGCTGAACTTGTCGGCCTGTCGTTCTCCATGGAGGCGGGTGAAGCCGCATACCTGCCGGTCGCACACGACTACCCGGGCGCGCCCGACCAGTTGGCGCGCGACGAGGTGCTCGCGAAAATGCGCAGCTGGCTTGAGGACCCGACGAAGAAGAAAGTCGGGCACCACCTCAAATACGATGCACATATCCTGGCGCGCTACGATATCGCGCTTGCGGGTATCGCCTTCGATTCGATGCTTGAGTCGTACGTCCTGAACAGCGTCGCGACACGGCACGACATGGACTCGGTTGCCGGGCACTACCTCGGCCGGCAGACGATTCACTACGAAGACGTTGCCGGCAAAGGCGCAAAGCAGCTGACCTTCAACCAGATCGACCTCGAGACAGCGGCGCCGTACGCGGCCGAAGATGCCGATATCACGTTGCAGCTGCATAACGAACTCTGGAAACGGCTCGGTGATGAGCCGACACTGAAATCTGTTTACGAGGACATCGAACAGCCGCTCGTGCCGATCCTGCTCGGCATGGAGGAGACCGGCGTGCTGGTCGATCGGCAAATGCTCGCAGACCAGAGCCACGAGCTCGCTCAAAAAATGCTCGAGCTCGAGAAAAAAGCGCACGAACTCGCTGGCGGCCCGTTCAACCTCGGTTCACC
Source organism: Woeseiaceae bacterium (assembly GCA_965224725.1). Taxonomy (GTDB): domain Bacteria; phylum Pseudomonadota; class Gammaproteobacteria; order Steroidobacterales; family Woeseiaceae; genus UBA1847. The sequence continues at coordinate 2,241,884 of CBDCZZ010000002.1, forward strand.
GAAGCAGCTGCAACAAATCCTGTTCGAACAGCTCGAGTTGCCCGTCATCCGGAAGACGCCGAAAGGCCAGCCATCGACTGCCGAGGATGTGCTGGTCGAACTCGCTGATGACTATGAGCTGCCGGCCGTGATCATCGAGTATCGCGGCACCAGCAAACTGAAGAGCACCTACACCGACAAGCTGCCGCTGCAGATCGCGGAGGCAACCGGCCGTATCCACACCTCGTACCACCAGGCTGTTGCCGCAACCGGTCGGCTGTCATCCACGGACCCGAACCTGCAAAACATCCCGATCCGCACACCGGAAGGACGCCGTATCCGCCAGGCGTTTGTCCCTCCGCAGGGGAAAATCCTGCTCGCTGCGGACTATTCACAGATCGAACTCAGGATCATGGCGCACCTGTCGGGCGATCCGGGACTCACGAAAGCATTCGCCGACGAGCAGGACGTTCACGCTGCGACCGCAGCAGAGGTTTTCGGCGTGCCGCTCGACGACGTCACAGCCGATCATCGCCGCTCGGCAAAGGCCATCAACTTCGGGCTTATGTATGGCATGTCCGCGTTCGGCCTCGGCAAGCAGCTCGGCATTCCGCGCGGTGAAGCGCAGGAGTACATGGACCTGTACTTCGATCGCTACCCCGCCGTGAAGGGTTACATGGACGACATTCGCGAGAAGGCCAGTGCACAGGGTTATGTTGAAACCGTCTTTGGTCGACGCCTTTACCTGCCCGAGATCAATGCACGCAATGCACAGCGTCGCCAGTACGCCGAACGCAGTGCGATCAACGCGCCGATGCAGGGCACGGCTGCCGATATCATCAAAAAGGCCATGATTGCGGTTGCTGGCTGGCTGGACGCCGAAAAACCCGACGCCCGCATGATCATGCAGGTGCACGACGAGCTCGTTTTCGAGGTCGGCGAGGCCGAAATCAATGCGGTCCGCGACACGGTTATTGACCTGATGAGCGATGCAGCGGAGCTCGCGGTGCCACTGAAAGTCGACGCCGGGATCGGCTCGAACTGGGACGAAGCCCATTAGAGTTAGACTTATTCCAAGAGGCTTCGCTATACTTGTCAGCGACTTATGAAACTCAGGGAACTCCCCAAGCCTTCGGGCCTCTAATCATCTGAGTGCGTAAGTCACTCGCCTGTTTACCTCCCTAGACAGGCGTGCAACACGGTAACCCCAAGCCGGTTGCTTCTTCTGGCCCCGGGTCGCGTAAGCGTCTCGGGGCTTTTTATTGCGGGGTGCTTTTGAGGAATTCGACGAGTTTTGCCCGGGCCTCGTCCTCGCCCTGGCGGGTCAGCGCAGAGAATTGCTGCACTGTGGCGACAGCCCCGAGTGCCTTTTTGACCTCCAGCGTAGCCTTGGCCGCCTGCCCGCGCTTCAGCTTGTCCGCCTTGGTCAACAGCACGTGCGTCGGCAAGCCGACATACTCCGAAAAGCTCAGCATCTGCTCATCAAATGCCGTGATCTGGCGGCGAATATCGACAATCAGGAACAGCCCGCTGAGCGATTTGCGAGTCTCGAAGTAGTCCGCCATCAGGTTGCGCCAGTGATCGCGCATCTTGTCGGCGACTTTGGCGAAGCCGTAGCCCGGCAGGTCGACGAGGCGCTCGGACTCGGTCAGGGCGAAGAAATTAACGAGCTGGGTACGGCCCGGCGTCTTACTGGTGCGTGCGAACTGCCTGCGATTGACGATTATGTTGATCGCACTCGACTTGCCGGCATTGGAACGACCGGCGAATGCAACCTCGTGACCGTCGTCCGGAACGAACTGACTGGCGGCGTTGGCACTCTTGATGAAATGGGCTTCTGGGTATAGCGACATTGGGGTATGCCCCGTGGTTTCTGTGTATAATTCGGGCTCTGATTTCGGGGCCGCTGAGCAGTTTGACGGGTTCAGGGTCAGGCAGCAAGGAAGTCCGGAAAATCCTGATAATCAATTGCACCCGCGTTCAGGTGCACAACCAGAATTCAAGCAACAGGCGATGACAACAGATCATCGTGGGGAACTAACGGTTAGGAAATATGAAGATCAAGTTCGCAATGCTGCTCGCAGCGACCGGCCTCGCATTCGCAACACAGGCCAACGCCGAAAGCCTCGTTGACGGAGACGCCGAAGCCGGCAAGGCCAAGGCCGTAACCTGCAACGCCTGCCACGGTGCCGAAGGCAACAGCTCGAGCCCGATGTGGCCGAACATCGCCGGTCAGGGCGCGCCGTACCTGGTCGCACAGCTGCAGGCATTCAAGAGCGGCGATCGCGTCGACCCGCGGATGTCGAGCCAGGCCATGCTGCTGACCGACGAGGACATGCGTAACCTCGCGGTCTACTTCGAGGGCCTCCCAGTCGCAGCACAGGCTGTCGCTGACCCGTCACTCGTTGATCGCGCCGAGGCGCTGTATCGCGGCGGCGATCTCGAAGACAAGTCTTCGGCATGCCTCGCGTGTCACGGCCCGACGGGTCGCGGCAACGAAGCAGCGAAGTACCCGCTCCTGAAAGGCCAGCATGCTGCCTACACGGCGAAGCAGCTGAAGGACTACCGCAGCGGCACGCGTACGACAGACGGCAAGACGCGCATGATGCAGGACATCGCGGCGACGCTCGACGATGACGATATCGCGGCACTTTCTGCCTACATCCAGGGTCTCAAGTAAGCATGAGAAATCTGATCGCATTACTGGCGCTGCTGTTGATTGTCGCGGGCTGCGGCAAGGAACAACAGCCGGCCGCCACGACCGAGGTTGAGGACGTAACTGAAGAAGCCGTAGCAGAAGCCCCGGCCGAGGAAGCACCCGCCGAGGAAGAAGCGGCTGAAGAAGAGGCCATCGAGGTCGTCGAGGAGTCCTCTGGCGCCGAGATCGAAGCCGAACCTGAAGCTATCGTGCTGGCGCGCGCCGAGCCCGAAGAGACTGCCCGGGAAGTACGTACCTGGAAATACCGTGAAGGCACGAACTACACGCGCATGGTACCGACACAGCCAACGGTCGGCAGCGCGGACAAGATCGAAGTGGCCGAAATTTTCATGTACAGCTGCCCGCACTGCTACACGCTCGAGTCCTACATAAACCAGTGGGCCGAGAACAAGGATCCGAACGTTCGCTTCGTTCGCATTCCTGCAATCTTCAATCCGGTCGCCCAGCTGCATGCCCAGCTTTACTACACCGAGGAAATTCTTGCGGAGAGTGGCAAACTCGCCGACCAGTACGCGTTCCGTACGATGGTTTTTGAGGAATTTCATCGCCGTGGCAATCGTCTCGCCTCGGAAGCCGCGATCCAGAGGCTGTTCGAGCGAGCTGGTGTCAGCAAGGAAGACTTCGAGCGCACCTGGAAATCGTTTGAGGTAAATCAGAAGATGCGTGTCGCGGCCGACCTCGCTCGTCGCTACAACGCGATGACCGTGCCGATGGTCGTCGTTAACGGCAAGTACAAGACAGATGCCGGAATGGCCGGCAGCTACCCGAACCTGATCGAAGTCATCGACGAGCTGACCGCTCGCGAGGGTCTGCGCTAGCCACTGTCCTCCGCGAAGATCCGGTATTCACCACCGGGCCCTTTTCGCCAGTACAGCCGTTTGTCCAGAGTTACAGTCGTTTCCGGTTCGGCGATTGCCAGCCGGAAGCGGCTCATAACGAGTTCGTCCTCTCCCGGATAACCCAGAATCAGCAGGTCGCTGATATCGACCGACTCGATTTCACGAGCACCCAGCGTCTGCACGGCAAATGCCGACCACGCGTCCCTGTCCATCGAGCGATAGCGGAAGTCGTCGTCGTAGATGGCGAGGAACGTATGCATATCGCCGGCAGCCAGGCTGGTAGACCATCTGCGGACCGCCGTCTCGATAGCCGCAGCGAGCGACTCTCGCTCTTCGTCGGTTGATGTCCTGAGTTTCGTCGAAATCAGTACTGGCGTTCTGCCCGGTTTGAACAGTGATTGCAGCTGCAGAAGATCCTCATTCGGCAACGCGATACAACCATCCGTGTCGAGTGCGGGTCGGCGACCGCCATTGGGATCGACACCGTGCACCCAGATCCCGTCGCCGCTGCGTTCGTGGCGTTCATCGATCCGGTTGGGGTAGTCGAGTGGAAACGCCGTGACGCCGTATTTTTCGTGCAGGCGGCTGGTATCGAGCTGCTCGGTAACAAAGTAGGTGCCGATCGGCGTGCGGCGATCGCCGCTGCGCTGTTTGCCCGCGCCATTACGACCGATCGAGATGTAGTAGGTCCCGCCGAGGGAAATATCGCCGTCGGTGTGCTCGTAAACATGTATCGCGGAGGCGTCAGTCTCGGCAACAAAAACAGTTGCAACCGAGTCGGGCAGGCTGATCAGCCATGCCGGAATGTCATCCGCTGCGAAGGCAGCCGAAGGCAGCAGGAAGATCATTAGTCGGCACCACATCATGCGGTGATGGTACAGGCAAAGCGCGAGCGTGCTAAGGTTTCTCGAATCACGAAGTCCGGGGAAATCGCGTGACAAGACTTGCTGCGACAATCGGGGCGCTGGCCCTGGTGACAACTGCATACGCCGATTCGGCAATGGATACTGCCTTCCGGAATCTTGCCGACGAGTACATCAGCGACCTGACCAATTTCTCGCCGGCTTCGGCAACCATGATCGGCGATCACAGCGCCGACCACCGCTTGGACCAGGTCGATGCCGGCTCGCGCGACCGTGCCCTGGAGCTCATCGACGATTACCTGCGCGCGCTTGACGGCATGGACTTCGAACAGCTCGCGCCCGCCAACCAGATTGACGCCGCGATGCTGCGCAACAGTCTCGAGCAAAGCGCCTGGGAACTGACCGAGCTGCAGGAGTGGGCGTGGAATCCGCTTTACTACATCCGCATATCCGGCGGCTCGATTTACAGCCTCATGGCAAGGGACTTCGAACCCGTCGAAACACGCCTGATGAACGCCGCCGCCCGCCTCGAGCAATTGCCGCGGTTTCTCGAGCAATCGAGAGGTGAGCTGGTACCGCAGCGCGTGCCAAAGATTCACGCCGAGACAGCCGTCAGGCAGAACCCGGGGTTGAACTCGATCATCGACACGATGATCGTGCCGACGATGGACGTTCTTGGCGCAAAACAACAGGAACGACTCAATGCCGCGATCGAAACGGCACGGGTGGCTCTTGCCGAACACCAGGCATGGCTGGAGGAAGAACTGCTGCCACGAGCCGCGGGCGATTTCCGCATCGGCGCCCAGCTGTATGACCGCAAGCTCGCGTTCGCGCTCGACTCACCGCTGTCGCGCCGCGAGGTAACGGTGCGAGCGGAGCAGGAATACGAGATCGTTCGCAACGAGATGTACGAGATCGCGAAGACCGTGTATCTCGAGAAATACCCAATGACTGCGTTTCCGGACCAGCCGGACGAAGCATTCAAACAGGCGATAATCCGAGCCGGACTTGAAGAGGCCTATCGGCACCTGCCACCACGCGACGGCATTGTTGATATCGCGAAACAACAGCTGCAGCAGGCCGTCGAGTTCATAGTCGACAATAACATCGTCACGATGCCGGACGAGCCCGCCGAGATCATTGTCATGCCAGAGTTCCAGCGTGGCGTAACGGTTGCCTACCTGGATGCACCGGGACCGCTCGATCGGCATCTGCAGCATTACTACGCGGTGTCGCCAATACCTGAAGACTGGAACGAAGACCAGGTCCGCTCTTTCCTGCGCGAATACAACCTCTATTCCGTCCAGAACCTGACCATTCATGAGGGTGTTCCGGGCCATTACCTGCAGCTGGCGCTGAGCAACCGCTATCCGTCGACGCTGCGCGCCGTGCTCGGCTCGGGGCCGTTCATCGAGGGCTGGGGCGTTTACGCCGAGCAGATGATGATCCAGGAGGGTTACCAGGATCACGACCCGCTGCAGAAGCTCATCGCGCTCAAGTGGCTCATGCGCAGCATCACCAACGCAATTATCGACTCGGGCATCCATGTCGACGGCATGACGCGCGATGCCGCGATGCAGCTCATGGTTGAGGGCGGTTTCCAGGAAGAGCGTGAAGCGGCCATGAAGTGGGTGCGCGCCCAGCTGACCTCGGCGCAGCTCTCGACCTACTTCGTCGGCTACCAGGAGCACATCGAGATGCGCGCGGCGGTCGAGGAAGCCTGGGGCGACGAGTTCACACTGCGCCGCTACCACGACCAGGCCCTCTCCTACGGCTCACCACCGGTCAAGTACGTCCGCGCACTGATGCTCAACCTCCCCATCCCTCGAGACTGAGGGTCCGGTTCCAAAGCAGCAGGTCCGGTTCCTCGGAACCGGACCTGCTGCTTTGGAACCGGACCTGCCGAATCGGAACCGGACCCTATATTCAGGACCCTATATTCAATTCGGGAATAACGAAAAGTCGGGCTCGCGCATCTAAGGGCCATGAACCTGACAGAACTCAGTACCCGGCAGTGGCCCTCGGTCGCCGTCGCAGTCGCCCTCGTAGCACTTTTTGGCCTGACGTCGATCGCCAGCCTGCCGATCCAGCTGCTGCCTGATATCGAAGAACCCCAGATCTCCGTGCAGAACTTCTGGCGAGCTGCCGCGCCCGAGGAGATGGAGGCGAACATCATCGAGCCGCAGGAGAATGTGCTGCGGAATACGCCCGGCCTGACCAACATCAACTCCTTTATTGGTCGCGGGCAGGGCTTCGTGAACCTTACCTTCGCGGTAGGCACGGACATCCAGACCGCCAAGCTGGATGTCATCAACAACCTGACCCAGGCACCACCGAGACCCGCTGATGCGATCGAACCGCAGGTATCGTCGGGCGGCGGGCCGCAGACGCCCGGTGCAGCGTCACTGCTGGTCCGCGTCCTGCCCGGCAATCCGAATCGTGAACTCGCCAGCTACCAGAAACTGATCGAAGACCACGTCCAACCGCGGCTGGCTCGCATTCCAGGAGTATCGCAGGTCTTCCTGGCCGGTGAGCAGCCTCGGGAAGTACACATAACCTTCGATTCCTATCGTGCAGCTGCGTTAGGTATCCAGGTAAACGACATCATTTCCACCGTATCCCGCGCCACCGACTCGTCCGGCGGATTCGCCGACGTCGGCCGACGCCAGTACACGGTTCGCTTCGTCGGCCAGTTTGATCCCGAGGAACTAAACGAGCAAATCGTCGGCTGGAGCAATGAACGTCCGATCTACCTCAGCGAAGTAGCCGACGTCGAAATCGTACCGCGCAAATTCGATGGCTTTACGTTGCGCAATGGCTTCCCCGCCTACTACATCACAGTTCAGCGTGACCCTGATGCGAATACCGTTTCGATACTCGATGAAATCAAAATAGCGATCGACGAGCTCAATGCCAACCACTTGCATGGTGCTGGCCTCGAGATCGATCTGAGCTTCGACGCCTCGGTGCACATCCGACGCGCAATCGCACTGGTACAGGGCAACCTCGGAATCGGCCTGATTCTCGCGGTTGGAATCCTGTACTTCCTGATGCGCAATCGGCGGGCGACGTTCCTCGTCACGGCGACGGTGCCGCTGTCAGTACTGGTTGCGTTCGTTGCCCTGCGCATGTTCGACAAGTCACTCAACGTCATTTCGCTGGCCGGGCTCGCGTTTTCGGTTGGACTTGTTATGGACGCCGCCATCGTGACACTCGAGAACATCGTTCGGTGCCGGCAGAACGGCGCGACGCTCGGGGAAGCTGTCACGAAAGGCACGCGCCAGATTACCGGTGCCCTTTTTGCTTCGACGGTGACCAGTGTCGCCATTTTTGTGCCTGTACTGTTCATGGACGGCATGGAAGGACAGCTGTTCCAGGACCTGGCCCTGACCATCGCGGTTGCGGTCACGGCATCATTCCTGATCGCGATCACGGTCCTGCCCGTAGCGGCCTCATTCCTGCTGAAAGAAGACCAGGCTGATCCGTGCGAGCACTGGTGGAGAAATATCACCAGGCTTGTGATGCGACTGACGAACTCGCCCGCGAAATGCGTTTCATGGGTCGTCGGCATTCTTGGCGTATCACTGCTCGCAGTGATACTTCTTACGCCGAAAGCAAACCTGTTACCGCAGGCTCCCAGCGACTCTCTAAACGCCTTCTTCAGCATGCCACCCGGCGGCACGGTGGATATGGTTGAGCGCGAGATTGCCACGCCTGTCGTCGAGCGCCTGAAACCCTACATGGATCACGAGAAGCAGCCGTACATCCGCGGCTACAACCTCTCGTCGTTCGGCACCTTCAACATGCTGTTCCTGTACCCGCAGGACCCGAATCGCATCGAGGAGATGATCAGCATCGTCCGTGACGAAGTGCTCGTCGACCTGCCGGATACACAGGCGTTCGTGCAGCGTTCCTCACTGCTCAACTTCGGCTTCGACGGCGGCCGCGCGATCAATGTCGACCTGCAGGGATCCGACATGGATGCGCTATCCGAAGCCGCCATGACCGGCATGGGCATCATCAGCGAGGCGGTGCCGGGAGCGCAGGTACGCCCGAACCCCGGGCTCGCCATTGCTGAGCCGGAACTGCAGCTGATCCCGAACGATCGGCGCATTACGGCGGCCGGCCTCGACCGCGCAACTGTCGCGAACGTGGTTCGGGCACTGACCAGCGGCACGTATGTCGGAGAGTATTTCGACGGCAATGACCGCATGGATATGATCCTCAAGGGCCCGACCTGGACAACGCCCGAAGAGCTTGCGGCAGTTCCCATTGCCACACCGCTCGCCGGCATCCAGAGCATCGGCGAACTCACCGATATTCAGCGAACCGTCGGCCCTACTCAGCTTTTGCGAGTGAACGGCCAGCGCACGATAACGCTGTCGGTTACGCCGCCTCCCGAGATGACGGTCCAGGAAGCGCTCGAGCAGCTACGTGATGTTGCTGGCCCGCAGCTTCAGGAAGCAATCCCCGACAGCGTCAGCATTGCCTATCGCGGCACCGCCGATCGTCTCGAGCAGGCATTCGACACGATGACAGTTAACCTGGTTGTTGCCGCGATCGTGCTGTTCCTGATACTGGCAGCAATGTTCCGGTCGCTGCGTGATGCAATGCTCGTAATGTTGTCGATGCCGTTGGCAGTTGCCGGTGGTGTCGCCGCGCTGCGTATCCTGAACCTGTTCACAACCCAGGCCATGGACCTGCTGACGACCATCGGCTTCCTGATCCTGCTCGGGCTCGTCGTGAACAACGCGATTCTGCTGGTCATGCAGACACGCAGCGGACAGCAGAAGGGTCTCGACCGCGCCGCGGCAGTTGCCGAAGCCGTCAGGGTTCGCGCCCGCCCGATTTACATGAGCACGCTTACAAGTATCTTCGGCATGCTGCCGCTGATGCTCGTACCCGGCGTCGGCTCACAAATCTACCGCGGCCTGGCCACCGTCATTGTTGGCGGCATGTTCGTCAGCGCTGTTTTCACACTCGTTCTAATGCCAAGCATCCTGCGACTGCCGTCGCTCAGGCTGCCGTTCCGCAAACAAACAGAATCCATCTCCGGAGTCACCGCCGATGCCTAAACAACTTGTTTCCCTCGTCGCACTGATTGTGACGAGCACCGCTTTCGCCCAGCAACCGCCAGCCAGCGTCGTGCAGGTAGCAAGCGTTACCCGCACGGAGCTCGCACCGACAGTCGCCGTCCCGGGCACGGTCTACAGCCGTAACGACGTGCAGATAACCGCAGGTGTTGCCGGCCAGCTGTCGCTCGTCGCCGAACCTGGCACATGGGTAAGAAAAGGTGACTCGGTCGCACGTGTCGATACGCGCGCTCTCGTGCTGCAGCGCGAAGAACAGGAAGCGCTGCTGGAACGAGCCGAAATCAACATTCGCCAACTCGAAAGCCAGCTCCGCCGCCAGAGGGAGCTTGGCGGTTCCAACCTGGTATCGGAGTTTGAAATCGAACAGACCGAAGCGAATCGTGATCTCGCTGTCAGCGACGCCAACATAACGCGCGTACGCATTCGGCAGATTGACGAACAGATACGACGCGCGAATGTCACGGCGCCGTTCGACGGCGTTGTTATCAGTCGCATCAGGCGTGCCGGCGAGGACGTCGCTCGCGGCGAAACACTGGCGCAGATGACGGACACCGAAAACATGGAGGTTCGCGCCTTCGTTCCGCTCAAACACCTGCCGCGCACCGTGGTTGGTGACCGCATCGATGTCTTTGGCACCGACACGCGCCTCGCCGGGCGGATTCGTTCACTCGTACCCACGGGCGACGTTCGTTCGCAGACCTTTGAAGCACGGATCGACCTTCCTGACGGCGCTTCTGCAGCCTGGACCGTTGGTCAGCTGGTCAGCGTTGCTGTGCCTGTCAGGGCCCGCGAAGTCGCATTGACGGTCCCGCGCGACGCACTGGTACTACGCAGCAACGGCTCTTACGTATTCCGCGTCAATTCCGACAATGTCGCAGAGCAGATCAGCGTCGAAATCGGCGATTCCTCCGGCGACTTGATTTCGGTTCGCGGTTCGCTGACCGAAGGCGATCGCGTCGCTATCCGCGGTGCCGAGAACCTGCGCGACGGCAGCGGTGTAAGAATTCTGGTCAGCGATTCCGGCGCGAAAGTATCCAGCGACGGTTAACGCGACAATTACCTGACGCGCGAGACCCGAACTTTGCGCTTCTCGCCGACGGGCTGCATGACATAGCCGAATACATCCTTGCGAAGCGTCACATCAAAGTCGCATTCTTTCCAGGTTAGCCTGACGTTGTTGCGTTGCTTCCAGATTTGGCCGTTGTCGAATTCAAAGATGTACTTGTCTCTGTCTGTCTTATAGCAGCTATCAATGTGAGCTCTGAATTCCACCCGATCTTTCTCGCGCGGCGCCATAGCCTCTCTTCCGACGGAGTCGTCAATATCGACCACATCCGAAGGCGCCGGCGTCTCTGCGACGTCCGGGTTCTCAGGCGGTGTATGACTGGTCGCCGGCTCGGCCGCAACAGTTTCAGCCAGTCGATCGTAGCACTCGATTCTTGCCTCCGGATTCGAGATTGCGCGGCACTTGGCCAAGCCCTCTGAATCAACCTCCTGAGCAGCAGTCGTGCTCAGCGCAAGCATCAAGATCAGAGATAGCGATGCCCTTATGCTGGCTGGGCCCGGTATTGTCATCATAATGTTTTCTCCTTGCCTGCATCAGTCGGTGCTGATGCCGGCACGTTCGAGGCGTCGCTGCAATGGCTCCAGTTGAGATTTGAATCGCGTCCACTTCTGCAACGATCGCGTGTGAATTTTCTCCCGAATCTGAACCGAACTTGCCGTGTTGCTGGCGGTCTTGTTTTGCTCGAAATCGAGGCAAGCATCCTCAAACGCCAAACCAAGCGCTTGCAACAATCGCCGCGTCTCGGACTCCTGATTTCGAATCATGTTCTCGTAGTTTACATGGACAACACGATCGGCGAGAACCGAACACCAATGATCATGCAGTCGCTGGTAAGCCACATAATACTCACCGAGGTCATCGAGATTATAGGCATATCGAAAGTAGGACTGCTTGTACATCGCAAAACACGCATCCATCGGATTCCGTGTCTGCAGAATGATCTTTGCATCCGGGAACGCTTTCGTCAGCAGTCCCACGTATAACAGATTTTCCGGCAACTTCTCTATGAACATCGGCTTCGCCGGTAACCGATACTTGATGGCATCCCGGTAGCGGCGAGCTATAAGTTTCATTTTGCCCTTGGCTGCAGCCCGAATGATTGCAGGACTCATCGCATCGTCGGATTTAATTCCGCTGGTTTCCTTGACCGCTATCTGTACAAAGAACGATTCACCGACGCTACCTACGGCAGAATGCGAGGACAGGATTCGCTCCGTGAGCGTTGTCCCGGTGCGCGGCAAGCCGACTATGAAGATCGGCGTTTCCCGATCGTCCGGCGGCGCCCCGAGCGTCTGCTCAAACCAGTCGGGTGAAAAGGTTTCGATAACCGTCTCGATCAGCGAGACATCTTCTCGTACGTCATATTCCGCACCGGCCGAGATGGCGTCGCCCGCTCGCTTGTAGTAGTCGAACGCGGCGTTCCAGTCGCCCAGATCCTCCAGCTCCTTGCCCAATGCGTAATACGCGTAGATATTCGCCTCAGGCGTAGACTGGTCGGACGCAATCACGCGCATCATCTCGTCAACGTGGTCCCGATTCTCCGCACGAGCCAGACGCGACAACTCGTAGTGATTGCGGCGATGCGCCGGATTGCGATCCAGCAGCTCGCGATAAAGTTGCCTCGCTACGTCGACCTCGCCGACGTACGTCGCACACTCCGCCATGCGAGCCTTGAGACTGTCAACACCGGGCTGAAGTTCATTTGCACGCCTGACCAATGGCCATGCCCTCTCGGGCAGACCAATCTTGAGCAGCAGACTGGCCGCTCGATCCAGGTACAATGGACTGTTCATCATCGCATCGCCCTGGCTCGCCAGCAGTTCGGCGATTTCGCCGTAACGATGCGAGCGGAGAAGAAGTTCAGCCATCTCAACGGCCGCATCGTATCGGCCGCCATGAAACCCGAGCGCACGCCGCAGACTCTGCACCGCTTCGGTCGACCGGCCAAGACCCTTCAGCGCAAGACCGAGCAAGAAATGCCCTTCGGCACTGCGCTTGTCTATCCTGAGAATCTTTCGTGCGTTCGATCGAACAGCAAGCCAGTCCTTTGCCGGCACCGCCTTTCGCGCCATTGCGCTCAATTGCTGTACCCGGGGATTGATCATTCCAGGCTGATACCTGCCTGCTGCAACGCTTGCGACAGCGGGCGCAGCTGATCTTCGTAGCGCCGCCAACGAGCCACCGAGCGCGTGTAGATCGGCTCCCTGACCTGCACCGAGCTTGCGGTTGAACTGGCCGCTTTGTTTTTCTCGAATGTCAGGCAATCCGATTCAAAGTCCAGGCCGAGTTGCTCAAGAAGCCTGCGCGTTTCTGCTTCCTGATTTTCGACGAGATCCTCATACCGGATCGTAATCAGCCGATCCCCCAGAATGCTGGTCCAGTGATCTACGAGACGAATATAGGCCGGGTAAAACCTTGCCAGATCTTGCAAAGAATAAGAAAACTTGTAGGCCCAGGTAAAAACCTGTTTGTACATGGCAAAACAGGTATCCATCGGGTTGCGTCGTTGCAGCACGAGTCGTGCGTTGGGAAAAGCCTTCGCGATAAAACCGAGGTACAGAATGTTGAAGGGCAACTTGTCGAGAAACATCGATTCCGCTCCCAATCGATAGGACAGTTTCTCCATATATTCGTCGCCGATCATGCTGATATCGAGACCACATGCTGCTGTTACCATTTGCGGGGTCATTTTTTCGTCGCTCTCGACACCGCTCAGCTTCTTCACAGCCATCTGCATGTACTGAGTTTCACCAACGCTGACAACCTGTGAATGACTCGACACAATTCGTTCAGTCAATGTGGTGCCACTGCGCGGAAGTCCGACGACGAAAATCGGCGTATGTGTGACCTCGCCGGCAGCGTCGCCATGCGAATTTTCAAACCAGGCTTTATCGCATTGATCGATAATCGTATCGATCAGCTCTATATCCGATTCAACCCGATAATTCGCGACCGACCGGACAGCATCGCCCGCTCGTTCGAAGTACTCGAATGCCTTGTCCCATTCTTCGATATCTTCGTACTCCTTGCCCAGGGCGTAGTACAGGAAAATATTGTCGGATTCCGGCTTCCTGCCGTTCGCCAATACCGATTCCATCTGGTCTATGTGCGTGCGATCCCGTGCTCTTTCCAGGCGCGCCAGCGAAAGATGGTTGCGCTGGTGATCCGGCCTGTGGCGTAGCAGTTGCTGATACAGCTCGCGCGCTTCGTCGATCTTGCCGACGAAAACGCATGCGTCCGCCAGGTTAGCCATTAAGAGCGGTGCACCAGGCTGTAGTTCGTTCGCACGTGCGTACGCTCGGTAGGCTTTCTCGGCTGCCCCAACGTGTTTGAATACTGTTCCTGCCTTGTTCAGATACAACGGACTGTTCAACATCTGGTCCGCATGTCGATTGACGAGTTCCGCAGCTTCACCGTGACGCTGCTCCGCGGCATATAACGCAGCAAGTTCCACCGCGCTGTCATATCTTCCGTCATCAAGTTCAAGAGCCTTGCTAAAGGCCTGAATGGCCTCCTCGCTGAGCAGCATGCCCCGACTTGCAAGACCGCTCAGAAACCAGCCTTCGGCGCTGTTCTGATCAATCTTGAGGATCTCGTCGGCGCATGCCTTCACATGGTTCCAGTCTTTGCGCGGAACCGATTGCCGCGCCGCCATGCTGAGGTCGTTGACCTGCTTGTTTTCGTCAGGGCCCATGTCCGATCAAGTCTCCAGATAGTGCGTTCGGCGCTCGCGAAACCACTTGGTAACAACCCATTTCTCGCCCTGCAAAACCGGGTCGCCGCTGTGCAGGCTGCGCTTGTCCACATCACCGTCGGCCGTGCAATTCCGAAACCACAATGTATCGCCTGCAACCGCCGAAACGGTTATTCCGAGGTGCGGAAAACTCGTCCCTCCACCCGCGTCAGGCGATGACAGGTACGTTACCGCCGAGGCAATACGTTGGCCACCATCGCGCATCAGGTCCCTGGACACATCCAGTCGAGGATTGAAGAAATCGAAGTGGGGAGCGTACTCCTGGTTCCTTTGGTAACGGAGGATCGACATGGGTTCTGAGTGCGCAAGATTTTCACCCACCGCTTGCGCGATTCGCTGCTCGATCGTGCGCGCGATCAGATCCACATAACCGCCGGGAATGTAAGTGGATGAATTCGACCGGACGCCGGATACCATCCCGCTGCCATCACCGTCCGGATCAATTACGCGCGCCCGCTCAAGTCGCGGAGTTGATAGATACATCAAGTATGATCGCTGTGCGAGATCCAGAACCTGCTCATGAACAACGATGCGCGGATCATCGGACAGTTGTCGCGAAATAGACGGCGATCGTCCCGATTCCAGTGCGTACTCCGTCCAGCTCGACTCCTCGATCGGGGCGGCAGAATGGACGCGATCGCGTTCCGCTGTGCGAACTTCCCCGATGGCTTCGCGTGCCAACGGGTATCCAGCCTGTTCCGCTATCTGCAGCCAGTGGGCTGCCCGTCGGTCATCGCCTGCGGAACGAAAGTGCAGGCCAAGCAAGAACGCTGCCGGCAGATCGCCGAGTTCAGCCGCTTTCGTCAGACAGTATTCTGCCAGCCCGCTCGCCAACGACCCCTGCGCAGCGAAATAGCCCACTGTTCGCAGGGCCGGAACAAAATTGAGCTGAGCGGCTCGCCGAAGCAGGTCCCGAACAAGATCTTCGTCACCACCCGTTTTGAAGCTTAACTGTGCTTCAAAGTACATCGCTGCAGGTGAACCGAGCGCTGCCGCCTCACCATACAACGAAGACGCTTTCTTAGTGTCGACTTGCACGCCGGTACCGCATTCGTATGCCTGCCCCAGCGCACACATGGCATCGGCAATGCGTTGCTCTGCGGCCTTCTCCAGCCAGTGCAACATTTCCGGCAGATCACCGCGCTGTGCGCAGAGCTGACTCAGCAAAAACTGTGCCTGCGGGTCGCCGGACTCGGCGCTCGCCCGCAACTGATCGATCGGCGGTACTGGCATGCCGGGACGCTGTTACTCGGGGCACCAGATGATCGTCGAATCAACCCAGAAAGTCCACGGAAAGGGACTCACATTGCGTATACTCCGCGTCATGAAAGAAGCGAGCAAGCAGCAGATCGTTGGCGCCTGGGATGAGTTCTGGCAGTTTGCCGGCGCAGACGATCAACCAAATCTTTCCGGCGTAAACCATGCCGGTGTACCGGCGTTGTGGAAGACGTTCTTGCGTCAGCACGCCGTTGTTGCGCCGGATGCCAGTTACCTGGACATCGCGACCGGGGATGGTGCGGTTCTGGATGCGATTGCCGATGTCGAGGGAGCCAGTCTCGAGCGCGTATGGTGTATCGATGCATCGGATGCAGTCGTCAGCCTGCTGGAGAGCAAGTATCCGGCAGTGACACCAGTCTGCGCCGACGCGGCGGACCTGCCTTTCGAGGACAACAGGTTTGACCTTGTCACGAGTCAGTTCGGGATTGAATACTCGACCGACGAAGCGATCGACGAAGCCGTACGCGTGCTGGCTCCGAACGGGCATCTCTTCTTCATGATGCATGTCACAGACGGAATCCCGTGCCGGGAAAGCAAAGCGTCCCTCGACGCGCTCCGGCGTATTGAGACATCGAAGTTTCTGACGCTGTCACGCGAGTTTTTCGCGGCAGGGTTCGACGCCGTTCGCGGTGCCGACCGGGCGGCATATGATGCGGCGGGCGTTGCGCTGAATCCCGCGATTGACGACCTGACTGCAATTCTTGAGGAGTACGGTGAAGATGTCGCCGGGGGCAGCGTGATCTACCTGCTCGACAATGTACAGCGAATTCACGAAAGGATTGCGTATCACGATCCCGATGAGGTTTTGGGCTGGATCGACGGACTGCAAACGAGGTTTGCCGCGTTCGTCATTAGATTGGAGTCAATGCTGAACGCCGCAAAAAATGAGGACGAGATCACCGCCGTTTGCGATCACCTCCGCAAGCTCGGACTCACAATACAACGCAAGCAGCCATTGCATTTCGATAACGGCGATGTGCCGTTTGCGTGGGTTCTGCACGCGAGCGCAGCCGAGTGACCGATAACGACAATAGCTGGGCCCGCGAGACACTCAACCAGGCTGTGCAGGATGTAATTGATCGCGGCGTGTTCGCCGATGCGATCGTCGAAGCCAGGGCCACCTGGGCGCTGCCAGGCCGTATTCTGATCGGCCGAGTCAGAGAGCCCGCCAATGGAAACGAGTACTGGATTATCGCCGGGGAAGTACCTGCCGATGTCATAGCTGTATCTGCAGCAGCAACCGAGCGTGAGGCGCTTCGAAATATCGCTCTGAAGTGGCAACTGGACGCCGAACGATATGATGACCCTGCCTTCCGCAAGGCGATGGGCGTCGACGAACAAAGTGACTACCGCTCGAAGGTAGCTCGCATGGTCGAGAAAGCAGAGATGCTGTACGAGCTCGCGACCGCGGACGAATACTGGCCAATCTCTCACTAGCCATTTATTCAAAGCAAAAGAAAAGGGCCGCTGATGCGGCCCTTTCCGTTTTCCTGGTTTTCAGGACGTCTTAGAACGTCTGAGAAACACGCAGGAAGTAGCCACGGCCGAATACACGATAGGTGTTCGGGTCCGTATTGGCATTGAACGCCGGATCGATGTACGGCGGCGCTTCGTCTGTCAGGTTGGTCAGACCAAGTGACAGGCGCGTCGTGCCGAACGTGTCGAGCGTGTAGTCGAGTACCAGATCGTGGTACATGATCGAGTCAACGGTGTACGAGTACGCGTTGTAGGTTGCATCAGCACGAATGTCGCTGATGTACTCAGCCATGTAACCAACCTGGAAATCACCCATGGACCAGTGCGCGGAGAAGTTGAACTTGTCCTCTGCGTAGGTACCACCGTCTTCAGCCGTAACGTTGGTGTGACGACCCTTCAGGTCTTCAACCGGGTCGCCAGGCAGCGGCGTCTTCTGACGCTCGAGCATGTGTGCCCACAGCAGTGCGAGGTCAAAGTCACCGAACGAAGTTCCGAAGCTGTAACGGATCTCCGTATCGATACCTTCACCCGTCTGCGTCGCTACGTTGACGTTCGAGTCGATGATCTGGGCGATGGTGTAGTCCTGATCCTGGCGACGTGTAATCAGCGCACACTGCGTTGCATCCTGATTCACGTAGCACTGGTCAAGAATGTACTGCACACCGTAGGAGCTGATCGAATCAGCCATTTCGATGCGCCACCAGTCGAGCGTTACCGACAGGTTTCCGTCGCCGAACTCCGGCGTGAATACAACACCAGCAGTGTAGGTATCAGCAGTTTCCGGCGTCAAAGCGAGGTTGCCGCCAACATACGACGTAACCTGCGTGTCGGTACGGTTTGCCTCTGCCGCACAGCCCGGAGCGATGTTGGCACCATTGCCGCCGTAGTTGGCCTGGTAGTCACTGACATCACACGGATCGCGGTAGCTTGGCGCACTGCGCGTCAGGCCCGAGAACAGCTCGGTGATCGTCGGAGCACGGAACGCCGTACCAGCAGTACCACGGAACTTGAGTGAGTCAAGCGCCGTGAACTCAACACCAAACTGCCAGGTTGTGTCGTCGCCGAACAGGTTGTAGTCGTCGTAACGAGCGCCGGCTTTCAGCGTAAGTGACTGGGTACCGTTATCAAGTACCGGTGCCAGTACTTCGACGAACAGGTTGCGCGAGTACAGCGAACCATCGGTTCCCTGACCCGTACCACCGGTTACAGCACCGATCGCCTTCGCTGAGTCAGGTGTGTATTTGTAGGCATCAGCGCGGTAACCCGTACCAACTGCCCAGCCAAGCTCACCACCCGGCAGATCGAAAGCCGATCCCGCGATACTTGCACCCCAGACTTCCTGCTCCGTGATGAAGCTGTCGACCAGCTCAACACCAACGTAGTCCAGCATTTCCTGGGTAACGGTGCCTTCGCCGCCGAAGAAGTTCAGCGGTACACAGCCCGTGATGATCGTCGAGGCATCGGTGACATCGCCGTAACATTCCGGCTGGCCATCGCCATCCAGATCCGCTGACGGGCCCATGGCGTTCTGCAGACGTACTGCAGAGAACTGACCGAGGTCGTAATCTACGCGGGTACGCTTGCCACGGTTGTAGTAGACCTCCCAGTCCATGCCGTCGCCGATCTCACCCGACAGACCCATGATGGCCTGGAACTGTGAGATGTCCTGCGAGTAATGGCGGGGTGTCTCGACCATACGACGGCGAACGTTGTTGAGCGGTTCGTAAACCAGGCTCGCGTTGTTCGCATTGTTGTAGGCGTCTACAGCCTGCTGCAGGTAGTAGTTCTGCTCGGAGAGACCAACGTACGGAGTACCCTGGTACACGCCACTGTAGCTCGGATAGATGTTCGAGTCATACGGCAGCGGTGCGAGTTCCTGGTCGGAACGACGCGTGTTACCGCGGAACTGCGCGTGGAACCGGACGCTTTCCGAGATCTCGAAGTTACCTTCACCGAAGTAATTCAGACGCTCGTACGGGGTCTGCATGTAGTTAACCGGCGCGTAGTTGTACGTGCGGTTGTCATGCGGAACCATGACAGCTCCCGGCGACGGAATCAGGTAACGACCCTGGCTCCAGAAGTTCAGGCGAGACTCAGGAATACGCGAGGAACCGAAGAACGTGCAGAGGTTTGAAGGATCAACCTCGCAGCCCTGGTCGGCGTCGTAGTAGATGTAGTATGAACCCTGCAGGAAGTCCCATGGCGTATCGCTCTGGAAGACTTCTTCCTGGTCCACATACTCGGCACCGAATACAAAGTTGCCGTTTCCGAGTGACGTACCGGCGATCAGCGAAACAGAATTCTGCATGCCTTTCTTGGTGTCAAACCAGTCGTAGGTCTGAAGGTCAATATTCAGGCCTTCGAAGTCCGTACGCGTGATGATGTTAACAACACCGGCGACTGCGTCGGCACCGTAAATTGCCGAAGCGCCATCTTTCAGAATCTCGACACGCTCGATCATGATGGCAGGAATCGTGGTGTAGTCGCCGCCATCAACGGTACGCTTACCGTTGATCAGCGTCAGCGTACGATCGACGCCCATGCCGCGCAGGTCAACCTGAACGGCACCGTTACCACCGTTATTCGTCGTGGTACCGATCGGGGTGCCGGACATCGACGGCATACGCTGGATCAGGTTACCGACGTCGGTGATGCCCTGAGCCATGATGTCTTCACGGTCGACGACCGTCACCGGGCTGGCACTCTCGAGGTCAGCACGCTTGATGCGCGAACCTGTAGTGATGATTTCCTCAAGCGGCTCGTCTGAGGCTCCGTCCTGCGCAAGTGCGCCGGGTGCGGTGCCAACAGCCAGTGCGCCGGCGCCCATTCCAAGGCCCAGGCGAACTGCAGTCCGCAGTTTGCTATTCGAAAACATTGATTGTTCCCCTTATGCTGTAAGAATTACACGTTGTATTTTTGGCACAACGCTGCGCGAGTTTATACCACCTTTGCGATAGACAGACAATATCGCTTAGCGCTCAAGATAGCGGGTAATAAGGGGTCCTTGGTCAAAACAGCAAGATATCGGGGCATGAGTCCGGTTGTTGCAAAATCGCAACACGCATTTTCTGGCTCGCCTTCTGTGGCCAAAATGCCGCGTCACCTGTGCGTTTCAGAGCGTTCGTATCGTTTCCGCGGAAACCAAATTCGGGGCAACAGCTTTCTGCAGCCAGACCTGAGAGCTCTGCCAGTCCCAGGAAATTCTTTACGGCAGACAATGAAAATGCACAATTCGTGCGCAGTTCCGACCTCCCCTGCGCGTTTCGGTGCCCGAACCGGACGGCTTTCTGATAACTCGTGTAAATTGTCGCAATGATCAAGAATAACTACGCGTTCGCCCTGCATGGCGGCGCAGGTGCCATCGCAGGCCGCGATTACACGGAAACCGAGCAACATTGCGCAGAACTGGCGGCCCGATGCGGCAAGCTGCTCGAAGACGGTGCGAGCGCGCTCGACGCCATCGAGGTGGCGGTAGCAGAGCTGGAGGCCTGCGGGTTGTACGTCGCAGGCCGCGGTTCGGCGCCGAACAGCGCCGGATACGTGGAGCTCGACGCATCGATAATGAATGGCGCCGACCGGCGTGCGGGCGCCGTTGCCGCGCTGACCGGCTTCGAGAGCCCGATCCGTATCGCGCGCGGCGTCATGGAGAAGACACCGCACGTCATGCTCGCTGGCAACGGGGTGGCAGCATTCGCCAGCAAGCACTCCTATATAGAAGTGTCTGATCCGGGCAGCTACTACCGATTGCCGGTCGGCGTTACAGCCGATGACCTTGACGCGGCTGCACATGGCACTGTCGGGGCTGTAGCACTGGACCAGACCGGCCAGCTAGCCGCCGCTACCTCGACGGGCGGTACCTTCGGCAAGCTTGAAGGCCGCGTCGGTGACACGCCGATGATTGGCCCCGGAACCTGGGCGGATGACGATGTCGCAATTTCGTTTACAGGCGTCGGCGAACACATCATTCGATCCGGTGGCGCACTGGCCGTTGCCCTCGCCTTTCGCAATGGCGCGACCCTGCAGGATGCTGTCCAGGCAACGCTAGACGAAATCGCGCGCCTCGGCGGCGATGCCGGCGCAATTGCCATCAGCGCTGCAGGCGAAACCGTCATGAGCTGGAATTCCGAAGGCATGAAGCGCGCGAGCATCTCATCGACGGAACCCCTGCTCTCCAGAACTTTCGAGTAACGTTCAGTAACCGGAGCCCGCTTTGACCACCGTTTCCGTACACCAGGCCGTAGCGCACCCGTGGCAATGCGACATCATGGGCCACATGACGACGCGCTTCTATATGGCGATGTTCGACGATGCCTCGTACAGCTTCCTGCACGCACTGTTCGGCTGGAATGGTGCACGCGACGGCGATCGCGGCTGGGTCGACGTAAAACACACGGTCGAATACAAGGATGAGGTCGACGCCGGTGACTTGCTCGAAGTACGCGCCCGGCTGGCGAAAATCGGCGGCAAATCACTGACTGTCAACTACGAAATGGTGAAGGTGGTATCGGGTGAAACCGCAGCTACACTGGAAGGTGTAATGGTACTATTCGACCTCGAAAATCGATGTGCGGTCACGATCCCCGATGACCTGCGAGCTGCGGCGGAGAAACATCTTTGAGCACGTCCCTGGCACCCCTTCCCGATCAACTCCAGACCAACTGGTGGACGGGTACACCTGCAAGCGATCCCGAGACGTTTACAATCGATTGCTCGAAATACGCGATGGACGCTGCCGACCTCACGCCTGGCAGCGAACTATCGCGGCGCATGAACGAGATCTTCGACGAGATTGGTCTTGTCTACCTCGTCAACACCGGGCTGACTGATTCGCAGCAGATGCGGCTGGCCGCGAAGCTTGTCATGCACAACGAGATGGACTACGAAGCGGGCGCCAACCCGCGCGACCGGCTCGAACCCAACGTCTACGAAGTCGGCGCACCTCTCGTCGCCCATCTCCACTACCACCACGAAATGGCGTACGTCGGCACCAGTACCACGATGCTCGGCTTTATGGCCCGGGCCGCTGCCGACGGCAAAGGCGAGACATTCGTCTCCGATAACGTACGTGCAACAGACGCGATTCTTGCGACCGAGTTCGGCCAAAAGCTAAAGGAACTCGGGCTGTGCTACCACCGGGATCTGACCGACCGTGAGGCGTTCACAGGCAAGGAGCCAATCAACGTCTACAACCACTGGCAGAAGTCGATGCTGACCGATGATCCGGCCGAAGCCGAGAAGATGGCAACAGCCAAGGGCCTCGAAACAGAGTGGGGGCCGAATCGCATGCTGCGAACCCGCTACTATGTTTCGGCATTCGAATATTACGAGCCACTCGACCGCAACCTGCTTTACTCAAGCATCGCCGACGATGGCGCGTGGTTCGACACCTGGCCGATGGTGCAGCACATTCCTTACGACGAACGGCCGCTGAAACTGACCTTCGGCGACCTGACCGAGATGACGCGCGCAGAAAAGCAGCTTTTCATCGACGTCTACGATCGCTTCGGCATTCCGATTGACTGGAATGTCGGCGACGTCGCAATCGTCTGCAACTGGCGCTGGGCGCATGGCCGTCCAGGCATCCATCTTGACGCCGGAGAACAGAGAGAACTTGGGGTCATGCTTGGCGCGACATTCGAGCGCGTCGGCAATATCGACGGCAAATGGTAGCCGTCCGGGAGAAGCAAAAAAGTGAAAACCATGAAACTGACGGCCGCACTGGCCATGTGCGGCATGCTCGTCGCTTGTTCCAAATCCGTGGATAACGTACCGCCGACGGCGGCGGTAAAGCCAAAGGAGCTCGAAATTCACGGTGACGTCCGTGTCGACGATTACTACTGGCTGCGCGAGCGCGAGAATCCGGAGGTGATCGCCTACCTCGAGGCCGAGAACGCCTACACCGACAGCATCATGAGTCGTTATGCCGGGCTGCAGGAACGGCTTGTCGAGGAAATGAAGTCCCGCATTGTGCAGGACGACCAGTCCGCGCCGATTAAGCGTGACGACTACTTCTATTACACGCGCTATGCCGAGGGCCAGGAGTACCCGATCTACTGCCGCCGCGAAGGTTCGATGGAAGGCGACGAAGAAATCCTCCTCGACGTCAACACGATTGTCGGCGACAACCAGTTTTTCTCGGTGCGTGGCTTTTCCGTCAGCCCCGACCACAAGCGCTTCGCCTACGGCGTAGACACGGTCGGCCGTCGTTTCTACGACTTCACGATCGTAGACATCGAGTCCGGCGAAACCGTCGGCGAGACGATCAACGAGATCACACCGAATTTCGAGTGGGCCAATGACAGCGCGACGGTCTTCTACGTCAAGCAGCACCCGGTAACACTGCGCTCTTACCAGGTGTTTCGCCGGGACGCCGATGGCACGGACACGCTCATCTACCAGGACGACGACGAGACCTTTTACGTCTCAATCTACAAGTCACTGGCCGGCGGCTACGTCTACATATTCAGCGGCAGCACAATCTCGGCCGAGGTCCAGTACCTGTCTGCTGACTCTCCGACCGACGACCCTGTGACGTTCCTCGCGCGTCGTGACGACCATGAGTACCAGGTCGCTGACGGCGGCGATCGCTTCTTCATTCGCAGCAACAAGGATGGCGAGAATTTCGAAATCTTCGAAGCGCCACTCGACAACACCGCTGAAGAGGGATGGAAGGTTGTCATCCCGCATCGGGAAGACACGCTGTTGCAATTCTTCTCTGTGTTCGAGAATTTCGTCGCGGTCAACACGGCAGGCAATGCAATGACCGGCATCGAGATACTCGATCGCGAGTCCGGTGAAGTCTCTGCCGTCGAATTCGACGAGGAAGCCTACAGCGCCTACGCTGCCGGAAGCGCGGAGTATGCAAGCGACAACGTGCGCGTCTACTACGAATCGATGACCACGCCCGATTCGGTCATCGACTACAACGTCGCATCCGGCGACATGACCGTCGTCAAGGAGCAGCCAGTCCTGGGCGGCTTCGATCGTAACGACTATGTCACCGAGCGTCGTTTTGCGACCGCACGTGACGGAACGAAAGTTCCGGTGTCACTGGTCTACCGGAAAGGTACACCGATGGACGGCACGAGCCCGTTGCTGCAGTACGGCTATGGCTCGTACGGCTCGAGCTCCTACCCGACCTTCAACATGAACCGTCTGAGCCTGCTCGATCGTGGTTTTATCTTCGCCATCGCACACATCCGCGGTGGTTCCGAGATGGGACGGCAGTGGTACTTCGACGGCCGTCAGCTCAACAAGATGAACACGTTCACCGACTTTATCGACGTGTCGAAATTCCTTATCGAAGAACAGTACACATCACCTGAACATCTGTACGCGCGCGGCGGCAGCGCCGGCGGTCTGTTGATGGGCGCTGTCGTCAACATGGCGCCGGAACTCTACAACGGCATTACGACCCGCGTACCTTTTGTCGACGTCGTCACGACGATGCTCGACGAGGACATTCCGCTGACAACGGGTGAATGGGACGAATGGGGCGATCCACACGAGAAGGAGTTCTACGACTACATGCTCTCCTACTCGCCGTACGACCAGATCTCGGCGCAGGACTACCCGAACATCCTGGTAACGACAGGCCTGCATGACTCGCAGGTTCAGTACTGGGAGCCGGCCAAGTATGTCGCGCGCATGCGGGCGATGAAGACCGACAACAACACGCTGATCCTGAAGACTGACATGCAAGCCGGTCACAGTGGCAAGACGGGACGCTTCCAGAGCCTCGAGGACGATGCTCTGTACTTCTCGTTCTTCCTGGATCTTGAAGGGATCAGCGAATAGCTGATTACATCGAGCCGACGATGTTCAGGAACGCGCCCTGGTGGTCGAAACTGAGGTCGGTGAGATCGTCCGAGAAATCGGTGAAGTTGTACCCAAGGCCGATCTTGAGGTGGTCGCCGAGGTAACGCGAGACGGCGAGTAACGCGCCACTCTTCGACTCACTGAGATCTGGCATATCCAGCAGACGCACTTCCGCGAGCACTTCCCAGTGTTCGCGGAAGTCGTAGTCGCCGCGCAGCACATACAGGCTCGCGTTGTTCTCAAAGAACTCGGGGTTCTCCCGGTCCAGGCTGACCTGCCCGAGGCGGTACGCGTACTTGCCGCCAATTGAAAACCTGGACGTCAGGTCATAAGTAAAGTCCACCGCCGCGATGTGTGTCTTCTGTACGAACTCTGACGCAACGCTCTGCACGCTAACCTGTGCCGTGGTCGGCACGTTGTAGAAATACGTGTACTTCGCCATCGCATTGAAGCGATCGTTACGAACCGGGCGCCAGGCGTAACCCAGAACCGCTTCGGTGAAACCGCCGTCGTAGAAGGCACCCTGCGAGCTCTCGCTTTCGGAATGGTTGAACTTGCCAAGAATTCGCCCGGAGTCATTCAAGCGATAGTTGATACTGTTCCGGAACAGCCACGTCTTGCGCTCAATGCGCGCCAGATCCAGCTGCTCCACGTCGTCATTGCGATATTCGATGCCGCTCGACACCTGCAGCGCCTTAGTGCCGAAACCGACCTGTATGCCCATCGCGACGCGATCCGTCTCCGCGCCCGTCAGCCGATCCTGCAGCTTGCCGAGATCGGTATTGAAGCCGAGGCTCCATTTCTGCCCCGGCGCCCAGCTGATGCCGGTCGAATGAGTCAGGCCTGTCGAAGTGTCGCCATGCTGGTAGCGCTCTTCGAGGAACACGCTGGTCGTATCCGAGAAGCGCGACTTGACGCCCGCGACAAGGTTGCCCTGGCTGCCCGGTGTAAGCGACATGCCATTGTTCGAACGGTCGTTATCCAGCATGTAGCTCAGGTACAGGCTGGTGCGATCCGAGTAATCGTAGCTGGTGCCCAGACGACCGCCGGTGCCAAGATCGCCGTTTGAAATTTCGGCGTCGAGCTTGATCTTCTCGGAGATCTGCACCGTGCCACCGATACCGGCGCGGCCGTTCTCGGGACGCGTGCCATCGGCTTTCAGTGTGTCCTGCACGAAACCGTAAATATTCCAGTCATCGCGCGAATCGTAAGCAACCTGCACGACGGCATCGGCCCGCTCACCTTCCTGCTGCGTCAGCGGAGCGATGGGCCCGGTGTCGGCGCGCTCGTCTCGCCGATAGCCAACGCTGATATCCCAGTTGTCGTTGAGCTGGTAACCAACGCTGTATTCCTCAGCTTCGGTTTCGAGTCCGAACGCCTGCGTCAGGGAATCAAGCTTGGCGGCGAAAAGGAAATTCTCGCCAACCGGCACGGCAAGAGTCGCGCCCCAGGCATCGGTATCGGTTGGCGTCGCCATGCCCGGCCCGGAGAAGCCGCCATCGACCTGTTGCGTGTAGAACGTTAGTTGCGCATCGGCATTCATGTTTACGACGTCGGCCAGACGCATGCTCAGGTCGACCCGGTTCGCGTCAGCCTCGGCATTAACGAAGGAACCAGGATCGTACCCACCGAATTCATAGCCACCGTCGGCAGAGAATGTGGGCATCGAAACCAGTCCGGAACTTGAAGCCTGCTGAACCTTGAGCCAGGAATCTGCAGTGAGCCTGAGGGTAACGTCAGCCGCATACAGTGTGCTGTCGTCGCCATCCTGCTCATTGGCGTTCGCGGTCGCACCGATCTTCACGTGCTCACCAAACCAGTAATGAGCCTGCCCGCCGGTCGAAATTGCGTCCAGGCTGTCGAAGCCCGGACTGTATTCATAGCGCACCACGAGATATGCCTCGTCACCGGATACGGCACCGCTGCGGACCAGCAGGTTGTCGTCAACGGTTGATGCCAGCGGCTCGCTCAGTACAACACGTCCCTGCAGGTAGTCGATATCGTAATCAATCGCCGGTGTCAGGTTGACCACGCCCGTGACAAGACCTGACGTCTTGTCGCGAATCTCTACACGTACCCGTTCGGATCCTGCCAACAGGTCCTGGCGACGCAGGAAGTAGAGCGAACCACCGGTGCCGCGGAACTCTTCGTAACTCGGAATTGTTCCCGGCTCCGCCGCGAACACGTCGGCCACAAGACGGCGCTCGCCGAATTCGGTGGTGTTGTCAGACTGGAAGTGCGCATTCGCACCATACAAGCCGCGGTCGACGCGACCCAGCTCGTTGTTGGCGTAGCTGACTTTGAAATTACCCCACTCGGCGTAGTCGTCATCATTGCTCACTTTGACGTAGAACTTGCCCATCGTCGGAGCCAGCTCGGTCACGACGCTGTCGTCACCGAAGGTTGGGTAGTAGTAATCCTTGTCGAGGCGACGGAACAGGGAATCAGGCGACTTGTCGAGGAAATTGCTGAACAGGTCGTCGATAGCACCTTCTCGCGTATCCGCGCTCGCGGTCACTTTCCAGTGGTCGCCGAACTTGCCGGTTGCGAAGAACGCCAGCCGACCATCGACAGTCGAGTCCCGGTCCTGCGGCGCGTTTGCGCCCTGCAGTAGCTGCATTGGTCCATTCGTCTTGCTGCCCGAGACAGTCAGGTCTGCCATGCCTACATAGAACCAGTCGTCGTCTTCAAACTCGAGGTCACGCAGGTACAGCTCACCACGACCTTCCGCGTCAATAACGGCCACTTCAACGGTGTGCGAGCCCTGCGGCAGGATCTCCTCCGCGACAAACTCGCCGTTCTCATCGACCGGTACAGGGCGACCCGCAACCCAGACCTGCTGTTCAGGCAGTATGCCTGCGCCGCGAACACTGACCGTGCCGCTGCTAAGGCCGATGTTGTGGCTGCCCAGCGTATTCTCTCCCCAGGCAGGAAACGCCGACTGCATGACGACAGCCTCGCTCGCCTCGTTTTCCTGCTCGTCGACACCTTCCTCAAGTCCGGCGAACGAAACGTCGTAATCGATCTCAAGAGCCTGCGGCAGCGTCTCGTCAAAATTACCGTCCTTCCCGTAAGCGCGCAGGACATATGCGAGGCGCTCGACAGGGGCGCGGAAGGCACCCGGGACCGGGCGCCAGTAGGCTGCCTGGTCGAACGGTATTTCTATGATGTCGACAGGCTCATTCTGGAGTGACTGCGCCGTATCGAAGACACGAATTTCAGCCCGCTCGATGAAGTGCGAGTAGTTCGTGTACATGCGGAACGCGACATCATCGGCGAACGCGAGCCCTTCTTCCGTGGTCGCAACGGCGATTCGCTGCGGCTCGGCGCTAACACTCAGGCGCGGCGCAGAGCGAAGGTTATTGAATCCAAACTGGATGTCAGCACTGGCCAGCGCGACGTCAGTACAGCGCTGGATGTCAGAAGAGCTGCGCTCCGGATCATCGATCGGCTTGCCGTCGACCGTGATGCGCATCAGGTTCAGTGACAACGGGTTCTCCGGCTCGAGTTCCCGGGTCATGCGTTGAATATCGACGCCTTCGTAGTCATCGAGGATTGCGAGTTCGTCGTAAACGACCTGCACCGCAACGTGCGAGGTTTCGCCCTGTACGAAGCCGGCGTTAACTACGTCGTCGGCATGCACGTAACCACGACCTTCGAACTCAACCTGACTGTCGGTCAACTCCATATTGGCGGCGACCTGCTCCATCGCACGGCGCGCACGGGAAGCCGACAGGCCAATGTCGTCACCGTAAACGCCAGCAGTCCTGCGAGCGAGACGTTCGTTGCGCGTGTAGCCGATGAAGCGCAGTCGTGGATTTGCCTTGTCAGCAACATCGTCCAGTGCGCGACGCAGGCTGCCCTCAAGGGCTGCCGGAATGCTGGCGCTCCCGGATGAAAAATCGATGTTGGTCAGAGTGCCCCATGGTGGGTCGTAGACCTTGGTCACCATTTCCGCGCCGGCATCACCCGGGCAAAGCTGCGGTTCGTCAGGCAGCTCCTGCAGCGGGTCGTCGTACCAGAATTCAACTTCGACGCGACGATTCAGCGCGCGGCCCTGGATTGTTGCGTTTGAGCCGAGCGGCTTGTCAGCGCCGCTGCCATCGCTGTCGATGCGATCCGACGCCAGATCGAGCTCGTCCTGCAGCGCCAGCGCCACACGACGCGCGCGCGCTTTCGAGACGCCCAGGTGATCCCCGTAGATGCGTTCTGCGCGGCCGACCAGCGGCTGCGTGTCAGTATGGCCGACGAGTTTCACGACTACATTCTGCTTGTCAGACAGGTTGTCCAGCGTCTGCCGGACCTGTTCGACGAACGCGTCCGTTACTTCGATGGAGTCGGAATCGTAATGCAGCGGCGCAATGAGGTTCTGTACACGTGCCCTGCGCGAGTGACCCTCGACGTAGCGAAGCTTGCAGACCGTTTCAATGCGGCAAACCTTGATCGCATTCACTTCGTGTTCGACGAGGAATTCTTCGAGGCCGACTTTGTCGCGCGGCTCGTCGTACCAGACTTCGACCTCGACGCGACGATTAAGCGCGCGATTGGCTTCCGAGTCGTTCGGAGCCGCCGGCTGCAGGTCGCCCTGCCAGGAATACGAAACACCTTCGGCCGGCAGCGACAGCATCGTCTGCATGTACTCGGCCACTTCGCCGGCACGCTCTTTGGATAGCCCCATGTTGTCGCCGTAGACCGCCTGCAGGCGCGGCGACAGACGCTGGTTGTCAGCGTGTCCGACGAGATGCAGGCGCACATTCATACGATCCTGCATGCCATTAAGAATTTCGTTCAGGGACTCGACGGTACCCTCAGGAATCTGAGCGACGCCAGTCTCGAAGTAGATCGGCGGAATTACATTGCGCAGCTTGATGGTCTCGAACGTATCTTCGAGTGTTTCGCGCGTCCCAATCGTGTCGCTGGCCTCGGTCTTGAGACGCTCGTCGTCCTGCACCCACTGCATGAAATCCACGTCCGTTGACAGGTGTCGTTCTACGGCTTCGCCCATGTCGGCATCATCCACCTGCTGAGCAAGGGACACGATCGGTGTCATGAGCAGCAGCATCCAGATCCGGCGAATCATGGCTCACCTCCCTGGCGAACAGGGCCACCGAGGCGCCAGTGCAGTTCCTCTTCGATCGTCAGTTCGTAGCCACCACCGTCGGCTTTCCACGCGTCGGTAATCTGCTCACGCAGCAACTCGAGACGCTCGCGAACCAGGGATTCAGACTCCAGGTCGGCGATGTACGAGAGTCGCAATGTCGACGGTGCCTTCCTGAGCTCGCCAAGCAGCAGGTCGATGCGATACAGCCATTGCTGGCGCATCACGGTTGAGTCAGGTTCGAATACGGCATCCGCGATGTCGAGGCCAACAATGCGGTGAATCGAAGCACCGAAGTTGATACGCAACGCTTTACCGCGAGTCGCACGTTTGATCGCGACGGGGCGAGTCGATACCCGGAATCCGCTCGGTAAGGTCCTGTCATCGAGCTTGATCGCGAAATTACTGCCGCGACCCTCATACGGAACCGTGGCGCAGGTAATGTGGTAACGACCATTCGCATCGGTCGATGCGGCCAGACCGTTTGGCGTTACCAGTCGAACGCCCGCGATACCTTCTTCGTCGCCATCCTGCAGGCCATTTCGGTTCTGGTCGTTGTAGACCTTGCCGAACACATCGGTGCAATCAAAAGTCGGGTCCGGAATGATGCGGACGGTCGCTGTGGCCTCTTCGGACATGGCGATGCCGCTAATCGAGCTCACTGCCTGTGCACGGTTGACGAACTCGCCCTCGGTAATACCACCACCGGCCGCGAGCAAGAGCTTCACTTCGTGGGTACCGTCTACGGCAAGTCCAAGGTTTGACCAGGTCAGTTCGCGACCGATAACTGTCGGCTCTACAGGCTGACCATCGAATCGTGCCGAGCCCTCGACGTAGTGGAAGCCTGCCGGGAAGCGGTCGACAACGCTCACGTCGTAGAGGTCTACGCCGAACGAGTTTCGCATCGTAATGACGTACGGAATGAGTTGGCCGCGTGTGACGTTGACCATTGGCGACGTCTTCGTAATTGCAACGGCACCGTCGAGTCGCGGATCGAGCGGAATATGATTGTTGAACAGCTGGCTCGAGCCCGGTACCTGGGTCGAATCAAGACGAACAAACAGGTGGTACTCGGTCGCCGGGCTACGGGCTGATACCGATGGCGGTGCCGGGAACTCGGAGATAACGGCCTCGCAGGTTGCCAGTACGCCATTCACGGCGTCGGCCGGGGAATTCGGGCATGCCGGAACGTCGAACGGCAGCGTTGTTGTATCGGATGTCGGCGGAATCAGTGTCGAAACACCCGGAATGAAACTGGTATCCGGCGCGGTCACGCTCACCAGGTAGTTCTGGCCGCTGGCGCATGCTGGATCCGAGAAATTGATATCGAACTTGTAGTAGCCGTTACCGACAGTGATCTGACCCTGCTGGTTCGGGTCGTCGAAACAGCTGGACGGCAGCGGCAGATTGTTACGCGGGTCGACCAACGATACCGTGGCACCTGTAACCGGCGATCGGCCCACCGAGTTGTAAACGACGCCATTCGGGTCGACCGGCATGTTCAGGTCGAGATTGTTGCTGCCATCCTGCACATCGATCTCGTCGATACGCTGCTGGCCGTCGGTAAAGTCGGAATCGGTCTCACCCATCATCGCGGTTGTCGCGACGGCGCCCGGCGCGCTGAACTGCAGCGAGTAGAACGAGCCGGATCCGTAATTCGGCATGACGTTTGTGAACAGGTAATAGCCGTCCGCATCGGTCAGCATTGAGCGAACGAGCTGGCCGTCCAGTCGCAACTCGACCGTCCAGCCTTCAAGCCGACGCTCGAGCGATCCCGGCGTGTTTTCGTGATCCGCATCGTGCCAGACGTAGCCACTCAGCATGCCTGCATCGGGCATCGCACCGACGTCAATGTAGACGGTAGCGTCAGCTTGTTGCTGGGGATCATCCCAGTACACACGGCCGGTATTGCCAATGGTCGTACCTTCGACGAGCTGCGGGTCAATGACGGCACGGAAGCGCAGTACAGCCGTCTCTCCCGGCTGCAACGGGCCATATTCGGTGAAGTAATCAGCCGTAATGATCTGACCGGCGACAGACACGCCGTTCGTCAGGCCGTTCAGAGATGCCGACTGGTCGACGTAGGTGATGTAGCCCGGCGTAGCTTCGTCGAGGTCGTCACGAAGTGTGACGTATTGTGCCGGCACGGTACCGACGTTTTGCACGGTTACCGTGTACTCGAGTACTTCGCCGCCCAGTGCCGGCCCACCGTTTACGACTGAGACCTCTTTCGCGATCGTCAGAACCTGGGCATCGCCGACGACTACAACTGTTGGTTCCGGACCGGTTGACGGATTGCCGTCACCGTCAGTCAATACGTTCGCGACCTCGGCGCTGTACACCGTGCCCTGGTTAACGATCTGGGTTCCGCGCGGAGTTGCGGCGTCGACCTGCATATCAAACTGCACCGTCGTTGATGCACCCGGGTCAAGCACGCCGGCATTGCCAACCTGGATGCGCGCAGCGAGCGGGAATACACCACCGTCGGGCTGTCCAACCGGATTACTATCAAGCGTCGTTGAATTGGCAACGTAGGTAACGTTTGCGGGCACGTCGTCAAACAACTCAACCACGGTCGCAGCTACGCTACTGCTGTTGTTGTAGATCGTGATTGTGTAGCGCAGCGTGTCGCCCGGATCAACGATACCCGGAGAACCATTGTCGATCTGTAATGCGGCCGACTTCTCCGCAAACAGGATCGGATAATTGCCGACAACGTCTATGGTTGGATCGTCGACTACAGCGGTCCGTGGATCATCGGACGGCAAGTCGGCCAGGCCCTGATCGACGGCGCTGACGAACGCCTGGTTCGAAATGGTCGTGCCATCCGGCACGTTTGCATAGACGACGACATCGAACTCGACCGTGACGGCCGCGTCGCCTGCGGCCAGGTCACCGAGAAGAATTCCATCGATCAGCGGCGAGCCGTTCGCGCCGTCGGCTACGGGCGTGCCATTGAGCGTTGTACTGCCGGCAACATACGTTGTGTTGGCGGGCACCATGTCGGTCATGGTCACGTTGGTCGCATTGTCGGTTCCAACGTTCTGCACCGTGATCGTGTAGCGCAGCGATTCGCCGGCCAGCAGGACAGCGGGGTCGCCATCGAGGTACGTCGAAATCTTGTCGATATCGAAGTACGGCGCGGACTGGATCAGGACCTCAGTCGGGTCCTCGTCGCCGTCAGTGTTCGGGTCTGCAGCGCCGTTAATGTACGGGTCGTCACTGAGCGCGACGGTGTTACCAGCGTACTGAGCCTCTGACTGGTTCATCACGACCGTGCCATTGGCGATGACCGGCGCGAGTTGCACCTCAAAGACGATTTCCAGACTGTCGCCGGCGCCAGAGAGACTCAGCCCGCGAACATCGATCAGGCCTGTCTGGGCATTTCCGCCGTTCGCGTCACTTTGATCTGTCGCATTGGCAGGCACTGACGTGACATTGAGCGAGCCGGCAACAAATGCCGGAATCGTATTCAGACGGTCGAGTTCGTCCACGATCTCAAACGAGTCGATGATCGTGTCGTTGGTGTTCTCGACACGTAGTGTGTACTCGAGAATATCGCCCGGCGTTGCGGTCGATGCGGGGTCGTCTCCGCTCGTCAGATTGACGACAGTCTTCTCGAATATCAGCGCCGGGGTGAATACCGTCGTGGTGTGCTCGTCTTCATGGTCGAGCGTATTCGGCGTACCGTCGGTGATGGCCTCCGTGTAGGTTCGGCCATAAGTGTTCGACGACTCAAGGCTGAACCACTCCGTCGCCCCGGCGTAGTTCGTCAACGCGGCGTTCTCAAGGCTGCCGGCATCGGTCTGAGTATCGAAGGTAATGATCAGACGCTGATCGACATCGATAACGGCTTCAGCAGTCAGGAAATTCAGCGTCAGCGAACAGGTCGGGTCACCGGCGAATGTCGCCGTGTAGTCAACGCCGTCGGCAAGGACGCCGGAAACGGCAGTCGTCCCGTTGGATTCGAAAACCTGCGCAGTAATATTCTGCGGCGCGACATCACAGGTGCCACCATCGGCCTGGTTGGGCAGAAGATCTGTAACTGTGGCATTCCAGGCTGGTGAATCGCCGCGGTTGTGTACGTTGAGCGTAAAGGTCTCAAGAACGCCGAAGCGCATCTGCAGCGGACCGGTTTTCTCAAGGGTCAGATCAGGTTCAACGACAGTCATGTCGGCGCTGGTGCCCGGATCGCCCGGTCGCTGCGTTGCAACGTCGGAGTCGATCAGGTTGTAGGTATAGGACGCCGTATTTGCGAATGTGAGACCGGCAACGTTGGTTGCCGTGTCCAGCAGGCGAACCGTAATTTCAACGACAGCCTGCTCGCCGGCCGGGATATCAATGCCATTGACCGGATCCTCGATGACGATATTCGTCGAATCACCGGTGTTTTGCGGCGTCCAGGAACCCCAGCTCGATACCTTGGCGACGCTTACAAACTCGAGATCGGCGGCCGATGCCGACAGGTCGTCGATGATGCGAACGTCGTACAACGGCGCTGTGTGCGGTGCCGCCGGGACAGTTACCTGGTAGGTGAATTCTTCGCCAATGGTCGCGGTAGCCTGCGTAGCAGTCTTCACCGTACCGGTCGGGCTTTCGGCCTCGATCAGGACAACTGTCGGATCCTCATCGCCCATGACGTCGGGGCTGGACTGGCCGTTGACGAACGGGTCGTCAC
Source organism: Woeseiaceae bacterium (assembly GCA_965224725.1). GTDB lineage: Bacteria > Pseudomonadota > Gammaproteobacteria > Steroidobacterales > Woeseiaceae > UBA1847. The sequence continues at coordinate 2,276,545 of CBDCZZ010000002.1, forward strand.
TGTCGACGAGTTTGACGCCGGCGTAGAGACCGGCCTGGTTGGTGATTATGGTGCCATCGACAAGGGCCGGACGAAGCGTGACTTCATACTGAATCGTCACCTCGCTACTCGCTGGCAGGTTGAGGTTACCAATGTCGACTAGTCCGTCGTTGTTCGTGCCGCCGGTCGAATTCGAGTTATCGGTCGCACCCGCTGGCAGGCCGCCGACAATCGTCAGCGAGCCCGGAACGAATCTGGATGAATTGTTGTACGCGCCCAGATCATCGATGAACTGGACATCGTCGAGCGGGCCATCGGTTGTCTGTAAACGCAGCGAATACCGCAGCGTATCGCCGGGGCGGGCCGAGGTAGCCGGGTAAACGCCGGTGGTTACGTTCTCGACGGTCTTTTCGAAGAAGTAGCCGTAGAGTTCAATATCGAAGGTGTGTGCATCCTGGAAGTCGACAACGCCCGGCGAACCATCTGTTACGTAGTTGGCGGTTCGAATGCGATCCGCATTGGCCGGCGAGTCGTTGAACCATAGCCGTGCGCCGGCAACATTGGTCAACTGCCTCCCGTCCTGACTGTCCGAATCCAGACGCGTCCGAAGATCAACTATTAGCCGCTCATCCGGCCCTATCACACCCGCCGGCGTCAGCATGTCCAAGAACAGAAAACAACTGGATGGACGATACTCGAAGCTGTAATCAACCCCCTGAACTAGCGGACCTTTACCGGGAACGGGCGTAATTCCGTCGGCCCGGAAAACCTGCGCACTGATAATTTCCGGCGTCGCGTCGCACATTCCGCCGAATGAGCGATTCGGGAACTTGTCCAGAATTTGTACGCTCCACGCATCGGTGGTTCCGACATTGTGCAGGTCAATCCTGAACTGCCCCCACTCTCCCAGATTCAGCGTCGTGCCCAAGGTGCTCGGGCCGGTTTTGGTCGCTATTAGCTCCGGCCCGCCGATCGTAATCGGCGGAGAAATACCATTCTCACCCGGCAGAGGCTCATAGAACGTACCTTCAATAAGTCGGCCGAACTGCCAGCGCGCCGTGTTGACGAACTGAGTGCCAACGGAGTTGGTCGGTGTGTTTTCGAGGACGACCGTAATATCGATGTGAATCTGCTGACTCGCCGGGATCACCGGATCAACATTGAATGTCAGCAAACCGCCGGTGTTGTTAAACGTATGACTGATCTGCGCACCCGTGTCCGCCCAGGTCACCTCATGACTGACGTACGTCAGGTCGACGCCTGTTTCATTGAGATCGTCGGTTACCACGACGCTGTGCAGGTCGTCGAGCGAACCGGTCCAGTCAATAACACCCGTCGCGTTGCCGGTACCGTCGTCGGCGGGACTGTAGAGAACAGGAATAACGAGCCGGTAAGTGAACGGCACGCCGACCGTCGCCGCATCACCTGGTGGATTCCGCTTGTCGATTTTCTCAACCGGAATCAGCAGGTTTTGGCACTTGTCCTGAACCTGCGTCGATGCGCCGTTAACAAACCAGATCTTGTGATCAAGCACGACTGCACAGGACATCTGCCCGGTGTGATAGACGTTGTCGAAGATCAACAGATGGCGAACGTTGGTCTGGCCTGGCGCCGTGTAGAACGCGAAATTCGACGTCAGCGGATTGCTCGCCGGAAAATTTCGAACCGTGCAGTCAGTATCGACATTGATATTCGACGGCGGATTCGGATCAACGTTGCCGTCGATTGTGGCGTTCGGATAAGACGAACAGTCGGTTGCTTGGGCGTTCGCCACACCGGACGCAAACAGCAGCACGAAGACCGCCAATGCCCGTGAGCACCAGCGGCCAATCGGCTTAAACCGAATTATCTGTTCCAGTCCGACCATTGTCGTTATGTCGCATCCCTTGCGTTCAAATCACCCAAGGCCGGACTGTCGAATGCAAAGATTCGGGCGGTCCCGCTGCCATGAAGCTCGGAGCTTTACAGGCCGGTGACTTTGCGCCCCCGCCTTTCGACGGGTTTGCCTTTTCCTGTCTCAAAAAACGACTATGACGCAGTCCGTGCAGTCAAAACTTGAACTGCATCACAGGATCACGGATTTCCCGTGATTAAGTAAAAATAGTGTGAATTCACGACGCCGGCAGGAAGTCGATCGGGTAAATGATCGTTACCGCTGCGATGTCTTCCTTGGCGCCGAAATCGAATGTCGCAACACGCCCTACAACCTGCTCAGCAAGCACCGGCGCGTTCATGTCCGACGACTGCAATACACAGAACGATACTGAGCCGTCCGGCTCAATCGTCAGCTTCAGGACGATCTGGCCGCGCAGCGTCGGGTTCTTGCGAAGCTCACGGTTATAAAGCCGGTAAAGCGCCGCTTTGTGCCGGTCGAATACGATCTGGATTTCCTCGTCGGTACGACCGCCAACAGCGCCGCCGGACATCGGCCGATCGGCATTGCCACCACCGGTTCCGATTGCGCTTGCTACACGCGATACTTCGACGCCTTCCATGCCGCCACCACCGCCACCGGTGTTGCGGCTGATACTCGCCAGGTTGATACCGCCGCTCGACCCTGGGGCGTTCGAGGTAACCATCGAACGCGTCGGCCGACCGGTCTCATCCGACCCGGCGTTGTTGAAACTGGCCTGCGAGCCCAGCTGTGCAGCCGGCCTCAGATTCTGTGGTGTAGAGAAACTGGCACTGAATGCAAGAATACCCTTCGACTGCACCTGCTCGCGAATATCAACTTCGGCGACGGCAGGCGTTACAACCGGTTCCGGAACCACTTCGTCAGGAATCGTCTCGACGAGTTCCTCCATCTCCTCGGGTTCAGGCTCGGGAATCTCTTCTTCGATCACCGGCTGCGGCTCCGGTTTCGGCACCGGGATACGCTCATGCACGAGTCTCGCAACTCGCTCCGGCAGCTCGATAGGTTCGTCTCGCTCCTTGATCGGAATCGCTATCGATCCCAGCAGCAGCGCCACGACAAGAGAGGCAGCCAGGGACGACAACATGGAACGTCTGAAGCGCGAATCTTCCTCGGTATCCCGCGCCCACGGCATGACCTGCTCGTGTGCCGGCAGCGGTTCCGCCTCGCGCTCGACCGCCCACTCGTTCTTGCGGCTCTCCTCGCGCTCGATAACGTCAATGAGCTCGTAGTGCAGGCGGTCCAGTGCCTTGTTCTGATCACCAATCCGGTGAAGCAATCGATCCCGTTCAGACTCAACACGCTCGATGTTGGACGCATACTCGTCAACCCGGCCTCGAACCTGGTTGAGTCGATTTTCACGAGCCCAGCTGTCATCGCTGTCAGACCAGAACAGATCGGCGGCGCCGAGCTCGTCCAGCGCATCCAGCGACGTGCAGACCTGGGCCAGCAGCTCGTACTGGTGCCCCTGTCCGAGTAGCGCGGTCAGCCGCTCGTTGGTCGCCTTGAGCTCGCGTTCGAGCCCAACCAGCACACCCTCCGACGCATCAACGTCGGAGCGTAGTGATGTTTCTCGAGATGACAGGTCTTCGGTCACAATGACATCCTTGTCCCGGTGGCGCTAAAGGGCCGCCACCTGCGCACCCTTCTGGGTCACAGCGAGTGATACGTTTTCATAGCCTTCGCTCGTACACGTCGACATCACGGTCTTGATAACCGTGAAAGGTACTTTCTTGTCGGCGAGGATCGTGACTTCCTGGCTCTGCGCCACGGCCAGCGTGCTTGTGCCGATTACGTTGTCGCGTAGCTGCGCCAGCTTGGCCATGATCGGGTCAACGGCGCCCTCTTCGCCCGCGAGGATCTCATCCACGTTTGCGACCAGCTGGCCCTGCACACGTACTTCGTCCGGACTGATGAATATCACGACCGTCTCACGCGGTTTGGCCTCGACACGCGACTCCGGCAACGTCACATCCTTCGGCGAGTCGAGCACTTCAACAGAACCCGAGTTAACCAGCAGGAAGAATACGAGAATCGTAAAAACGTCCATGAGCGACGTCAGGTTCATCTTCGTCAGCTTGAGCCGGTTACGGCCCATACGCTTCATGCGGCGCGAATTCCTCATGGCGCGTCTCCCACCGCGATGTCCGTAAACAAGGCATAAAGTTCGGTTTCCGGCTCACCATTGGCCATCAGCTCGTCTTCACCGTCCGACTGGACCGGCAGCTCAACGCTGCGCACCACGTCCATGACCTGGATCAGGTAGTCGTAATCGATCAGCGGCTCCATCAACACCGACGCCTCGTCGAGGTCCGGGTAGGTCTGCTTGAGCTCAACCATCATGTCCGACAGCGTGTCGAGATCGTAAACCTCTTCCTTCTTCGGAATCGTCGCGATAATCGCGGTCCCGTTACTGATCTCTATGCCGGGTTCCCGGACGATGACTTCAAGTCTGAAGCTGTCTGCCGCGTCGACCGGTCCGCCAGCGTTGCTCGGCAGGTTCAGCTCTACAATCGTGAGCCTCGAAAAGACCGCCGTGATCAGCAGAAACGGTACGAGCACGACCATCAGGTTCAGAAAGGTCGTAACGTCAATCTCGTAAGTCTCGCCGGTGCGGCGCTTGTAGTGATGTTGTCTGCGGGCCATTGGCCTTACGCCTCAACTGCTACCTGGCGAGCCCTGCGCGAAAATACGTTCAGCGCTTTGACGGTGGCCATTTCGAGACTGTCGACGATGTCGCCGGTCTTGCTGGTCAGCAGCGCGTGAACAACGAGCAGCGGAATAGCGACCATCAGACCGAATGCTGTCGTGTTCATCGCGACCGAAATACTGGCGGACAACAGGTCCGCCTTCTCAGCCGGGTTGGCGTTGGCAACCGCGGTGAACGCCTGGATCAGGCCCATAATCGTGCCGAGCAGGCCAAGCAGAGTAGCGATACTCGAAGCCAGTGCCACGTATGGCGTACGCTTCTCGAGGCGCGGCACAATTTCCATCATGCTCTCCTCCATCGCGATCTCGATGTCCTCGCGACGACGTACGGTGCCTTGCAGCGACAGTCCCATGTTCAGCACCTGTGAAATCGTCGACTCGTCTTCGCCGGTCAACTCGCGTGCCTGATCAAACTCGCCTTCATCCAGAAGGGGCTGAACCTTGCTCCACACTGCCTGGTTCTTGCTAGTCACCAACCTCAGGGTCACATAGCGTTCGATGGCGACAGCAACGCCAATCGCGAACACCAGCAGAATCGGATACATGAACACACCACCCGTTGCGAAGAAGGCGACAATCGAATAGAAAAAGTCCATTTCCAAATCCTCAATCATTAGATAGGCCCGGAGTCAGCTCCGGACGAAGAGTCAGAATAGACCCGGTTATCAGGGAATTACGTGACGTAGCTCACGTTCGGGGATTATGTCGACAGGGATGCGCGCAACCTTGAAACAGGTCACAAGAAGGCGATTTGCCTACTTGTCGCCGGAACGAATCTCGTAGTAGTCCAGTTCGCGCAAAAACACTTCTTTATCAACGGGTTGAGCGCGATCTTCAAGCGTATCGGAGAGTGAGATGCCATCGCCAAGCTGGGATGATTTCCAGGGCACGATAACGAGCGACTTGGGCGCCTCTTCGTTACCCAAAATCGACATGCCGGACATTTTCTTGGGACCGCCAGGAACCGGTTCGGGCTTTTCTTCTGCGGCCTCGAACGGCTCTGTCGTCTCAGCCTCGTCGTCCTGCGAAAACGCAGGTCCGCTGGCAATAACGAGAGCTGTAAAAAACACCATGCGCTTCATGTCGATTACTCCGTTGCAGCCCTGGCGCGAAGATCGCTGAGCCACATGTTCACCTCGGTATCTTCGTCTACGGTCTGCAAATAAGCCTCATACTGGGTGATGGCACAGCTCCGGTCGACGAGATACAGGTCGCAGAGAATGCCAAGATTGCGCCGCGCGTAGTGATAGCCCGGGTACACCAGCAGGGCCGCCTCGTAATTTTTTCGGGCCTCAGCGAAGCGGCCGTTCTTGCGATGAATAATGCCGAGCTCGGTCAGCGCTACGGGGTGATTGCCGTTAAGCCGCAGCGCTTCCTGCAATTGCTCTTCGGCCTTCTCGAGGGCACCTGCCCGGTGATAGGCCACGCCCAGATTGATATGCGGCGCGACCGCTTCAGGCGCTTCCTGAGTCACAGCCTCAAGCAGCTCAATGCCACGCTTGGTCTGACCGTTACGCAGCGCAGCGACGGCAGCTTCGTAGTCAGCCCGGACAGACTCGGCGACGCGAATTTCCTGGATGATAGTGAAGCCGACTTCCTGAACCTCGATACTCGCCGGTTCCGGCTTCTTCACAGCGGTTGCCGTGGCGTTACAGCCGCCCAGTACCAGGAGCGATACAGCCAGTAAAAATAATCTGTTCACTTGGCATCCTCCGATACCTGGCCGACAACCGTCGGATTCGGCTCGAGCAGCGGCGCGATCGGCATCCGGTAGGCGTATTGATCGATTGAATCGACAAAGCCTTCGCTCGACTCAGACTTTGCGTAGCGACCCGGCATCAGCACAGACAGTTCGTCGAGACTCTGCTGCACCCAGTCGTTGTAGATGCCGCCCGCCAGCAATTCAAAGTTGGCCTCATGCACCGAGATCGCCTGCTCTTCATAAGGCCAGGCTTGCTCTTCGAGGACCAGCTCGTACTCGTTGAGCTCGGCCTGCGACATTCCAGCCGGGCGTTCCGACTCCATCAGGGAGCGACCAAACTCGCGATAAGTCTCGGCGATGTAGAACGTTGCCGCGGAGGTAACGGCGGCGACCTGGTATTCGACCAGCGACTCCATACCGGCCAGCGTCCGGTCCATGCGTGCCTGCTTCTCGGCCAGGCTTTCCTCGAACGGCAGCGTCAGTTCAAGCTCCGTGAAGTTGGCATAGTGACGCTCGGCAAGAACCAGCGCGGCGCTCGACGCCAGGAAGCGGCTGCGGTCGGTGCGATCGCCGCCGGCTGTCGCATCCAGCTCAACAAGAGCTTCCAGCTCAGCGTAGTAACGCATGTAGTCGGACTGGTCTTTGAAAATCTGTGCCAGGCGAGTGCGCGTCTCCATCGCATAGTCGATGGGTCGCGGGTAAGTCGTAACGTATTGCTCGAATACGCGTATCGCATCGTCCATGGCGGTCGCAACGTCATAGAGCTCGCCAGCAGTCAGCAGCGCCTCGCGGCTGATCTCCGGATCGGTTTCCTCTATTGCGATGCGCTCATGTTCGCGCGCGGAGCTCACGAAGTCGCCGGACTCGCGATAAACATGTGCAAGCTGTTTCGTTGCCTCGGTCGCAAGTTCGTTCTCGGGATGTGACTCACGAAACTCGACGAGTACTTCGGACGCTTCGTCCCAGTCTTCGAGCTTCATTAACGCGGCGGCCGCATCGTACTCGGCCGAACTACGGATTTCGGAAGTCGGGGCAGCTTCCTTGATTCGCAGGAAATGATCGGCAGCGGCACGATAGTCTTCCAGCATGTTGGCCTGCTCGGCCTGCTTGTAAATCGAAGCGGCGAGACCGTCGATCACGTCCGGCCGACTCTCGTCGTCTTCGGCCGTCAGCTCCAGCACGCTGCTGTAAGCGATTTCGGCATCCTGGTACTCGGCTATGTCGAGAGATGCGTGGGCGACAACCGACCAGGCACCGCGGCGCAGCGCCTCGTCACTGCCCGGATAACGCGCCAGCAAGGTACGTGCCGAGTGGATCGCGCGCGGGAAATCCTCAAGCTTGTAGAGGTCATCCGCAGCGGCTCCCAGCACATTCGGCGCCTGCGCATGTGCCTGGAACGCCTCCGAGAACCGCAAGGAACTCTCGATGGTCAGGTCAGTTACGTCACGTTTGCGGGAGCCAGTTGCTAGTTCCAGCTCCTGGCGCCACGCGAACACGGCTGCATAACCGGCATCCGCCGACTGCTCGTGCGGCTGGTAGTCGTAAGCCGTACGTTCGTATGCCACTGCCGCTTCGCCGAAGTTTTGGTTCTCAAGCAGCAGGTCAGCGTAGCGGTAGTGAAACTCGGGTGTCGCAGCGTCATCAGCAAACGACAGCAGTAGCTGGCGATACCAGCGCTGTGCTTCGACAAAATTCTCGGGCCGCTCGTCGACCAGGTCTGGCGCCTGGTAGAGCGCGTGATAATGACCGGCAAGGTCGCCGAGGTTGGTCTTGAGGAAATCAGTTACCTCGGTCGACTCGTCAACGTCGTGGTAATTCCAGTAGTCCGAGGACAGTGCATAGCGCGTCGAGAAATCCTTCTTGGCCTCAACCACGAGCAGCGGGAAATCTGCCGCGCCGAAGATCTCGACAACGCGCATTCCGAAATGCGGCGACTTGCGGTGATAAGGATTCAGGTCGACGAAAGACCGGTACACCGAAGTCGCGTCGTCGTAACGCAGCTTCTCGAAATAGAACTCGGCGAGATGACTGTAGATCTTGTCGCCGTAGCTGCGATGCCCTTTGTCGGCAAAGTACTCGTCGATGACCTCGACACCACCGAGGTTTGAGAAGCTCAGGCTGATGACGCGGAACGTATCCGTTACGCGATGCTCTTCGTCTTCGTCCGAATGCTGATCGAAGTCATAGCCAATGGAATGGTTGTAATCGAGTACTGCAACAAAGCTGTCGAGTGCCTCGTCATAAAACTGCTGCTTGTAAAGCGTCCAGCCCATCTTGTAGAGCGCGAGTTCGTAGTAGGACGATGACGGTCCCATCGCCGTAACTCGTTTATACGCGCTTTCCGCGTCGCGGAAGTTGCGCCGGACAAAGTGATACTCGCCTCGACGGAACTGCACTTCATCGGCATATCTCGAATACGGATACTCAACGACGAAGCGATTCATCGCCTCCATCGCGAGATCCGGCTCGCCCACTTCGTCGTAGGCACGCGACAACTGGTATAGCACCTTGTCGTTGCGCTCGTAGTTGGGATACTGCTCAAGAATCTGCTTGTAGGTCTCGATAGCTTCGAGCGGGCCGCCGGCAATCTCACGACCGGCCAGTTCCTGCAGGTCCTGGTTATCGACAACAGGCGCGCTCAGGAGGTCCTCGCGAGCAGTTGCACGCTGCTCAAATTCTTCGTCGGTTTCGCCCGACACCGGTATCTCGGCTGCAGGTGCGGTGCTTGGTGCTTCCACGCGAGCCACTTCCGGTGCTGCAAGCTCGCGCGCCTGCGATTCGCCGATCAGGCCGTACGCCTGCTCGATCTGCAGGTCGGCCAGGCGGCGCATTGCCTCCGGTGTACGAGGGTTCTCGGTCGTCTCGGCAAGGTAACGGCGATAGCTCTGAGCCGCACGTTCAAGGCCGTCTTCCAGGTAGACGTCCTTGACGTCGGGCTCAAGCGTTGTCAATTCGGCAAGCGTTCCTTCGGTCGGGCGGCTGGTGCTGCCGCAGCCGGCAACGAGTGCGGCCATGCCAAACAGGACGAGCAGACGACGGATCATTCGCCCTCCTCCAGCATCGCCTGTGCCTGCGTAGCGCGGTCGTAGCTGTCGGCAAGCGCGAAGCGTGCCTTGTCGCCATAGTTATCCAAATGATCACGGCGCGCCTGCAATTCCTCGATCGCCAATACTTCCAGGAGATGCCCCTGGTGCGCCATGAGCTGATCGATCTTCTGTACCGATTTCTTCACGTCAGCACGCAGGTTTTGCATCGGCTTGTCGTAACCTGTGTAACTGTGTGCGGCGGCCTGGCGGACACGCACGAATTCTTTGTACTCTGCTTCGACGGTGACCATCGCCTGCTCGAGACTGCGAACGTTGCGATCAAATGTCGTCAGTCGTTCGTGGAAACTCGTCTTCAGGTTAAACGCGAGGATGCCCTTGAGTCGGCCAAGGCGCTGCATCTCGTCGCTACTGACCACGGGATCGCCGCCAGCCAGCCTGCTTTCGATGGCCTCAATTCGCAGCATGAGTTGCTGCTCTTCAGGCGTTGCCAGGAACTCGGGGCGCGGCATGGTCAGAAGATCATCGCGACGCTTGACGAGCGTTTCATGCTGCTCGCGGCGCAGTTTCAGGCGCGAGTCGAGCTCGCGGAAAGATTCATCAATATCCGGCAGCAGCGGATCGTAGTGATCGCGCCTGATATCCACCATTTCTTCGTAAGCATCGAATCCGCCTTCCCAGCTCACGAGCTTGCGGCGCAGGTCGGCGAGGTCGAGGTAATTCTGCAGGCCGGTCTGGAAATCATGCGAGGCCAGCAGCTCCATCAGGTAATAGGTTTCCGGCGACTCGGGTAACGAACGCAGACGGATGACCCAGTCCTTGTCCTTGCGGATCTCTTCGCGGACCAGGGCCTCAAGGAAACTGCCGGCGCGAATACTTTCGATCGATTCGTCGAGCTTTTTGGTCTCGCTCACAAATGCGTCCAGCGCGTAACCGTAATGCACTGCCGCACGCCCGTGGACCTGCAGCTGGCTGTACGCGTACGGGAGGGCCAGTAACGCCTCCTGAGTTGCCGCATCGGTGACTTCACGCTTGGCGAGGATTCCCCACGGCACAACGGCGCGTTCGTAATCCTCGAGTGTCAGGCTCGCCCAACCCGCACTCAGCAGTGCCTGGTTGGAATACGGGCCATCGAGGCGTACCCGGTTCAGGTAGGGCAGCGCACTTTCCGCATCGCCGCCTTCCAGGAACAGCGTACCCAGCACGAGGTTCGACTTGTCGCGTACAGCGAGGTCGCCGCGATCCTCACTTTCGAGGCTGCCGGCGATATCCAGCTGCTCAATGGCAGCCGATCGTTGGCCGTTCTGCAGATATGCGATGCCCAGGTTATATGCCGCAAAGCCGCCATACTCTTCCGACTTCTGCAGTTTTTTGAGCACGTCGAAGGAACTGGCCTGGTCACCCGTTGCCAGGTGCACGTTGGCGCGCAGGAACTCGATATCGTCTTCGATAGATTCGGGTACTTCGCCCTCGATTCGTGCGAGCGCCGTCAGCGCTTCTTCGAACTGGCCCTTCTGAAAATGAATCCGTGCAAGGCGGTAAGCCGCGTCGTTACGAACGCTGTCCTCAACGGCGCCTTCCAGTACTGCGCGAATTGCGCGGCCCGCGCGGTGATGCATGCGGTAGCGGAGCTCGAAGTCACCGAGCGAAAAACCCGCCTCGTCCATGTGGGCAAACAGCGTGTCTAGCTCACGCTCGTCGACGCCTTCATGCTGCCGCACCTCCGTATCGAGGCGCTCCAGCGCCTCGAAGTACAGGCCCTGCTGCGCATAGTAAAGCGCCTCACCGAAGTACAGATCGTTCAGCTCTTCGGTTTGCGCGCCAGCCGCAGTCGCGAACAACAGCGACAGGGTGGCAATGAATTTTGGCGCTCGCAGCATGAACTACCAGTCTCCGACCTGGATCGGATCCCTGCCGAAACCGGGACGTGCCAGCGTGATACCGACAGCCTTGGGCTTGACGCCCTTGCTGATCGTAAACTGGCCGGACTCGCTGAACGCGTCGCCGTTACGGAGCTGGCCGATCACGGTGACGTTCATGGAATGGTTGCCGGTCGTCAGGTTACTGGTGTGAACCCGCTGCACCCCGCCTTCCTGCAGGGCCTCGAGTTCCTTGAAGCTGTAGATATGGTGCGTCGCGAGCTCTCCGTCGATCTCGATCTTCACCGCATCAAGACGAAACTCCTCGTCTTCAGCAATGGCAACGAATAGCGACACTTGTGTATGTGTCGGGAACAACAGCCGCTCTTCGAGCGTGTTGAGCTCGGCAGCGATGTTGAGCACGTCAGACTTGATAGTCTGCACCTGCCCGTCGAGGCTGCGGATATTCTCACCGGAAATGTCCTGACCAGCGCTAACTACCGGCAGCGCCAGCGCTGCGGCCACCATCAGCGTACGGATGGACTTCGACATGTCACGACTCCTTGTGGTCTTACATAATTCCCTGCGCGTAAATAAGGGTCGACGTCTCGCGCATCAGACGGCGACATCGCTAGTCTCAAGGAAGCGTCACCGATCGTCTGTGAACTGCGCCTCACTTCAAGTCCCGGACCGGAATGTGATCTGTTTCACCGCGCGACGGCTCGCGCGGCCTCATAGTGGAGCCATGGGCGAGTACTACATGGCACCCGGTCAACTGTTTGTCGACCTGCTGGCGAACCACCTTCCGTGGGTGGTCTCCGCGCTCAGCCTCGACACATTGGGCGGCCGACTGATCTTCGCAATCATTTTCTCGACCCTTGTCTGGGTTCTGCTGTGCGTTGCGATCTACGGCGCATTCCGCTTCGTGTCGCACGCCAACCGCGTCACCAATCTCGTAGTTCGCACGGCGATCCACCAGGTGTCGGAATTTGTGAACAGCATCAGGACACACATGGTCTGCCGACTCCGCCGACTCTCGAACCCGAAGAAAGCGGATACTGCAGAGCTGGAGACCGAGATCGAAATCGGTAATTTCGATTTCGCCGTGCTGCAGGCAACCGCAGACTGCGGCGGCGACAAGGCAGTCTCAGCGAAAGACCTCGCATCGCGCTTCAACCTGCGACCCGCGCAGTTCGCGGCCAGCCTGCAAAAGCTGCATGAAAATCGCATGCTCGAGGCAGAGGGCAAGCAGGGCTATCGCATCACCGATCACGGCGAAGCGTTTGTGCGCATGTGGCGCCAGAAAATAGCTGTCTGACGAATCCCGCTCAGATTGGCAAAGCTGTCGTGTGCTTGACGTCGGTCAGGACGATCGACGACGTCACTTCCTGAATCCCCGGCAGCTGCGAAAGCTTTTCGAAGAAGAACTGCTCGTATGCCTTGATGTCCTCGGCAACGACCTTCAGCAGGAAGTCGACGTTACCGAGAACGATGTAGCAGTCCATCACCTCCGGGAACTCCTCGACGGACTTGGCAAACGTCCTGAGATCGCGGCGGCCGTGCGAGGTCAGTTTCACGTGTGCGAACACCATCGTGGTCAGACCAACCTTCTCGCGATCCAGGATGACGGGCTGGTCCTTAATGACGCCTTCGTCGCGCATGCGCTGGATTCGGCGCCAGCAGGCCGACTGCGAAAGACCTATTCGCTCGCCAATCGCCGTGGCGTTAATACCCGGGTCAGTCTGCAGGATATCGAGGATGCGGCGGTCGGTATGATCAAGTGAAACGTTCTGCATGATTTATTCGTTTTCTGTATCCGTTATTCAATGATTATGCATGAAATTGCACTTGCGTAAATCTTTTTGCAATATTTATCGCTTGGAACGGGTATATATTGCATGGCCTATGCAAATCGCTCGGAGGGAGAGCCATGGGCGTGTTCGACAACGCCGAATTCGACAATCACGAATCACTCCACTTCTTTGACGACGAGGCTACCGGCCTCAGGGCGATCATTGCAGTGCACTCCACGGCGCTCGGCCCCGGCGCCGGTGGCTGCCGGCGCTGGACCTACTCCCAGGAAGACGAAGCGATTACCGACGTGCTGCGGCTGTCGCGCGGCATGACCTACAAGAATGCCGTAGCCGGGCTGCCGTTCGGCGGCGGCAAGGCCGTTATCCTCGCTACTGACAACGCGCCGAAATCCGCCGAGCTGTTCGGCGCATTTGGACGCGCTGTCGACTCACTCGGCGGACGCTACATCACGGCCGAAGACGTCGGCGTGTCGGTCGAAGACATGCGCAACGTCAACAAGCAAACCGAATTTGTCTCCGGCCTGCCAAAATCCGGCGACGCCGCTGGCGGCGACCCGTCACCGTGGACCGCGGTCGGTGTCTTCCTCGGCATTGAAGCGACAGTTAAGGCGCGCCTCGAAAAGGATACGGTCGAAGGCCTGACAGTTGCCGTCCAGGGCGTTGGTCACGTCGGCCTGCACCTCTGCCGCATGCTGCACGAGGCCGGCGCGAAGCTGATCGTCGCCGATGTAAGCCACGCCAACCTCAAGCTGGTTACAGACGAAATGCCGGCCGAGGTCGTCTCGCCAGCCGATATTCTCTATGTCGATGCAGATGTACTGGCGCCCTGCGCTCTCGGCAACATCCTGACGTCCACAACCATTCCAAGCCTGAAAGCCAGCGTGATCGCCGGCGCAGCCAATAACCAGCTGTCCACAGCTGCCGACGGCAAGCGCCTGCAGGACCGCGGCATCCTGTACGCGCCGGACTACGTCATCAATGCCGGCGGCATCATCAGCGTGTCACACGAATATCACGGTGGCAGCTCGGAAGACGCCGTCCAAAAGGACGTCGAGAAGATTCCCGAGCGCCTGACCGCCATCTACAAAGAAGCAGAGACCAGCGGCCGCCCGACCAACGAGCTCGCCGACGAGCTCGCGCGTCGTCTGGTCGCAGAAGGTAAATAACTCATGGTTACCAAATCCCGACTGCACATACCGCGCCCGACAGCGCGACCCGGCGACAAACCGGACTTCAGTTACCTGAACCTGTCGCCGGCAGGCGAAGTGGACAAGCCGGCACTCGACGTGCGCGTGCGCGACATAGCGCACCTGCCCGAGCAGCTGATCCGCGTCCTCGACGACGACAATGAAGCAAAGGGCCCGTGGAACCCGGGATTCGACAAGGCGCAGCTACAGGTCGGGCTGCGCTGGATGATGCTGAATCGTGTATTCGACAAGCGCATGTGGCAGATCCAGCGCCAGGGCCGCATTTCTTTCTACATGGAAGCGCTCGGCGAAGAGGCGGTAGCAATCGGCCAAGGCATGGCGCTGCGTGCGGGCGACATGTGCTTCCCGTCGTATCGCCAGCAGGGCCTGTACCTGCTGCGCGGCGAGAAACTCGTCGACCTGATGTGCCAGTGCCTGTCGAACACGAAGGATATGTGCCTGGGCCGCCAGCTGCCGATCATGTATCACTCGAAGTCAGGCAACGTATTCTCGATTTCGGGCAACCTCACGACGCAGTACCCGCACGCGGTCGGCTGGGCGATGGCGTCGGCGATCAAGGGCGAGGACCACATCGCTGCATCCTGGATCGGTGACGGCTCGACAGCCGAGGCCGATTTCCATCACGCACTGACGTTTGCCGCCGTTTACCAGGCGCCGGTGATCATGAACGTCGTCAACAACCAGTGGGCAATCTCTACATTCCAGGGCACCGCCGGCGGTGAACAACGCTCGTTCGCAGGACGTGGCGTGGGCCTTGGCATCCCCGGCTTGCGCGTTGACGGCAACGACCTGCTCGCCGTCTACTCGGCGACCCTGTGGGCGGCCGATCGTGCACGCCGCGGCGGTGGCCCGACGCTGATCGAACTCGTTAGTTATCGTGGCGGTGCGCACTCGACGAGTGACGACCCGACCAAGTACCGGCCGAAAGATGAGTGGGACGCGTTCCCGCTCGGTGACCCGGTGGAGCGCCTCAAGAATCACATGATCGCCGAAGGCCACTGGTCTGACGCGAAGCACGAGGCGCTCGAAGCCGAGCTGACCGAGAAGGTCACGGCCGCGTGGAAGGAAGCGCAGACGCACGGCACGATGACCGAAGGCCCGTGGCTCGACCCTGCAACCATGTTTGACGATGTTTATGCCGAAACGCCCGCGAACCTGGAGTCGCAGCGTCGCCGCATGCTCGAAGTGATGAGGGGCGAGTAATGGCACAGATGAACATGATCGAGGCCATTCGCTCGGCCCACGACGTTTGCATGGAACGCGACGAGACCGTCGTTGTGCTTGGCGAAGATGTCGGTTACTTCGGCGGCGTGTTCCGCTGCACCGATGGTCTGCAACGCAAGTACGGTGAACACCGAGTCATCGACGCACCGATCGCCGAAGGCGGCATCGTCGGTGCTGCAATCGGCATGGGTGTTAACGGCCTGCGGCCGGTCGCCGAAATCCAGTTTGCCGATTACATTTACCCGGGCTTCGACCAGATCGTGTCCGAACTCGCGCGCCTGCGTTATCGCTCGGCCGGTGAGTTCTGGTCGCCGGTAACAATCCGGACGCCGTGTGGTGGTGGCATCCGCGGTGGCCAGACGCACTCGCAGTCCCCGGAAGGCATCTTCACGCACGTCAGTGGCATCAAGACGGTCATGCCATCGAATCCGTACGATGCTAAAGGCTTGCTGATCGCGTCGATTGAGTCCGATGACCCGGTCGTATTCTTCGAGCCGAAGCGTATTTACAACGGGCCATTCGACGGCGACCCGGAGAAGCCTGCAGTATCGTGGGTATCGCATCCAAAAGGTGAAGTTCCCGAGGGCCACTACACGGTGCCGCTCGGCAAGGCCGATGTCGCGCGCGCCGGTGACGACCTGACGATCATCACCTATGGCACACTCGTACACGTTGCGATTGCGGCAGCAGAAGCCACGGGCGTGGATTGCGAAGTAATCGATGTGCGCACGCTCGCGCCGCTCGACGTCGAGACCCTCGCGGAGTCGGTCAAGAAGACTGGCCGCTGCCTGATCGCACACGAAGCCACCCGCTTTGGCGGCTACGGTGCCGAGCTGGCCGCGACCGTACAGAAAGAATGCTTCTATCATCTCGAAGCACCGATTGGTCGCGTTGCCGGTTGGGACACTCCGTACCCGCACGCGTTCGAGTGGCAGTACTTCCCAGGGCTGAAACGCATGTCAGCCGGTATCCGCAGAGTCATGGAGGCAGAATGAGCGAGCACATTTTCAAACTGCCGGACCTCGGCGAAGGCATGGTCGAATCCGAGATTGGTGAGTGGTTCATCAAGGTCGGCGACCTCGTTGAAGAAGAAACCGTTGTCGGTACGATGATGACCGATAAGGCGGCTGTCGAGCTGTCGTCGCCGGTCACTGGCACGGTCGTGAAACTCGGCGGCGAGCCCGGCGATATGGTCGCGGTCGGTGCGGCGCTGGTCGTGTTCGAAACTGACGGTGACGCCGCCGCTTCCGCAGCCGCCGACGATGCAGTAGCACCTGAGAAAGAAGTCGCTTCGGCCGAACCGGAAGCGGCAGAAGAGTCGGCACCTGCCACTCCTGCTGAAGCCGCTCCTGCGGACGACTCACCATCCGGCCGTGTAATCACGTCACCGGCCATTCGCCGTCGCGCGAAGGAAGCCGGCATCAATCTTTCGCTCGTGCCAGGCAGCGGCCCGAATGGCCGCATCCTGCGCAAGGACTTCGAGGCCTACGTGAAATCGCGGGCCACAGGCGTCGCGCTGGATCCGGCGAAGCAGCCCGCGACTGGCGTCAAGGAAATCAAGGTCATCGGCCTGCGTCGCATAATCGCGGAGCGCATGAGCGCTGCGAAACGTGAGATCCCGCATTTCACGTATGTCGAGGAAGTGGACATCACAGAGCTCGAGGCGCTGCGCAAGCACATGAACTCGAAGCAGAGTGATCCGCAGCAGCGACTGACGCTGTTGCCGTTCCTCGGCCTGGCGCTTGTGAAGGCGCTGCGCGAGTTCCCGCAATGCAACGCCACCTACGACAAGGACCGCAACGTCATCCTGCAGCACGATGCCGTACACCTTGGCGTCGCAACGCAGACACCGGACGGCCTCAAAGTACCGGTCGTCAAGCATGCCGAAATTCGCGGCGTCGAAGACCTGGCGACGGAGATTCGTCGTGTCGCTGAAGCGGCTCGCGACAATACCGCGAAGAAAAACGAACTGAGTGGTTCGACGATCACGATTACCAGCCTCGGCAAGCTGGGCGGCATCGCCTCAACGCCGGTTATCAACTCGCCCGAGGTCGGCATCATTGGTGTGAATCGCGCGGTTGAACGCCCGATGGTGGTCAACGGCCAGATCGCGGTACGTTTGATGATGAACCTGTCGTCATCGTTTGATCATCGCTTCGTTGATGGCTACGACGCGGCCGCGATGATCCAGCGTATCCGCGAGATGCTCGAGCACCCCGCTACGATCTTCATCTAGCCGAGGACGCGGGCCGGGTTAAGAATATTCTTCGGGTCCAGCGTCTTCTTTAGCGTACGCATAAGGGCAACATCGGCGGCCGCGCGGCTCGTCAGGAGCCAGCGCATTTTCTCTGTACCAACGCCATGTTCGGCTGAAACGGAACCACCGTACGGAACCAGCGGCTGGTAAACACACTTGTTTACGTCATGGTGCAGGTCGTCATCGCCTGCCATGGGTGACACGAAGAAGTGCAGGTTGCCGTCGGCCACATGGCCCAGCGTGTACACGCGGCCATCCGGCCAGCGTTCCGCAACGCGCCGGTACACCTCGTCGACATACGCGGGCATGTCCGGAATCGGCAGGCTCACGTCGTACAGGTAATAGGGCTTGTACTCCAGCACCGCCTCGAAGTCCTCGCGAATCTTCCAGATATCGCGCACCTCGGATTCGGACTTCGGCAGGACAGCGTCGGCGATCAGGCCCGATTCAAGCGCCTCGCCCAACACCCGCTCGAAGCGTTCGTCGTCGAGTACCGGGTCGCTGCCCTCGGCCTGAAACACGACGTAGAACGGGTAGTCGCGCGGCAATGGCGCGCGGTGCCAGCCGGGCTCGGTGACCTCGACGTAATAGTCATTCCACATGACCTCGTAGGCGCTCAGCGCACCTGCCAGGCGTTTCTGCAGGAACCCAAGGAACCCGGCGACGCCATCGAAATCGTTCAACGCGACCATCGCATTTTGCCGGCTGCGTGGTTCCGGGAATATTCGCAGCACAGCGCGCGTAACGACGCCGAGGGACCCCTCCGAGCCGATGAACAGCTGCTTCGTATCGTAGCCGGCATTGTTCTTGAGCATGCGATTCAGCGACGAGATCACGGTGCCGTCGGCGAGCACGGATTCGAGGCCCAGCACGAGATTGCGTGTCATGCCATATTTGAGGACATTGATACCGCCGGCGTTGGTCGCGATATTGCCGCCGATCGTGCAGCTGCCGCGGGCGCCAAGGTCGAGCGGAAAGTACATGCCTTCAGACGCCATCGCCTGCTGAACGTTTTCGAGAACCGCTCCAGCTTCAACGGTTGCGGTGCCGCCAACCTTGTCGATATCGAGAATCCCGGTCATGCGTTCGGTTGAGAGCACAACGTCTTCGACCGACGGCTCTACTGCCGTAACGCAGTTCGTCAGTCCGCCATGGGTAATGACAGATTGCCGTGCGCCATTGCAGGCCGATAACACCGCCGATACCTCCGCGGTCGATGCCGGCGTCACAAGCGCTTTTGCCCGCATCGGATCCGGAGTCCAGTAACTGGTTGCGCGCTCGGCGGCCGCCACCGAATTCAGCACGCGTTTTTCACCGACGGCTGCAGCAAGTTGTTTTTCAATTTCGCTCACCGCGCACACTATGCCAGAATCCGCCCATGAACTCGCCGCTGACAACGGTTCGCCTCGAGCCTCCCTACCTGCTGTATCTCGGTGACTGCCCAGACGATCACCATGCCAAGACCGGCGCCGGCATTGCTTACTGGCGCCCTGATAACTGCGCCGGCCAGATGCGCCTGCCTGAATGCCCCGTTGATCTCGGACTGCCCGAGCTGGGAGTTGCTGAGGTCGTCGAACAGGGTATTCGGACTGCCGTGGTCGGCGTGGCGCCCGTCGGCGGCGCGATCCCTGACACATGGTTGCCGCAGATCATGGAGCTGGCCGAGGCAGGCATCGACATTGCGGCCGGCCTGCATACCAAGCTCAACGACATTGATGAACTGGTCGCCGTGGCGAACAAGAGCGGGGCGCGACTTATTGATGTTCGTGTGCCGCCGGCGAATATTCCGGTCGGAACGGGCGCGCCGCGATCTGGCAAACGCGTACTTATGGTCGGCACGGATTGCGCGGTCGGCAAGAAGTATTCGGCGCTCGCCCTGCATCGCGAACTTGAGCGGCGCGGCCTCGAGGCAACCTTCAGGGCGACAGGGCAAACCGGCATCATGATTGCGGGCGAAGGCATTCCGATTGATGCTGTTATTTCAGACTTCGTGTCCGGTGCTGCGGAGATTCTGACACCCGATAACGACCCCGAACACTGGGATGTCATCGAAGGTCAGGGTTCGCTGCTGCACCCGGGTTATGCCGCGGTAAGTCTCGGCCTCATGTACGGCTCACAACCCGACGCAGTCGTACTCTGCCACGACGCGACGCGCACAAGGATCGACGATGCCGGTGAGGGCTACGACATCCCCGAACTCGACGAGGTCATCGATGACGTTTTGCGGCTGGCACGCCGCACCAGTCCGCAGTGCTTCTGCGCCGGCGTCAGCGTGAATACCTCGAAGATGGGTGACTTCGATCGCGAACAATATCTCGGCGAACTGCAGAGCCAGCTCGCGATTCCGTGCGTCGACCCGATCGCGACCGGCATGACGCCGATCGCAAACTTCCTGTTACAGGTCGCCGGCTAGCAAAATTTTTGCAGTGGTGTGGCAACACGATGGTATTCATCGCTTCAGACTATTGAGAGTCGCAGAATTGTCGATTGCCGGTATGTCTCGCCTGGCATGAGCCGGGCGCACGGAAATCCCGGCTGGTTAGGGGCGTCGGGGAAGTTTTGGGCCTCAAGGCAGATCCCCTGCCGGGGCACGAATGGACTACCGAGATGCTGCCCAGTATACAGCTGAAGGCCCGGCTGCGTTGTTGACATCCTGAGGCAGACTCCCGATTTCGCTGAAAACAATTCGGCCGCATTGCGCAACCCGCCCGCCGCGCCTGCAAGCGCAAAATTGACGTCGTAGTTGGTTTCAGAAATCGCACGACGAGTATTGAAATCGAACTGCGTACCTGCGACCGGCAGCAACTCGCCGGTTGGAATCATCGTCTCGTCGGTCGGCGTGTACTCGGCAGCATGGATACGCAACTCATGCGTGTCGGCGCTCTCTTCTCCAGCGGACAGGTTGAAGTACGCGTGGTTAGAGACGCTGAGAATTGTCTCAGCATCACTGTTCGCTTCAAACTCGATCCGCAAAGTCATGGCATCAATGAGTGAGTAGGTTACGACCATCTCAACGTTGCCCGGGAACCCTCCGGTACCATCGGGACTAATATGTCGGCATCGAATCAAACGCTTATCGGACGGCTTGTCTATCTCGAAAACCTGTCGGTGTAGTCCGTCTGAGCCACCGTGAAGACAGTGGCCGGCCGGTTGCTCGTTGGCATCAAGATGGCAGACCTTGCCCGATATTTTCACACGTGCGTTTCGTAATCTGTTCGCATAGCGACCGATCGTCGAGCCAAGGAAGTACGGATCGGCAAGATAGTCGGCCGGATCGTCGTACCCGAGCAATACGTCGATCTCGCGGCCAGCGACCGGAACCCGGATTGACGCGAGAGTCGCGCCGACATTACAGATGCCGACAGAAAGCCCGCCGTCGATAGCGATTCGATGCATATCCGGTTGCTGATTCATGGACTCATTATGATTCGGCGTGGCGAGATGTCTGACAGATTGTTACTCTGAAAATAACCAGCCAACAACAATCTGCTAAAGCAGAACTGATGCCTGACGTTTCGATCAAAGAAGTTGCGAAGATTGCCGGCGTTTCGATCGCCACCGTATCGCGCTGCATCAATAATCCCGAGAAAGTAACCGAAAAGACACGCCGGCGGGTGCAGGATGCGATTCGCGACACCGGTTATGCGCCGAACACGCTGGCGCAGAGTTTTCGGCGCGGCCGCACCAACCTGATTATGGTGGTTGTGCCGTCGGTCGGCAATTCGTTGATGTCTCGCGTCATGCGGGGCATTCGCAGGGCAGCGAAAACACGCGGTTACTCGGTATTAATTGAAGAGACCCGACACAACATGATGACCGCTGACGATATCGGCGCGATGGTCGCGTCGAAGCAAACCGACGGCGTCATCCTGTTGGCCAGTATGTCGCCATTGGGTACCGAGATCCTGTCGACTTACAATCGCCGCCGGCCGCCTATCGTTACAGGTTTCGAAGGCGTCTCACCGGGTCTGACGGATTTTCCCAGTGTGCAAATCGACAATGTTGCGGCAGCGAAGGAAGCAACCAATTACCTGATCTCCCAGGGCCACGAACGCATCGGGATGATTGGCGGCTACGAAGATTCACTGCTGACAAGGGATCGCGAGTTTGGCTATCGCGCCGCGATGAAGCAGGCAGGGCTAAGAATCGATGATGGCTGGGTCGAGGAAGGCGAGCTGACGATTGCCGGTGCGCGTCGTGCAACACGCATGATACTTAGTCACAAGAACCGACCGACGGCGATCTTCTGCGCGAATGACGAGATGGCGATCGGTTGCCTGCACGAACTCAAAGTTTCCGAGCTGCGAATTCCGGAGGACATGTCCGTCGTCGGATTTGATGACATCCGATACGCCTCGGTTACCGACCCGCCGCTGACCACGATCAGCCAGCCCGCCGAAGATATCGGGGAGCGCGTGATATACCGCTTGTGCCGTGAAATCGAAGACCGCGGCGGATGCGATAACGAACCCGAATTCGTGCCGTACAAGCTCGTTGTGCGGAAGTCGGTCTCGCCGCAAACAACGCGACCGGCGAAACATGGATGCCATTCGTGAGCAGTTCTGATATTTGCGGTAAAGTATTGCCAATAACAAGAACAGCTCGGGGTGGCCGTGCAGAACCTGTTCGAGGAACTGAAACGCCGTAAAGTCATTCGCGTGTTCGTCGCGTACGTTCTCGCGTCGTGGGTATTGCTGCAGGTTGCAGATGTGCTCGCCTCGATCCTGGAGCTGCCTGACTGGGCACCGAAGCTTGTCTTTTTCCTCCTGGCCGTAGGCCTGGTACCGGCACTGATCCTCGCGTGGGCATACGAAATCACGCCCGATGGCATCAAGACTGACTCCAAGTCACGCGGCGAGCCGCCGGCTGCGCGCGACTCCAATTTCCTGCCAGTCGCGTCCGTCGGATTTACGGCCGCAGTCATAGGCGCCGCACTGTTCTGGTTGTCCGGTTCAGATGAGCGCTGGGTTCGTGAACAGGGTATTCCGGAAATCGAGCGACATATTGCCGCCGGCGAACTGCACAGCGCGTTTGAGGCAGCGCTGAGCGTCGAGGAACGTCAACCCGATTCCCCGGCACTCGAACAGTACTGGCGAGAGTTCTCGTGGAAGACCAGTTTTCCGTCGACACCTGAAGGCGCGACAGTATTGATTCGCAACTATGACGAGCCGGATTCCGAGTGGCGCGAACTTGGGCAGACGCCTTTATACGACGTCCGGGTTCCGCGCGGGTTATCCGTCGTGCGACTGGAACTGGAAGGACACGATCCGATTATAAGAGTGATCGGCGGTGAAGCCGGCTCCTCGGATCGTCTCCCAATCTCAAGCCCGACCCGGAATGTCTATAACGCGCACCTAGTGGACATTACGTTCGACGCGACAGGTGCCATCGGGTCGGAGGAGATTCGGGTGCCTGGCTTCGCAACCGAGGTCGACGACGAACCTGTGCAAATGGCCGATTTCTTCATCGACCGCGCAGAGGTGTCGAATCGTGATTACCAGGCTTTTGTCGATGCCGGAGGCTATGAAGACCGCGCATACTGGGAACACGATTTCCTTCGCGATGGCGAGTCCTTGAGTTTCGAAGACGCCATGGCGTTACTGGTCGATTCAACCGGTCGGCCCGGGCCCAGCAACTGGATTGGCGGTGCATTCCCGGACGGCCTCGACGATCACCCGGTTGGCGGCTTGAGCTGGTACGAGGCAGCAGCGTACGCACGCTTCGCGAGGAAGGACTTGCCCACCGTGCATCATTGGCGGCGCGCGCATGCGAGTGCCGCCCTGAGCTGGGAGCTGGCACAAAGTAACCTCAACACAGGCAAGTCGACTCCGACCGGCGTCTCGGATGCCATCGGTTGGGTCGGCACCCGCGATATGTTGGGTAATGCGCGAGAGTGGTGCGCGAACCCGGTCGGCGATAATTACGCAACACTCGGCGGCGGCTGGAACGATGCGCCTTACATGGCCGGCAACAACATCGCCAACCCGGGAATGTTGCCACCGTTCGACCGGTCGCCGGAGAACGGCTTGCGCCTGGCACGTATGAACGACGAGCGCGATGCGAGAGCGTTGTTTGCCAAGGCGATGAAAACCCGCCAGCCGATAGTCCCGGCGACGCCGATGTCCGATGAGGTGTTCACCGCAGTCAAATCGAACTTCCGATTCTCAAGCGGGCCTATGAACGCGACCGTTGAAGAGGAGAAGGAAGTACGGGGATTTGTTCGTCAGCGCATCAGCTACGACATCAACGAAAGTGGCGAGCGGATGCACATGTACCTGTTTCTCCCCGGCAACGAGGTCGCCAGGTTCCCGGTCATGTTTTACTGGTCGAGTGCGCACGGTTTCTACCTGACGGATATCGAACAGTTCAGGCTACATCTCGATTTCATGCTGAAACGCGGTTGGGCAGTGGCAATGCCGGTCATGGAGCACACTTTTGATCGGGGTACGGGTACGGGCATGCCACCCGGGATGTCGGGCATCGAGTGGCGCGACCAGACAATTCGTTGGGTTCGTGAGGTTCGGCGTTCCGCGAGCTACCTGGAAACTCGCTCAGACCTCGATACCGAACGGCTGGTGCTTTACGGCTTCAGCTGGGGCGGCCGACTGGGCGCTATGGCGTTGGCACTTGATGATCGCTTCAAATCCGGGATTCTCAACCAGGCGGGCCTGATACGCTGGAACAGCGACGATACGGCGATCGAACACTATCTGCCTCGCGTCACGCAACCCGTGCTGCAGATCAATGGTCGCTACGACCAGGACTTTCGACTTGATGATTCGGCGATTCCGTATTTCGAGCTGATCGGTTCGGAGAACAAGAAGCACGTCATTAGCGAGACCGGACACTTCGCACCGATGCAGACGATCATTGGTGAAACCTTGTCGTTCGTCGACGAGTACGCCAGCGACTAGAGCATGTTGCTACGCCGAGTTATCCAGCACTTCCGCAACCAGGAATGGACTGCCGTCGCGATCGACTTCGTGATCGTCGTGGTCGGTGTCTACATTGGCATCCAGGCCCAGAACTGGAGCAACGAGCGCGAGAATCGCATCATTGAAAAGCAGTACCTCGAACGCCTTCACGACGAAGTTGCGAAGCTGATCAAAGATGACGAACTTCGCGTTGAACAGATGGAGGAGCAGTTCGTTCTTTTGAAGGAAGTAACGACGTGGCTTGCGAACCCACAGAAAAACCAGCCACTGAATGACGATCACTGCGACGCAATTGGCTGGTCGCACATTTATGTGGCCCGCGCATATGTGCCGCCAACGATTCAGGAACTACTCTCGACGGGTAACCTGCAACTCATTCAGAACGCCGCTCTTCGATTACAGCTTGTGACATTTTCCCAGACGATTGAGACATACCATCAGCTGGTTGCAGACCTTCAAACCGACCGACTGATCCTCACTCGCGCTCATCCGGCGCTGATAGGACTGGACCCCGCGGATGAGGATGACACCGCTTACTGCGATTTTGATGGCATGTCGAAATCGGCCCAATTTATCAATGACGTGACAGACAATCGTTCGCGAGCCCGGGCGTATGTGGGCATGGCCGTCGTCGGTCAGCAGCGCGCCCGCATCAGCCTGCACGAGGCGCTCGACCGCGAACTGGGAATTGAACACCCCGGCAACAACCCTGATAGCGAGACCCAGGAAGATTCATGACACAAACGAACGGAAGCAGCTCCTCATTCCTTATCGACGACATGCCACCGATGGGCATCTACGAAACGCTGTACGCGTTTCGCGATACCTGGGGAGAATTCATGGGCACAGAGGGCACTCACCCATGGTCGCAGGGTTTCCCGTTAACGACGCCGCTTGAGAAATTCGACGGGCCGGAGTTACCGGACGCGGTAGAGGTGACCTGGGAAGATCGCTTCTACCCCAAGGCCTGGGGCCACCCACTCCTGCGCGAAACGATCGTTGACTACTACAACACCTGGTACGGCTCAAATATCACACCCGACAACGTGATGATTTTTGCCGGCGGACGTCCGGGTCTGTACACGGTGCTGCAGTTTCTGAAGAAAGACATCCAGGTTCGCATCGGCAATGTCGAATGGCCGGCGTATCTCGACATCCTGACGCAGACCGGCTGCGACTGGCGAACCGTCACAATGACGCCGGAGAACAACTTCCACCCGACCAACGCCGAGTACTTCGACCGCGATGGCCTGAATCACAAGACCAGTCTGTTCCCGGTGATTTCCAACCCGAGCAATCCAACCGGGCACGCTCGTGCGGGTGACGAGTTGAAGGAACTCATGGAGATTGCCGAGCAGCCACAGAATGGCATTCTGCTCGATGAGGCGTACGAGATGTATCACTCGCCATCCGTGAGCGGCCTCCAGTACGTGAAAGATCTCGACAACTCGAACGTGTTTCTGGCCGGCGCCTGCACCAAGGGACTGCAATGCCCGGGCATTCGAATCGGCTGGATCATTGCTTCGAAGGACAACGTCGAGAAACTGTCGAACTTCAGCTCGTTCGGTATGGGCGGCGTGTCACACCCAAGCCAGCTGTATGCCGTCGAGTTGTTCAAGCCAGAGCGCATAGCCCGTCAACGCAGGGCGATTGAGGCTCACTACAACTGGCAGCGCGAACGCTACGGCAAGGCATTCGAGGAAATGGGCCTGAAAGTATTTACTGGCAACGGCGGCTTCTATCACTGGATGCAGTTGCCGGACGGCATGAACTGCGACGACCTGAACGAGAGGCTGTACAAACGAGGCGCTGCGATCCTCGCTGGACGAGACTGCGACATGGGCCGACCGCATTCGAAAGACCCGAGCTACACGAGCCCGTACATGAACATGTTCCGTTTCAGTTTCGGACCACTGTTGCCTGAGACGTTTGAGGGCGACATTCAGCTGATGCGTGAAGTTCTCGAAGAGTATGCGGCTGACATGGCCAGCGGGGCGGCCTGAATTGGCGAATCTGCAGGGAAGCAGATTTCTTGCACTGTGGTTGAAAACAGCAGAGATATAAACGATTACATTTGGTCGGTCTCAGTGCTCATCGGTAACAGCGAACGGCCAGTTCCTCGTCAGGACCGCAGGCGTCCGGCCATTCCACAGCCGCCCAGTACGCCGGCCACTCGAGCCAGGTCGCTAGTTCGGCGAAGCGTTCGTTGGTTCGGACGCTCGCAGTCAGCGGAATCCATAACGAGCCACGATCGATGTGGTGGCCCGCTTCGGCCAAGCTAATATAGATGTCGAGTGCATAATCGGACTCGCCGACGGAGGCCAGCAGGACCGCGGCGTGAGTCCTGTTGATGCGATTCCCCTCCACCATCTCGAGCATCAGCTCAACGAATATATTGTGTGCGTCCTGCGATGCCTCACTGGCCGCCGCAATCCAGGCCCGTTCAAGAGTCGCAATGTCGCCAAAAACTTCGCGGTTCCGAATCGGCATCTCGTCGACCCAGGCTGTCGCGGCGTCGTAGTCGCCGCGCGCGATATTCAGGTACTGCGTTCCTCGCCACGCAAACAGGGCCCTGAATCCCATATTCCATGCCGAGTCGAAGTTTTCTTTAGCGACGCGAAAGTTTCCGCTCATGAAGTTCGAGAAACCGAAGTTTGCGCGCAAAACAGGGTAGGCGGGGTCGCGTTCGATGACTGGCCCAACCTGGTTCATTGCAGCGTTTGCACGTCCGATGCCAAGCAGGTGAGTGCCATACCAGAGCCGCAGGCTCGAATTCCAGGGTTCGATTTCGATGCCCTTCTCAATAAAAGCAAGCCCGGCCTCGTAACGATGGGCATTGAACTCTATCTGCGCAAGAGTGCCGTAAGGTTCCCCAAGTGCCGGGTCAAGATCAACAGCTTTCTTGGCCGCCGACTGTGCGCGACGGAAATGACCTTCGACGACAGCACCGTAAGTACCCGACGTCAGGTACGCGGACGCCAATCCTGCCCATGCTGCCGCAAAGTCCGGGTCGCGATCTACGGCGCCATTAAAGAACGCCAGTGCGGCGAGTATGTTTTCCGCCCCCCGCTGATGCCACAAGTGCCGTCCCTGCAGGTACAGACTGTAGGCCTCGGCGTCGGCCGTATTGGCACGAAATCGGGGAACGCCCGAGACACTCGCATTTCCGACCTCGGCCCGAACTGCACGGGCAATTCTGTTGGCAATTTCGTCCTGTATCGCGATGAGGTCGGTCGCCTGCCGGTCGTAGGTCTCTGACCAAAGTGAGTATCCGCTGTCAGCCCGGACCAGGTTCACGTACACACTGAGCCTCTCGCCGGCGATGCGAATACTGCCTTCGAGTACATGCCGTACATTGAGCGTCGAGGAGATTTCTTCCAGTGTCGCACCACGGCCGGCGAGCGCGAACGTTGAGGTGCGCGCTGCCACATGAAGGTCGCGCAATGAATTCAGGGCGTACAGAATTTCTTCGGCAACGCCATCCGACAAGAAATTCGCTTCACTGTCACCCTGTAGCGTAAACGGAAGGACCGCGACGGAATTCAATGGTGGTCCGGCTGTATCCTCAGGTGTGTGATCGCGTGCCGGCCAGACAATCGAATAGATAAGGGCCGTGCCACCGATGAGCATTACAAAAGCTAACGTGAGGCTCGTTACGCCTCGAATACTGCCGGCCGTTGTTCGACGAATACCGTCGGGCCCGACATCAAAAACCCATGCGAGAAAAATCGCTATCGGGAACCCGACGACGAAGACGATCGCCGTAATGGTCGGCACCCAGTCCGGCAGGAACAGGCGTTCCGCAACGAAGTCGACGACCTGGGCAACACCCCAGGCCGCGACTGCGTAGATAGCCGCCGACTGGTAGACCCGGCGCGTTTTTAATTCTTCGAGCAGACGGATCATGTGCGGTCATTGTACCGCACGCATCCGTCAGTAGCGGAACGTGTATGAGACCTTCAGGTTCAGGGTGCTGTCCGTGCTGTGCAGGTGATTCGCAGGGTCTACGACACCGCCGTGATTCAGAACGAGTGCGACTTCCTGTCCCGCTTCAGGCAGGTAGCGAAGGCGGCTGTTGAGCAGGAACTTGTCGCTCGTGTTGTCGTACTGGAAGAAGTTCGATAGCGACCACTTCGAGTTGAATGCGATGTCGCCCCGCAGGCTACCCAGGTGCGAGGTGAAGCTGCCCGACGGTAAGTCAACGATATTCTCGGTAAAGCCAATGCCAACGAAGAAGTGTTCGGACTGACGCCACTGCACCTCAACGCGCCGCTCCTGGCGATCACCACCGAAGAACCCGCCATCGCCAAAGCCGAGCACGAAACGTAGCGGCCGCTGCATGCCTGTACGCAACTCGGCGTAGTAACGATCAAACTGGTAGTCGCCGGCCGGCACGGTCAGTCGATTAAACAGATCGAAATCGTTGCGCACTGTCTCGTCGCTGCGCATCAGTTCGAGGAACACGTAGTCGTCTTCGTTCGAGTAGAAGCCGAACGGCTGGAACAGCATGCGACGCGACAACATGTTGCCGTCCATGTCATTCGTCTGCGAGAAGTCGGCCCTTACGTTTATCGCACGCCAGAACCCGGTCTTCGGCCGGTAGCGGTAGCGCGCGCCTGTGTCGAACTTGCGAATGCCGCGACGATTTACGAAGCCAAGCGCCGGGTTGAAGTTCTCCTCAATGTGCTGACCACCGAGCCACACCTGCAGCTTGTCGCTCGGCACTTCGAGCCGCATACCGAAAGCACTGTCGTCTCCGCTGACGCCGGTCGTCTGGCTTTGCTGCGCCCAGACACGACCGGTCAGTATCTGGCCGAACGGACCATCCGAATTACGATACAGGAAATCGGTACCGACAACCGTGTTGTTGTCATTCGACGCCGGGTCACCGTGCGTGACAATAAAACCGACTGCGGATTCTTCGAGAACGTTGTAGGAGCCGCGCGCCACGAACAGATCTGTCGCTGCAACGTCACCATTGGCCTCTTGTCGAATGCCGAGTGCGCCAAGGTTGAAATTGCCGATGCGTCCGGTCGTTTTCAAGCCGACTTCGAGCGGGATCGGTTCGCCGTTCTTCGACAGGCCGATCCTTCGCGAGAAGAACGGTCGGCCGTTCGTGTCGATGTTTCCAAACTCGAAAATTCCCGCGTCCTGGAGAAAAAAATCGCGCTTCTCCGGGAAGAACAGTGAAAAGCGATCGAGTGCGACCTGCGCCTCGTCGACTTCAGCCGTAGAAAAGTCAGTATTGATTGTCAGCACCGCCGATAACGACGGCGTGATCCGGTAGCGCGCATCGAGCGAGGGCTCAAAGCTGCTCGTCTTGTCGCTCAGTACCAGGTCCCGCGTCTGGCCGAGGTTTACCGACGGCACGATGTCGAGGCCCAAGCCCTGCTCGATGTCTTCGATGCCATGTACCTCGCCGCTGTATGCCGGCCAGTCCTGGCGGTCATGCGATGACCACAGGTTGTGCTCCTGCTTGCGTACGATGCCGCGGCCAAAGTTGATGCCCCAGGTATCCGAGTCCGGATCGAACGAAATCGACTTGAATGGAATAGCGATCTCCGTCGCCCAGCCGTTCTCGGTAATCGACGACGCTGCCTGCCAGATCGTGGCCCACTCCTCGATAAAGCGTGCATTGTTCTCGCGCAGAGCTTCGCGACGAATGCCGTTCGCATTTACCTGGAAAAAGTAGTCGTTGCGCTTGTTGTTGAAGCTGTCGAGCATCACGTAGAAGCGATCGTCGGAGAAGAACAGCTTTCCCTGGATCAACTGCTTGGCGCTGATCGAATTAGGGTCACTGTCCCTGAGGTCGGCCGCGATGTAGAGATACTCATCGTCGTAGGTAACGCGGACAATAGTGGCTTCGGTCGGCGTGCCACCATCTATCGGCGAGGTCTGGTGAAAATCCGAGATCGGCGCGGCATTACGCCAAACGTCGTCGTCCAGGACGCCATCAATTGTGGGCGCCGACGTTGTACGCCGAATCTCGAAAGACTTGCGTTCACCATCCACCATGTAGGACGCGGCAGCGTCCACGGATAACAGCAGCAAAAATGCCGCGATAGAAAAACGAGCGGTGCGTGACATGATCTCTCCCCGAGAACATTCAATGAATGCCCTTTAGAGACCTGTCACATACCTTTCGTTTCGAGGTATTCGACGAAGCGTGTTCCGTTCAGGACGAACGGTGCGCGATGCGTTCGAGATTGGTTTTGTACTTACGTGAGAGTTTCAGCTCGGTAGCGGATCCGAGCGACAGGAAATACTCACCATTGCGGTGCGGGCGCATCGAAGTGACGCGGTGGCGATTAACAATCGCCGAGCGATGCACGCGCACGAAGGTCTCGGGGTTCAGCAGCTCCTCGAGATGCTTCATGGTGCCGCGCAAAACGTGGGTATCACCGTTGGCATGTACACACATGTAATCGCCGGCCGCATCGATCCAGTCAATTTCCTCGACATCGACGCAGGCTGTTTCGGCGCCATCGCGAATCGCAAGGCGCTGCGGGTAACGCCGAGCGTTGCCCGCGGCGTCAAGTGCAGCCTCAAGCGACAGCTCCTTGCCGGTCAGCTCGCAAACGAAGCGCAGCAAACGCTCGCATTGCGCGTCGGTTTGGCGATCCTCGAGATTCCGGCGCGCCCTGGCCACGGCTTCCGCGAGGCGATCGTCGTTGATTGGCTTGAGCAGGTAGTCGAGCGCGTTTGCATCAAAGGCTTTTAACGCGAACTCGTCGTAGGCCGTAACAAAGATGATCGCAGGCATGTTGCTGGTCGACAGGCTCCTGAGCACGTCGAACCCGTCCATACCCGGCATCTGCACGTCGAGAAAGACCAGGTCGGGCGCATGCTCGCGGACATGCTCAAGGGCTTCGCGACCATTGCGACTCTGCGCGCAGATCTCGACGTCCTCGAATTTCTCGAGGCGAATCTCCAGCCCGCGTCGCGCAAGCTCTTCATCGTCGACGATCAGTGCCTTAAGCATCGCTTTCCTCGTACGGAATATTGATCGTTATCCGCAAACCACTCGGCGTATTCGGGGCCAGCGTGAATGCCTGCTCATCGCCATACAGCTGTTGCAGACGCTCGCGCGTGTTCTTGAGACCAACGCCGCTCGACTTCTGGCCATTGTTGCCGTTGCCGAGTCCCGGTCCCGTATCTGACAGCTCCAGCACCAGCGTGTTCCGCTGCACTCGCGCCGAAATGCTGAGCGTGCCGCCATCCTCGCTTGGTGAGATCGCGTACTTGATCGAGTTTTCGATCAACGGCTGCAGAATCAGGCTCGGCACGAGCGCATT
This sequence comes from Woeseiaceae bacterium, assembly GCA_965224725.1. Classification (GTDB taxonomy): domain Bacteria; phylum Pseudomonadota; class Gammaproteobacteria; order Steroidobacterales; family Woeseiaceae; genus UBA1847. The sequence goes on from CBDCZZ010000002.1 coordinate 2,308,483, forward strand.
CTGCGCTTTCGCCTCGATAGACTTTTCAATGATCAACCGGTCACCGAAGCGCACTTTCTCGATTTCGAGGTACAGATCGAGTGCCCCCATTTCCGATCCGAGCGTCACACGACTCATCGGGTCATTGTCGAGCGTGTAGCGCAGGAAGTCGGACAGGCGGGTCACAGCCTTGTTGGCCGTGTCATTGGCGCCGTCGAGGATCAGCGTCGAGATCGCGTTCAACGTGTTGAACAGGAAGTGCGGATTCAGCTGGTAGCGCAGCATCTTGAGCTGGGCCTGGTGCGCAGCAGCCGTAGCCTTGAGCGTCTGCTCGGTCTGCTCCTGCAACTGCTGGTAGTACTTGATGCCGAAGTACAGGCCGCTCCAGCACAGCAGGATATAGAAGGAACCCATGACACCATCGATCACGTCGAACGTGTGTTCCGGGCGCCAGCCATCCTTGACCCAGTCCCAGTAGAGGGTGTTGTGCAACGCCTTCCAGCCGGCGGCCAGCACGTAACAGGTACCGATCATGCCGAGCAGCAGCGTGTGCAGGGAACTCGACCACAGGCGCCGGTATATAAAGCGCATCGGGAGTGTCGCAGCGAAACCGGCTATCGCGACTACCAGGATGACGTCGAAATAGGACTCGGGCTTTTCGTGCGTAAGCGCGCCCAGCCAGGCCGCCATCGTATAGCCGGCCCAGCCCGCGATATTCAGGATCCAGAACAGCCGTCCCCTGTCCCGTAACAAGTGCTCGAGATTCAATTTACTCATTCCCGCCTTTTGACCGCTGATTATAGGTAGCCGTTACCTGATATTTGCACCTTTTGACGTTTCACGCGCACGTTTCGTCGCAGCTGGCCGTTTCATCAAACCAAATTCCCCGTTCCTGCATCTAAGTGTCAATAGCCGTCGCCGAGGCGGCAGAAAATCCGACCTTTAAGGGGGGTCAGGCATTTGAAGATTGCAGACACATCATCGCAGGACGTACGGCTCGCGCCGCCCGACCCGCGTCGTAAACAACTCGTCATGACCGCTGTCGGGGTCGCCGTTATTGCGTCTATCCTGTTTGCCGCACCGTGGGTGAAGCGCTGGGCCAACGCATCGGTCAGCGTCCCGTACGACCGCATTCGCACGGCTACTGTCAGCCGCGGCGATCTCGTTCGCGACGTCTCGGTGCAGGGTCGTATCGTCGCAGCCGTCAGCCCGACACTATATGCAACAGCGCCCGGCAACATCACGTTGCTGGTTGAGGCCGGCGCAGAAGTTGTCGCTGGCCAGGAGCTTGCGATCGTTGACAGCCCCGAGCTGACAAGCCGTCTGCAGCAGGCCGAGGCGGCACTTGCACAGCGCACGCTCGAACTCGAACGCCAACGTATTGAATCACGCCAACAGGCGCTGGAAAAACGCAAAGCGGCTGACCTTGCCGATGTTGCACTGGTCGCGGCCGAACGCGAGAAACGGCGCGCAGACGAAGCACATGACAAAGGCGTAATCCCGGTTATCGATTTTGAGAAAGCGCAGGACGATTTGCGCAATGCTGAGCTCGCTCACAAACACGCACTCGCCGACGCCGACCTGTTTGACGAACGGCTGGCATTCGAGCTACAGGCCAGCGAGCTCGACGTCAATCGCCAGAATCTGTTCGTCGAAGACCTGCGACGCCAGGTTGATGAACTCTCGATTCGCTCGCCGGTTAACGGCATCGTCGGCGACCTGCTCGTCGACCAGAAGTCGGCGGTATCGCGCGACATGCCGGTCATGGCTGTTGTCGATTTGTCGCGTTTCGAGATCGACGCACTGGTTCCGGAAAGCTACGCCGATGACCTCGCAATCGGCATGACCGCCGAGATCCAGGTCGGTGGCAAGCGCTACGACGGCACGCTGGTCGCCGTGTCACCCGAGATCATCAATAACCAGGTTGCGAGCCGTATCCGATTCAGCGGCGACGGGCCAAGCGGCCTGCGTCAGAACCAGCGTCTTACGACACGCATCCTGCTCGCCGAGTACGCCGACGTACTGATGGTGCAGCGGGGCCAGTTCCTAGACAGCGGCGCAGGTCGAATTGCCTACGTCGTCAACGAAGACCGCATGGCCGAACGCCGCAGCATCGAAACCGGTGCCAGCAGCCTCGGCAGTGTCGAGATCGTCGCGGGCCTCGAACCGGGCGACACAATTGTTATTTCAAACCTTGACCCGTTCCGCGGCGCGGACGCGGTGTTACTGACTGACTGAACCCAGGAGCTACCCATGCTGAAGATGAGCAATGTTTCCAAAATCTACCGCACCGACATCGTCGAGACACACGCACTGCGTGACTTCTCGCTCGAAGTCGAGGAAGGCGAATTCGTCTCGGTTACGGGCCCTTCGGGTTCGGGCAAGACAACATTCCTGAACATCGCCGGACTGCTCGAAGAGCTGACTGAAGGCAAGTACGAACTTGATGGCAAGGACATCTCTGCGCTCAACGACAAGGAGCGCTCACGAGTTCGTAACGAGAAGATCGGTTTTATATTCCAGAGCTTCAACCTGATTCCGGAACTCGACATCTACGACAACGTCGACGTGCCGCTGCGATACCGTGGCTTCAATGCCGACGAACGCAAGCGTCGCATCGAGAAATGTCTTGACCGTGTCGGGCTCGCATCGCGTATGAAGCACCACCCGGCGCAGCTCTCGGGCGGACAGCAGCAGCGCGTCGCGATTGCTCGCGCGCTTGCCGGCGAGCCGCGCTTCCTGCTCGCTGACGAGCCGACCGGTAACCTCGACACGAATATGGCCGACAGCGTCCTCGACCTGCTCGGCGAAATCAATGACGGCGGCACAACCATCATCATGGTGACCCATGAGCTTGGCCTGGCCGACCGCGCCAAGCGCAATATCTTCGTACGCGACGGCAAGGTTCATGACGGGCCTGCCGAAGTCCACTTCGCCGCCGCAGCCAACGGGTAACTCATGATGCTTCGCTATTACTTCAAGCTTGGCCTGTTGAGCATTCGTGCCAACCCGGCGCTGAGCGGACTTATGATCGCGGCGATTGCAATCGGCATTGGCGCCTGCATGACGGTCGTGACTGTACGTCACGTCATGAGCGACAACCCGATCGAACACCGCAACGACGTGCTGTTCCACGTGCAGGTGGACAACTGGAACCCTGACAGGGCCTACGATGATGCCGGCAACCCGCCGCAACAGCTGACCTACCTCGATGCGAAAGCGCTGTTCGAGGCCGGTCGGGCGCATCGGCAGATCATCAGCTTCAAGTCTGACCGTGTTGTACAGCCTGAAGGTGACGGCGCACGTCCGTTCCAGGAAATGACACGTGCGACGACCGCAGATTTCTTTGCGATGTTCGACGTGCCGTTTCGCTACGGCTCCGGCTGGGACGCGAGCGCCGATCACAGCGGCGAACGCGTATTGGTGCTGTCCGCCGAAATGAACGACAAGCTGTTCGGCGGTGAGGATTCAACCGGCCGCAACGTCGTCCTCAATGACGAGCCGTTCCGGGTTACGGGTGTCCTGGACGAATGGCGTCCGACACCTAAGTTCTACGACCTCAACAACAATCCGTTCGAGGCGCCGGAACAGATCTTTGCGCCGTTCTCAGTCGCGATGGAAGGAAACTGGGACAGCTCAGGTAATACCAACTGCTGGAAGATGCCCGAAGAAGGCGGCGTCGAAGGATTCCTCAACTCCGAGTGCATCTGGCTGCAGATGTGGGTTGAGTTGCGCGACGCCGATGAGAAGGCGGCATACCAGCAGTTCCTCGACGACTACGTCACGCAGCAGAAAGAGCTCGGACGATTCCCGCGCGAACTCAATAATCGCCTCTCAACACCGATGGAGTGGATGATCAACCAGGAAGTCGTTGACGAGACCGTATCGGTCTTGCTGGCACTGTCGGCCCTGTTCCTGGTCGTTTGCCTGCTCAATACGATCGGGCTGTTGCTCGCGAAAGTCATGCGTCGCACCAATGACATCAGCCTGCGCCGCGCTCTCGGCGCCTCGCGCTCGCAGCTGTTCAAGCAGTACATCGTTGAGGCCGGAATGATCGGCGTCGCAGGTGGCCTCGCCGGCATAGGCATGACCTGGCTCGGACTGCGCGGTATCGAAAACGTCTTTTCCGGTTACGACTTCATTCAGTTCCTGGTGCATATGGACTGGTCGATGATCCTGCTCGCGGTCGCACTTGCGATCGTGTCAGCCCTGGGCGCGGCCATCTACCCCACCTGGCGCGCCTGCAGCGTATCGCCGGCAACCACTCTCAGGATTCAGTAGGAGATCAACATGGATATCGGACCTATCTGGCGAGCCATGCTGAAGAACAAGGCCGGCTTCGTACTCATCGCGCTGCAGATCGCGGTAACGATGACGATCCTCGTCAACGCGGTGGGCATAATGCAGGAGCGCATGGGCAACATTGAGCGCGAAAGCGGCATGGACGAAGCGAATTCGTTCGCGCTGGCGAGTGTTCTGTACAAGGAATATGAAATCGAGGACAGGCAGACTCTGATTGACGAGGACCTGGCGCTGATCCGCAGCACTCCGGGTGTAAGAAGCGCGGTAGCAACCAACTCATTCCCGTTGCGCCAGGGCGGCTGGTCGATGGCTCTGCAACTGGAGCCCGGACTGCAGACACCGGACGCCATCGGCTCGGCCGTGTACTTTGTTGACGAGCACGGCGCCGATACTTTTGGCGTCGAGTTCCTCGACGGCAAGAACTTCACGCCCGAGCAGGTCGCCTGGAACGACCCGGACGTCAAGACCTGGCCCGCGCTTGGCATCATTACGGAAGCGCTCGGCAAGGAAATGTGGCCGGACGAGACCGGTTCGTACGTTGGCAAAACGATGTACATCAACGACTATGACCCGGTTCAGATCATCGGCGTCGTCGATCGACTGCAGGCTCCGTGGCAGGGCTGGAGTGGTGTTGAACGCTCCATGCTGGTACCGCAGCGACGCGCATCGAGTTTCCAGCGCTATCTCATCCGTACCGAGCCCGGCATGCGCGACGAGCTGATGCCGCAGATCGAAGCACTGCTTGCCGAAAGCAACAAGGACAGGATCATTCGTGACGTCACGACGATTGAAGAGGTTCGCAAACTCGCCTACGTCGGCGACAGTGCACTCGTGAAGATCCTGACGTTCATTGTCGCGTTGCTCATCATCATCACGGGACTCGGTATCGTCGGGCTCGCGAGCTTCAACGTTAGTCGCCGCACGCGGCAGATCGGCATTCGTCGGGCGCTGGGCGCAACCAAAGCATCGGTCGTGCGCTACTTCATGGTCGAGAACTTCATCGTCTCGACCATCGGGCTCGCCATCGGCGGTGCCATGGCGATCGGTCTCAACATCGTGATGGTCGAGGCGTTTTCGCTCGAACCGCTCGCCTGGTACGTGATACCGGCCGGCATGTTGATGTTGTGGATTGTCGGGCAGCTGGCTGTTGCCGGACCGGCGCGTCGGGCCAGTAATATCGCGCCGTCGATAGCGACGCGATCGAGTTAGCCCGGCTTGCCGTCTGCCCGCGCACTAGCGAGCATCGGCAGAAATCGATAGGCAAACACGCCGAACGCGAGCATCCAGAGCACTCCCGATGCCTGGATGCTCGCGGCACCCGGTTCACCACCCGAGATCGCCCCGGCAACCCTGACGACAGCAGCAAGCTGCGCCAGCACGAATATCGCCATGTCGGAGTGAGTCGCCGCGAGTGGTCGCCCTGTATGTCCGAGCGTGCTGCGAATCATCATCGCAATCATGAGCCCGGCAACCGCGCCCATCGTAATCGCATGCAACCACGCCGACGGCGCAATAACGCCTTGCACCGACAGGGCGCGCAGCAGCAATGCAAACGGAATCCATGAGTACGCCGCCGGTAACATCCACAACAGCGAATTGCCGATCGTTCGATAAGGCTCCCACAGGTACAGGCGAAGCATCTGCGCCGCCGCTCCCACCACGAACAGTACGGTAGCTACGGCCGGCGGCACGGCGACTCGACCATAGGTCATCGTCGTTAGTAGCGCCGCGATCAGCGTGCCGAAAGCCACCCACTCGACCCAGCCCTCGAAGCGCGGATCCGCATCCGGGATCGCGTTGCGTGTGAACGCGAAGATCACCCGGCCACCGACTAAGCTCATCAGGACTACGAATACGTCGATGGCCGCCAGCGTGGCCATGCGCGAGACCCATGGCGCGGCTAATCCAAGAACCGACAGGTGGAATCCAATATTGAGCGCGGCGAGTAACAGGACCAGCGCGAGCACCTTGTAGTTACGCTGGTTGCGGCTGCGGAAAATCGGCACACCAACAGCAAGCGCGAGCGCCGGCAGGAAAACCATGTCGAGTACGGCGCCTGCTGTATACGGTCCGAACGTGATTAGCACCCGAGCCAAACCCCAGACAAGTGCCAGCCCTGCGAGCGCACTGCCAGTTGGAGTCGGCAGCCCGGTCCAGTTGCGCACCGCCGTCAGCAGGAATCCGGCAAGCACCGCACAGGCAAATCCAAACACCATTTCATGGCTGTGCCACGCCACACCCGGGAGAAACGAATTCAGTCCGCCATCACCACGCAGGAACAGCAGCCATGCTGCCAAAGCCGCGACTGCAAACACGGAAGCAAGCGAATAAAACGGCCGAAAGCCGAGACGGAACAGCGGCATGGCAAGGGCCCGGTCAGAATCGAAGCCTGAATGCTACCTGAGTCTGGCGTTCTGTCGCTGTAGGGGGAATTCCGTAATACACCCAGCCGCAGTGGTGCGTCTTGATGCTGAGCCACTCGACCGCGAGACGTGCCTTGTCCGAGAATTCGTACTGGTATGCCAAAGTCCAGGCATGCCCATTTTCGGGATTATTGTCTTCGCGCGTACGATCGTTCTGGGTGACAACAAAATGGTCATAGCGTGCAGTTAGTCGATGCTTGTCGAAAGCACGGGTCAACATCAGGTATTCGGCCTGGTACTCGACGTCGACGGGATGCCATTCGCCCAGCCACGGACCCATAACGGTCGATCCATCCATCCACTGCGCGAACAGACCGATGTCGCCGGGCAATGTCGCCTTGACGGCAACGTGGTCAAAGATCGTTTCCCAACCATACTGACCGTTTTCGAGAATGCTCGGGTCGGCGCGATTATCGTAGTGCATGGCCCGTACGAGAAGTCGATTGCCCATCTGCCATTCGACGTTTGCGTAGTAGCCGACGTCATCGTCGACTTCGCGGAACACATCCACGTAGGGTGCCTGAGCTTCGAACATCTCGCCTGGCTCAAGTAATGGCAGCGGAGGCAATGGCAGGTTATCGCTTGGCCGTGTCTGGCGATCATGTACCGACCAGCCTTTCCAGGCGAGCAGCGCCCCTGCAGGGTCGTTGCCGACGAAGGCCGAAACGTTGAGCGATAGTTGATGCTGGTTAGCCACGCGTCGACTGATCGTCAGTTCCGCACCTGTGGAGCGCAGCTCTTCGGCCACCCATGTGTTGATGGCCGATGAACTCAATGTGTAGCGGGCACTCCAGCCCCGATCGGTATTCTCAAGCGAGATGCGCGGGTAGAACATGCCGACCTTCAGGCGATACCGTGTCGCGGACGATGGTACCGGGCGCCACTCGAGGTAAGCCTGGGTGAAGTCGATTGCGTTACCGACATTGTCGTCATACGCCTCGAGCACAACACGGGCATTCAATGTGTCGCCGAGTCTGCCCCGATAGTCTGCGAAGCCACGACTCAGGACGAGCCCGTCATTCTCGTAGCGCAATTTGCCGACAAAGCCTTCGGTCCATGATGGGTGACCTGACATGTGCAGGTAGCCGGCCTCGATACCGAGTGTTACTTCGTGACCCTCGCCAAGTTCGACGGCCGCCGACGGCGCGGCCAACAACGATGTTGCAAGCAACGCTAGTCGTAGTCTTGCCATTCGACCGACTCCGAGTGCTCGTCGTGTGGTGGACGAAGACGTTCGGTCACGACGAACGTAGCTGTCATCTCCTCGCCATTTTCTACTACCAGCTCCAGTGGCAGGTTCTTCTCGCGAAACCGCGGGCTCCATGCCCGAACGATCCAGCGCCTGGCGGCCTCATCAACGTCCAGCGTGAGAGATCCATCATCGCCGGTCTTGCCGAACGTGCTCGTATCAACGACGGCAATGTAGCCAAGCATGTTGTCGTGAATGTTGCAGCCCAGGGTCACGATGCCGTCATGCTCAAGAGTGATCGGCTCCGGCAGCGTTCCCTTGTACAGCGGCAACACAAACTGATTGGGCCTGGAAAATGAGTAAACGTGATGGGCAACGACATCACTGTTCGGAAACGAAACCGCAGCGCCCTTCTGTACTACGAGTACGTGCGGCACGAAGCGCTGGTCACGCTGATCCATCACGGCGGCTTCGGGTTCACCAGTGGATCCGACCCCGTCCTGTACCACGAAAATCGCAACATCCGGCACTGGCTGCTGATCCGCATCGTAAACGCGTACATGCAGCGGCTCGGCGGCTACCAGGCCACACGAGAGCAAGCTGACAGCCAGCATCGAAGTTGTCCGGATTATGTTCACAAGAACAAGTCTAGTTCGGATTCAGGCCCGACAACCGTGACCCATCGCACATTCCATTTGACTAAAGCCGCCTAGAATTTCTAAAGCGTTGATTTTTTTGAAGTGTGCAGGGTTTCCGGATCCTTGAAAGAGCTCAAAGCCAGCTTTCGCAGCAAGTTGTTGCTGCTCACGATCGTGCCACTGCTCGTGGCACAGGTCGTCACGCTGTTCGCCGTCATGCGGACGGTGCAAACGGACGTGGAAGCACGCGCACACGAATCGCTCGTCATCGGCGGTGAGGTTGTCGCCGAGTATCTCGACAGCCGCGCCGAGCAATTGCTGACAAGCGTCGAAGTCCTGTCGTCCGATTTCGGCCTCAAGCAAGCCGTCGGTACGGGCGACGCAGACACCATCCGCTCCATGCTGGAGAATCACAGCCGACGCGTTGGTGCTGACCTGTCCGCCGTATACGATCTTGACGGTTACCCACTTGCCAGCAGCAGTGATGAAATCGCGGATCTGCCGTGGGGTTCACTAACCACTGCAGAGTCCACCGCGACCATCGACGGCACGGCTTACCAGATCTTCACGGTGCCGCTGCTGGCCCCGGTTGCAATCGGCAAAGTCGTGCTCGGTTTTCGCGTCGACGAAGAACTCGTCCAACAACTTTCTGACCTGACCGGCCTTGACGTTACGCTGGTCACATCGACCGCCGGCGATGCCCGGGTCATCTACTCGACGCACTCGGAGTTTGCGCCGGGCAGCGGAGCAGCACAGATCTACTCAAACCATGGATTGCTGACACGCAGAACACCTTTCATTGAAGGCACGGCAGGGATTGCTCTCGTCATGCAACGCTCGCTTGATGAGGCCATGCTGCCGTACGTCGAGGCACGCCGTGGACTGCTCGCGTTCAGCGCAGCACTGCTCGTACTCGTTGCACTGGCCGGCGTCTACTTCTCCACTTCCATCGCGCGCCCGTTACGTTCGCTGGCCGAGGCAGCCCAACGCATGATCTCGGGTAACTACGAGGGTGACATCCGCTTTGCGTCCAAGGATGAGTTTGGCGAACTCGCTTCCAGCTTTAATGCGATGCGGCTTGCGATTTCGGAACGTGAGCAACGCATCGTGCACCAGGCGATGCACGCCGACCTCACGGACCTGCCGAACCGGTACAAGCTGCTGCAGGTACTGACGGGTGCGATTGAAGACTTACGAGCAGAGCAGACTCCGGTCGCGGTGCTGTCAATCAAGTTGTCGCGCATGGGCGAGATCGCGTCGACACTGGGGCACAAAGCAACTGATGAACTCATCGTGCAGGCGGCCCGGCACCTGCGGGTAAATCTCGACGACGACGATGTTCTCGGCCACACCGAGCGGGACGAGTTCGTGCTCGTGTTGCCAGGTGAAAGTTGCGATACAGCTACCGCGCGTATCGAGAGAATTGAGCAGATTCTTGCATCGGGAGTAACGCTCGACAATATCGATGTCTCGCTGCAGGCCGAGATTGGCGTAGCTGCATTCCCGCTGCATGGCGACATTGCTGCTGAGCTGCTGCGATTCGCGACCGTTGCCAGGACCGAGGCACACGCACACAAGGACTCCGTCCGGGTCTACGAAGACGGCCGCGAGGAAGAGTTCGCAAGAAGGCTGCGCGTCGTCAGCGACCTGCGAGCAGCGGTCAGACATCGGGAAATCAAGGTCTGGTACCAGCCGAAGGCCTGCCTGCAGGAGGGCGATGCTTGCGGAGTCGAGGCGCTGGTGCGGTGGGAGCACCCGGAACTCGGGTTTCTGAGCCCGGACGAGTTCGTTCCCGCCGCTGAGCAGGCCGGCACGATTATTCACCTGACTCGTTACGTGCTGGCAGAGGCCGTCAAGCAGTGTCGCTGGTGGCAGGACTACGGTTTCGATCTTGCGATGTCGGTGAACCTCTCGGCGCGCGACCTGACCGACGAATACCTGCCCTACCACGTGCTGCAGATTCTCAAGGAAAACGACGTCAAACCCGAGATGCTCACGCTGGAAGTTACCGAGAGCTCGATCATGCAGGACCTGAGCCGCTCGGTGCTTGTGCTCGAATGCCTGCGAGACATCGGCGTACGAATCTCGATTGATGACTTCGGCACCGGCCACTCGTCGCTCGCACAGCTCAAGAACATTCCGGTGCACGAACTCAAGGTCGACAAGTCGTTTGTATTCGGCATATGTGACGACTCGCAGAATGAAGCGATTGTTCGTGCGACCGTCGATCTTGCACACAGCATGGATCTCAGTGTCGTAGCCGAAGGTGTCGAGGACGAGGCGACAATGCGCCGCGTCACATCACTTGGTTGCGAATACGCGCAGGGCTACTTCCTGAGCAAACCTGCGCCCGCCGAGGAAATCACCGAGTTCCTGCAGAAATACACGCCTCGCACGTACCACGAACGACGCAAGCGCGACCGCGCCTTTGCGCGAGAGGCCTGACCCTAACGAACGACGTTTCCGAACGCGTCCCAGACTTCAACCTGACCGTAATTCAGCGCTCGAACGTCTTCCTCGATCTCGGAAAGATCACCAACGATAACCCAGGTGAGAATTGACGGGTCAATCGACTCCTTCGCAGACAAACGCACTTTTTCGAGGGTGACCTCGGCGATGCGCTCACCTGCACCCTCGGCATAGTCGTATGGCAGACCATATCCGTCGGAACTGATAATGCTGTTCAGAAACCCGCGGTTGGTAGCGTACGAACCCGGAAGCGAACGCGAGCGATTCATTTTAATTCGATCAACTTCGCTCGCTGTCGCCGGCTCTTCGCCGACGAATGCCTGCAGCTCTCTGAGAATCTCCTGCATGGCCGCAGCCGTCTTATCGGTCTGGACCTGGCCGCTCGTGGCGAAAGTCATGTCACCGCTTCGATTTCGGCTGATGCCTGAGCGGTAGCCATACGACCAGCCTTTGTCCTCGCGCAGGTTCATATTAAGGCGCGACTCGAACCCGCCGCCGATTGCTCGATTCATGATCGAATGGGTTGTCCACGTCTCGGCATCAAATGGCGCGATCGCGTGCCCGGCGTAAATTGTGCTCGACGGCGTACCCGGCATGTCGACCAGAATTACCCGAGATTCGGCTGGCAGTGCACCGCCAATGTCCTGCAACGCTGAATTGCCTTTGGCGCGCCACTTGCCAAATGACTTGTTGAGCGCCGCCTCAGCTTGCTCGATCGTGATGTCGCCGATCATGTAGATCGTCATATTGTCTGGCGTAATTTCATTTGCATGCCAGGCAAGCAGTGAATCGCGATCGATCGTTTCGAAAACCGCAGGCGACCACAGTGCACCTTTGATGCTCTCATCGCCGTAAATTGCGCGCTCGAACAGGCTGCCAGCTACCTGGTTCGGTGCGTGCGCAAGGTTTGCAAGCCAGGCACCGACCCGTGCTTTGTACTTGTCGACCTCGTCCTGCGGAAACGTCGGATTCCGCATGATCTCGGTTGCAATCTCCAGAGATTCCGCCAGGTACTCGGTGAGAATTCGATACCCGTATGAACTGCTTTCCTCGCCTGCTCCGAACTGGCCAGCCATTGCTATCCTGTCTCTAACCGCAGCAAGCTCATTTGCATCGTACTTCTTCGTACCCTTGTCCATGAGAGCGAAGACAAAATTTGGTACGCCAGGGGCTCCTGGCGGCGCCGCCATGCCACCGGTATCGACTTGAATTGAAACATCAACAAGCGGAATGCTGCCGCGATTTGCGACGACGAGTTTGGCGCCGTTTCTTAACGTCGTCTCCTCGATTTCGGGGAAATTGATTTCGGAACTGGCGGTAACGTCAGGAATCTCGGAGCGATCGGCAAGTCGCTCTCCGTCGCCGTATTCGGGAAACGGAACTACTGTGAGTTCGTAGTAACCTCGCGTCAGCCAGCGCTCGGCTATTTCGCGAAGGTCTTCGGTCGTCGCGGCATTCAGCCAGTCCAGCTCCGTGTTAACGAACAATGGATCATCATGAAACAGTTCACCTTCGACCAGCATGCGGCCAATGGCAGATCCCGTCTCAAGGCCGCCCAGCACAAACATCTTCACGCCGAGTTTTGCGTTTTCGACGATCTGCGCATCAGGGCCCGTTTCGATGTAGTCCGCGATAACTTCCTCCGCTACCGCCAAAACCTGCTCGGGCTCGACGCCGTCGCGCAGATTAAAAGTGAGCGAGTACTCGCCGCTCATAACCCGACCATAGGCACCGCCCCAGACTTCTGTCACAAGCTGCAGGTCGTCGACAAGCTTCTTTCGCAGCGGTGAGTTCTTGTTGCTGACCAGCGACTCGTTGAGCAGGTAGAAAAGTGACGTGTCGCGACTCGACCGTCCCGGGATCGGCCAGACTCGGGTTACCCGCGTCTGTCCGACGTTGTCGTACATCAGCTCCCGGCGGTTCCCGACCAGGTTTGGAATCCACTCTTTGGGATGTGACAGCGGCACTCCGGCCGGCGCTTCCGAGAAGTAGTGCGCAACCTTCTCTTTTGCGTCTTCAAGCGTGACGTCACCAGCCAGCACCAGTACCACGTTCGACCCGCCGTAGTAGGTATCGAACCATTCGTGAACGTCCTCAAGCGTTGCATTATCGAGGTCCTCCATCGAGCCAATGATCGAGTGGCGATACGGATGGTCCACCGGGTAGATTCCCGCTCGAATTTTGTCGTACATCTGCGCATAAGGACGGGCCTCTCCCTGCCGCTTCTCGTTTTGCACAACGCCTCGCTGTTCGTCGAGCGCCTCCTGTGTAACTGCGCCCAGCAGGTTCGCCATTCGATCGGACTCCATCCACAGAGCCATATCGAGTGCACCCGACGGAACCGTCGCAAAGTAGTTGGTTCGATCCTCGTTGGTCGTGCCATTCATGCCGGTCGCTCCGGCATCCGTGAATGGCGAGAAGAACTCTCCCTCGCGGTTTTCCGTGCCCTGGAACATCAGGTGTTCGAAGAGGTGCGCAAACCCGGTTTTTCCTTCCGGTTCATCCTTGGATCCGACGCCATACCACATGCCGACGAATACGGTAGGTGTCGAATGGTCGGAATGAACCAGGACTGTCAATCCGTTATCAAGCACGAATCGCTCGTAAGCAATATCTATCTTTGTTGCGTCGTCCGCGCTTGCGGAAAACATGGTCAGGGCAGCAAGGACAGAAACGAGTCGAGTGACGATTTTCAAGGCGAGACCCTCGGTTGTGTTTTGGTTTCGGGCAGCGTAACGGGTTTGGCGTGCTTCAGCACGCCATTACTTGGATAGGACAGAAACGAAAAGGTTCGCCGGTCAGCAGCTGCCGCCGCCGGTAGGACCGCAAGCCGTGTCGCGAATCAGCGCCATGAAGTCTTTATTCAGGTCATGCTGGCGCGCGACAATCGTGCCGTTGTGGTCAACCAGGATGTAGGTCGGATAACCGCGAACCTGCCAGGTCTGCAACAGGTCAGCTTTCGGTCCGACGTGCCAGTTGGCCCAGTCCATTGGTTTAGACTCATGGAACTCGGTTACGGTCTCGATCTTCTCGTCAACGCTGATGGACAGAATTTCGAACTCACCTTCGGGAATCGTCTCATCGAGCTCAACCATCTTGGGAATTGAGGCGATACACGGACCACACCAGGTCGCCCAGAAGTCGAGCAGTACAGCCTGCCCCTTATACGTCGAGACGGTTTCTTCGACGCCATCAAGTCGCATACCTGTGACATCGGGAATCGTATTGCCGACGGTCAGGAAATTGAGGTTGTAGAGCAGGTCTTCTTCCGCTTCGCCCAGAGTCGGGAACGGAATCGGCGTGCCGTCATCGTTATAGCGCCGGCGCTTGACGAGCTCCTCGCTTTCAACGCCCTCACTTAGACCTGTCGCATACTCGATGCCACGCCTACGGTGACCAGCCCGGTCTTCGGGTGGTGTCTCAACCGCATTCGCCATGCGCATCTGCCGCGACGCCGCGTAGTAACGAGCGGTCGCCTGCGCGACCGGCTCATTGGGAACGACGAACTCATAATCCTCGAAAAAGTGTTCCACCTCCGGGATAAAACCGACCGGCGCCGCAAAATCCAGGTTGTACAATGCACTCGGCCAGCCATCGTAGTCGGGCGATTGTTCCGTGAGCGTCTGCAAGCCCAACAGAGCGGAGCGAGCACCGCCCTTCGCACTACGAGTTTCCTCGATCAGGAAAATTGCTGCATCAACGGTCTTATCGTGTGCACCGTCGAGATTGACGATGGCCGTTGCGGCGGCCTGCGCGGGCACGATATCCGGATGCGGTCCGAGCTCCTCGTCTCTGCGTCGCTCCTTCACGTCGGCATTGTCGTCGGATGCCCTGATTTCGTCATTGAGCTTGTGCCAGGCTCTGTCCACCTCAAGATAGGCGTCGACAACCGACCAGTCCGGCTCCGCGTCAGGCGGCACAAAATTAAAGAACTCATCGTAGCTGGCGTCATCATCTTCGGCGCTATCGTCTGCAGCCAGCATCACGCCAGCTGCGTTGTCCGCCTCAGTAATTGCACCAACGACAAGGCCCGGCGTCAGGATCTGCGGCAGAATGGTCACGGTCTCAAGTGACGAACCTTTCGGGAAGTAGAGGTACAACGGCACGCCCGCACGATCGTACATCTCGAGCCATTCGGTGATCTTCGGGTCTTCCATGGTCCAGTCGCCTTCGACGACCTTGATGCTGCGCGAGTTGAATGCCTCGGCGACTTCGTCGGTCGAAAGAGCAACCTTTTCGTTGGCCTTGCAGCTGATGCACCAGTCGGCCGTAAAGTAAACGAACGTCGGCTGGCCATCAGCGATGTATTGCTTCACCTGCTCGCTGTCGAAGTGTTCGAGTTCAAGTCCGCCTAGCATGCCGGCGGCAACCTGGCCGTCCTCGTCGAGCACTTCCTTGTTCTTGTCGATCTCGAACCACGCAAATGTTGTTGCGATCAGGCCAATGACGGCGGTTACGTACCAGCGGCCTTTCGAGCTGGCCATTGCCGCTTTGCCGTAAGCCCACAGCGCGAACGCCAGCGCGAGCGCCGTGACAAGACCCCAGGCCATCGACGACACACCGAGCACGCGCCCACCGACCCAGAAGAAGTACAGGGCAGCGAGGAACATCGGAAACGCCAGGAAGTGCTTGAACGTCGCCATCCACGGTCCGGGCTTCGGCAGGATCCGGCTCGCGTTGGGGATGAATGCAAACAGCAGGTACGGGAACGCGAGACCAAAGCCAAGCGCCAGGAATACGGTGATCAGGATTGCCGCAGGTTGCTGGAACGCAAACCCGATCGCACTGGCCATGAACGGCGCACCGCAGGGCGTTGCAACGACGACCGCAAGCAGACCGGTAAAGAACGCCGACTTGCGCTCTCCGCCCTGGGTCAGGTCCTGGCCGACACCCATCACTCGCGTTCCGATCTCGAATACGCCCAGCAGGTTCAGTCCAATAGCCGCCATAAGTAACGCGACCAGGATATTGACCGGGCCGTTCTGGAACTGGAAGCCCCAGTAGACTGCGTTACCCGCTTCACGGAAGCCAAGAATCGCAAAACCGATAATCGCGAACGCCACCAGCACGCCGAGCGTGTAAATGAGGCCGCTCTCACGGGCAGCACCGCGATCCTGCGTTGACATGTTGACGAGCGACAGCGCCTTCATCGACAGGATCGGGAAAACACATGGCATCAGGTTGAGGATCAGGCCGCCAAGAAACGCGTACAAGGCCGCCATGCCGAGTGAAAGTTCCTCACCGTACGACGTCGCCGCAGCGAGCTGTGCCGAGCCTCTCGCGATCTGCAACGCGACCGCGCGTTGCTCACCGTCGGCATCCGTGTACGCGAGTACAGCGCCCGTCGCCTCTTCCGTATCTGAATTGCGCCCGGCATCCATCACGAAGGAGATGCCCGCCCGGGAGAACCCGGAGGTCTGCGTACCGTATTGCACCAGTCGCTTGGACTCGAGATACAAATAGGCGTCTTCGAGGCTAGTTGGCCCATCAACGGCGGCGACCTCGATCGTCACTTTGCCGTCCGCGACCGAGAACTGCGCCGGCCATTCGACTGGTTCCGGCAGCTTGGCCCGCGCTTCGGCGAACTGGTCCGCAGTCGCCGGGTTCGACGATCCGTCACCCACCGCCAGCGTCAGCGAAACGTCGGCACGCTCCGGCACACAGACCTTGTCGTCACAGACAACCCAGCTGGCCTTGCCGCCGATATTGACGGACTCGCCTTCTGCCAGGCCTCCGGGTACCTGCACTTCGGACAGCAGCAGAATCGGCTCTTCGAAACCGTAGGTGTTGAGCTCACCGAAAGGCAACAGGTGCGGCGTTGGAAACGCGAATTCGCCGGCGCTAAACCCCTCCGGCAAATTCCAGGCAATTGTCGGTTCCTTGCCCGCATCGCCCGGATTTGTCCAATACGCATGCCACGTCGGATCCGGGACGATATAGAAACCAATGGTGACTGTACCACCGCCGGCGGGCACGCTACCCTGCTCGGCAATCAGGTCAATCGTCGAGTAGTTGGTCTTCTGCGGCGCAGCGACCACCGCTGTAGAAAATACCAGCGCGAATAGCGCGAGAATTCGAAAAATGCGTGTCATCTAGAGGTTTCCGATTCCAAGTGGCTGATTCTCTTATGTATTGAACGCACGAACCAGTGCTTACCCCACATAATTATGAGCGGGTAAGCTTGCCTGAACCTTGAGAGCGAAGAAACCTACGCTAAGTTCCTGATTTCTGGTTCAGCGAGCAATCGGCTGATATGCCACAACACTGCCGAGTTGCTGATGGTCGATAAGCTGGTGCCATTCCTCCTGAGCAATATTGTAGATCCAGACTACCGTTCGCTGCCGTCCGCCAAGAACAGTACGGTGCGTCTCGGTAAATAAAACAGCGTCCTGGTCATTCAACCACGCAAGTGCCGTGAGCCGCCCATCACCTGGCGCGTCGAGCTGAGCCAAACCGTCGCCGTCGACGCCGACCAGCACGTAACCGTCTGCTCCGCTACAGACCAGAACATCGCGATCTTCGACCCAGACCGCTCCCCTGAGGCGGCAGCGCTCCGACAACGCGGTCAGCCGCCGCGATGCTTGCGTCCGGATTTCATATTCGACGATTTCAAAACCGTCGATAGTTCTCTGTTCGAACAGCACTCGTCCACGCGATACCGGCACGATCTCGACAACCGCGTCCTCCGGATGATCTTCATGCACACGGCTGTTGGCCAGGTCCGAATCCAGCGCGACCGTATGCATTCTGAATCCATCGTCGTAGATAACCGCGTCGGTTGATTGCAGGTAGCGCGCCAGTTTCCCCGAGTACAGGGCGGCAACCTCAAGTGTCGCCACCCGAACGAACGAAATTCGCTCGACATCTGCGCCATTGATTCGTGCAACCGTACCGAGCAGGAACTCACCGTCGCGGTACGGCGCAACCTCTCGAACCCATTCTGTGCCAAAGTTAACTGCAACGACCGCCTCGCCGGTCTGCAGATCCAGCTCGCCCAGGTAATTGCCCGACGCAAAATAGATGTACCCGGTGTAAACAGGCTTCTCTGTTTCGCAGCCTGCGCAGCAAACAATCAGAAATAGAACTGGAATGAGTCTTTGCATTGTAGGACACCTTACGTCGCAGTCGTCGCGACCCGCTGATACTCGCGCGGATTTATTTTCCGGGCAAACCCGGGTACAGTTCGCCTCACGCTCGACGGGTGAATAACCCTTTATAGAAAGGGTCTTAATCGGGAAGACGGTGCGCATCTGCAATCCCGTCACTGCCCCCGCAACGGTAAATGAGCTGTCCGGCCGAATAG
This sequence comes from Woeseiaceae bacterium, assembly GCA_965224725.1. Taxonomy (GTDB): domain Bacteria; phylum Pseudomonadota; class Gammaproteobacteria; order Steroidobacterales; family Woeseiaceae; genus UBA1847. The sequence goes on from CBDCZZ010000002.1 coordinate 2,326,786, forward strand.
CCACTGCGCACAACGCGTGGGAAGGCGGCCAGGCAAGGCAAGAGGCCACTCATGAGTCCGGAGACCGGCCTGTCGACAATCCACGGTTGGATCGCGGCGGGCGATTTTGTGGGCATCATGCCTCCATCCCTCCAGCGACCGGCCAATTAGCGTCGGGTCGGGGACCCCGACGGGGGAAGACCATGAAACTTTTTACACTCTGCCTGCTTGCAGCTGCGGCGCTGCCGGCTGTCGCCCAATCTGAAGACCCGCTCGACGAGCTTGTCGTCACCGCATCCCGAACACCGCTCAGCATTCGCGAAGTTGGTGCCGCGGTATCCGTCATCACCCGTAGCGATATCGAACGTCGCGAAGCTCGCAATGTCTCCGAGCTGCTGCGCTCGGTACCGGGATTCGCGATCAGCCACACCGGCGTGGTCGGCTCGCAGACCCAGGTGCGCCTGCGCGGCTCGGAAGCGAATCACGTCCTGGTATTGATCGACGGCGTACGCGCCAACGATCCGGCTACCGGCGACGAATTCCGCTGGGAATACCTGAGCACGGCGAATATCGAGCGCATCGAGATCGTGCGCGGCCCGCAAAGCGCGTTGTGGGGCAGCGACGCCGTAGCCGGCGTCGTACACATCATTACTCGCTCTGGTTCGCACCGGTCGGGCTTCAACGGTTACGCCGAGGGCGGTTCTTTCGGCACGACGAATGCCAGTATCGGCGGTTCCTTCGGTACCGAGCGTGCGTCATTTAGCGCGAACCTGGAATCGCTCCGGACAGACGGCAGCAACATCTCGCGCGTCGGTGACGAAAATGATGACTCGGACCTCACGACCGCGAACCTGTCGGCACGCTTCGCCGCGACCGACGCAATCACGCTCAATGCTTCCGTCCGAGCTGTCGACGCCTACACGCAGTTTGATCCGACCGACTTTTTCGTAACCGGACTGCCAACCGACGGTGACGTGTCTACCGACACCGAAAACTTCTACGCGCAAGCCGGACTCGACATCGCTCCGGCCGGCCCGGTAAGCCATGGCATAAGCCTGCGCTGGTTCGACAGCGACAACCGCAACAAGACCAACGGCCTTGATTCGGGCTCAACCGCCTCGGATCGGCTGACAGCTGCCTACCAGGCGGACATCAGCCTCGGCGACAACCGTGTCTCGCTCGCGCTTGAGCACGAACGCACGTCGTTCACGCAACGTGGAGACGCGGCTCCGTGGGGCGATCCGAACCAGAAGCAGGAAATGGATACCTCGAGTGCGGTCGCCGAGTACCAGGGGCTTTCGCACGATCGCTTCAAATGGATCATCAGCGCACGCTACGACGATAACAGTGACTTCAAGAACGCACTGAACGGCAAGCTGTCTGCGTCGTACACGCTCGGCGACAGCACGACGCTGCGCGCGAGCATCGGTACAGGTCGCAAGAACCCGACGTTCACCGAACGCTTCGGCTACTTCGCCGACCAGTTCGTCGGAAACCCGAACCTCAAGCCCGAGCGCTCTGTTTCATACGACATGGGTCTCGAACAGGGCTTCGGTAATGTCAGCGTGCAGGCATCGCTGTTCCACCAGGATCTCGAGGACGAGATCATCGGTTACTACTTCGACCCGGTGACGTTCGAAGTTACAGCGATCAACAACCCTGAAAAGAGCGAACGCAGTGGTGCTGAGCTTTCTGGTCGCTGGCAGGTAAACGAGCAGTTCGCACTCGGCGCGCATTACACCTACACGGACTCAACTGAGCCGCTTGCGGGTGCTCAGGCGCGTGAAGTCCGTCGACCGAAGCATATGGGAGGCCTGTCGGCTGACTTCGCCGGGCAGCGTTTCGGCGCATCACTGAACGCGGACTACGGCGGCGAGCGCACCGACCTGTTCTTCCCGCCGTGGCCGAACCCGATGGAAACCGTCACCCTCGACAAGTACTGGCTCGTGGATCTGGCGCTGCGCTTCCAGGCGACTGGCAACGTCAGCGTGTTCGCGAAAGGCACCAACCTGCTCGATGAGAAATACGAACAGGTTTACGGCTTCCGCACGCTGGGCCGCGCCGGTTACCTCGGCGTGCGCGTCAACTTCGGGGAGTAGCACCATGAACAGGGTTGTTATTGCGCTTGCCACGGTCTTTCACGTCATTCCGCGTCCGTTCGGCGTGTCCTCGATCGGCGCGCTGGCGCTGTACTCGGGCGCGCACGGCCGGCCGGCCACGGCCTGGCTGGTGCCACTCGTGCCGCTCACGCTCGGCTGCATGATCTTCGGCTTTTACGAGCCGCTCGTGCTGGCATTCGTCTATGCCGGCTTTGCGCTGAGTGCATTCGTCGGTTACGGATTGTTGAAGTCCAGACGCAGCCACCTGCGTTACGGCGGCGCCGTTGCCGGCGGTGCCTTGCTGTTCTATGCGGTTTCCAATTTCGGTAACTGGCTGGCGTTCTACCCGCGTGACCTGGCCGGCTTTACCGCTTGCTACATCAACGGCCTGCCGTTCCTCGGACAGGCAATGCTGGCCGACGCCGCGTTCAGTTTCGTGCTATTTGGCTTGCATCGCTGGCTCGAACAGGACGCGCCGGAAACAGCTACCGCATGAGAATCGTTACCCTGCTGCCGAGCGCCACCGAGATCGTGTGTGCGCTCGGTCTCAGGGAACATCTCGTCGGTGTGTCGCATTGCTGCAAGTACCCGACTGATGTCGCCGAGCTGCCGAAGATGACGAGCACCCACGTGCCGTTCACCGAGTCCAGCAAAGTCATCGATGAGCATGTCCGCGAGCACCTGACGGGGCACGAAGCACTGTATGACCTCGAGATCGAGCGTCTCGAGGAAGCCCGCCCGGATTTCATCATCTCGCAGACGCTTTGCGACGTTTGCGCGGTCTCAACAGGCGACGTCATCGCCGCATTGAATGCTCTGCCTTCATCGCCGCAACTGGTCGACCTGAACCCAAATACACTCGACGATGTCTTCGACGACATCGCGCGGGTCGGCGATATGCTCGGTGTCCCTGGACGAGCAACCGCCCTGCTCGATGACCTGCGCACCCGCAGGCGGGCTGCCGCCGAACGCACTGCGACGATTGCTGTGAATGAGCGCCCGCGCGTTGCGTTTCTCGAGTGGCTCGACCCGCCATTCAATGGCGGCCACTGGAACCCCGAGCTCGTGAAACTTGCCGGCGGCGTCGACCTGCTGGGCGCCGGCGGCAAGCCGTCATCGACACTGACCTGGGACGACGTTGTCTCGTCGCAGCCCGATGTGCTGTACATCGCCTGCTGCGGCTTCCCGATTGACCGGGCAATGGAGGACGTGCGCATCGTCAGCGAGCGACCGGAGTGGCAGGCACTGCCCGCCGTGCAAACTGGCAATGTGTTCGTCACCGACGGCAATGACTACTTCGCCTGCCCGGGACCACGATTGATTGAGGGCATGGAAATAATGGCACACGCACTGCATCCCGACATCCATCCGCAACCAATCGGTCTGGAACGAGTCCAAAAGGTCCAGTAGCATCCAGTCGTCTGGCATTTCCTGGAGCGCCCATGCGCATCGTACTCGCAGTTTTCGCCCTTTTTATCGTGCCCGCCGCGTTCGCATCGGATGATGGCCACCATGGTATGGCCGGTCACAAACACATAGCCCTGTTTGTCGGTTCCGGTCAGGAAGAAGACAAGGCAGCTCATACCCACAGCGCGACAGCCATCGGGCTTGAGTTCGAGTACCGACTTAACGATGAATGGGGTATCGGCGGTGTCGTCGAGCGCCTGCGTGCGCACGGGCATGACAACACTGTGGTTGTGGTCCCGGTCAGCTATCACTTTGGCGGCAACTTCAGGGCGTTTGCCGGGCCGGGCTGGGAGTTCGACGATCGAGGCGGGAAAGACAAGTTCCTTGCGCGTCTTGGCTTCGGTTACGAATTCCACATCAATGACCACTGGACCGTCGCGCCCGAGGCACTCGTCGATTTCGTGGAGAACGGACACAAAACCTGGTTGCTTGGAATAGCCATCGGGTACGGTTTCTGATTCCGGTACAATCACTTCATGATGCGCAACACTCGAAAACTGGCCGCGATAGCCCTGGCTACGCTGGTAACTGCACCTGCGGCGCTGGCCCAGGAGGTCATGCGGCTCGAACTCGTCGATCCGCCACAGCAGATGCCTGCGCTGGGCGGCGGGCTCAGGGCCGGCAGCTACAACTACGTCGGCGAAACGGCTCGCACCGACCTGGTGCCACTGTACCTGTATGACGGCGAGCGCATTTTTGCGCACGGTACTTCAATAGGCGTACATCTCATCGACGCCGATGCGTTCACGTTCGATGTACTCGGTCGAGTACGCTACGACCAGCTCGACCCGAAATCGAACACCGAGCTCTCGCACCTCAACAAGCGCAAGTTCTCAGCCGATGCCGGTGTCTCGGCCACACTCAAAGGACGGCTGGGACAACTGTCCCTGACGGCTGTTGCTGACACGCTCGGACGCAGCAACGGCAGCGAGGTCGACCTGACCTATCGCAAGCAGTTCTCCTGGGGACCATGGGGCGTCACGCCGTATATCGGCGTTTTCTGGCAGGACGAGAAACTGACCGGTTACTACTACGGTGTCTCGGCTGCCGAGGCGACGCCGGAATACCCCGAATACACGCCCGGCGAAGCCGTGAACGTCGAGTGGGGAATCAATTCCAGTTACCAGATCACCGACCATTTTTTTGCCTTTGCCAACGTCGGCTTCGACTCACTCGATTCAACTATCTTTAACAGCCCGATCGTGCGTGCGAAGCACAATGCATACGGCTTCCTGGGTGCCGGCTATATTTTTGGCGACCACAAGCGCAAACCTGTACCTGCCGAGTACCAGGCGGCGTATGAGTCAGCACCGAAGTGGACCTGGCGTCTGCACTACGGTTACCAGATCCACCACAATATCTTCCCGCTACCCATGGCTGGCCTGGTTTACAAAAGCGACCGTATCCCGGGGGTTACTCCACAGCAGGCCGGTCTGACGATCAGCCGCCTGGTGCAAAAGGGCAAGAAAATCGACTTCTATGGCCGCTTTGGACTGTTCCGGCATTTTGAGAAGCCGTTCCAGGAAGACTTCTTCAGCTACAACGCCTACGTGACCGCGCTGTTCAAGGTGTTCTCACCATGGACCGATGAGATTGCGTTTCGCTGGGGCGGCAGCTTCGGCGTCTCGTATGCCGATAGCATTCCCGGTGAGGAGTACTATAAGTTCGATCTGAAGGGCTTTCCGTCGTCGCGACTGCTGAATTACCTGGAAGTACAGATCGACTTCCCGCTGAAGCGACTGATCAAGTCCGAACGCGTCGATGGTTGCTACCTCGGTGCCGTCATCACGCATCGCTCCGGTATCTTCGGCACCGCCGATGTATTCAGCAATGTAGCCGGCGGCTCCGACTGGTTCGGCTTGTCCCTGGAGTGCGAGATATGAAGAACTTTGCACTGGCAGTGATCGCTGCTCTCCTGGCTTCTGGTTGCGCAGGATGGCAGCCGAACAAAGACGGCGACCTCATGGACAACGTGCAGTCTGCCTTGTCCCGATTCCAGGAAGAACGAGGCGACGAGCTCAAACCGTATTTTGATGAAGCTTACGGTTACGCTGTATTGCCGGTCATTCGCAAAGGTGGGCTCGTTTTCGCGGGCGGTGGCGGTGAAGGGATCGTCTTCGAACAAGGTGAGGCAACTCACTACGTGCAGATGAGGCGCTTCGGTCTGGGCGCACAGGCCGGCTGGCAGAAACAGGCGCAGATTATTTTCTTCCGCGACAAAGCCGCGTACGACAATTTCACGGACGGCACCACAGTTGAATTCACGCCGCAGGCCAGTCGAACCTGGGGCAAGGGCGGCGGTGTCGCCGACGGACATTTCGCAACAAGCGTCGCCGTATTCAGCCTATCCGCGGGTGGTGCCATGCTCGAAGCCGCCGCAAGTGGTTCGAAGTTCAAGTTTCGACCGATAGACTGATCCAGGGCCAATTTGGCCTGCGCTTTCGAGCGCTCAGAATCTTGCAACTTATCAATAGCGGCCCGGTCTATTTGAAATCGTCTGGAATGGCTCTAACATGCGCACTCGAGCCGAAATAACACAAAAATCAAAGAGATACTGCATGAGGACTCTAAGAAAGATATCGCTGGCACTCGCAACAGTGCTGCTCGCATTGCCTGCAATGGCGAGCGACGACGACAAGGTCAATGCGGCCCAGTTGATCGGCAAGGCACAGCAGGGACTGGCTTTTGTCGTGGCTGCAGGCCGCGCAAATCCCGACCTCAGTTCCGATGAAACGAAAGCGAAGCCGTTCTGGAACGGGCTCAAGGACCTCGGTGAAAACCTGACCAATGCAAAAGCGCAGCTGGAAGCCAAAGACGACAAGTTCTTTACGTCTCTGGCCAGCGCCAACGCTGCCTATGTTCAGGCGCGTATAGCGACGATCATGATAGCCGGAACGGACCAGCGATTGAGCAGTGGGATGGACTCCCTAGGCCGGGTTCTCGAAACCATCATGGAGAACTACAGCAAGGAGGCGCAACGCCTGAAACAGGGCGGCGAGTTAACCGCCGCGGAGAAGGCGCAGCTCGACAAGCTGATCGCGCAGCAGGACGAGCTCATCAAGAAGCTCGAAGAAGTCGAGAAGAACGTTGCCAGGAACAACGTTGAGATGCAGAAGAGCATCGCGGCCATCAAGGAAGAGTCGCGCAAACTGCGGCGTTCACGGAGTAACGTCGGTGGCTTTGTCGGTGGATTCTTCGCCGCACACTTTATCTATGACTGGCTGTGGGGCTGGCACTGGTGGTGGGGGCCGTGGGGCGGCTGGTGCCCGGGATACATCGATATCGGGATCATCGTCTGGGATGACTGGTCCTCATATATTGCCTACGACTGGGGCTACATGGATACAATCGTCGATATCGGCGACATCGATCTCATCATGTTCGACAGCGTGGATGATGCCCTGATCGACGACAGCCTCAGCTATCTCGACGAAAGCGATTTCGCTTTCGACGGCGATATCGCCGAACTCACCGAAGATCTCGATTACGGCTGGGATGACACAAGCACCGATACTGGCGCCGAACTGCTGGAATCCATTGAAGACAATTTCGACAATTCCGCGATCTACGATCTCATGGAGCAACCGGTCGAAACTTTCGAAGACTATGGCGTCGAGGACTTCGGCGACATGGGTGGCGAGATGGACTTTGGTGGAGCCGACTTCGGCGACTTTGATTTCTATTGATTAACCAACAACCCGAACGAATGGGAGCAGTAAAAGTGAAAAAGATAGCAAGCATTCTGGTACTGGCGGTCGCGTTTGGCGGTTCGGCATGGGCCCAGGACGAAGAGGCAGCGACGGACGCTACCGGCGTTGAAAACCTCGAGAAAGTCGATGGGGCCTTCAAGGAAACCTGGGTGAACCCGGACATCGACTTCGCGAAGTATAAAAATCTGTACTTATGGGAAGCGACGTTCGAATACCGCGACGTCGGCCCGGCACGCCGTACCCGCATGACAATGATGAGCACGCACAAACGGGAGTTTGGCATCCTCGATTCGGATCGCGAAAAGTTCGAAAACGTAGTTTCGGAAGTCTTTATCAGCGAAATCGAGAAACTGAAAAACCTGCCGCTGGCTGATGAAATCGGTCCGGACACGTTGATCCTGCGCGGCAGCGTTCTCGATATCATTTCGCGAGTACCGCCTGAGTCGATCGGAATGAGCGAGATTTACGTAGCTACGGTCGGCGAAGCGACGCTGGTACTCGAACTGATCGATGCCGAAAGTGGCAACGTCATCGCAGTTGCGGCCGAGCGCCAGGCAATCTCTCCTGCTGGCGGACGGCGCATTGACCAGTTCTCGATGCCCGCGAACAGCGTAACCGTATTCGCCAACGTCCGTCGCTGGGCCCGTCGCGCCGCCGGCAACCTGCGCGAAGAGCTGGACGCAGCTACTCAATAAAGGGCGACTTCAGACCGCATTCTCCGCCAGGAGAATGCGGTCTCGTCAGTCGAACTCGATCCAGGTCGTTCTGAGCTCGGAATAATCGTCCAGAGCGTGCATCGATTTGTCGCGACCGTTGCCCGATTGCTTGAAGCCACCAAACGGTACCGTGATATCACCACCGAAGTAGTTATTGATACCCATCGTGCCGACCCGCACGGCCTTCGCTACTCGATGCGCCGTATTTATGTCGTTGCTCCACACAGCGCCCGCAAGACCATAGATTGAGTCATTCGCCATGCGCACGGCGTCCTCGGCATCCTTGAACGTCATTACTGACAATACCGGCCCGAATATCTCTTCGACAACGATGCGCATGTCCTTACGCGTATCGGTGAACACGGTCGGCTCGATGAAGTAACCACCGGTCTCTTCGAGAACGCGTTTACCACCGACCGCGAGCGTTGCGCCTTCCTGCTGACCAACCTCGATATAGTCGTTAACCGTTCCGAACTGTCCCGCGTCGATCATCGGACCCATGGAAGTCTCCGGATCCAGCGGATTGCCGGGAGTCCAGCCGGCCGCCGCCTCGCAGACCATTTCGGTGAACTTGTCCGCAATCGATTCATGAACGATCAGGCGTGTACCCGCCGTGCAGGTCTGGCCGCTGTTCCAGAACACAGCGACCGCAGCCATCGCCGCCGCCTTTTCGAGGTTTGCATCGGGAAACACGATGTTCGGGCTCTTGCCACCGAGCTCGAGAAACGTTCGTTTCAGGTTCGACTGACCCGAGTACTCCATGAGCATCTTGCCCACCGGCGTCGAGCCCGTGAATGTCAGGCCGTCAATGTCCATGTGCGTCGCGAGATGCTTGCCAAGGCTGCCGCCCGGTCCCGGCAGGACCTGCAGCACTCCGTCCGGCAATCCTGCCTCGGACGCGAGCTTCGCGATATAGAGTGCCGACAGCGGCGTGTTCGACGCCGGTTTCAGGATGACCGAGTTGCCAACAGCAAGTGACGGCGCCAGTTTCCAGGCGGTCGTACTGAGCGGAAAATTCCAGGGCGTGATCGCTGCAACGACGCCCAGCGGCAGTCGCTCGATCAGTGCCAGCGTACCGTCCGGGGTCGGCGGAATCTCGCCATACACCTTGTCAATCGCCTCGCCGGTCCAGCGTATCGTGCGTACCGCGCCTGGCACGTCGATACCCGTTGTGTCCGAGATCGGTTTACCAACATCGAGTGACTCGATAACAGCGAGTGTCTCGAGATTGGCGTCGATCAGTTCAGCCCAGCGAACCAGGACCAGTTTGCGATCCATCGGCGCCATCTTCGACCACGAGCCCATCTCAAATGCCTTGCGCGCTACACGAACTGCGCGATCAGCATCCTCTTCGTTGCAGCTTGCAACTTCGGCGATGCTCTCGCCGGTTGCCGGATTGTATGTAGCACGTGTGGCACCATCGGTTGCCTCGACGTAGCGACCATCGATAAAAGCACTGGTTTCAAGCTCGACGTTGGCAGCACGTTCCTGCCAGGCCGCAAGATTGGATTCGGTCATTCTCGGATTCCTCCATTCGAATATTGAAATTACCACTTCGTCATGAACTGGTCCTCCTGACCTTCGCGGCGCTATGATGGAACGCCTCTACGACAGCTCACCAACAACTGAGGCTCGCTCATGATTACACGCAGACAGTGCCTGAAGGCAGCAACCGCACTCGGACTCAACGCCATGCTTCCAGCACCACTCGCGTTTGCAGGCGGCCGCGGCGCATTGATTGAGCGAGCCATTCCGAAAACAGGTGAGAAACTGCCGATCGTCGGACTCGGCAGTTCAGCGACATTTCGGCGCATGGCTGGCGGCAATGATGTGTCGCCGCTGCAGGGTGTCATCGAAACTCTTCTCGACAATGGCGGTACGGTCATCGACACGGCGCCATCCTACGGCGACGCAGAGGAAGTCTGTGGTGAGATTGCACGCGATACCGGCAACACTGACAAGGTGTTCTGGGCCACCAAGGTCAATGTCGCCTCTCGAGCGACCGGCAATGCCGACGTCGATGAGGCGCAGGCGCAAGTCGAGCGTTCGCTGACAAGGCTCGGCAAGAAACCGCTTGACCTGATCCAGGTTCATAACCTCGCCGATCTGCCCACGCAGATGCCGATCGTCGAGGAGTACAAGCAGGACGGAAAGATTCGCTACATCGGTACGACGTCGACCCGCACATCCCGCTATCCGGACCTCGAAAAAGCCATGCGTGACTACCCGATCGATTTCATTGGCGTGGATTACGCCGTCGATAATCGTGTGTCAGCCGAGCGCATTCTGCCGCTGGCCCAGGAACTCGGAATCGCGACACTCATCTACGTTCCGTTCGGCCGGTCGCGACTGTGGTCGCGAGTCAAAGGTGTCGCTGTACCCGAGTGGGCGGCCGAGTTTGGCGCCGACACCTGGGGCAAGTTCTTCATCAAGTACGTGGCGGCTCACCCGGCAGTCACGTGTGTTACTCCGGCAACGAGCAAGCCAAAAAACATGCTGGACAACATTGGTGCGGCCTACGGAGAACTGCCCGACGCAGCTACGCGCAAGAAAATGGAGGCGTTTGTCGACGCCCTGCCCTCCACCTGAACGAGACGATTACCTGATGAAAACCCGCATCACTGAACTCTTTGATATCCAGCACCCGATCATCCAGGGTGGCATGCATTACGTAGGCTTCGCAGAACTCGCGGCCGCAGTCTCCAATGCCGGCGGTCTTGGCACGATCACTGGCCTGACGCAGAAAACACCGAAGGATCTGGCCAATGAGATTGCGCGCTGCCATGACATGACAGACAAGCCCTTCGCCGTGAACATCACATTCCTGCCAACAGTCAACGCGCCCGACTATCCAGGCTACGTGAAGGCGATTATCAAGGGTGGCGTCAAGGTTGTGGAAACGGCGGGCAATAATCCGCAGGCGGTTCTGCCATACCTCAAGGACGCGGGGATCAAGGTGATTCACAAGTGTACTTCGGTGCGGCATGCCCTCAAGGCACAATCAATCGGCTGTGACGCAGCATCAGTCGACGGCTTCGAATGCGGCGGACACCCGGGCGAGGACGATATCCCGAACTTCATTCTGCTGCCACGCGCCGCCGAGGAACTCGAGATTCCATTCGTGTCATCGGGCGGCATGGCCGACGGCCGCAGCCTGGTCGCGTCGCTGGCGCTGGGTGCCGAAGGCATGAACATGGGCACGCGCTTTATCGCCACGCAGGAAGCGCCCGTGCACGAAAACGTGAAACAGGCGATCGTTGCGGCAAGCGAACTGGACACGCGCCTGGTCATGCGGCCGCTCAGGAACACCGAGCGCGTCATGACCAACGCTGCGGTCGAGCGACTGCTGGAAAAAGAGCGCGAGCTTGGCGACAAGCTCAAGTTCGAGGACATTATCGAGGAAGTGGCGGGCGTCTACCCCAGCATCATGCAGGACGGCAACATGGATCGCGGTGCCTGGTCCTGCGGCATGGTCGCCGGCCTCGTTAACGACGTACCGACCGTTGCCGAACTTGTGGATCGCATCATGGCCGAGGCCGAGGGCATAATCGGGGACCGGCTGGCGTCGATGTGCTAAGGCATTGATTCAAAAGCGCTTCACTTAACAGAAACGAGACCTGCGTCCTTCCAAATTCGTGCTCATCTGCGAGCATCTGGCGGGTAGATAACGTCCAGGGAGGACAAGCCATGAAAGGATGGGCTGGCTATATTCTGGTCGCGCTCGGTGTCGTGGGCTACAACGCCATGACCTCAGCGGATCGCGACGACGCAGGTAACATCGTCGGCGCAGGCAATGTGGATGCATTCCAGATGCGTGTTGGCGACTGCTTCAATGACGACCTCGGCGACGAGGGCGGAGAGGTCGCGAGCATTCCCGCTGTACCGTGCGGCGACGCGCACGACAACGAGGTATATGCCATCGTTGACGTCAGTGCGGATGAGTTTCCGGGCGAAGACGGCATGGCCGAGATGGCCTATTACAGCTGTCTCGATCAGTTTGACGGTTTCGTCGGCAAAGCCTACGACGAGTCGACGCTCGAAATCCTGACACTGCACCCCTCGAAGCAAAGCTGGGCACAGTCTGATCGCGAAGTAGTCTGCGCGGTCTACGACATGAACAGCCAGAAGCTGACGGGCAGCGCAAAAGGACGCGCACTTTAGTCCGATCGACTAGGAGGCCGCTCGTACGAGGTCCATACCGGCCTCGGCGAGCGGCCTTGTCATCTTCCCCACTTCCGCAGCCCGCTTGCTCGACGCGTTACCGTCGAGTGCGCGTTTCGCCACGCCCTGCACGATGGCTGCCAGCCGGAAAAAGCTGAACGCCAGGCAGAAGGTCCAGTCGCGCGTGGCGTCCAGACCCGTTCTTTCGCAATAGCGCGCAACGTATTCCTGTTCCGTGGGAATCCCGAGGCTCGCTCGATCAATTCCACCAAGACCACGCACCCCGTGCGCGTTTGGCAGCCGCCATTGCATGCACTGGTAGGCGAGGTCGGCGAACGGATGCCCGAGTGTCGACAACTCCCAGTCGACTACGGCGCGCACGCGCAATTCCCTGGCATCGAAGATCATATTGTCGATACGGTAGTCGCCATGCACGAGGGCGACGGTGCCATCCTCCTCAATCATGTTTTCGTCGAGCCACGTCATCAGTGCATCCATCGACTCGATCGTCTCGGTCTCGGAAGCACGGTACTGCTTGCTCCAGCGACCAACCTGCCTCTCAAAGTAGCTACCGGGCTTGCCGAAGTCGCCAAGACCAACCGCCTCGACATCGACCGTATGCAGCGCTGCCAATACCCGATTCTGTTCGTCGTACACGGCCGCACGCCCGGCGTTATCGAGCTCCGGCAGGGTCGGATCCCAGAAGATGCGTCCGTCGACGAATTCCATGACGTAGAACATACTGCCGATGACGTCGTCGTCTTCGCACAGCACAAGTCCCTCTGCTACGGGTACATCACTATCGGCCAGTGCCCGGATCACCCGAAATTCGCGATCAACGGCGTGCGCGGACTTGAGCAGCACGCCGGGCGGCTTGCGCCGCAATACATAGGTGCCGGAGTCCGCTTCGAGCCGGAAGGTCGGGTTCGACTGCCCGTCGGCAAACTTGGTCGCCGCTTTCAGGCCGGAAAAACCGGGCAGGTGCGCTTCGAGCCAGAACCCGAGCGCTTCAGTATCCAGAGGATCAATTGACACACAAACTCCTTGCACGGATTGTATGATCGGCAGCCTGCCAATTGAACTGTTTCAAGAGATACCTCATGGACTTCGAACACTCGCCTCGCACTTTGGAACTGCTCGACCGCCTGAAGGGCTTTATGGACGAGCACATCTACCCGAACGAGCAATTGTTTCGCGAGCAGGTGGCCGACGGCAATCGCTGGGAGCCGCCGGCGCTGCTCGATGAGCTCAAGGCCGAGGCCCGGGCCGCGGGCCTGTGGAACCTGTTCCTGCCGAAGAGCTATGGCGAGCTGAGCCCCGGACTGACCAATCTCGAATACGCACCGCTCGCGGAAGCGATGGGCCGCGTTGTCTGGGCCTCCGAGGTGTTCAATTGCAGTGCGCCCGATACCGGCAACATGGAAGTGCTGGCGAAGTACGGCTCGCCCGCGCAGCAGCAGGAATGGCTCGCACCGCTCATGTCTGGCGAAATCCGTTCCGCGTTCTGCATGACCGAACCTGATCACGCATGCTCGGATGCCACCAACGTACAGATGTCGATCACGCGTGATGGCGACGATTACGTCATCAACGGCCGCAAGTGGTGGTCGAGCGGCGCAATGGGAGCGCATTGCCGCATCCTGATCGTCATGGGCAAGACCGATCCGGACAACGAGAACCGGCATGCGCAGCAATCGATGATCCTGGTGCCGGCCGATACCGAGGGCGTTACCGTGCAGCGTGCACTGACCGTTTTCGGCTATGACGATGCACCCGAAGGCCACGCGGAAGTCACGTTCGACAATGTCCGGGTGCCGGCTTCGAACATGCTGCTCGGTGAGGGCCGCGGCTTCGAGATCGCCCAGGGCCGCCTCGGTCCCGGCCGTATTCATCACTGCATGCGTATCGTCGGCGTCGCGCAGCGCGCCCTCGAGGACATGTGTCGACGCGCCGAGTCTCGCGCGACGTTCGGCCGCAAGCTCAGCCAGCACCAGTCAGTTCGCGAAGCGATCGCGAAGTCCGCCTGCGAGATTGAGCAGGCGCGCTTGCTCACGCTGAAAGCGGCGCATTGTATGGACGTCGGCGGCAACAAGGCGGCCAGGGACCTGATCGCGATGATCAAGATCGTCGCACCGCAGATGGGCTGCCGCGTACTCGACCGCGCAATCCAGATCCACGGCGCCGCCGGCGTATCGCAGGACTTCGCGCTGGCGCACCACTACGCAATGGTCCGTACGCTCAGGCTGGCCGATGGTCCCGACCAGGTCCACATGATGCAACTCGGCCGTAACCTCGCAGCTCAGTTCGCTACAGTCAGCTGACTATGAACAGACCCGTCGTAGGCATATCGGCCTGCGCCATGTCGGTGGAGGGTTATGCCACCAACGGCGTACTGACCAAGTACGTCGACGCGATACGCGAAGTCGCTGACTGCACACCGATCCTGTTGCCGGCCGATTCTCTCAGCGCATCCGAATTCAACCGGATTTGCGACGGGATCCTGTTGACCGGCTCCCCGTCGAACGTACATCCGTCTCACTACCAGGATGATGCCGGGGATGTCGACTTCGAAATTGACCTCGCGCGGGATTCCGCAACTCTGCCAATGATTCCTGCGGCACTCGAAATCGACATGCCGCTGCTGGCCATCTGCCGCGGTCACCAGGAATTGAATGTCGCGCTGGGAGGGTCCTTGCGCACCGACCTGCGAGAAAGCGAGGAGCTGGTAAAACACTATCCGGACGAGGAACTCGATGTCGAAACCCAGTTCAAACCGAGTCACGAGGTAAAACTGGAACCCGGTGGAAAGCTGCAGGAGTTGCTTGGTCAATCAAGAATCATGGTTAATTCCTATCACAAGCAGGCGATCGACAAGCTCGCAGACTCGCTTGTTGTCGAGGGTGTTTCTCCCGACGGCATTATCGAGGCAGTAGCCGTGAAAGATCGCAGCTTTGTCGTCGGTGTGCAGTGGCATCCCGAGTGGGACGCGACGACCGATTCCGTTTCGCGCCAGCTTTTCGAGGCCTTCGGCGCCGCCTGTCGTAATCGCGCATGATCCTGCTGCCACTATTCTTCGCGGCGGCCTCCGCCGCGCCGCCTCCTGACGTTACGGATGACGCGCTCGACGAGGTCGTCGTAACAGCCGCGCGGCGTGAAACGGACCGGTCCGAAATCGGCGCCAGCGTCGCGGTAATCGGCCGAGACGAGATCGCCGACGCCAAGCTCATCACCGATGCACTTGCATCGCAGCCCGGTGTCGCACTGCAGCAGACAACGCCCGGCCAGGGCGCGGCGATCGTGCGTGGTTTGAAGGGCTCGGCTGTTTTGCACCTGGTCGACGGCATGCGGCTGTCGAACGCCATCTTCCGCACGGCACCAACACCCTGGTTCGCACTCGTACCATCCGCGGCAACCGATCGCATTGAAGTTGTCCGCGGCACACCGGCCTCGCTTTATGGCAGCGAGGCCGTCGGCGGGGTAGTCCAGGCCGTGTCCCGACTGCCGCAAATCGACGGCGATGAGACAGCTTTTCACGGCGACGTCAGTGCGACCTTCGACACGGCGGAACAGCAACGATCGATACGTGGCACGCTGGAGGTCGGCACAAACCGACTCGCCACGATCCTGAACGCGGGTTACCTGGAGACGGGCGATCGTAAGGTTGGCGGCGGCAAACGTATCGGGCCGAGCGGCTACGAATCCCGTTCGGTTCGAGCGGCTGTCGTTGGCCGGCCAAACGACGAGACGAGTTGGCTCATCGACCTGCAACATCTCGAACAGCCAATGACGCCGCGCGTCGATGAACTCGTTCCTGGGTTCGACCAGACGGAGCCGTCGTCTTCGGAGTTTTTCTTTGCACCGAACGAACGCAGTTTTGCGCACGTCCGCTACGAAACGACGGTTGGCACGCTTGACTGGAAGATCGACGGAGCCTGGCAGCGCATTGTCGATGACCGTATTACCCGTGACCTTGCCGCCCCCGTTCGCCGCCACGAAAACAACCGCAGTGATCTGTACGGTGTGACCGTGAACGTGTCAGGTGGATCTTCAGCCGAATGGATAGCCGGCGTCGACGCTTACCACGACCGGGTCAGCAGCGACCGCGTCTCGGAAGACTTATTGCTCGGCACGACTTCACCGGCAACGCCCCGTTTTCCTGACGGCTCGTCGATAACCCAGGGCGCCATGTTCGGCAACCTGCGCATTCCCGCCGGTGATCGTCATCACTTCACGGGCGGGTTGCGATTCAGCGCCGTCCGCATCGACCTGCCGGAATCATTCACGACGCGCAACATCGACATATCGAGGGTAAGCGGCGATGCGGGCTGGCTGTTCGATGTAACGGACCAGTGGCAGGTTGCTGCCAATGTCGGGTTCGGGTTCCGCGCGCCGAACATTGCCGACCTCGGCACACTCGGCAATCGGCCCGGCAATCGTTTCAATATACCCAACCCGAACCTCGGTGCCGAAGATGTGGTCCACGCGGATGCGGGGCTGCGCTACTTCGGTAATGAACTGCGCTTCGAAGCGGTCGCCTTTGCCGTCGACTATGGTAATCGCATCACCTCGGTACTGACGGGCGATGTTACGCCCGACGGGCGCGACATCGTGCAGAGTGTCAACGCGGCGGCGTCGGAGATTATCGGCATCGAACTGGGGTTCAACTGGTCGGTGACGGATGCGCTGTCAGTCAACGCGATCGCGAACTACACCCGGGGCGAGCAGCGCACAGCGAACGACCCGGCCGAACCCGGCGATCGCATCCCGCCGCTTAACGGCCGGCTGTCGCTACGTTACGAACAAAACGAAAACTGGGCGTTCGATGCCTGGTTAGTGGCTGCCGATCGGCAGGATCGACTGAGTGCTCGAGACGTTCGCGATGTACGCATCAACCCGCTTGGCACTCCCGACTGGAGCCGCGCCGGCATCGGCGCAACCTGGCGGCCGAGAGAAGGCTGGCGAATTGCGCTGACGCTCGACAATCTTGCTGACAAACGCTACCGCGAGCACGGTTCCGGCATCGACGCAGCGGGTCGCAATGCCTCGCTGACTGTCGAGAAACGCTGGTGATATAGTCGGCGGCACGCATGATCGACCTCAGAACATTTGAAGACGAGTGCCGGCGGGACATCCCGCTGCTGACGGCCATGGAATTGTCGTTTGGTCGTTACAAGGATCTGTCGCTGACCATGCAGGCGCCGCTGGCGCCCAATATCAATAACAAGGGCACCGCGTTCGGCGGCAGCATCGCGAGCATCTGCCTGTTCGGTGGCTGGGCCGTGTCGACGCTGGCGTTCACCGACCACGGCATCGAAAACACCGAGATCGTGGTTTACACAAGCGAGATGACTTTCGAACGCCCGGCACGTGGTCTTCTTGAAATGCGTGCCTGGATTGAAGCGCAGGAATTCGAAGAATGTCGTGCCGCACTGCGCGAACCTGACTCGGGCCGGCTACGGCTAAACATCTACGTCGACGTCGAACACAACGGCAAGCGCTGTGCACACATGCGCGGCGTCTACGTCGTCTGGCTCAAGTGACGTTCGCCTGAAGCAATCGCGACGGTCGCCTCGGCGAGCAGGTCCGTTGACGAGAGCAGCGGCATGCCGGCAGTCTCTGCGTCGAGTACCAGCGGGATTTCAGTGCAGCCGGCAATGATCGCCTCGGCACCCCGCGTCCCCAGCGCCTGCGCAAGTGCCGCCATACCATCGACAACCTGCGGACCGCGATCACCCTTCTTGATGTGAGCGAGCAGCCGCGTGAACTCGGCAAGCTCATCTTCACTTGGCAGGATCACTTTCTTGCCAGCGCTCGCAAACGCACGGTCATAGATCTCGCTTTGCAGGCACGCAGCTGTCGCCAGCAGGCCAACGCAGGCCAGCTTCGCGGAGGCGTTTACGGTTTCGTCGATAATTGAAATGAACGGGATATCGACGGCGTCGCGAATTGCGTCGTCGTACACATGCGCCGTGTTGCACGGCATGACGAGGAAGTCAGCGCCGGAGCGTTGCAGTCCACGAGCCATATCGGCCAGAGCCGGTCCCGGGCTTTCACCGTCACCAAGGATCGCAGCCTGGCGACTTGGCACGTGTGGATTATTGTCGACGAGCAGCCGGATGTGCTGCTCGTCGTTCTCGGCCGGGGTCAGCGCAACGACTTTCGCGATGAAATCGACAGTCGCGTCGGGGCCCATGCCCCCGAGCACACCGACCGCAAGTTTGTCAGCTGCTGGCACGCTCGAGACAAGCCTCAAGAATGTCCATGCCCTCGTCAATCAGCTCGTCGCTGATGGTCAACGCAGGCAGGAAACGGATGACGTTGCCGTTGACGCCGCAGGACAGCAGCGCCAGGCCGTTCTCGTAGGCGGCGCCAACCAGCGCCTTGGTCAGGTCGGCGGCAGGCTTTTCAACGTCGCCATCCTCAACAAGCTCGACCGCCATCATCGCGCCACGATCGCAGCGAATGGCGCCAATCGTCCCCGGCATCTTCTCTTTCAGGGCTTCGAGTCGCTGCCGGAACTTCGCGCCAATTGCATTCGCCCGTTCGACCAGTCCGTCCTCACGCAGGATATCGATTACAGCAAGGGCCGCCGCACAGCCGACTGGCGAGCCGGCATAAGTACCGCCGAGGCCACCTGGCAGCGGCGCATCCATGATCTCTGCCTTGCCGACAACCGCGGCCAGCGGATAACCGCCGGCAATTCCCTTCGCGACCGTCATGATGTCGGCTTCGACACCTGAGTACTCCGCCGCGAACCACTTGCCGGTACGACCGAAACCGGTCTGGATCTCATCGATCACCAGTACGATGCCATGTTCGTCGCACAGTGCCCGCAACGCCTGCAGGAACTCATCAGGCGCCGGGTAGAAACCACCCTCGCCCTGCACGGGCTCCACGATGATGGCCGCGACATCGCTCGGTGCGATGTCGACCTTGAACAGGTTATTCAGTGCCTTGATCGAATCCTCGACGCTGACGCCGTGGTACTCGATCGGAAACGGCGCGTGATAAACCTCGCCCGGGAACGGTCCGAACAGGTTCTTGTACGGCGTGATTTTGCCGGTCAGGCCCATCGCCAGCATCGTGCGGCCATGGAATCCGCCGTTGAACGCGATGACACCACGGCGGCCGGTATGCGCACGTGCAATCTTGACCGCGTTTTCGACAGCCTCGGCACCCGTCGTCACATACATCGATTTCTTCGGCGTGTCGCCCGGCGCCAGCTCGTTCAGCGCCTCTGCTAATAGGACGGCAGAGTCGTACGGCGTCACCATGACGCAGGTATGGCTGAAGCGCTCAACCTGGTCTTTTACGGCTGCCACAACCTTCGGATTGCTGTGGCCGGTGTTACAGACCGCAATACCCGTACCGAAGTCGATGTAGCGATTGCCCTCGACGTCCCAGAGCTCGGCATTCTCGCCACGCTCGATATAAACCGGGGCAATGTTGCCCTGGCCGCGCGCAATCGCGGCGGCTTTACGTTCCTGCCATTCGGCGTTGGTCGCCGCACCTGCGGCGGGTTTGGGTTCTGCAGCACTCATTTCGTTTCTCCAGGATGCCGGGCTGGCACCTAAGTCCAAGCATAGTACAGGCGGCGATCAGTCCACGGTATATCCGAATTGTAAGAGGATCGCGGCGAATGGCTCGAGTCGTTTCTCGACCTCGCGCCACTTGCCGACCGACATGCTATGCACTGGCTGCCGTACCTGCGCGGCACTTGCGGTCAATGTCAGGCTGTCACTGTCGGTGTAGTTCAGCATTTCCGGCTCGAAGTCGATACCACAATGCTGCGCCACCCGCTGCAATACCCCCTCGGTATCTGTCACGAGATCCTCGTAGCGAACATCGAGAATTCGCTCGGGCAGAACGCTGCGCCAGTGCGCCATCAACCGGCGGTAAGCGCAGTAGTAGGCACCGATCTCCTTGAGGTCGTAGGAGTACGGATAGCCGGCCGCGAACAGTGTCTTGTAAATCGCAAACGCGGTATCCATCGGGTGGCGGCTGACGTGGATGATCGAGGCATTTGGCAGGGCTGCGGCAATCGGACCGAGATACAGGAAGTTCGTCGGCAGCTTGTCGACGAGACGCGGCGACTCACCGCCAAACCGGCCAGTACCCTCAACATACGCCTGCCCGACTTCGCGCAGATCCAGCTCGGTTGATGCGGCAATGCTCTGCGATCGACCGGCCAGTAGTGCACCAAAGTGCTGTGGCTCGCCAGCGGAAGACACCAGCGAATGACTCTGCAGCATTCGCTCGAGCAGCGTGGTCCCGGTACGTGGCAAGCCCACGATGAATATCGGCCGGTCGCTGTCGCAGCCCTCCCGTTCGCGGTTCACTTCTTCGGAGGACCATGCGCGCGCGACTTCGTCGATAAGGCGGATGTCGTTCTGTACGCTGTACTGCAGCCTGTCGCGCTGCAACTTTGCTCCGGCATCCACTGCATCGAATGCCTCGTCATAGCGTCCCAGTGCCTCAAGCTCTTTTGCGAGCGAGTAGTTGAGATGCAGGGTCGCGATATCGTCGAGGTCCGGGCGGCTCAGTCGCGCCCTCAGGTCATCGACGTAGTTGTGATCGCCCGTAACGGTGGCAACGTCGCTGCGGATCATGGCTGCCATGTAATGATCGGCACGCAGCTCAAGCGCCTTGTTGGCGGACGCCTCCGCAGCCGGGAGGTCCCCGGAAAATCGATGCGCTGCAGCGAGGTTGTAGTGGGCAGTCGCGTTGGACGGCGCAATTTCAACAGCTTTCTGGTAGGCGGAAACGGCACGCGCCGCGTCATTCATGATCGTGAACACCCGACCGCAGGCGCTGTGCAGCTCGGCGTCACCCGGCTCGCGACTCATTACGCCTTCGAGTTCGGCAATCGCATCCGCTTCACGCCCGCCCTGGTACGCAAGAATCTCGGCCAGCAGCACATAGTTGGGAGCGTGGTGCTCATTCAGCTCGATTCCCTTGCGGACATCGGTCTCGGCAGCTTTGTAGTTGCCGTGCGCCATGGCGACGTGGCCGCAAAGCGTATGCGTGCCGGGCTGCTCCGGGAAACGGGTCCGGAGTTCGTTGGCAATGGGAATCACCTCCGCCAGGCGATTTTGCCGGAGCAACTCAAATGCGCGTTCGTACAGCGGGGTGGGATCTTCGTTGAGCATGAAACTGTCTTGACTTAGCGACCCCAATGATAACCCGCCGGCGACCTGTGATCTGTCCCAAAATGACTACGTGACTCGCGCTGCCGGTACGGTAGAATCCGGCGTCCGGAACACGCTTTTTACTTGGATACCCGTCATGCAGCTCACCGATAAAGAACTCCTTCAGGGCAATGCTTACATCAACGGCGAATGGGTCGCCGCGGACAGTGGCGAAACTCTGCCCGTACTCAACCCGGCTACCGGTGAAACGCTTGCGGAAGTCGCGAAGTGTGGCACGGCGGAGACGCGTCGCGCGATCGAAGCGGCCGAAGCTGCGCTGGTCGAGTGGCGCCAGAAGACGGCCAAGGAACGTGCTGCGATACTGCGTCGCTGGTTCAACCTGATGATGGAGGCACAGGAAGACCTCGCGCAGATCCTGACCGCTGAGCAAGGCAAGCCGCTGGCCGAAGCACGTGGTGAGATCGCCTACGGTGCGAGCTACATCGAGTGGTTCGCCGAAGAAGCCAAGCGCATCTACGGCGACACGATGCCAGGCGCCGGGAATGACAAGCGTACGATTGTCATCAAGCAGCCGGTCGGCGTGGTCGCGTGCATTACGCCGTGGAACTTCCCGAACGCAATGCTGACGCGCAAGATCGCGCCGGCACTCGCAGCCGGCTGCACGGTTGTCTGTAAGCCTGCCAATGAAACACCGCTCTCCGCATTCGCATTCACGAAGCTGGCCGAGCGCGCCGGCGTACCGGCAGGCGTCGTCAATATCGTTGCCGGTATCACGAAGGAAATCGGCGCCGAGATGACGAGCAACCCGACGGTTCGCAAGCTGACTTTCACGGGTTCGACCCAGGTTGGCAAACTGCTCATGGAGCAGTGCGCGGGAACGGTGAAGCGGACCTCGATGGAACTGGGCGGCAATGCGCCGTTCATCGTCTTTGACGATGCCGACATCGATGAGGCGGTCAAAGGGGCCATCATCTGCAAGTACCGCAACGCAGGACAAACCTGTGTGTGCGCGAACCGGATTTTCGTGCAGGACGGCGTATACGACGAGTTCGTCGAGAAGCTAAATGCGGCAACAGCCGGCCTCAAGATGGGCAACGGTGCTGACGACGGCGTGTCGGTAGGCCCGCTGATCACCGAGAAAGCAGCGAACGATGTCCTTACGTTTGTCGAAGATGCGGTTGCCAAGGGCGCGCAGGTTGCGATGGGCGGTGGCCGCTCAGATCTTGGCAGCTGCTACGTCGAGCCGACCGTACTGACCAATGTATCGAGCGACATGAAGGTGTTCCGCGAGGAGATCTTCGGCCCGATCGCTCCGATCTTCCGCTTCGAGACCGAAGAGGAAGTGATCAAGATGGCCAACGACACCGAGTTCGGCCTGGCCTGCTACTTCTACTCGCGCGACATCGGACGCACCTGGCGTGTTGCCGAAGCACTCGAGTACGGCATTGTCGGAATCAACGAAGGCATCATCTCGAACGAGATGGCACCGTTCGGCGGCGTCAAGGAGTCCGGCCAGGGCCGCGAAGGCTCGAAGTACGGCCTCGATGACTACCTCGAGATCAAGTATATGTGCGTCGGCGGCCTCGACAAGTAATTGTCACCCAGTGGCTGACGAGTCTCTTCTCGAACGCCGTCGCCGGGCCCTTTCACCGGCGTACCGACACTTCTATAAGGAGCCGCTGTACCTGGTACGCGGGGACGGGGTCTGGCTGTACGACGACGAAGGGAATCGATACCTCGACTGCTACAACAACGTACCGTCAGTTGGGCATTGCCACCCGCATGTCGTAGAGAGCATCACGAAACAGATCGGCACGCTCAACACGCATACCCGCTACCTGCATCACACGATCGTCGAGTATGCGGAGATGCTTGCAGATACCCTGCCCGGCGACCTGTCGGCATGCACGCTGGTATGCACAGGCACCGAGGCTAACGACCTCGCCTACCGCATGGCGCGCGCCGTCACTGGCAACGAGGGAGCGATCTGCACCTGGGGCGCCTACCACGGCAATTCGACGCTGGTGTCGGAATTATCACCGGACTTCAAACGCAAACGCCCGCGGCCCGACTTTGTCGTCGACGTGCTGCCACCGGATGCGTACCACGGTCCGATCGATGCCGATGACCCGGATTTCAGCCGCAAGTATGCAGACCTCGTCGATGCAGGCATCGAGGAGCTCGCCGGCAACGGCCACAAACCGGCAATGATGATCATCGATTCGATTTATGACTGCGCCGGCATTCATACACCGCCGCCCGAGTATCAGCAGCTCGTGCACGAGAAGGTACGTGCTGCTGGCGGACTCGTTGTCTGCGACGAGGTGCAGTCGGGCCTGACCCGACTCGGCGATAACTACTGGGGCTTTATGGATTCGGGCGTCGTTCCCGACATCGTCACGATGGGTAAACCACTTGGCGACGGCCATCCGCTCGCCGTTGTGGTCACTACCCCGGAGATTGCGGCCGAATTCGCCAAAGAGTCCGGCTACTTCAATACCTTCGGCGGCAACCCGGTCTCGGCCACGGCCGGCAAGGCCGTGCTGGAAGTGGTCGCGCGGGAAAACCTGCTCGCAAACGTCAAGAAAAGCGGCGATCACCTGCTCGCCGGTTTCGCTGCGTTAGCGGAAAAACACGACCTGATCGGCGACGTTCGCGGCAAAGGACTGTTCTTGTCCGTCGAGTTTGTGACCGATCGCGATAACAAGACGCCTGCGTCGGAGGAAGCAAGCCGCATCGTCGAGCGCATGCGTGAACTGGGCGTCATCGCCGCCATCAACGGCGAACACATGAACGCCCTCAAAATCCGGCCACCACTGGTATTCGGGACTGAGCACGCCGACATTGCGCTGAGCGCCCTCGACGAGGCACTTGCCGCCGTCGGTTAAGGAGCCATTCAGTCGAAGCTGCTAAGGTGGACCTTTCATGTTCGGGGAGGAACACCAATGAGACTCCTGGTACTGGCCGCCGCACTGCTCCTGACTGGCAGCGCCTTCGCGGCCCAGAACGCATACCTGCACATCAAGGCCAACGGCGACGCGCAGGCCATGGAAATGGCGAAGAAGGGTTACGACTACTACAAGGCGCAAAACGCCATGGTGGTTCGTCCCGTTCAGCCGCGCACCGCAGCATCCCGATCCGACAAGCGCAAGCAAAGCTTGTACTTCCCGGAGGCGGTCAGCGGCTACTACCTGTCATCAGAGAACGAGCTGCTGAAGATTCAGAACGGCAAGGTCGTCAAACGCATGAAGGTCCGCCCCTTGCAGGACAAGGTTTCCATGCAGCCAGAACCGGAAGCTGCCACTCGCCCGGAGATTGGCGACGAGGTATTGACCGGTCGCAAACCGAAGACGAAGGATGACCCGGAAAACTAGGCCGCTTTGGTACGCTTGCCGAGCGCCGCGCCGATAGAGGCAACCGTAACAGCCGCTATCGCAAACCACCCGGTGAGCGAAAGCAATTCACCGAGCAGCAGTATTCCGACGACCGAGGCAATGCCGGGCTCGAGGCTCAGCAATACGCCGAACACCCGCGGCTCGATGCGTTTGAGCGCGATGTATTCCAGGCCGAGTGTCAATGTGGACAGGACGGCAACACCGAGTGCCGCCGCCAGCATCCCGGGAGTTGCAACAAAATCGCTGATGGTCGACAGTCCGAATGGCGCCAGCAGCAGAGCCGACATGACTGTTGCGGGAACATAGGCATCGAGCCCTTTGACTGAACGCCCGGCACGCGCAGAGACGAGGATGTAGAACGCCCATGCCGCGGCGTACAACAAGCCGAATCCGATTGCACCCCAGGAATACTCAGCGTCGGCGTCAGTAGGCGCCAGACCATAGACGCCGGCGAAAGCAATCGCGGGCCACAGCAGGTCGATGAGCCGCCGCGAACCAAATACGCTGACGGCGAGCGGACCCAGGAATCCGAGCGTAGCCATGATTCCCAGCGGCAGATGCGTGAGGGCGGCATATCCGCCGGCACTGAACAGCGCGACCGCAACACCGAGGAAAGCGACGTCGATCCATTGCCGTTTATCGAAGCTGCCGACCGACGGGCGAATCATTACCCAGAGCAACACCCCGCCAATGAGCGAGCGAAACCAGACGAAACCGAGAACATTCTCGGTCGTGATGATCATTTTCGCGCCGCCGAGGCTGGCCTGGATCAGTATCAGCGCGAAAATCAGTATCGCGGGCGCAGGAATGCGCCGGCCGAATCGCGCGACCGACTCCTGCCAGTGATGACCTTCTATGTCAGATTCCGTCCCGGTGGCGGACGATGCCGTCCATCATCGTCAACTGTACCGCAGCCGCGCTGATCTCGTACGGATCGATTGCCAGCAGGTCGCGATCGATGACGATCAGGTCGGCCTTCTTGCCGACTTCGATCGAACCCACGATGTCATCAATACCGATTCCTTCCGCAGCACCCAGCGTCGCGGCGCGAATGACCTGCTCCACTGGCATGCGTGCTTCCTCGCCTCCCAGCGGCGGTACATGTTGCCTGTCGGGCAGCTGTCGGGTTGTCGCAATCTGGATGGCGATGAGCGGCCGATACTCTGAAATGTATCCGGATACCGGCCAGTCCGAGCCCAGCGATACCCGTCCGCCGGCGTCGGCGACCGCTTTCATCGGATAATTCTGATCGGCCCGCTCCTCGCCCAGTCGCTCAGTCGATATTGACTCCCACGCAGGGTCGCGACTCATCCAGAAACCGGTGCTGTCCCAGGTAACATCAAGCTCGGCAAAACGACCCAGATCGTCGGCATGGACCGCCGTACCATGCGATACCACCATGTTGCGGTCGCGCTCGGGATTAGCCGCGATTGCAGCCTCAACGGCATCAAGGAACTTGCGGACCGCTTCGTCACCGAAGCAATGGCAAACCGAGTCGATGCCCTTTGCATCTGCGCGAACTACGGCATCGGTAATCGTGTCGTAGGGAATGATCGGCTGCGCGTCGACGTCCGGTTTGTCGACGTAGCCATCGACGTAGGTAGCATTCCACTTGTCATCGCCACCGTCGACGTTGATCTTCAGCTTGGTCGCCTTGACCAGGTCGGTGTTGTACTTGGCGCGCAGTGCCTCGATCTCGGCCACCGGGTCGATATCCTTGTCATTCCAGTAATAAACGCCCTGCATGCGGAACGGCAGGTTGCCCTCGGCTTCAATCGCCTGGAACATCTGAAAGCCGTCGTCCGTACTGAGACCCTGAATGCCGAAATCGTGCACCGAGGTAATGCCGGCGGCGGCGAACCGGCCCAGCCAGGTCCTTACGCCTGATCCTATGTATTCAGGGGTGATATCGATCAGGCGCGTCAGCACCTCCATCTGCGCCGGCAGTTCGACAATCCATCCGGTCGGCGTGCCATCGTCATAGCGTGTGTAGAAAGAAAACCCGGGGGCTGTGTCCGGCGTGTCCTTGGTGATGCCGGCCATTTCCAGTGTCTTTGAGTTCACCCATGCGCCGTGACCGTCGATCGTCCAGAAGTAAACGGGACGCTCCGACTCGATTTCGTCAAGCATCGCGGCTGTCGGCCAGCCATCGTCCCACGGGTTAAAGCGCACGCCATAGCCCTGGATAATTTCAAGGTCGGGATTGTCGGCAACATACTGGCGAATCTTTTCGAAGATCTCGTCCTTGTCATCCGACTGCAGATCGACGCCGCTCATGATCAGGCCGCCAGCAACCGTATGTGCGTGCCCGTCGACGAAGCCTGGCATTAACGTCCGGCCAGCAAGGTCGATCGACTCTGTGCCATCACCCACATACGCAGCTGCACCATCGTTATCACCGACATACACGATCACGTCATCGCGAACGACAACAGCCTCAGCCGTCGGTGCTTCCGCGTTAACGGTAAGAACAGCGCCATTCGAAAATACGAAATCGGCAGGGGCCTGGATTACCTCATCATCGAGGTTGGCAGTTGGATTTACGGCTTGTGGCTCGTCAGAGCCACCGCACGCACTAAGCAGGAACGAAATCGCTACCGCGATTCCGGGGAGAATCGACCTCGGCATACCGGGAGTCCTCGTTGTTTTAGTTGTCGGTGGTGATTGGACCTATTCTAACCGATTTGGTGCGTTCAGAAACGCGCAGGCGAGAATGCCGCTGAATTAATGTGCGTTGAGTTACCTTGAATCATCTCGGCAACCAGCCTGCCAGTTGCGGGCGCCAGGCTGACACCAAGCATGTTGTGGCCGGTGGCGAGAACTGCGTTATCCAGCCCTGGAACACGGCCGATGATCGGCAGGCTATCCCAGGTCATTGGCCTCCATCCGTACCATTGCTCCGTGATGACGTCAGTATGCGGCTCGACCAAGTAAGGCTCCGCCGATTTTCGCAGCTGCTCGATGCGCTGTGGCGGAATCGAATCGTCATAGCCCGTGAACTCCATCATCGAACCGAGCCGGTAGCCGTCTTCGAGTGGCGTCGCGCCGACGTGGTGCTCGGGGAACAGCATCGGCAGGCTCGGGCAGACTGACGGCCGGCGCATCGTCACCGAGTACCCCTTACCGGGCTCGATCGGGATACGGCAACCGAGCATCTCCGCAAACTGCGGACTCCAGGCACCGGCGGCAAGGACGAGGTGCGCCGGCTGCATTTCCCGTTCCCCGACGCCGACCTTCACTACCTGCCCGTCCTGGGCATCGATGGAGCGCAGCTCGGTGTTCTCGAGAAACTCGACACCGCGTTGCCGGAGCAGTGCCGCCCACTCCTTCGCGAGGCGTGCAGGATTCAGGAATGCATCGTCTTCGAACAGGAACGCGCCAGCGAGGCCGTCTTTCAGTGCCGGATCGAGTCGCGGCAGATCCGCTCCGTTGATGCGTTTCGGATTGATACCGAAGTTGCTGCTTACGAAGTCGACCTCGTGCTCGAAGTGCTTCATCCCGGCCGCTGTCTGCAGTACGAACAGCAAACCAGTCTCACGAAACTGTGCATCGACAAGCGGTGTTATCGTCTCGCGGTACTCGGTCATCGACAAATCGAGAATGGCCTTAAGGTGCGTACCGGCGTGCAACATATGAGCTTCGTTGCAGCGTCGGAACATTTGCCACATCCAGTTCGCGAACGAGAAACTGAAGCGCGGTCGAACCCTGAACGCCGCTTCCGGATCGAGAAGAGACTTCAGCGCTTTCTTTACCGCACCCGGCTGCGCGAGCGGCAACACGTGGCTTGGACAGATATAGCCACAGTTGCCGTGCGAGCAGGCGCCTGCAACCGTGCCCTTATCGACGACCGTTATGCGATACCCGGCATCCGAGAGGTAATGTGCACAGGCGATGCCGACGATTCCTGCGCCGACGACTACGACGTGGCTTGAATCAGACGGCTGGCTCATTGAATGCCGCTTGCGAACGGGTCGCCATGCTGCTGCACGAGTTTCGTTTCGGCCGAGATGTAAGCTGTGCCGCAGATACTTGGAATGACCTGCCCAGCCTCATCGAGGCGATAGCTCGCCGTAAACTGGCTGCCGATGATGCTTTCCTGGCGCCACTCATCACCAGGTGCGAGTGTGCCGTTCGCCGCGAGACACGCGACCTTGGCGCTTGTGCCCGTGCCGCACGGGGAGCGGTCGTATTCACCGCCCGGGCACAGCACGAAGTTGCGGCTGTCTGCCGAGTCCGAGGGACCGAAGAACTCGACGTGATCAATAAGCCCGCCGTTGGCGCCCGTAATGCCGTTCGCATTCAGGGCGTCCTGTACGCGCTGCGCCGCATCGGTCAGCGCCGCGATGTTGGCTATCTCGAGGTCGATCGGCGAAGAGTCCGCGAGGAAAAACCAGTTGCCGCCCCACGCCACACTGCCCGTCACCGTACCGAGACCATCGACATCAACTGCTACGTCAGTGCTGTAGCAATAGCTCGGCACGTTCTCGACTCGAACCTCGTTCGGGCCAATCAGGTCAATCTCGACGACGCCGACTGGTGTTTCTATGCGGTGTGTACCAAGCCCGATGCGACCCATGTAGTGCAAGGTCACACCCAGACCGATCGTGCCGTGACCGCACATGCCGAGGTAGTCGGTGTTGTTGAAGTAAACAACCCCGGTTTCACACGACGGGTCTGTCGGCTCGCACAGCAGTGCACCCACCATTGCGTCGTAGCCGCGCGGTTCGAGAATGACGCTCGTGCGGACGTGATCAAACTCGTTGCGAAATTTCTCGACCCGTTCGGGCAGCGGGCCCGTACCGAGATCCGGGCCGCCTTCAACGATGACTCGTGTCGGCTCGCCACCCGTATGCGAATCGATCAGTCGCATGGTCAGTCGCTGGCTCCGGGCCAGCTGCTCCACCACGTGCGGAACAGTCGCCACTGGTCTTCGAGGAACTGCTTCTGGCTGGCGCTTAAGCTGTCGGTCGGGTTGAAGTGATACACGTACGCATCGTCACCTTCGAGCACCATCAGGTGCTTGTAGTAAAGGACGAGGTCCGGACCTTCGTCGAAGGTCGACAGAACATGCAGCGCGGTATCGAGTTCCTTCGCATAGCGCCGTCCTTCGACGTCGCCGGCCGCGGCTCGCTCGCACAGTTCTACGAGGCGCAGGATCTCTTTCGGCAGTGCATTGCCAACACCCGTAATGGCTCCGGTCGCGCCGCAATTGACGTAACCATGGAATACCTGGGTATCAACGCCGACCATCAAGGTCAGATCAGCATCGCCCGAAGTGATGTGTTCGGCGGCATAGCTCAGCGAATCAGCGCCGCCAAACTCCTTGAAGCCAACCAGGTTTGAATGCTCTTTGCGCAAGTCGAAGAACAGGTCCGCGCGAGTTTCGAAACCGTAGTAGGGACTGTTGTAAATAACGGCAGGAGTATCCGGCGCCGCTGCAAGAATCGCGGCGAAGTGCGCCTTCTGAGCCGCCGGCGATGTGCCCCGTGACAGTACTCGCGGAATGACCATGAGCCCTGCTGCGCCAACACTTGCCGCGTGCGCGGCGTGCGAAACAGCGGCAGCCGTGTTCTGCGCGCCGGTACCGACAACGACGGGAACATTGGCAGCGGTTAGCCGGGCAACACCTTCCTGCCGCTGGGCATCGGTCAGCAGCGGCCAGTCACCCATCGAGCCGCAATACACAACGCCGCGCATGCCGGCGTCGATTAGCTCACGGCCTTTAGCCGCAAGTGCGTCGAAGTCGGGTGTTCCGCTGGCATCGCAGGGGGTCATCAAAGCCGGAATACATCCGCTGAATACGTTTGCTTGGTCTGACATGGCTATCTCGGCAGAGTCGGGTAATTCGGACAAGAATGCCTTAATCGCGCCCAACTGTCTTGGCCGCCAGGTGACTACTGACTTGATTTTCTGCATAATCTGAAAATGCCATATACGCCGGACCCAGCCCTGCTGTTAGCCAACCTCGCCAGCCCGTTCACAGCAGAGGCCCTGTTTGACTGCATGTCCGACACTGTTTTCTTCATCAAGGATGGCCGGGGCCGCTACCTGGTCGTCAATCAGACCCTGGTCGAACGCTCCGGTCTAGACTCCAAGGCAGACTTGATTGGCTGCACACCCTCGGAGATTCTGGGGGAGCGTCTGGGTGCCGGATACGAAGCACAGGACCAGGCCGTGCTCGCATCAGGCGAGACCATCACCAACAAACTCGAACTGCACGTACATGCAAATCAGCGGGTTGGCTGGTGCCTGACCAACAAGATGCCGCTGGCCGATGCCGACGGCGCCGTAATCGGGCTCGCCGGAATCTCGCAGGACCTGCGGCTACCGAACCTGCCGTCCGACGATTACGCGCACATAGCGGCGGCTATCAGCTACGCAGAGAAGTACATCGCCACAGCACCAACGGTTCGACAACTATGTACGGTTGCAGAGATGTCGCCCTACCGACTCGACCGTCGCTTCCGTCGAATATTCGGACTGAGCACCGGTCAGTGGATGTTAAAGATGCGCATCGACCACGCGCGACACGAACTCGTTAGCACCGAATTGCCGATCGCAACGGTCGCATTGAATGCGGGTTATGCCGACCAGAGCGCTTTTACCCGGCAGTTTCGATTGACGACCGGCATGTCCCCGTCGGCGTTTCGCCGGGCGAACTGAAACTCAGGCGCGGCGTTTGCGGCGTCGACGTCTCCCTGATTCCTCCCGCGCCGGCGCGGCTTTGGGTGCGGGCTTGGTAACCTCAGCAAACAATTTCGGGAAATCGTCGCTCTTGTTCGGAATCGCCATCGCGTCCACGAAGTACTC
Source organism: Woeseiaceae bacterium (assembly GCA_965224725.1). GTDB lineage: Bacteria > Pseudomonadota > Gammaproteobacteria > Steroidobacterales > Woeseiaceae > UBA1847. Next base: position 2,358,272 of record CBDCZZ010000002.1, read on the forward strand.
CTGGAACTTCGCTTCGACGGCCGTCTCGATCTTCTCAATCGTGCGCGCTGTCTTTTCGATCTCGCGACGTGCGCCGACATTCAGCAATGCGATGCGGGCGCCCGTGCCGGCCGCGTTGCCTGCTGATTCGACTTTGGCAAGATCGCAGTCGGGGATCATGCCCAGAACCATCGCGTACTTCGGGTCGATGTGACTGCCGAACGCACCAGCAAGTCGGACACGATCAACCTGTTCGATGCCTGCCCGGTCCAGCAGCAACTTCACACCGGCGTACAACGCTGCCTTGGCGAGCTGAATCTGGCGCACGTCGTTCTGCGTGACGACAATGCGTTGCTCACCATCGTGTAACAGGTAAGAGAACGTACGCTCGTTCGGAATAATGCGATCTGACTTCGCGGCCAGCTCGCCGTCGATGACACCATCCTCGGTGATGATACCGGCGAGATACATCTCAGCGACGATTTCGATGATGCCGGAACCGCAGATGCCCGTAACGCCGAAGGTGCGTATTGAATCGGCGAAACCTTCATCATCGGACCATAATTCGCTGCCGATCACGCTGAAACGCGCTTCGAGCGTTTCGGGGTCGATGCGTACGCGCTCGATGGCGCCCGGCGCAGCACGCTGACCGCAGCTTATTTGCGCGCCTTCGAAAGCCGGTCCCGTCGGACTCGAGCAGGCCAGCAGCCGGTCCTTGTTGCCGACTACTATCTCGGCGTTCGTACCGACATCGACGACGAGCGACACATCATCAAGCAGGTGCGGCTCTTCGGACAGAATCATGGCCGCGGCATCCGCACCAACATGCCCGGCGATGCATGGCAACACGTATACGGCCGCACCTTTGTTGATGCTCATACCGAGTTCGGCGGCCGTGAGATTCAACGCCTCATCTGTCGCCAGCGCAAACGGCGCCGTGCCAAGCTCCACCGGGCTCACGCCGAGGAACAGGTGATGCATGATCGGGTTGCCGGCGACCGTCATTTCGACAATGTCGTCGCGTTCGATTCCGGCCTCCTCGGCGATTTCGCCGACCAGCTCATTGATACCGGCACGTACCGCATCTGTGAGCTCGCCGGAGCCGGCAGGTTTCATTTGTACGTATGACACCCGGCTCATCAGGTCTTCGCCGAATCGAATCTGCGGATTCATGATGCCGCCAGTCGCGACGACCTCGCCACTCGTCAGGTTACAGAGATGTGCCGCGATCGTTGTCGAACCGATGTCCACTGCGAGTCCAAAGCCATCGCGCTTGAATCCTGGCCAGATCGACACGACCCAGGTTCGATCATAAGCCGCATAAACCGCAACCGTGACGCTCCATTTACCTTTGCGCAGCGCCACCTGCAGCTCTGGCAGCAGGGTATTGTCGAAACGCAGGTCCTTGAGCCCCCACTCGCGCTCGAGTGCCGCGAGCAAACGTTGCACGTCACCGCTCGGCTCGTCCATGTTCGCTTCTTCGACTTCGACGTAATAAAGGTGTACGCCGGTGTCGAGCGTTATGTCCCTGTGCTCCGCACTCTTGCGCACGACCTGCCGATGAATCTGGCTTTCTGGCGGCACGTCGATGACGACATCGCCTTCGATTGTTGCCTGGCAACTGAGTCGTCGACCTTCTACGAGAGGATTGCGTTTCGGGCGATTGTTGAATTCGCGCTCAACCTCGCTGAACGGTGAAAGGTTTTCGTCGCGCGAGTTGATGCCGTGCTTCGCGAACTCGCCCTCGGTAAACGTGACCTGGCAACGACCGCACAGGGCGCGACCGCCACAGACCGAGTCGACGTCGACGCCCAGGCTACGGGCCGCTTCGAGCACGCGGGTGCCAAGCGGAAATTCGCCGCGCTTGCCCGACGGCGTGAAGACTATTTTTGCGCTCTTGCTCACGAACCCCGATCAGGTCGCACGGCGGCGCCTGCCGCCACGACGCCCGCCGCGGGCTCCACGTGCGCCTTCGGCGGTGGGCTCGCGATACTTCGCAATCCAATTCCGGCAGTCCGGGTCGTTACCCATCATGACGTCCGCGCCGAGCACGGCCTGCATGGTCTCGGCATGCAGCGGACTTGTGATTGCCGAGGTCATTCCTGCGCCAATCGCCATTGTCAGGAACGCACTGTTGATGCCGTTCCTGTTGGGCAGTCCGAAGCTGACGTTGGACGCGCCACAGGTCGTATTCACCTTGAGTTCTTCTCGCAGGCGTCTCACCAGATGCATCACCTGTTTGCCGGCCGTGTTAATTGCCCCGATCGGCATCACCAGTGGATCGACGACCACGTTACTCGCCGGGATACCATGGTCCTGGGCCCGTTCAACGATTTTCTTCGCCACTTCGAATCGCACGTCGGGATCCTCGGAGATGCCGGTCTCATCGTTGGAAATCGCGACGACGGCGGCATCGTGCTTCTTCACCAGCGGCAGGACCGCTTCGAGACTCTCCTCCTCACCCGTGACGGAATTAACGAGGGCGTTGCCCTGGTATACCGACAGGCCGGACTCGAGCGCAGCGATAATGGATGAATCGATCGACAGCGGCACATCAGTCACCGACTGCACGAGCTTGATCGCTTCGGCAAGGATCGCGGGCTCGTCAGCGAGCGGAATGCCCGCGTTGACATCAAGCATATGTGCGCCCGCCTCGACCTGCGCGATCGCGTCTGCCTCAACCCGACTGTAGTCGCCCGCTGCCATTTCTGCAGCGAGGATCTTTCGGCCTGTCGGATTAATGCGTTCGCCGATGATGACGAACGGGCGATCAAATCCGATGCGGACTTCGCGAGTTGGAGAAGTAAGTACGGTTTCGGTCATGTTTTTTGTATTCCTGCCTAACGCGACCGCGGCGGTCGCTTGACGAGTTTGAGTTTTTCGCGAACGGCCTCGGGGCCGATGACATTGGCGCCAAGGTCTTCGGTAATACGAACGGCGCGTTCGACAAGCTGTGCGTTGGTCGCAAGCACGCCTTTCTCAAGCCAGAGATTGTCCTCGAGGCCGACACGAACGTTGCCGCCTGCGAGAATCGCAGCAGCAACGTAAGGCATCTCGTTGCGGCCGAGCGAGAATGCGGAGAAGTGCCAGTCCTTTGGTGTATTCGCGACCATCGACATGAATGTGTGCAGGTCGTCGGGGGCACCCCACGGAATGCCCATGCACATCTGCACAAGTACCGGTTCTTCAATAAGCCCTTCTTCAACAAGCTGCTTCGCGAACCACAGGTGGCCGGTATCGAAGGCTTCGATTTCGATACGGATACCGATGTCAGTCATGAGCCGCGCCATCTCGCGCAGCAGACCCGGTGTATTCACCATCAGGTAATCGGCTTCGGCGAAATTCATCGTGCCGCAATCCAGCGTGCCGATCTCGGGCAGGCACTCGGCAAAATGCTCGACACGTGACTCCGCAGAGCCCATATCGGTGCCTTCTTCGACGTGCGGCAATGGCGCTTCGGGCGGGCCGATGACAAGATCGCCGCCCATGCCGCCGGTCAGGTTGATGACGACATCAGTTTCCGAGTCGCGAATGCGCTCGGTGACTTCACGGTAATACTCGACCTTGCGCGATGGCGCGCCGGTCTCCGGATCACGAACGTGAATGTGCACGATGGCAGCGCCGGCTTTTGCGGCCTCTATGGCACTGTCCGCAATCTCTTTTGGCGAGCGCGGTACATGTGGCGAACGGTCCTGAGTACCCCCCGCACCGGTTACCGGGCAGGTTATGAATACCTCTCTGTTCATGTCGAGTGGCACGATAACCCCCCAGTCATAGGCACAACTGCATGTGGGGCTATCGTATACGGTGCGGCGGTGCCGGGTAAACGCGATTCAGCGTACCGGCACCGCGCATTGCATATTGTGAACGCGCCTTACTGGTACTCGGGGTTTTCCCAGGGGCCAATCGAACGCGAACGCACCGGCTGGATGTGCACAGGCGGCTCGGTGCCGGGGTAGTCGTCGCCCCAGTTGACCGGGTCACCCTTCATCTCAACGCTCGCATTCTCGGTGTACCAGTCCACAAGGTCGCCATCGCAACGCAGGATCCAGGTGCAGCCGTCATTCTCACCAGCCGTGAAGTCGCCATGGCGAATACCTGCCGGGCGGAAGAAATACTGTCCGCGGGTCATCTTGCCGTAGTTGTAGTCGAACTCGCCTTCGAGGCAGTAGGCCTCCTCGAACACGGGGTGGTGCGCCAGCGGATGCTCGCGCCAGCCCGGCTTCGCCTTGATGAGACGGGTGTAGAAACCGGTCTCCGGGTCACGCCAGAGCAGTTTGATGAACAGCCCGGGAACCGGGGTGCCGCCGCGCTCGAAGTCCATCGGGCTGCCATTCTCAGGATCGATGACGTCGTACCAGTCCATCGCATTCACATCCTTGATGACGACCTGGTCGGTGTCGACGTCGCGTTCTGCCGGCGTGAACTGCCAGTCGCCGAACTCGCGGAACAACAGGATCTTCGTGCCAGCGTCGGCAACCATCGCAGGTGCTGCAACGCCCTTCGGCGCACAGAAGTAGCCACCCTCAGTCAGCACCTGGCGACCGATCGTGACCTGGCCTTCCAGCACGTACCATTCGGTCTGCGCGGCGTGCAGGCCGGCATCGCGACTCCACTCGGAAACAAACTCGACGATCAGCGAGGCTGCGCCGTTTTCCTCGTCGTAGCTGAGGTTACGCTGGCGGGCGTCGCCATTGCCGTGCGGCATCTCGGCTACGTGCCAGAGGAGATCTTTTTCATCAACCAGTTCAACGTGGGGGCGCATGTGTGTGCTCCGCAGTAATTTCAGATGCGCTCATCCTAGGCCCGGATTCCTGAGCATAAAAGCAAATCTTTTTTAGGATTTATATTTATAATCATAAAACTATGGATACCCGCCTGCTCTCACGACTCGGCACGCTTCGCCAGCTCGAGATCTTTCTCGCAGTCGCGGAGCACCAGAGCATGACCCGGGCAGCCGAGGAGCTTTACCTGAGTCATTCCGCCGTTTCCCTGCAGGTTCGCAAGCTGTCGGAGGCCATTGGGCTGCCACTGCACGAGGTGATCGGGCGACGGCTTTACCTGACGGAAGCCGGCCGCGAAGTCGTCGCCGCTGGCCGGCAGATCTTTGATTCGATTCGCCGACTCGACGACTCCATCAACAGCCTCAAGGGGCTGACATCGGGAAGGCTTGCCATCTCGGTTGTTACGACCGCGAAGTATTTCCTGCCAAGAATTCTCGGGCCATTCAGTCGCGATTACCCGAATCTCGACCTGTCGTTCCACGTCGGCAACCGCGAGGAAATCATGCGACGCCTGGATGACAACCGTGATGATCTGTACATCTTCCCCGGACTTCCCGAGGACATGGACGTTGAGTCATTCCGGTTCCTGCCCAATCCGCTCGCAGTAATCGCATCCAGCGAGCACCCGCTGGCCGGTCACAGCGGACTGACGTGGGATGACCTGAAAGACGAGAAGTTCCTGATGCGTGAGCCGGGATCCGGCACCTTCGAAGCGATCCGCGAGCATCTCAGTGCCCGTGACCTCGCGCTGCCCAAGACCATGACCGTCGAAAGCAACGAGGCGATCAAGTATTCCGTGGCCGAGAACATGGGCATCACGATTCTGTCTGCCTACGTGCTGGCGGACGGAGTCGGCGCCGACCTTGTGCAATTGAGAGTGCGGGACTTCCCGATCATGTCCGACTGGTACGTCGTCTACCCGCGCGCCAAGCAGCTGTCCCTTGTCGCAGAACGATTCCTCGAATTCGTACTTAACAAGGGATCGGACGTACTGCCGATGGAAAACCTCGAACAGCAGGTCAGGAGAGCGCTGGCGATATCCTGAGTTGCCGCAGACGCGAACCGGAGGCTCGGGTCGGCTTTGAAACGTAATTCCATGTAGCTGTTAGAATCACCCCATGGCGAATAATGATAAGAAGCGCCGTGAAATAGGCTTACCCGAACAGATCCTGATCGGCCTTGGTGCCGGCATACTGGTCGGCCTGTTTTTTGGCGAAATGACCGCGCCACTGAAGATTATCGGTGACGCGTACGTTGGCATGATGCAGATGACGGTCATGCCATTCATCGTTCTGGCTCTTATCGGCGGCGTTGGCAAGCTCAGCGCCCGGCAAGGCAAACTGCTGCTGACCCGCGTTGCGGCAATCATCATCGGCCTCTGGCTGATCGGGTTTTACTCGATTGTGCTGTTCGGAATGTCATTGCCTGAGCAGCATACGGCCTCGTTCTTCTCGACGAGCCTCATTAAAGAGCCCGCGACCTTCAACTTCTTCGAGTTGTTCATCCCGTCGAATCCGTTCTACTCATTGTCGGCCAACAAGGTACCGGCTGTAGTCATGTTCAGCCTGTTCTGCGGCGCAGCCCTGATAGGCCTCTCCTACAAGGAAAAAATTGTCGCAGCAGCGGATATGCTGCTCGATATCCTGGGGCGCGTAACCGAGTACATCGTCAAGGTCAGCCCGATCGGTGTGTTCTTCATCGCGGCCGCTGCCGCAGGCACGATGAACATTGATGAACTCGCCCGCATTCAGGGTTACCTCGTCATCCTGACGGTCATCTGCTTTGCGCTGTGCTTCGTCGTCATTCCACTGCTTATCAGTGCGTTCACGCCGTTCACGAACAAGGACATTGCACCGCTGCTGCGCGCCGCATTCGTGCTTGCGTTTGCAACGGGCAAGACACTTATTGTGTTGCCGCTGCTAATCAAGGGTATTACGGACATATACAAGAAGCGCGGTGAACACACGCCGGAGGTCGAGTCGAATATCGACGTGCTGGTGCCGCTTGCCTATTCGTTCCCGCACCTTGGTCGAATCATGGCCACGGTCTTTATTCCGTTTGCCGGCTGGTATATCGGTTCTTCGTTGACCGCCGACCAGTATCCGGCCCTGCTTGGCGCGAGTACGTTTGTACATTTCTCCAATGCGCCGGTTTCGATTCCGTTCCTGCTCGACCTGATGCGATTGCCGTCCGACCTGTTTCAGCTGTTTGTTGTCACAGGCGTGTATGTCGGCAGACTCACAGATGCCGTCGGTGCCGCGTACATCATGGCCGTTACGATGCTCGGTGTGTGTGCCGTCACGGGGACCCTGAAGCCGCAGTGGCGGCAACTCGGTGTGCTTGCGGTTGGTGCCGTCGTGTTCTCAATCGCGGTTGTTGGCGGTGGCCGCTGGTACCTGCTGAAAACCGCGGACGCCGACTACGGCAAGGAAAACGTCATTGCTTCGATGCAGATCTCGGATCGTCTCGTCGAGTCGACTGTCGTCACTGCCGAACCAAACCCGGTGCCGCTGGGAGAAGGACAGTCAAATCTGGACCGAATCGTCGAACGTGACGTGATTCGAATCGGCGTTGATCCGACGCGCCTGCCGTTCTCCTATTACAACGCGGGTGGTGACCTCGCCGGCTTCGACATCGATCTTGTGAACATGTTGGCGGCCGATCTCGGCGTGACCATTGAATACGTACTTCTTGACGCGGGAGCGGACGTTCCGGACCTGCTCGACGCAGACTATTTCGACATCGCAATCGGCGGCTTTGTCGATACTGTCTCACTGTCGCGACGACTGGCGTTCTCCGACCCGTATCTTTACGTCACCATGGCGCTCGTCGTAGATGATTATCGCGACAAGGAGTTTGCGACGCTGGACGCCATCGACGAACTGGATGGATACAGTATCGGTGTCGTCGGCAGCGGTATGTTCAGTGAGAAGTTCCAGCAGTACTTCCCTACAGCGGAAATAAGAGCTCTCCCGTCAGTTCGCGACTTCTTTGAAGGCGCAGACCCGGCGTCCAGACCCGATGCACTGTTGATCAGTGCCGAGGCGGGTTCCGCGTGGACCATCCTGAATCCGCGCTTCCAGGTCGTTACGCCACTGCCGCGACCCGTTCGCGTACCGCTTGTCATTCCGTATGCCGCGGATGCTGATCCGAAGATGGACGAGTTCATCGACAACTGGGTCATGCTGCGAACCAATGACGGTTCGATCGACGAGATGTTCGACTACTGGATTCTTGGCGAGGGAACCGAAGTACGCGAGCCGCGCTGGAGCATTATCCGCAACGTGCTGGGCTGGGTTGAGTGATGCCCCGTGCTGGAGCAACGGTTGTACTGCTGTCCATGCTGGCAGCGTGCGCCAGCACTCCGCCTGCGGTTGACGCCTGTGCAAATGCCGATGAGTTGCGGGCACCGCTGACCGAATCGCTAGTCGCGGAAATCAATGATCATCGCTACGAGGACTGTGGTCCAGGCACGACCTGCAATGCGCATGTTGCCGGCCTGGCCGTGCAAATGAATCTCATCGATGCAGGCATTCGTGCGTCGTGCCCGACCTTCAAACGCTGGCGCGAGGGCATGCCCGGGCAGGTCGACCCGCGAGATGTAAGTAACGGCACGCTCGACCAATACGCCGATGACGACGCGCGCAAAGCACTGCACGAGTTGCTCGTCGCTGACGCGCTCACCGCGGCCGAGCCACAACCCGACGCAAAGAACGTCGTGATGACGATGGGTGCCCCGGGATCCGGCAAGTCATACGTACTCAAGCATCTCGGCCTCTGTCAGGACGCCGTCGTACTTATTGACCCGGATGAGTTCAAGCAAAGGCTCGTCGAATACCAGGCGGCGATTGCGGCTGACGACATACTTGCTGCTGATCGCGTGCACCGCGAATCATCCGTGCTGGCCAAGCGTACGCGCGATGAGGCAATTGCCGCCGGGCAGCCGCTCTGCATTGACGGGGTCATGTCGAAGAAGGCGCAGGCGATCGAGCTGATCACTCGCCTGCAGGATAACGGCTACCATGTAACGATCGTCGCTGTTTCCGTTCCATTCGACGTCGCCTACGAACGGGTGTTGAGCCGGGGCGATGAAACCGGTCGTTTCGTGCCTTACGAATTCGCAAAGACCGCGCACTCAAATATTGAAGAACATCGTGACGAACTACTGAATCTCGCGCATGTCGGATATCTTTTTGATACCAATCAACCTTATGGCGAGCCGCCACTGCTAATAAAGCAATACTGAGCTGGAGACAGGATCATGAACAACGCATTTCGAATTTCTTGTGTGCTGCTCGCCGCAGCGTTGGTTGTCCCGGCCTATCCTCAGATTGAAGACGAGCATACCGATCACTCGCTTGAGGTCAGCCGCGTCCTGCCGCCGGAACTCATCAAAGGACCGAATCATGAAGTTGTCGACCCGGTCGTCAATTTCTTCGCACTCGACCAATTCAAGATCAGGACCGAATTTGGTGAGTTTGAAGCTTACGGCCAGTTGATGCTGCGTATTCGCTTGCGGGAGATCGAGGCGATTGCGAAGCTGAAAAAGCAGACAAGAACCGGGGTATCGGCGCAGACCGTTATTCGGCAGGGCAAGAAGTCGCTGGAGTCCGTTAGCCAGATAGCAAGACACCCAATAAAGTCCGCCAAAGGCATCGGTGCCGGCATCCTGAATCGTTTCAAGAAAACAGTGCGCGACGTCAAAGAGGACGTCGAAACGGCCAGGTCGGATGCCAGCGGCAGGGAGAAAGCTGAAATTTACGCCGACCGCTGGCTCGGTGTGGAGAAAGCGCGCCGACGTTGGTCCGAAGAGTTGAGAATCGACCCATACACCTCTAACGAGGTGCTGAAGGCCGAGCTCGAACGCGTCGCTGAGATTGAGGCCAGTGCCGAAATCGGCACTAAATTCCTGATGCCCAGTATTCCGGGTGTCGGTTTTATGCGCGATGTCTACAAGGTGGTCACGTCCTATGACGAACGTGAACTTCTCGAGTACAACAAGAAAGAGATGATTAAATTGGGGGCGGCACCCGATCAAGTTGACGCTTTCCTGACGCACCCGAGCTACAGTCCTACCGCGGCGGCGACACTGATTGCGGGTGTAGCTGCGCTTGAAGGCGTTGAGAACCGGCTTGGGCTCGCAGCACAGGCTGTTACGGCAACATCCGAGGTTGAGGCGCTGTTCTTCCTCGAATCAGTCGCTATGGCCCTTTGGTTCCACAACAACGACGCACCGCTGAAGAAGATCGTCGTTGTCACCGGTCTTCCAGCGGGAATTACCAATGATGGTCGCGTCGTTGTGTTCGCCGCTGTCGACTTCCCGCACTGGTCAAACCTGCTCGCCGAAGTCATTCACGACATGCAGCGCGCCTACTCCGACCTGGCACCGCGCCACGAACTGTTGCTGGCCGGTAAGGCGTCGCGAAACTTCATCGCGCACGTCGAGGAGCTGGACTGGAAAGTTCGGACCGGAATTCGCTACGAGTATCTCGAGATGCTGCCGTGGGCCATGACTGACGGCGAGATGAAGGGGCGCAAGCACTAGATATTGCGTTCGACCGGTATCCGCCCCGTCCGGGCGGCGTCGGTGAGCGTCTCGAAGTCCCTCTCGGCCTGGTCCGCGTAGGCGAACGCAAAGGATTCCAGCGCGTCGATGACACCGTCACTTCGTCCGAGGTAGCCCGCAATCAGCGCGGGATCGAGAGACCGTGCATGCGCTCGTGCCAGGGTCCCACCGCAAGCCTCGACGTCGGCGAGGAAAATCTCCGTATCGTCGGGCGATTCCAACTTGCCCTTCATATCGCGCATCTGTCGGAGGTAGTACTCCTTGCCTACGACCGAGGTCCAGCCGAGAAACGGATCCGTGGCCGCCTGCATCATTCGCTGTCCGTGCACGACGCGCTGGCCGTGGCGCTCGTGAACGCTTTCACCGACGTACGGCGCAAGAACCGAGGAAGTCGCCTCCTTGACCTGGATAATCAATGGATCGTGATCGCCGCGACCCTCCAGCAATATCGCGTACGCACCAAGACCGACGCTGCCCACACCAACAACCCGCCGCGCTGCGTCCCGAAAGCGATACTCGCGCAGCGTGTGCGCCCGATCCGGTTGCAGGGTTTCACGATACTGATTGAACGACTCGTGAAACTGTTCGGCTTCATCCGCCGGCAAGCGGGTAAGCAAAGGCGGATCGTCCCGGAAGCGCATGTGCCCGCCCTCTCCCGTACACCACTTGCGGAAAGCCTGGTACCGAGTGCGCTTGCGAGCCTTGCGAATGCTGCGACGCGCGTCGTCGGCGACCTTCTCCGATCGATCACGATCGAAGAACGTGCGCTGGTTGAGAATCTCGTAGTGCACCTCGAGGCTCGAGTACTCCGTTAGAGCTCTCAGCACGGAACGGTAGCGATTGATCGTCACGCGTAGCGCGTCGCGCGCGGTGGATACATCACGGCCTGAATCACGACACTCGAGCACGATGCTCGCAAGTAGACGCTTCACATCGAATTCCCATGGCGCAGGAATCGTTTCGTCGAAGTCATTGATGTCGAAGACGACATTGCGCTCCGGCGAGGCGTAGATGCCGAAGTTGTGCATATGCGCGTCGCCACAGGCCTGCACATACACCCCCGTCGTCGGAGTCGCCGCGAGATCGGCAGCCATCACCGCCGCCGAACCGCGAAAAAAGCGAAACGGTGATTCGAGCATGCGCCCGTAGCGAATGGGCACAAGCCCAGGATCGCGAATATCTTCCTGCGCGGTCAGAAGTGCAACCGGATCAGGACGATCAGCTGCCAGGGACCAGTTTGCGTGCGATGCTCTGGGGCACCGTTTGCGAAGACTGCGACCATATTCGCGTAACTCAGACCGACGGCTGGCGCCGGCATCGAAGATTTCGGCTCTTCGATCGGCCATGCTGCGATCAGAAGTAGGAGGTGACGTTGAAGAAGAAGCTCCAGTCGTTCTCCAGCCCGGTGTCGCGCCCGCGCCGCAGAGTCTTCAGGTCTTTATCGAAATTCATTTCTGCGACGATGTCCCACATCACCGTCGGTGTGAATTCGCCGCCGACATTAATCTCGAGATTTCCTGAGCCGCTATCCTGCAGGTGCCCGGAGAGGAAATACTGGTAGACCGGCGTAATCTGTAATTGTGCGCCATCCCAGAATCCGTCGGGAGAATAAACCAGTTTGGGCGAAACGCTGAATCCTGCGCCATTGAAGCGCGCAAAGCTTTTGTCCCAGGCGCCAACAGCACCTGCCATCAGGTAAAAATTCCAGTCTTCGTTAATGCCGAAAGCCGGCATGATGCCTGCAACCAATACGTTCTGACCGTCTGTACCCTTGAGGGCGCCGGCAAACTGCAGGTCCAGTTGCAATCCCATGCCGCGATATCCCTTAACTATCGTGTAATCGATCGGCAGCATGTGGAAATATCGAACGCGCATGTTCGTGATGCCCGTATCGGCACCGGGGACGAGGTTCCCGCTGTGCCATCCATAGCCAACCTCGAACAGAACCGAATCATTGTCGTCGATGCCCCAGTTGCCTGTCACGCGTAGTTCGGTCATCGACTCACCGTTGGTGTAGTCGGTGTATTTCAGGCCGCCGCCCATGAAGGTATAGATCTTGGTCGGATCGGACGCATCGATTTCTGTGTCGGCATCTGCGGCGATGGCCGCCATCAAGCCAACCAGAATGGCAATAATTCTGGGCATATGCATAACACGCAGTCTACTGCCAATGACCGCTGCTGTCGCTTGAACGTGAACAAAAGTGTTACTAACACCTTGCTTTCGTCGCAGATTCGCGCGACTCTTCAGGGGCAAGATGAAAGCGTCAAATAACGACCAGAAAAAGAAATGAGGGGTGAACGAGATGATCAAATTTCGTCTTCTGCAGTTGCTGGCACTCACACTTTTCGTCCCCGCGCTCGCATTCGCAGATGCGCCACTGATCGACGGCGAAGTCTGGATGGTCTCTTCGGAATCAGAAAAAGAGGCTTACCTGGTCGGTGTGGGCAACCTGATGACCGTCGAATACGTCGTCCAACAGGAAGCCGAGAACTCGCCAACTACAGATCAGACAGCCATTCCAGATCTGTGGCAGGGGATTTCCGAGCAATCGATTAATGGCCTGGTGAAGGCTGTGGACGACTGGTACAAGGCCAACCCGGATTCTCTGGACCGGCCGGTGCTAGTCGTAATCTGGAGAACCTTCGTTGAGCCTGAAGAATAGGGCGGGAGATTAATGATGAATATGAAGAAACGCATCGCAATTATCCTGCTCGCTGCTGCGGCGAGCGTCTCGATGACCGGTTGTGAGACTACCCGCGGCGCCATTATGGGCGCCGGCATCGGCTACATCTTCGGCGACGCCGAAGCAGGTGCCGACATAGGTGCCACAGTCGGTCTGGTAAAGGATATCTGGAAGTAAGTCAGCTTTCGGACAGCAGTGTCCGGACTATCTGATCCAGGAAAACGACGAAGGCCCCGTCAGGGGCCTTTTTTGTGGGTCGACTTCGTCGTGCAATCTCAGGTTAGCAGCCGTCCACGAAAGGTCATGCAAGAGTCACGGCGCGGTCATGGAGCGGCGGGGCTGCTCAGGCAGCATGTGCAGCATGAAACCTGCACTCAAAAAACTGCTTTACCTGCGGCCCTGGCCTGTCGTTTACGCGCTCTTCGCTATTGTGGCCTTGAGCTCCGCCCGCGATGCCATGGCCGACGATGAAAGCGATTTCAGGCTCGACGTTCTTCCGGATACCGAAGCAGAAATTGAAATGCAGGCACGACACTGGGCATTTACCAAGTCATTGCGTCTCGAACTCGCGAAAAGCGAACATCTGCAACTGGAAACGACGATTCCACTGGATCACGTTGAAGGGTCGAGGATTACCCTCGGTATCGCGAAAAAAGTGTCGCGTAACTGGTCATTCAGACTGAACGTCTGGGCTGTGTTGTGATGATCAGGGTCGCCCGAGAGGATGGCCTTCGAAAAGCGTACGTCAGTCCACTCGATTTCGGAGTCTCAGGGCTTCTTCCAGCAACTCCAGCATTGCGCGGTCTTTGGACCTGTCCGACAGCTTTTTCTGACGAATCAGTTCTTCCAGTTCGAGAACGCGCAGCGTTCCCCCGGCCACCGATATCTCCGCCGACCTGGGTAACATGTCCTCGTACCGTTCCTTATCGCCGATGAAGCCCAGCAGATCGAGCGGACCCGCTCGGGTAAGCAACAGAAGGTGGCCGCCCGCCAGAATGTCTTCTTTTGTAGGTTTGACGACTGATTGGTGCTCCCGGTAGCGGGCATCAAGCTCGATTAACGCGCGAGACAAACGCTCGGCATTGTCTTCGTGAACACGGATCAGGGTAGCCAGATCGAACGTGGTTACCGGAGCGCCCTGGATGACTCCTGCGACACCGCCCACAACGATGTACTCGACTTCGTGCCTATTGAGAAGCTCAAGTATCTCGCGAAAGCTTGGATTCATTCGCCGAACGCAATGACAGAAGGAACCCCACTCGCGACTCCAATTCGTCAAGCCGCTGCTCCGGAGTCAGCGACAAGAACCACTCAACAAGTGAGCGATCTACGCCTGAACTGTTTTCGGGTCGGGAAGAGGACGGTTGCATTTCCCAACTGTAACATCGGGAAAATCGCGCGCCCGACAGGATTCGGGCCTGTGACCCCTGTTTTCGGAGACTAAGCGTCGAACGAGGGGAAACTTTTAGAGGTAGGTAGGTTAGCAAGCGTCCTGGCGATTGAGTTACTGCTCTTGCGCATTGCTCTCCGAATCCAGGATGACGGCGTGTATTGATTGCGGTGGCGCGGGCCGATATCGGACAGACTCGCGTGCTCGCTGCAACCGACAATTGGCGGATGCAGCGCGTACACACGCTGCCCATGTCGCCAGAACCGCTGAATGAACTTGTCTACGGGTTCCTCAACGACGGCGCCTGTCGCAACCAGCGCTCTAGCGGCTGCCGGCGACAACGCATAACCTAGTGCGAGCAACGGCACACGCCGGCATCGGCGTATGTCGAATGAATTTTCCTGTGCGACGGTCGCCGCGCTCCTGACAGCCGGAATCGAAACCCGGATAAACCCCATATCTGCCACATGTCGCTCGACTACATCTAGCCCGCTAACAAAGTTCGGACTCAGCGCCGCGTCGTCTTCAAGAATCAGCCATGGTCTGTCATCGGCTGCACAGTCCCGCCAAAGCGCAAGGTGACTTGCGTAGCATGCAATCTCCGAATCGGTCGCGAGGCGCCCGCAGTTCGCGAAGAACTCATACGGGTCGTAGCCGTCGATCTCCTGTGCAGCCAGCTGTGGCGTCACGGCATCAAAAAAAGAGAAGTCCACGGACTGGTCGACTAGCTGCCGGGTGATGTTCGAACGGCGTAACGCCGAACCCTTCAGGCTGATGACTTTGATGTGCATACAGTCTAAGACGGCTTGACGACAGGCAATCGGTCGGCGTCGCGAGGACAGTGGCGAAGGCGTACAATCGGCGGAGTCGCGACCGGTTTGCCGGCCTGCAACCGTCCAAAGAGATGAGTATCAGGAGATTGACTCCAAATGACGGTCTGGCTTGAAGATAGGCGGCTTGTAAAACAGATGCTTGCGGGAGACGAGCGAGCCTTTGATCAGTTCTTTGACGAAAACTTTTCGCGTCTCTACCGATTTGCACTGACCCGATTGTCCGACGACCCGGACGCTGCGAGGGAAGTCGCGCAAATCACCTTAAGCAAGGCCGTACGCAAGCTGCATACCTACAAGGCTGAGGCTGCGCTATTCACATGGCTTTGCGCAATCTGCCGCAACGAGACTTCGGACTGGCTGGCGAAGCAAGGCCGCTATAAGGATCATGTCATCCTCACCGAAGATTTCGCTGAAGTGCGCGCCGCCGTCGAGTCATTTCAGGCGCCGGAGCAGATGAGCCCCGAGAGGCACTTCAAGCGAGTCGAGCTTCTTCGACTAATACAGGTAGCACTGGATAACCTGCCACCCAGGTATGGCGACGTCCTCGAGTGGAAATACATCGAGGGGCACTCGATTAGCGAAATATCGGAGCGAATTGGAATCGGCCAGGAAGCGGCGCAGTCTCTGTTGGCGCGGGCCAAGCGCGCATTTGCCGACGTCTATTCGTCACTGACCGAACAGCTGGAAAGATACGAGAGCGAACAGGTAAAAACATGAGCAAGGTTCAGCGCGACCCTATGGAAGACTTACTGCGGCAGGCTGAGCCGCGGCCGGTTCCTGCACCTGAAGAAACGGAACTGGTCAAAGCGGCCGTTAGAGAAGAGTGGATTGCGATCAGCAATCGGCGTAATGCGAGACGCCGCGCACTGGGATTCGCGATCGCGGCAACTCTTGTTGTTGCCGTCATTGCGGCAGTAAACACGCTCCGCGATGTACCCGTCGATCCCGTCCACGTTGCGACAGTTGAGCGAAATTTCGGGCCCGTCTACGTGCTGCGAGAAAAAGCCGAGTTGAGTCCGACAGACGACCTTGGCGTGGTGGTGTCCGGCCAGACGATCGTCACCGGTGAGAATGCAGGCCTTGCTCTTGCGTGGGCCAACGGCGGTTCGCTGCGTATCGACCAGGGCTCGCGCGTTCAATTTACGGACAGGGAAACGGTCTTTCTTGAGGACGGTCGAATCTACTTTGACTCGCATGGCTCGCTGGGCGTAGGAACCGTCACCGATGGATCGTTTTTGGTCGTCACCGAGCATGGAATGGTTAACCACATTGGCACGCAATACATGACCGAAGTGGATCGGGATCGTCTGATCGTCAGCGTTCGCGAGGGTAGTGTCTCAATTGATGGAATTAGGTACGACGAGACTGTTTCAGCGGGTCAGCAGGCGACCTTACGTGGCCAGCAGAGGCCGGCGATCCTCAACATCAGCCGCGGCAATCTGGACTGGGAGTGGGTCGAGAAGACGACTCCCCATGTCAATGTCGACGGCAAATCGTTGCACGAATTCCTGACCTGGGTTTGCCGTGAGATGGGGCTGAAATTGAGATACGAAGGCGACGCCGAATCTGAGGCACGAAGGGCAACTCTTAAAGGGACCGTCGAAACCGGGCCTGCCGAGGCGTTGCGGGTAAGGCTTGTCAGCGCGGATCTCGACTGGCGCATCGAAGAAGGAGTGCTCTATATCACCGAATAACGCCTGGTACCGAAGTGGCGGCATTGTGGTCGTCGTTTTGATTTCGCTGGCATTGGAGGCGGCCGGCGACGAGCCCGGTGCGCCCTATGCGGGCCGCCAGGTTGCAAGCGTGCTCGATGAGTTTCGCAGCGCCGGGGTCGAGTTTGTGTACAGCACCAACGTCGTTTCCGATGACCTCTATGTGGCGTTCGAACCTGAGCCCGGCACACCACTCGAGATCGTACGGCAAATCTTGAAGCCACATCGCCTTGCCATTCGTGGAGAGGCCGGCGTTTACATTATCGTTCGCGACTCGACGCCCCCCGTTGTCGACTCGACGGCTGCGCGCGATGCAACGCCATCACGGCCCGAAGTTGAAACGGTAGTCGTGTCGGCGAGTCGCTATGAGATATCACGGGATATGGCCGGGTCGAGTTTCTCAATCGACCAACGCACGATTCAGAATTTGCCGGATATCGGCGAGGACCCGATCCGGGCTACGCAGCGGCTGCCGGGAACCGCCGCAAGCGGTGCATCTGCACAGACGCACTTTCGCGGCGGCGAGCAAAACGAAGTGGGGATAATGCTAAACGGACTGTGGCTATTCGATCCGTTCCACATCCGCGATTACCAGAACATATTCAGCACAATCGACGCACGCGCTATTGACGGCGTCGAAGTGTATACGGGCGGGTTTCCGGCACGGTACGGCGACCGCATGAGCGGGCTCATTCTAATGAACTCACTCGAGTCGGAGAATTCTCGACATAACGAGATTGGAATCAGCGTATTCAATACGTCGTTTCTGACTGTTGGCAATGAATCCGGGCACGGCTGGCTGTTTTCAGCACGACGCGGGAACCTCGATCTCGTGATCGACCCGAAGTTTGGGAGCCCGTCTTACTTCGACGTGTTTGGCGAATACACGTTTGATCTGGGCGCCAATGCGAAGCTATCGATCAACGCGCTGTACGCTGACGATCTGGTGGAACTGGTACTCGAGACAGATCCCGAGGAACGCGAACAGGTCACCAGCGACACTCAGAATGCACAGATTTGGCTGCGCCTCGAGAGCAACTGGTCACCGCATCTCGCCAGTCACACTGTCCTGTCGTTCGTCGATTACCAAAATCGGCGTGATGGCATCGCGAACGATCCCAGCAAATTTATTGCCGATACGCGGGATCATCGTGAGGTGCAGCAGATCGGGCTGCGCCAGGACTGGATCTGGAAGGCATCCGATCGGCATCGGATGCAGTGGGGCTTCAACGTTCGTCGCGACGACGCTTGGTACTCTTATGACGGCAATGCACAATTCTTCGGCTTGCCGTCGCGATTCAATCGACCGAATATCAGCCGATCCGAAACGGCGGCGCCCGCCGGTGGCACGTACGCACTCTGGTTGTCGGATCGTTGGCGAATTGGTAACCGGGCGACGCTGGAGTGGGGTATTCGATGGGACGACCAGACCTACACAAACCTTAGCTCCGATTCGCAGCTCAGTCCTCGATTCAGTTTTCTGTTTCGCCCGTGGACGGATGGCGAGCTACGCGTGAGTCTCGGCCGCTACCATCAATCACAGTCAGTTCAGTCGCTGCAAATCGAAGATGGAATTGCGACCTTCTGGCCGGCGCAACAGGCCGATCATTTCATAGTCGGTTTCCACCAACAGCTCCGCGAGGGTTTGGCGATTCGAGCGGAACTCTTCCATAAGGAGATTCGCGATCCGCGGCCGCGCTTCGAGAACCTGCACGACCCGCTTGGCATCATGCCGGAGCTTCAGGCCGACCGCGTGCGCCTCGACCCGACCAGAGCAAGAGCACAGGGGTTTGAAATCTCCGTTAATCGGTCGCGTGGTGTTTGGGACTGGTGGGCAACGTACACACTGTCCGAAGTTACTGATCGTATTGATGGTCGCGATGAGCCACGCAGCTGGGACCAGCGGCACGCCTTCCAGGGCGGATTCGGCTGGCACGACGAGCGCTGGCAGTTTTCGGCGGCAGCCAGCGTGCACTCCGGCTGGCCTACGACCGACTTGACTCTCGATGCCGATGGAATGGCTGTACCCGGACGTCGGAATGACCTGCAGTTGCCGACCTTCGCCAGTGTTGATTTGAGGTTAAGCCGCAAATTCGACGTCCCACGTGGATCCCTGACAGCATTCGTCGAGATCTCCAACGCGTTCAATCGGCGCAACGTTTGTTGCATCGACTGGGATATAGAGGAATCGCCCGATGGCGGCGACGTGCTTGAGCGCAGCCTCGACTACTGGATGCCATTGCTGCCGGCAATCGGAATTCTCTGGGAATTCTGATACAGACGAAGGTAAGCATCGACCGGGTCGCGGTATCGCATCTCCGCGACGACTGCGATGGAAATCGATGGATCATAGTGGCGCACTATCGATGCGTCCCCGTCGTCCCGGCAAATCACACACAACGATCGGCGATACACTGCCCTCGCCAACGGGTTGTTCGCGTTGGGTACGCTGCCGGCATGTGTCAGCACGTAGGGAATCGAACGCGTCAGTGTCAATAACAGTCCGGCCTGGCCACCGGCCATGTCATGAATGTGCACAAGATCGAGTGCAGGCATCATGCAATAAGCCATAACAGCTGAACGCACAACCGGACCGACAGTCACGCCATCGACCGCACCGAGACGCTTTGCGAGTGCGACATCTCGCACCAGTACATGCTGGGACATCCCGGCAGCCTGCAGCGCGTCGACGAGGTTTACGAATTGCTCGTCCAAACCGGTATCCGACGGCGCGAGGTTGACATGTCCGATACTCAAGTCAGTAGCCTTCCTCATCCTCGTCTTCGTCCTTGTCGTCATCGGTTAACCCAAGTGCGCTAACCAATGCCGCTCCGTCCGGGTGATCGAGTATCAACTGGGCGGACTCATGGCGAACCGCCGGCGAGGGATCAGTCAGCAGCGTGAGTGCGGCATCGAGCGCTTGCGGATTTGACATTCCGGCCAGCTCCGTCAAGCCGCGGACGCGGGCCCGAGGATCGGCGCTTTGCAGTTTCGCAATTGCGTCATCAAGCACAGTCGGCGCCTGGTCAGGCTGCAAGTTCGGCTGCATGTCTGCTCCATCGTTTTCGAACAGATACAGTCGTATCCCATGTTGGTCCTCGACGAGCAGATAACTCTGCTGCTTGTACTGCGCGCGCACTTGCTCGCGCAGAGGCTCATCGCCGAAACCGCTGGACCCGATAAGCAGGATGAAGCCCGCGAGGGCTCCACCCTGCAAGGTTGAACGAAGTGGCTTCATTCATCTTCCGTCAAGAAGCAACTCTCGATAGCCGTTTGATTCCAGCTGGCTTCGCGGGCCAGAACTTCGTACTTGAACTCGTCCGCCTGGTCGAGGAACTCGCCAGGGATTGTCATTTCAGTAACATCGGGCGGCAGGATCACGCTGAGGACGGTAGCGAACTCGCCGCCGTCAGCTGTCTCCAGCTCAGCTTCAACGACGACCTGGTAGTTGACGATCTCGAGTCCGGAAGCGCCCTGTGGGTGGCCGAGCGTCGGGTGCGTTGTAGTAACAGGCTCCCAGGTAATCACGTATTCATCAGCATCGATTACCGGGGCGTCGTATCCCGGTTCTTCATCGTCACATTGCTGAGCAGCCGCTATGCCGTTGATCGATGGCACAGGCGGCGCGGGCATGGCGTGAGTAATTTCAGTCTCGCTTTCGAGCTCATCACCGTGAAGCGTCACGCCTTCTACTTCGTAGGTCCCCTCCGGAAAGCGTTGAAAGAATCTGTCTGGAGCCAGCTCGTCGAAAGTCGGCTCGGCGCTTTCGAAAAAGATTTCGGTCACGCCCTGACGTCGCAATCGCCCACGAGCCATGACGCCCAGCATGCGATGCTCATTGACATCGAAAATCTCCATGCGCTTCCACGGTTCACCATCGATCAGGGCGTGAATTCCGAGGTCGCCGTCTGTGTTGTTAAGCTCGAAGAAAATCTCGGCGACGGCCCAGGGAATCTCCTCTTCGTCGTGGTCGTCGGCTAACAGCGGCGTAGCCGCCGCTGCTGCGACGACGGCGCTCATGTACAGGTTTCTTGATTTCATGTCATCTATCTCCCGGCTGCTTGAACCTGCTCCTTTAGACGGAGCGCAGCCGGGAAACCGGTCTCGTCGCAACCGAGTTAGAGAGTCGCTGACATCATCTATGGCCCGTATTGCGGATATTTAAGGTGGCGACAACGAGACGACTGGTCGAGAAATCGAGAGCTGTCGTGTCACCGGGGTCTTGAGACGCTACATGAAAAGAGTGGCGCGCCCGAGAGGATTCGAACCTCTGACCCCTGCCTTCGGAGTTCGCCATTGCGGTTCTAAGTTGCTGAATCAATTCATACTAATTAGCGGTACGTCCATTGCAAATTCAGTACTTAGCACAACTGCGCAGCACTCAGTCACACAAATCTCACACAGCCTTTTCGGTCATGTTGATCAGTCACTACAGTGCATGTATTCTATATTCTGGAATCTAGAATATAGAACGACATAATGGACCTGAAATCACAGGATGTGCTGGTCATGCTGAAACTCGTCGCCCTGGGCGACGAGCCCTGGACCTATGCTTCATTGGCAGTCGACCTGGAGATGAGCGCGTCTCAGGTTCACTCTGCCATCCAAAGAGCTATCCGGGCAGACCTAGTCTACGAAATCGACGACCGAATCCGTGTACACGTCAGAAATCTTGAGGAGTTTCTGGTTCATGGAATGCGCTACGTCATTGCGCCGGAGCGCGGTGCAACAAGCAGAGGAATGGCGACGTTGACCAGCGCACCACCCATAGCCGCCCTATTCCTGGACAGCGATGAAACTATCGTGTGGCCGGATCCTTCCGGGGATACGAGAGGTGAATCACTCGTACCTATTTACAAAACGGCACCTGAAGCAGCCCGAAACGATCCCGTGCTCTATGAGCTTCTTGTTATCGCAGATGCGCTGCGAGCTGGCCGCGCAAGGGAGAAACAAGCTGCCAAAAAAGAATTAAAAAAGCGGCTACGCAAGTATGGCTAGAACGCAGAATCCGAACCTGGAGATCATCGAGATTGCGGCGCAGGCGCTCGGATCACTATGTTACGAACTCGTCTTTCTCGGCGGGTGCGCAACAGCGTTGCTCATCACAGATTCGGCGGCACCTCCGGTTCGCGTTACCCGCGATGTCGACACCCTCGCGGAAATTGGCTCTGCTTCAGAATATCGGAAACTTGAAAAGCGACTGCGTGAACATGACTTCGAAGTAGACTCATCCAAGGGCGCCCCTATTTGCCGCTGGGTCGGTCATGGAATCCTGTTGGATGTCATGCCGACCGATGAGCAGATTCTCGGATTCGCCAATGCCTGGTACCCGGGCGCAGTGGCATCTGCCAGTCGCTACGAACTACCTAGTGGATCAGAGATCCAGCTGATCGATCCGGTTCACTTTGTCGCGACCAAGCTGGAGGCGTTTGACTGACGAGGAGATAACGATTTTGTCATGAGCCACGATCTAGAAGATGTAGTTTGCGTGTTGGATGGGAGAGCAGAACTGGAAAATGAACTAGCCAACGCCGAAGAGAAGATCAGAAACTACGTCTGCAATCGTATTCGACACTTCATCGAGGACCCACAGTTCATCGAGTCCCTACCTGGTCACCTTCCCGGCGATGCCGGTAGCCAGGCAAGACTGCCGATGCTCATTGATAAGCTGAAGAGACTTTCAGCGTTGGCTTCCTAGCGCGACAACCACACAAAACTCACACAACTTAAAAAAGCCAATCGCAAAGTGCAGGACTTTCCGCTCGTAAGAGTCTGATCAAAATGGGAAAATGGCGCGCCCGACAGGATTCGAACCTGTGACCCCTGCCTTCGGAGGGCAGTACTCTATCCAGCTGAGCTACGGGCGCTTGGGGCTGCGTATTCTACGGTAATTTCACCGCTTGGGGGCAAATCAAAGATGATCGACAGGCAGCGCGGTCGTGTACTTGATGGTTTCCATGCTGAAGCTGGAACTGACGTCATACAGGTCAACGCTCGAGATCATCTCCTTGTACATCTCATCGTAGCTCTGCATATCGGGCACGACGGCCCGAACGAGATAGTCGATATCGCCGCTTAACCGATGCACCTCCATGACGTTCGGCATTGAAGTCACCATGCGGTGAAACCCCTCGAACCATCCGGCCGTGTGCTCATGGGTTCGTATCGCGGCGTAGGCAGTCAGGTGCAGCCCGAGTTTCTGCTGGTCGAGCAGTGTGACACGAGCGCCGATGACACCGTCTTCTTCAAGAATCTGGATGCGGCGCCAGCATGCTGACTTGGAAAGCCCGACGGTCTCTGCAAGTTCGCTTACGGTCAGCGTTGCGTCAGCCTGCAGGGCGGCAAGTATGGCTTTATCTATGCGGTCCATGACGAAACTCCAGTCTTCTAATTCGGGCTATTTTCGAACAATGTTCGGTAAATCATAGCAGATTGCGGAAAATATCCTGCTATTCGCGTTTTTCTCCGTATTTTCAAAACCATGTTTTGGGCGCGGTTCTATACACTGATCCGTATAGCTGTCTGGGGGGGTTCGCTATCAATAACCGGCTTGTTTTCAGCATTCTTTGCACCTCGTTCATCGCTTATTCGGCGACCGTTTATACCAGCGGCACGGACGCGGCAAATACAGATCCGATCAGCGAGCAGGCGCGACGCGGTCAGGACGTCTTTCAGGATCACAATTGCATAGCCTGCCACCAGTTTTACGGCCTCGGCGGCTACATGGGCCCTGACCTTACGAACGTAATATCGAATCGCGGGGCGCCGTATGCGCGCGCATTTATCGTCGCTGGTACCGAACGTATGCCGCGCTTCGAAATGCCAACTGAGGATGTCGATGCACTGATTGCCTACCTCGAGTTCGTCGACGGCACCGGCACCTATCCGCCGAGAGAGTACGAAGTCCACTGGCATGGCAACGTCACCCAGGAGGATGACCCGCGATGACGACCGATACCTCTCACTTCGCCGGCCTGCGCTTCATGCGCCTTGGCATCCTGGCGCTTGCCGCGGGCATGTTCTTCGGTGTGATCGGCGGCTTCCAGTACCTGTTCCCCGATTTCCTGCGCGAGCTGTTGTTTACCAAGACTCGTCCGTTGCACGTCTCGCTCGTTATTTCCTGGATATTCCTGGTCGCGATCGGGGGTATCTACTTCTACCTGCCCCGACAGTGCCGCCTGCCACTGTGGTCAACGAAAGCGGCCAACTGGCACTTCTGGCTGTTTACTGCGACCGGCCTGGCCATCATCGCCTGCTATTTGTCCGGGCGTTTCGGCGGCCGTGAGTATTTCGAGTTCCCACCAATCTTAAGCGTGCCGATCTTCATCACCTGGATCCTGTTCGGTGTCAATTACTTCAATTCCGTCAGGCGCGAGCGTGAACCGTGGCCAGTCTATTACTGGATGTGGGGCACGGGCATTGTGTTCTTTTTCATCACCTACTCGGAAGCACACCTCTACCTCATTCCGTATTTCCGCGAAACGATGGTTCGGGAGCTCATGGTGCAGTGGAAATCCTACGGCGCGCTGACCGGCTCATGGAACATGCTGGTTTATGGCACGGCGCTATACCTCGCGACTCGTATCGGTGGCGATGACAGGTACGCTCGCAGCAAGATGGCATTTGGGCTGTACTTTCTCGGCCTGTTCAACCTGATGTTCGGCTGGGCGCATCACACCTATCTCGTGCCGTCCGACACCTGGATTCGCACGTTCGCCTATTTCGTCAGCATGACCGAGCTATTCATTTTCGGGAAGATCATCTGGGACTGGCGTTCGTCGCTCGAATCGTGGCAGAAGGGCCGGCACTGCAACGCGTACCGCTTCCTGATTGCGGCCGACATCTGGGTCTTCATCAATCTCGGGCTGGCGTTGTTCATCTCGGTCCCGGCCTTCAACCTTTTTACACACGGCACGCACATCACCGTCGCCCACGCGATGGGCAGTACGATCGGCATCAATACGATGATTCTGCTGGCATCGGTGTTCTACGTGATTCGCGAGGAACTACCAGAGACCGTGCATAGCGAGTGCACAAAGTCGCTGCGCTTCGGCTACTGGACGACAAACCTGTCGCTGGCGGTCTTCTTCGTCGCGCTGATTCTCGCGGGTATCGGCAAAGGCGCATTCGACGGCGCATCGTTCCAGGAAATGATGCTGGAGATTCGACCATTCCTCGTACTGTTCACGGTCAGCGGTGTAACGCTGATGATCGGCATCTGGATTATTCTCTGGCACGGATATCGCTTGCTCGGCCAGATCCTGTCGCCGCGATACGAGACGATGCCGGAGCCGGAATCAGCGTAACGCCATTACGTCGATTCGATGTAGTCGTCGACCAGGCGATCGAGAATATCGAGCGGTACCGCGCCGTTCTTCAGAATGACGTCGTGGAATTCGCGGATGTCGAAGCGGTCACCGAGCTTGCGCTTCGCCCGCTCGCGCAATTCCAGGATTTTCATCATGCCCACCTTGTAGGCCGTGGCCTGGCCAGGCATCACGATGTAGCGCTCGATCTCGGAAATAACATCACTTTCCGCCATACCCGTGTTGGCAATCATGTAGTCGATTGCCTCCTCGCGGGTCCAGCGCTTCTTGTGAATACCGGTGTCGACGACGAGGCGAACCGCTCGGAACAATTCTCCCGCCAGGCGACCGATGTTGTCGTCATTGGTAGCGATCAGGCCATACTCTGACGACAGCTGCTCAGAGTACAGCGCCCAGCCTTCCACGTAAGCCGTGAACAATGAGAAGCGACGGAAGATCGGCATGCCTTCAAGCTCGAGGCCAATCGCGACCTGGAAGTGATGGCCCGGGACACCTTCGTGAACGGCCAATGTCCGCATGCCGAATTTCGGTGTTGCCTTGATGTCGTAGAGATTCGCAAAGAACCGGCCGGGACGGGTCCCATCGAGTGAAGGCTGCTGGTAGTACGCGCCAGGCGACGTCTTTTCCTTGAATTCAGGTACGCGCACAACTTCAAGCTCGGCCTGCGGCCGCACGTTGAATACAGTATCGAGGCCGGCATCGAGCTCTTCGAGCATCGTGGTGTAATCGGCCAGGATCTGTTCGCGACCCTCGTCACTATCCTCGTAGTAGAAGTCCGGGCGTGCCGAGTAGGCCTCCATCGCATCCGTGTAACCCGCGGACACGTCGATGCCTTCGGCCTCCATCAGTACCAGCATCTCACCCTGGATGCGCTCGACTTCTGCGAGCCCGATGTTGTGAATCTCTTCGGCCGTGTAGCTCGTCGTCGTGAACAGGCGCAATGCCATTTCGTAAGCCGCTTCGC
Source organism: Woeseiaceae bacterium (assembly GCA_965224725.1). Classification (GTDB taxonomy): domain Bacteria; phylum Pseudomonadota; class Gammaproteobacteria; order Steroidobacterales; family Woeseiaceae; genus UBA1847. Next base: position 2,384,513 of record CBDCZZ010000002.1, read on the forward strand.
CGTTCGGGAGATGCCAGTAGCCGTGATCGCTGCCGGCAACAGCATGAAGCTCATTGAAGTAACCGAGGAAGGTCGAGTACGCCGGGTAGACACTCTCATTAATAGCAGCTTCTGCCTGCTGCAGAATGTCGGCCGCTGATGCCTCGTCGATCTCTTCCGCTTCTTCAAGCTTCTTCGCGAGCGAGGTGTAGAGAATGTTCTCCTGTGCCGGCGTCGCGACGAAGTTGTTCATCTCTTCGAGGATACGGTCGATAACAAACTGCGGCGGGATGATGCCCTTGTTCTCACGAATCTTCAGGCCCAGCAGGTACTGCTCGTGCTTCCTTGGCAGTTCCCCCATGCGTGAAAGATAGTGCTCCGCATCCTCGAGCGTATTTACCTGGTGCATCGAATCCATGAAGCTCGGGAACGCGCTCTGGATGCCGAACATCTGGTTGGCAGGGTACGTGTGATGCCGGAACTCGTAGGCATCCGCAATCATGTTCGAAAGATACATGCCGATCTCTTTCGACATTCTCTCGTTTTTATCAAGATCCTCGTCGTCGTACTGCTGCAAGCCCTCGCCGAATGCCTTCAGTTCGGCAAAGAACTCGTCGTCGCCGTCAGGATGAACATCGTCGAGATGTGCATTGTGGCCATTGATGCCCATCGCCTCGAGGAATCCGAGTGACGTCAGCGTCTCCGGATCCTTGAGCGCGATCTTCAGGGGCATGCGATCGAGGTACGCCCGAAACAGGAACGGTTTATCGGCTTTCCACTCGTGCGTAGCAAACGAGCCAGCAAGGACGAGCAGGACCAGCACGGCAATGCCGATCCACTTGAGAATCTTCTTGACCAAGGGTTGATGCTCCGATTATTGACGGCCGCACACGGTGCGGTCACGATAGCTTTCCGTCTTTAGTGATGCAAACCGATCGGCAGCGGGCGGCATCAAAGAGTACAAAGGCGTGCAGATCGTGTTGGTAAAGGCATGCCGCAACCAAAAACATAAAGCGCGCTCATGCTATTCAACACACCGATATTTTTTGTATTCATCGTCGTATTTCTGCTGATCTACGGCCTGATCCTGGTGCAAAAGCGGCCACGCCTGTATTTCATACTGGTCGCAAGCCTCGTTTTCTACGGCGCCTGGAATTACCGCTTTATCCCACTGCTCGTCGGCAGCTCGGTTATCGACTACTACCTCGCGCTCGCCATAGCAGGCGCAGCGACACAACAGCGCAAGAAGTTGCTGCTGGCCGTCTCTGTGGTAATGAACCTCGGCATCCTGGGGCTGTTCAAGTACGCCGACTTTGCGCTCGAGTCAGTCGCGGACTTCCTGACAGTCTTTGGCGTCGAAGCATCGTTGCCCACACTGTCATGGGTCCTGCCGGTCGGCATCTCGTTCTACACGTTCCAGAGCCTGTCCTACACGATCGACGTCTACCGCGGAGACATGGAGCCGCGTCGCGGGCTCGTACACTTTACGACGGCACTCGCGTTCTTCCCGCAACTGGTTGCCGGCCCGATCCTGCGCGCACGCCAGATCCTGCCGCAGTTTCACTCGTTGCCGATACCAACCTGGGACGGGGCAAGACATGGCTTCCTGCTCGTAACTTCGGGACTGATCAAGAAGACGATTGCCGATCTGCTGGCAATCCCGGCCGGTGTCCTGTTTGAGGCGGATGGCCCGGTAAGCCTGATCGAGGCATGGACAGGCACGCTTGCGTTTGCCGGGCAGATATACGGTGACTTTGCCGGCTATACCGATATGGCGATCGGCTTCGCACTGATTATCGGCTTCAAGATTCCGCCGAACTTCAACCTGCCCTACTTCGCAATCTCGCCCGTTGATTTCTGGCGGCGCTGGCACATCTCGCTGTCGAGCTGGCTGCGCGACTACCTTTATATTTCGATGGGCGGAAAGAACCAGCGCTATCGCAACGTCATGATCACGATGCTGCTCGGCGGCCTGTGGCACGGCGCTGCGTGGACTTTCGTTGCGTGGGGCTTCTTCCACGGCATCATCATCACGGCGACCCACTACCTGAGCAGCCTCAAGGCATTCGCCGGATTCGTCGGCTCCACTTCGAAGCTGCTGACCGTCCTGAAATGGGCGTTTACCTTCTACCTTGTGTTGATCGGCTGGGTGCTGTTTCGCGCACACTCAATAGACTCGGCTTTCGACATCATTGCCAACATGCACACGTTTGCTGGTTTACCTGAACAAGGTGCGGTTGCCGGACGTGTCTTCGCGGTGACGGTGTTCGCCCTCATCTGGATGCACCTGCAGGACTGGTTTGTCATTTCAAAAGGCGAAGCCTTCGAAAGCAAGAAGTGGGTGTTCTGGCCCGTATTGATCTTTTTCCAGGGGCTTTGCCTCATGACCGGAGAACCGAGCAGTGAGTTCATCTACTTCCAGTTCTGACGCGAGCGCACAGCGCCGCATCTTCGGGCGCATCCTGCTCACGGTCGTGCTCGGCATGAGCGTGTCGCTGGGTATCGTGCAGTCCATCCTCGCTGCGGCCGGCGCAGACTCCGGAGAGCTGATGGGCCGCTTCCTGGAGGCCCGCGCAGCGATACCGCAGATGACCGAAGAGCAGGACGACCTCGTCATGGTGTTTGGTTCTTCAATGGTGGAAGCAGGCTTCTCGCCACGTGAATTCGATCAGGAGATTGCAGCAGCCGGCGGCAGCGTCAAATCGTTCAACTTCGGGTTCGGCGGCCTGAACCCGCTGTTCCAGGATTACGCCTCGCGCCGTATCAGGGAGGACTTCGAAGCTCGCGACCGGCGCCTGAAACTCGCCGTGATCGAGTTCAATCCGTTCCAGACGACGGTCTCGCGCCGCAACCTGCAGAAGGCGACCGAGGAATCGTACCTGGCAATGATGGCGAGCCCGTCCGAGCTGATCGACATGACCCTTGAAGATCCCGAGAGCGGAATTCGCATGCTCGGCATTCGTTACCTGCGCGACGGCATATCGGCCGAGATCATCACGACCTTCGTGTGGGCGGAGCCGTTCCGGGCACCACGCTCGGACGAAGGCGTGGAGTTCGAGCGCGACGAGGCAGCTGACGAACGCCTCGGCGAAGTCATCCAGGTCATCAACAGGGACTTCGACAAGGAGTACCCGGACTACGATGGCTCAGACTGGTACTACCCCTGGCAGGGCGGCGGCACCTTGAAGTCCGAACGCTCTGCCGAGAAACTGGCGGCGGTCGAGGAGTACTACGAAATCATCCGCTCCGACTACCGTATGGCGGTGGATCGGCTTGACCGCATCCAGTCCGCCGACATAGAGCAGCTGCGCTTCGATCCCGAACTCGTCGCAGCCTTTATTCGTGTAGTCGAGAACTTCAAGGAGATCTCCGACCATGTCGAGGTTGTCATGCTGCCAAAGAACACAGACTGGATTAAGAATCCGCCGGAAGCCATGCGGCGCCAAGCCGATGTCCTGTCACAAATTGAAGCGGCGACCGGCATCCCGGTCCGCAACTACCAGGTTATTGACGCCGTGACGAACGACATGTTCTCGGACACGACGCATCTGAACCGCTACTACGGCGCTGTTGCGTTCACCAAATTTCTGGCGGAACGCAACGCAGACCTGCTCGTCGCTAACGGTTCCCGATAAGCCCGCGTTCGCTTAGCATGCCCGCGATTGCTTCAGCGAGCCGCTGCACGCCAGCGGAACTCTCGTCCCATTCATTCGAGTCAGTCTGGGCATGCCAGATCGGCTGCATCGCTTTGGCGTCCCAGAGGCCAATATCAACAGAGTGCTCCCCCTGGCTCCAGTAGTTATTAATGTCCGCGAGATTGCCCCACGCACGACTGTTGTCCGAGCCAAGCAGGTAAGCCCAGCCGCGCGCTTCCCAATAGGCGCCTCTGTCATATCCGGCCGCTGGTTTCGCAACGCCGATCGTCAATACGGCGTCAATATCATGCCCCGCCATGGCCATGGCAGCTTCATCTGAGGTATCGATCGAGTTGAGATCCGGAAAGACGTTATAGGAAGCCTCGGCGTCAATGCCCAATTGCTTGAAGCGATCGACGAATACCGTCTCGCTACCAAGGCGCTCGCCGCGATCCTCGGTAACAGCAACGACCATGATTCTGTTTATCCCGACGGCCTGCCAGTCAGGATTACGTTCCTCCGTCGTGACCTTGTGAAACGTCTCGGACGTGCCACAACCGGCAAGAAGTAACAATGCCGCGATAGCTGCCAATGATTGCCTGAACATGTTGCCCTCCAGAATTCAATTTACAAAAGTCGGCCTTGACGCGTCCTTCGGCAACGGTCGATAAGGCCCGAGACCCAACTCGGCTCGCTGAGCGTCGCGAATCGCCACGAGTTCTTCCTTGAGATCGACAAACCGCTGGTCGTCACGGATGAGTTCGAATGTAGGCAAGCTTAAGCCTTCCACGTACCGGTAGCCACTATCAATCGCCGCCCGCAGCATGGTGAGCGCCTTCTCTACGTCGCCAGTCAGTGCCGCGTACTCGGCCTCGGAATATCTCGGCACCCAATTATCATGACCCTTCGCTGCGCCGATATCGAGAATGCGCCGCATTTCGTCGAGCACCCTGGCCGCGGCTTGCTCGTCACCGACATCCCGATACGCCCAAGCCAATGGCCCGAGATAAGCGGAACCCCAGTCCTCCTCTACCGATGCATCCTTGAACAAGGAATCGAGGTCGCCATACTCACCCATGGTGTAGTCAATGAACTGTTGGCTCTCTCCACGTAATACCAGCAGGTCACCAATATCCCTGAGCACGCGCGGCGCATAAGTATGCTGGAGGTTGATCCTTTCCAGCTCCTCCATTGCGGCCTCGGGATAGCCGAGGAACTCCTTGGCCAACATCCTGTGCTCCACATTTCCGACCTCCGCAAGTCGCTCGAACTCTGCCGTGGTACTCAGCGCGAACCCGTACCACATGCGTTGTACGCTCGAGTTCGGGTTGATCTCGTAGGACTCTGAAAATAACCGCGACGCCTCGGCCGAATCACCGCGCATGATGGCAACTGTACCGCGAGCATAGTGGACATCGTCGTTGCGCCCAACAATGCGCTCAACGCGATCAATCAGGCCACTCGCCTTGTCGAATGCACTGATGCGAGTGTAATCGGCTATCAGGTTGTTGAACGCGGGCCCGAATGTCGGATCACGTTCCACGACCTTTTCCAGCACTTCTCGTCCCTCGTCCGGCCGACCGTCGGTCTGATAAGCCGAACTCAACCAGTTTCCGGCGTCGGTCATCGTCGGGTTAATGTCCAGCGCCAGCTCGAGTTCACCGATGGCCTCTTGAACCTGAAAACTGCTGTCCAGCAGCAGACCGTAGACGGCATGCGCCTCGGCCAGGCTGTCATCCAGAGCAATCGCCTGTTTCACAAACCTGATCGACTCCGGCAGCGCGAAGTCCGCAGGAATATCACCGTAAGCACCGAGTGCATCGGACATCAGGTACGTAACGAGCGCCTTCTGTGCAAGCGCCGGCGCGTAAATAGGATCGATCTCGAGCGCCCGATCCAGCATCGCGTCGGCTTCCTGCATATTGAGCAGGTCGCGCGTGTGAATCCGCTGCCGTGCCATCAGGTAAAGCTCAAATGCCTGCGGGTCAGTCTGCGTGGCTGTCGCGACCTCTGTGCCGATGATCTCGCTTAGCAATGCGCTGCTGATCTCTGCCGCGATTTGATCCTGTACGAGGAAGATGTCGCTGAGTTCACGGTCATAGGTTTCGGAGAACAGGTGATAGCCGGTGGTCGCCTCAATGAGCTGGGCGGTAACCCGTATGCGGTTGCCCGCTTTTCGTACCGATCCCTCAAGCACGTGTGAAACGTTCAGCAATTCGCCGATCTCGCGAAGGTCCCGGTTCTGCCCTTTGAATGCGAACGACGATGTGCGGCCCGCCACCTGCAGATCGGGACGCTGAGCCAATACGTTCAGCAATTCCTCCGAGAGACCTTCGGCGAAATAGGCCTGGTCACCCTCGGGGGAAAGATCCTCAAACGCGAGTACTGCAATCGACTGCTCGGGAGCTTCAGTGGCAGCAGCGGGCGCCGCTTGTACCTCGTCCTTTGGTAGCTGCCGATCGATGGCAAAAACAATCAGCACCAAAACCAGCATACCAATCGTCAGCATATCGAGTTTGCGGCCGGTTTCCGGAGTGATCGACGTCGAGCGATCGACATCCTTTTCTTTCTTGAGCCCCTCAGGCGTCAGCTCATAGGCCCAGGAAAACGCGATCGCAAACGGGAAGCCCATTGTCAGGACCAGCAGGAACACCTTCATGACCCAGGCGGGCGCCTCGATGCCCTGCAGGACAATGTCGGACACCTGCAGCACCAGCCAGCTGGCGACTATGTAAGCAGCAGCGACGCGAAATACGTTACGGCGTTTTATTTCTTCTAATAGCGGGTGCAAGCCTGTCCCCACAAAAGCAGCCGACACTCAGTATAACCGCACGATTTGTGCGTTTGGACACTTTCGCCTGATTGTGATCAGGCCAGGTGCTTGTCCATCGCGTCCTCGATCGAGGCGCGGATCGTTGGCTCCAGCATCATCAAGGCAAAACCAAGCTTCACATCGACGTCGAGGCAGTCTTCCTGAACCCGGATACAGCCGTCGACGCCGCTCCCCGAGAACTTCAGGTCGTCTCCTGACCACGACGAACGCAGCCCGTACTTGTCCTCGATGCTGCCGGCAATCGCCTCAACGCGGCTACGTGCCTCGTCCCTGCCCAGATTATGTTCGCGCCTGATTCTCAATGTCGTCCTCAAATCGGTTTTTAGTGTGATCACTCTAGAAATCGTCCCTAGGATAGCACCCAAGTTACAGATCCATAGCGATGGAGCAGGACCATGACAGACAAGAAATCGGACGACAAGAAGACCGGCGCAGACATCAGCGAATCCCTGGAGCAGGTATTCCTGGCCGGTCTCGGCGCCTTGTCGGCAGCGACTGAAGTCGGTGCCAAGACCTTCGATTCGCTCGTCGACCAGGGCGAGGCCTACCGACAGAAGGCATCGAAAAAGACCGAAGAGATCATCGAAGAAGTGCAGGAAGCCGTGCGAGAAGTTGCGGACAGCGCTCAGGAACGGGCGACCGGACTGTTCGACCAGGTTCGCGAGACGACGAAAGTCGAGGGCCTGCATGACGCATTTGACCGTCGCGTCGAAGGCGCACTCGCCCGCATTCGTGTAGCCACGCAGAAAGATGTCGAGGCGCTCAATGCGCGCATCGACACCCTGATCGACCTAATCGAGGCGAAAGAGGCAAAGCCCGCCCCGAAAAAGCGCGCTGCAAAGAAGGCGGCAACAAAGAAAACCACCACCAAAAAACGCAAGGTCGCGAAGAAGAAAGCGGCCTCGAAGTAATTACGATTTAGCAAGGAGACAATCATGTCAGCAGTAAACAAGATCTTTCTCGCCGGCGTCGGTGCCGTAGCCGTCACCGCGGACGCTGTCAGCGCCGGCTTCGACAGCCTCGTCGCCAAAGGTGAGAAGGCAAGCAAGGAATACAAAGCATCGATCGAGGACGTAAAAGGTCGTGTCAAAGCAACCTACGAAGAGAAGTCAGCCGTAAAGATCGAAGCTGTAAAAGAACGTATCGACGACGTTACGGAAACCGTAGCTGCACGTACGTCTGGGCTGTTCAGCGTTGCGACGTCGAAAGACATCGACGCCCTGAACGAAAAACTCGATCGCGTGATCGAGAAGGTTGCCGCCTAGCGGTAATCGGCGATCAGTTCGCGCACCAGCGCCGCATCTTTACCCCTTAGGTACGGCAACAGTAAATGCAACACTGACTGCGCTGCGCGAACGGTCGCATGATCGCTTTCCGGCTGGATGCCGGTCAGGAGATCGAAGCGTTCTGAGAAGAGCGTCTGCACGACAAAACTGCGGCCGAGGATCAGGCGATCCGAGGCCGTCGTTTTCAAGACACCATTTTCCTCGAGGTTGAGCAGGTGCAGGGCGACATTGCCTGCCAGCGACACAACAAAGCGTCGCAACCTGGGTTCAACTTCGGGGTAGGACGCGACGACGGTTTCGAAGTCGCGAAACAGGAAACGATAGGCAGCCAGGCGTTCCAGCAAGCTATGCAGGAACAGCCAGATGTCATCGACCGTTACGGGCTCATCACCGGGCGGCTCGATAATGCCACGAGTGTCAATAAGGAACGCATCGACGATCGCGGCAACCAGGTCTGCCTTGGTTCGAAAATGATAGTGCAGGTTGCCCGGACTGATATCGAGCTCATCGGCAATCTGGTTGGTCGTGGTTTTGCCCTCGCCCTGCTCATTGAAGAGCAACAACGCCGCAACCAGTACTCGATTGCGGGTATTGCGCTTCGGAGCCGGTTTTTCTTCAATGACGGACGACGGCATACGCGAAGTTTAGCAGCCCGTTAAGAGATCGGAAGAATGGATAAGAAATCGAAAAAACTGCTGGGCGAAAATGCTGTTGAGCAAACGCTTGCACTGAATCCGCTGGTCGGCATCAGCGCCGAGGAGATTCTCGGTGCCGCCAGGACGACGGCTTTCCAGGCTGTTCGCCAGCCACTTTCGGTAATGCGGGCCGGCCTGGGCTTTACGCGCAAGCTCGTCGAAGTTGCTCTCGGCGACCGCGAGTACAAGCCGGCACCCAGAGACCGACGATTCGCAGACGCCACCTGGTCGAAGAGCGCCATCCACCGGGGCGCCCTGCAGTCGTACCTCGCCTTTGTCGAATCGCTGGACGAATGGGTCGACGATGCCGGCTTTAGCGATATCGACAAACGCCGCGCGCAATTCATTACCAAGATCGTTGGCGACTCGATGTCACCGACCAATGCGTTTGTCGCCAACCCCGCTGCTATCAAGCAACTCGTTGAAACCGGCGGCCAGAGCGTTCTGCAGGGTTTCAGGAACTTTATTGACGACCGTCGCAATAACAACGGCATGCCGCTTCAGGTCGACAAGACCGCGTTCCAGGTTGGCGAGAACCTGGCGACGACTGAGGGTGCCGTCGTCTTTCGCAATGAACTCCTCGAACTGATCCAGTACACGCCAAAGACCGAAAAGGTGAGCCGGCGGCCGATGCTGTTTATTCCGCCGCAGATCAACAAGTTTTACGTATTCGATCTCGACGAGCAGAAAAGCTGGTTCCAGTACTGCGTCAATGAAGGTATCCAGACCTTCACGATCAGCTGGCGCAACCCCGGCCCCGAACATGCTGACTGGGGCATCGATCAGTACATTGAGGCCATCAAGGAAGCAATCGATGTCGTCAAGAGCGTATCCGGTTCGCAGACACTCAACGTTTGCGCTGCGTGCTCCGGCGGAATAACGGCCAGCATTCTCGCTGCTCATCTGAACGCGCTGGGCGACAAGTCGATCAATTCACTGACGCTGCTGGTCTGCGTTCTCGAGCAGAAGGATGAGGACAATGACCTTGCGCCATTCATTAATGACGCGGCGATCGAAGCAGCGCGTGTTTCGTCGCGCCGCAAGGGCGTGCTGCGTGGCGCCGACCTCGCGAAGATCTTCGCCTGGATGCGCCCGAACGAACTCGTCTGGAACTATTTCGTCAACAATTACCTGATGGGCAACCAGCCTCCGACGTTCGACATTCTGTACTGGAACAACGACACCACGAACCTGCCGGCACAGCTGCACAGCGACTTTCTCGATATTCTCTCGACGAATGCCCTCGCGCGTCCCGGGGACGTGAGTGTCTGCAATACGGACATCGACCTCACCAGGCTCGACACCGATATGTTCCTGGTTGGTGGTCTCACTGACCACCTGACCCCCTGGAACGCGTGCTACCGCACTACTCGTCTCGCGGGTGGCGAGAAGGAATTTGTGCTCGTCGGAAGCGGGCACATACAAAGCCTCGTTTCTCCGCCAGGCAATCCGAAAGCACGCTACTTCACGAACCCGGAGATCGCAGCCACAGCCGATGAATGGCTGGACGGCGCCGAGGAGCACCAGGGTACCTGGTGGCCACGTTGGAGCGAATGGGTCCGCACGCGTTCCGGGGCGCTGAAGAAAGCTCCGGCCAAACCGGGCAACAAGAAATACCCGGCACTGTGTGACGCTCCCGGCACCTACGTTCACGACGCGGCGGCCTGATCGTTGAAGCTGCGTCACTCCACCGAGGAAGACCTGCATATCGAATGGCTGTCAATTGACGGCTTGGCGGTTCGTACCGCCATTCGGAGCGGCAGCGAAGGCGGCCGTCCATTGCTGCTTCTGAATGGCATCGGCGGATCATTCGAAATGCTGCTGCCATTTGTCGATGCAATTCCGCAGCCGGACATCGTACTCGTCGACGTACCCGGCGCCGGCAAGTCGTCCGCACCGAAGTGGCCGTGGCGACTTCGCGATTACGCGCGGGTCGTCGAAAAAGTGCTCGATCACTTCGGGTTCGGAACCGTAGACCTGATGGGAATTTCGTGGGGTGGCGCGCTTGCGCAACAGGTCGCGGAACAGATGCCGGCACGCATCGAACACCTGATTCTCGCCGCGACCTCGCCCGGGCACATCATGGTTCCGGGACGCCCGGAAGTGCTCTGGCGCATGTCGAATCCACGCCGTTATTACGAGAAGGACTATATGAAGCGTGTCGCCGGAACAATTTACGGCGGCAAGTTCAGGACAAACCGCCTGTCTGCCGGAAAATTCGCGGACCTCACGAACCCGCCGTCAAAGCGCGGCTACTACTACCAGTTGCTCGCAGGATTTGGCTGGAGCAGCCTGCCCTGGCTTTCGAAACTCAGGCAACCAACCCTGGTTCTGCATGGTGATGACGACCCGATCATTCCGTTGATCAACGCGAAAATCATGAATCGCCTGATCCCCAACTCGAGGCTGCGCAGCTTCAACTGCGGGCACCTCTTTATGCTGACACGAGCCAACCGTACTGCCGAAGTCGTGCGTCGATTTGTTAGCGAAGAGTCAGTGGCTGCTCGATAGCGTCGATCGCGTCGCGCTGGAACTCGAAGAACTCCCGGTAGTCGCCCGGCTCAAAGCGTTTGTCCGAAGCCGTGTAGTCAAACTGGATCTGCCAACTGTCACCGTCCTTCGTAATACTGCGTTGCCAGGTTCCGAACTGCGACTCACCCACATCGGGCTTGCCGGTCACCGCGTCGATGCCGCGGCCTGACGGGATCCGAATAGAGGTGCTCGCCGACATGCGCATCGGGTAATAAAACTCGAACGGGAAGCGGCGATCCGCGACACGATCGTACTCAAGGTAATAGGTTTCCAGAAAACCGGGCGTATCGAAGCTGCCGTCTGCGTCAACCGGCAACTGGTATTGCAGCTCTACGATCAGGTCATAGCCGGCGTCGAAGACATTCTCGACAAAGTGATCTGTTAACTCGGCGTCCGTATAACGTGTTGCCAGCCAGCGTTGCAGTGATGCCTGCATCTCTGACGTCTCGATGGTGCGCAGCTGGCCGCGCAACTCGGCTGCCTGATAGCCGGTGAGCCGTGCCGTCTCGGTAACACGGATATAGCCGTCATCGCCGGGCTCCACAACACGCTCGACCACGATACCGGTCAGCCCTGTTTCGTAATCCGGGATAGCGACCAGCTCGGGTGTGTCCTTCAGCAACAGTGCATGATTGCCCGCCATCGAGCGCGGCGGCAGCTTGCCGAGTCGCAGATCCTTGTCGGTGGTGTCGATAAACATCGGCCCGTCAGCAGCCTCGACTGCGACGATCATGTGGTTGAACTGGTCGGTGTTCGGCAACTCCGGCAGCACCGACTGCTGCAGATTTACGAGCGCCAGCGACGACTCGATGCCGACAGCGTTGAGCATCGCGTACAACAACACAGCGTGGTCCTTGCAGTCACCGTAACGGTCGCGAATCGTCTCGCGTGCTGTCTTCGGGATGTAAGCGCGACGCCCGAACTCGATCGCTTCATAGTGAATCTCGTCCTGCACCCAGGCCGCGAGGATATCGATACGCCGCATCTCGCTGTCCACGCCCTCGACGAGGCGCTCGGCCCGATCGGCAACCTTGTCGAAGTCCAGCTTGTCGGTGATCTTGCCAAGGTATTCGTTGCCCACGTCAGCCCAGTCCTCGCCGACAGTGCCGATCTGCACCCAGGGCAGGATCTGGTCGAAGTAGGGCTGCAGCGGTTCCCAACGGTATGACTGCGGCTGCTGTAACTCCCAGACCAGTGAATTACCGCGCTTCACGGGCGCAGTGACGCCATTGGTCTTGTAGCGAATTCCATCGACCTCGCCAGCCACGAACACCGCGCTGTAATCGATAGGCCGGTCGCTGGCCATGTAGATCGTTTCGAGCGGGAACGTGCCATCTTCGACAGACGTGGACTTGCTGACGACCACTTCAATCGTCACACCCGCTGCGAGACTCGGCACGGGCAGGTGCACGGTCTTTTCGGTGCTCGCCTCGTACCCTGTTTCGCTGTTGGTAATGTAATAGGTGTTCAGATCTCCCTCACCAAGCACCTCGCCGTCCGCGTCACGAACAACGAGCGTGTTAACGAACAGGTTTTCGTAGCTCGGGTCGTAGTCGAACTGCAGCGTGGAGAACTGCGCAACACCGTTGTCATCGAGAATACGAATCTTCTGGTACCAGGACTGGCGACGCCGCTCGCCGCCTGCGTGCTCAAATCCGGAGATTCGTGCCAGGTACTCGGCGGCATAGCCCTTGCCGGCGCCACTGACGTCATCGGCGTCGAACACTTTCTGCATTGCACGGGGCAGCGCCACAGCCTTGATCGGCGTACTGATCGTCGATACGTCGCCCTGACCAAGCATCAGGTCGATGGCCTCGAGGTACTCGCGAATATTGGCATTGCCCGGCGCGAATGACTGCGCCTCTTCGAAAGACTCCCTGGCCGCACGATACAGGCGCAGCTGATACTCCGCGTCGCCCTTGTAATAGTAGCTCTGCAGCGAACGGTAGCCGTTCTCGATCAGTAACTCGGCGACCCGCAGCATCTCGGCCGGGTTGCCCGCCGCATCGAGAATCGCCATGCGTTCATAAGCCATGTCCGCGTTGAAGGGCCTTCCCTCTGTCATTTCATCGAGTAGCGCCAGCGCGGCTTCGTGCTCCCCACGTCGACTCAGGTTGTTCACCCTGAGCAGTCGCGTCTTGTCATTGACGCCGCCCTTCGTGTACTCCGCATAGGTCGCATCAATCTCATCCCACTCGCCTGCATCGGCAAGCATCGACAGGAACACCGTGAAATCGTCGTCTTCACGGTAGCCATTGGCAAACAGTTCGCGATAAATGCGGATCGCCTTTGCGGCGTCATCGGTCTGGTACGCGAGCCAGGCATCCCAACTCTGCACGATCTGGTTATCGCTGAAAGGCGCGAGCCGCGGTTGCAGCCAGTCGTAAGCTTCGTGATAGGCGTCGAGCTCGACCAGTGCCCGCAGGGAATTTGTCAGGTAGGCCTCGTCATCCGGATCGGCGTCGTTCGCCTGCGAGAAAAAGCGGAAGGCATCGCGATAACCGCGTGCTTCGTAATAGTGCAGGCCGAGACCGTTCAACAGGTAGGCGTTTACGACCTTCTCTAACGGTTCTTCGTACTCGTCGCGCAGCGCGCCCGGGTCGTCGAGAATCTCAAAATCCGTCCACAGATTGTTCAGCGCTTTTTCTACGCCGCGGCTTCCGCTCGGCCCCCAGGCGGCGAGCGTATAGGCGCATTGCTGATTCGCGACAATCCACTGGTGGTACAGGTACTCGGTACCATCGGAATCTTCGACCCCGGTCAGCAGCTTGCCGGCGGCATCGCCCTTGCTAATCTCACGCTCACCACTGATGAAATCAGACGGATAGTCTTCACCGAACTGCTGCATCGCGACACGCAGGATTGCGTTTTGTGTCGGAGCAGCACCTTTCCAGCACACAGGCATAACCACGCTGCCGTAGCCCTGCGATGAAAGCGCACCGATGTCCGCCGCATCGTTGCTTTCCTTGACGTCGTTCCAGGCAAACCAGCTTTTCGCACGCGCGCGGAAACGGTATGCGAAGGTTTTTGACGGATAGTCACGGAAGTCGCGATCCGGCGCCGGTATGTCCAAGTTGGCCGCGTGATCGATGACGGTGAAGCCGGCAAGCAGTTTGTCCGCTTCTGCCTGCACGACGGCTTCTTCGGCATTCGTTGCAAAAGTCAGCAACTGGTACGCACGATCACCATCAATCGTTGTAGAGATAATGTATGTGACGGGCATGGACGCAATTTCCGCGTAGACAGCCCTCTTGAACACCTGCATGCCACGCTCATCGAACATGCCGATGTCCTGGTAGCCCTTGTACTCGGCATCTTCGCGTGACTCCAGTCGCTCGACCATCGCAACTCGAACCATTTCCGCATACTGCTCGGCGCTCGGTCCGCGTCCGAGCGACTCGGCGATGACCAGCGAGAAGACGTTCGGCGCAAAGCGAATGGCGGCAAAGCTCGCCTCGGGAATCTGTCCCGTAAAGTCGACGAACGTATACGCCTCGGCCGACAGATCCAGGCTGTAGTTATCGGCACTGTTCTCGAAAACCGAGACGCGTTCGCCGGCCTTGCGCACGTAGTCCGGTACGCCCTGGGCGAACGCCTGTAACGGCATCCACAAAAGCAGCAGGACTGCTGCGAGGTATCTACAGGTAACCATGTCGACGGATTCTACCCTGCGACGGTCGATGGTATATAATCGCCGCCCACCGCCGGGGACCTGTCCCGGCCAGCAATACCCCAACGGAGCAGTAAGTTGAGTCGGGACCAGAAGTTTTTTGACATGTATTCACTCGTTATCGGCGTCCTCGCGCTGGTAGCGCTGGCCATCTTCGTTTTCGCCGCAAAAATGTCGGACATGACGGCTGACGTTTATACGAAGGGCGGCGACGAATACCAGGCAGAGGTAATTGCCAGCATCAAGCCGGTCGGCGAAGTCTGGTTACCGGGCGAGGAGCAGGCTGCCGACGAGCCGGTCGTCGAAGCCGTTGCAGAGCCCGAACCCGTTGCCGCTGCCAAGTCCGGTCCGCAGATCTACAACGAAGCCTGCCTGGTGTGTCACGGTGCCGGCATCGGTGGCGCACCTGTCCTGGGTGACGCCGCACAGTGGACCGACCGCATCGCACAGGGCGTCGACGTTCTCAAACAGCACGCGATCGACGGTTACACGGGATCGGCGGGTTACATGCCGCCGAAGGGCGGTCGCATGGACCTCTCGGATGACGAAGTCGGCTCGGCCGTCGACTACATGATCGAAGAGGCGCAGTAAGACCTGACTCGCCGGTCAGACCGGCGATCGATCCAGGTATCGCAGTGATAACGCCTCCGCAATATGCGGGGGCGTTATTGTTTCTGCCGCCGCCATATCGGCGATCGTGCGCGCCACGCGCAGCACCCGATGATGAGCGCGTGCCGAAAGATTGAATCTGTCCGCCGCCGCTTCGAGTAAGCGCCAGCACTCATCGTCGATCGCGCATGCCTCTCGCAGCGCGTCGCCTTCGAGCCGTGCGTTGCAGCTTCCGCGCTGCTCAATCTGAGCCCGCCACGTTTTGCTGACACGTGTCTGCACCGTGGTGCTGTCCTCCCCGTCCGCTTCGCTTGCACGCAGTAGCTTCGTTGCCGGTCTCGAAACCTCGACATGCAGGTCGATTCGATCGAGCAACGGTCCCGATACCTTGCGCCGGTACGCCTGCACGCGATCGGCGCTGCAGTTGCAATCGGCGCGCCGGTCACCGTGATAACCACACGGGCAGGGATTCATGGCCGCCACGAGCTGGAAGCGCGCCGGGTAGTCCGCGCGACCGGCGGCGCGCGCAATATGTATCGAACCGGTTTCCATTGGTTCGCGCAGCGCCTCAAGTGCAGCACGATTGAATTCGGGCAGCTCGTCGAGAAACAAGACCCCGTTGTGGGCCCGGGATATTTCCCCGGGCACGAGCCCCGGCCCGCCGCCGACCAGCGCAACGGCAGACGCTGAGTGGTGAGGTGAGCGGAAGGGTCGGCGTTTCCAGCCTTCGACGACCGCCCGACTGCCGAGAACCGATTCGATCGCTGCGGTTTCCATCGCCTCCGTATCCGACATCGGCGGCAGGATGCCGGGAAGTCGGCGCGCCAGCATGCTCTTGCCGGTACCCGGCGGACCAACGAACAGGATGTTGTGCCCGCCGGACGCTGCTATCTCAAGAGCACGTCGTGCCTGCGGCTGGCCTCGTACATCCGCGAGATCGCTGCCATGGAACGCGACCTCTGGCCTGCAGGTCCTCCTGCTGGCTTCCAGCGGCTTGTGCCCGGCCAGGTGGTCAACGACCTGGTTCAGCGTCGCAGCTGCGTATACCTCTGCCCCCGCCATCCCCGCCTCAGCCTCATTGTCACAGGGGGCAATTAGTGCACGGCCGTTCTGCGACGCCTGCAGTGCTGCCGGAAGCAGCGCCGTAACCGGCCGCAGCTCGCCGTTCAGTGCGAGCTCACCGTAGATCTCGACGCCGGCAAGCTTCTGCTTCGCAAACACCCGGTTTGCCGCAAGAATGCCAAGCGCGATCGCAAGGTCGTAGCGGCCGCCCGACTTTTTCATCTCTGCCGGTGCAAGGCTGACCGTGATGCGTCGTTGCGGCCATTCGAATCCACAGCACTGCAATGCACTTCGCACACGGTCCTTGCTCTCGCGAACAGCCGTCTCCGGCATGCCCACGATTGCGAAACTGGGGAGACCGCCCGACAGAAACACCTCGATCGTGACGGGTGGCGCGGCGGTACCAAACTGCGCACGACAGTGCGCGATTGCAAGGCTCATGGTGACGGCCCTCCATGGCCGCAACCCGGCTTCTAGTCCTGCTCGAGCTCCGCAAGGCGTGCTTCGAGCGCCTCGAGTTTTTCACGGGTGCGAGCGAGTACGGCTTCCTGCACTTCGAACTCCTCCCGCGTTACAAGGTCGAGCCGGGCCAGTCCGGACTTGAGGACACCCCGGAAGTTGTTCTCGGCGTCCTCGCGCATCGAGCGCAGCCCTTCGGGCAGGGATTCGGCGAGACTTCGCGCCAGGTGCTCTATTGATTCTCGGTTCATGCCCGATTGATACCCGAGCGCACTGCAAAAGACCAGCCGCATTTCTTCGTTACCCGCCACAAAACACCGCGCGACTCACCAGCGTGGTGCAGTTTCGCGGGCGCCGCGCACCACCTTGGCGCAGCGAAAAACAAGTTGCCAATGCAACTCGGCGAATTTGAAAGAGTTTCCCGTTTTGGCACGCATCCTGCTCTTAACAGGGGCAAGAAGCCGCAGAGCTTCGGACCAGAGATTTCCAAGGGGTCGACGGTTCACCTATGACTACAGGAGCAACACCCATGAAAACTCGTACCAGCGCAATTGCCGCACTACTTCTTCTCGGCACCGGAACAGCCAGTGCAGAGGTATCGGCCAACCTTGGCTTTGCCAGTGATTACTACTACCGCGGCATCTTCCAGGCGCCGAACTCCGTCAACGGCGGACTCGACTACGAGAAAAGCGGATTCTACGTCGGCACCTGGGCGGCCGACGTCAAGGACGGCCTCGAGATCGACGGCTACTTTGGCTACGGCGGCTCTGTCGGCGACTTCGGCTACAGCGTCGGCTACACGGGCTACTTCTACACCGGCGACTTCGACGACACCTACCAGGAGATCAACCTCGGCGGCAGCTATGGCTTCGCGTCAGTCGACGTCGCGGTGGGCCAGTACGACAACTTCGGCGGTCCGAAGCAGGACTACACCTACTACGCGCTGACGCTCGAGAAGGGCGGCTTCTACGGCAAGTACGCGGGCTTCACGCAGGACTTTGCCGGTGAATACGTCGAAATCGGTTTTTCAACCACAGTCGCCGACGCATTCGATGTAGGCCTGCAGGCGATCTTCTCGAACAAGGAACTGGTCGGCACGAACGACGAAGCGCTCGTACTGACCTTCGGCAAGACTTTCGAAATCAAGTAACCGGGAATGGCGGCCTTCGGGCCGCCTGCACCACTCGCAACACCCAAGGGGAAACCTATGAAAATGATCACGGCCATCATCAAGCCGTTCAAATTGGACGACGTGCGCCAGGCGGTTGCCGACATCGGCATCCAGGGCATCACGGTGACTGAAGTCAAAGGCTTTGGTCGCCAGCGCGGTCATACGGAGCTGTATCGCGGCGCCGAATATGTCGTCGACTTTCTGCCGAAAGCCAAGATCGAACTGGCCGTCGACGATGACGTCGCCGAACAGGTGATCGAGGCAATCGCGAATACTGCACGTACCGGCAAGATCGGTGACGGCAAGATCTTCGTCACCGACCTCGTCGAAGCCATTCGCATTCGTACCGGCGAAACCGGTGCCGAAGCCGTTTAATTCCTGGAGGAAACTAAAATGGAAGCAACAACTCAGGTAGCGGCGCAGGTCACCGAACTCGCGTACGCACTCGATACCTTTTATTTCCTGGTCTGCGGTGCCCTCGTCATGTGGATGGCCGCCGGCTTTACGATGCTCGAATCAGGACTGGTCCGGGCAAAGAACACGGCGGAGATCCTGACCAAAAACGTTGGTCTGTATTCGATCGCCTGCATCATGTATATGCTGTGCGGCTACACCATCATGTACCCGGCGGAAGCCTCGAACCTGTTCCTGCAGTTTGGCGACGGGTTGCTGACCTCTGCGGACAACTCTGCGGAGGAAGTCCTCGCGAGCGGCGGAGAAACCTACTACTCGAACCTCTCGGACTTCTTCTTCCAGGTTGTGTTCGTTGCAACGGCGATGTCGATCGTGTCGGGCGCCGTAGCCGAACGCATGAAGCTGTGGTCGTTCTTCGCGTTCGCCGTCATCCTGACCGGCTTCATCTACCCGATGCAGGGTTTCTGGAACTGGGGCGGCGGCTTCCTGACCGAGAGCTTCGGCTACTTTGACTTCGCAGGCTCCGGCACGGTGCACCTGTGTGGTGCCGCTGCGGCGCTTGCCGGTGTTCTCGTTCTCGGCCCTCGCAAAGGCAAGTACGGCCCGAATAGCCAGGTCAACGCTATCCCGGGCTGCAACCTGCCACTCGCTGCACTGGGTACGCTGATCCTGTGGCTCGGCTGGTTCGGCTTCAACGGCGGTTCCGAACTCAAGGTATCCGATGTCGGCGAAGCCAACGCGGTCGCGCTGGTCTTCGTGAATACCAACATGGCCGCGGCCGGTGGCCTGGTGTTCGCATTGCTACTGTCACGCCTGTGGTTCGGCAAAGCCGACCTGACGATGGCTTTGAACGGCGCCCTCGCCGGTCTCGTCGCCATCACGGCAGACCCGCTGTCGCCATCACCAATGGCAGCAACCGCGATCGGTGCCGTTGGCGGCCTGATCGTCGTCGCTTCGATCGTGATGTTCGACAAGCTGCGAATCGATGACCCGGTCGGTGCGATCTCCGTGCACGGTGTCGTCGGAATCTGGGGTGTTCTCGCCGTGCTGTTCACGAATGGCGACGCAACCCCGGTCGGTCAGCTCGTTGGCATTGCCAGCATCTTCGCGTGGACTTTCGGCGTCAGCCTCGTCGTCTGGTACGTACTGAAGCGGGTTATCGGCATCCGGGTTTCCGAAGAAGAGGAATACGAAGGCGTCGACCTGCACGAGTGCGGTCTGGAGGCCTATCCCGAATTCACTGCGGCGGAGTGAACATAATGGCTCATTCAGAAGTTTAACGATTCCCCTTGGAATCTATATTTGGCGGGCCTTCGGGCCCGCCTTTTTTATTTTCCACCCGTACAGGATCGCACTGGTCCATGTGACCATGATCACAATAATCGGGGCCTGAAAATGGTCTAATAGCCGCATGAACACGAAGCAGATTCTGGCCCTCGCGGCCGCATTCACCCTCACGCTGGGCAGCAATGCCTTTGCTGAGGAGATCTACAAGTGGACCGATGAGGACGGCAACGTCCATTACGGCGACCGCCCGAGCGGCGATCCCGGCGAAGAGGTCCTGCAGATGTCCTACAACCGGACCAGCCAGCGTTCGGTATCGAATCGTGTTCAGTCCTACCGTGATTCCGCCGCCGCGCGCTCAAAGGCTCGCGAGGATGCGGCTGCCGCCGAGGCATCCGCGGCTGAAGAACGCGCACTGGCCGAGGAAAACCTCAAAAAGTGCCAGGACACGCGCGCCAAGCTCAAATCCATGGTCGAAGCGCGTCGCGTATATCGCGAGGACGAGAACGGCGAGCGCGTCTACCTCGACGACGAGCAACGTAATGCCGCCCGCCAGCGCGCCGAGGAAATGATCGACGAATATTGCGGCTAAGTCCCTGAAAATTGGGGACCAGGTCCGCCCCTGAGGGCACTGGCAGCGCTACAATAGCCGCGCACTTTCCTGGAGCGCCGGCGTGAGCAAGGATCCCGCGAACCAACCACATCAGGTTTACCTGCCCGACTTCTGTTCGGCCGGCACCCTGTTTGTCGTGGTCCTGGTCGCCGAGCTGATCGCCATCGTACTGACGCTGGCGGCGCTCGACTCCGCACAGCAGTTCCTGGTCGATCTGTCCAAGACCTCGTTCTTCGTGCTCTGGCTTGCCGTGCTCGGCACAGCCCTGATGTGCCAGCTTCGCAAACGACTCGAACAAACCAGCCCGCAGCGAGCATTCGCTTTCGCGTTTATCGCCCTGGTCGTCATGTGCCTGTTCGTCGCCGAGGGTGCGTGGCAGCTGACTCGCATCTACGGCGCACTGACCATCATCGACGACGGCCATGGTGAGTTTCTCGCGCGTACATTTGCCATCAGTTCGATCGTTGTCGCTCTCGCCATGCGCTACCTGTACATCTCGAGCGAATGGCGCCGCAGTATCGTGCTGGAGGCGCAGGCGCGCATCAGCGCGCTGCAGGCACTGATCCGCCCGCACTTCCTGTTCAACAGCATGAATACGATCGCCTCGCTGACGCGTACCGATCCGCGCCAGGCCGAGGAAGCCGTTGAGGACCTGTCCGACCTGTTGCGGGCCAACCTCGGCCGCTCCGGCGAAACCTCGTCGCTGAAACAGGAACTCGAGACCGCCGCCATCTACCAGCGGATCGAAAAGCTGCGACTCGGTGAACGACTTGCCGTGCGCTGGGAAGTAGGCGACCTGCCGATGCGAGCGCGGATACCCAGCCTGACAATCCAGCCCTTACTCGAAAACGCCATCTACCACGGCGTCGAGTTGATGCCGGAAGGCGGCGAGGTGCTGATTACCGGCAAGCACGACGATGATGAGCTTGAGATCGTTATTACCAACCCGGTCGCGGCCGGCGAGAAGCGCGCCGGCGACGGCAACAAGATGGCGATGTCCAACATCTGCCAGCGTTTCGAACTCGCATACGGCGGCAAGGCCACGGTCGACGTCAATGCCGAGCCAGAGCGCTTTACGGTTTCACTGCGGTTTCCTGCCGAGATACCGGCATGAAGATTCTCATCGTCGACGATGAACAACCAGCTCGTGACAGGCTGCGCACTATCCTCCTGGACGAGGAAGGATTTGAGGTGGTCGGCGAAGCCGGCAACGGCCGCGACGCTCTTGAGCGCTGCAATGAACTCGCCCCCGACCTGATCCTGCTCGATATCCGCATGCCCGGGCTCGACGGCATCGAAACCGCCCGGCATCTCAACGAACTCGACTCGCCCCCGGCCGTTGTCTTCACGACCGCGTACGACGAATACGCCATTGACGCATTCGAGGCCCGCGCAATCGGATATGTGCTGAAGCCAGTGCGGCGCGCAAAGCTCATCGATGCGCTGCAGCATGCGAAACGGCTCAGCTCCGCAATTGTGGCGGAGGTAGCGACTGCAACGCAGGAGCCGCGCCGCCATATCTGCGTGCGCGCCGGCGGCGACCTGAGACTGATTAGTGTGGATACCATCTCGAGCCTGCGCGCAGACCAGAAGTATGTTGCCATTGAGCATGACAACGGCCGCGACCTGACCGATGAGTCGCTGAAGTCGCTCGAGCACGAGTTCGGCGATCGCTTTGTGCGCATTCACCGTGCTGCGCTCGTCGCGATAGAACGGATTGCGCGCCTGGAGAAGCAGCCAGACGGCAAAAACCGCATCGTGCTCGAGGGACAACCCGCAAGCGACGAGGGCCTGATCATCAGTCGTCGCCATCTCGCCGATGTCAGACGTCGCCTGAAGCACAAAATCCAGTAGAATTCGCGGCCATGAAAGTCCGCATCGCCACGCGCAAAAGCGCGCTTGCCTTATGGCAGGCAAATCACGTCGCCGCCATCCTCGAAACGTTCCCGGATGTTTCGTCCACGGAGCTCGTGCCGATGTCGACGCGTGGTGACGAAATCCTCGACCGCAGCCTGCAAAAGATCGGCGGCAAGGGACTCTTTATTAAGGAGCTCGAGGTCGCGATGCAAGAAGACCGCGCCGACCTTGCCGTGCATTCCATGAAGGACGTGCCGGCCGAAATGCCCGAAGGGTTCTGTCTCGCCGCGACGATGCAGCGGGCGAATTTTGCCGACGCACTGGTCAGCCGCAATAGTGAAACCATCGATCAGCTGCCGGAAGGCGCCCTGATCGGCAGCTCCAGCCTGCGCCGCCAGGCCCAGATTCGCATGCTGCGGCCCGACCTCAGGGTTGAACCCTTGCGCGGCAACGTCAATACGCGACTCGCAAAACTGGAGGCAGGTGAATTCGACGCCATCATACTCGCGGCCGCCGGTCTCGAGCGCCTCGAACTGCACCATCACATCAGCCAGGTGTTCGCTCCGGACCAGATGCTGCCGGCTGCGGCACAGGGCGTGCTTGGCATTGAGTGCCGCGAAGACCGGGACGAATTGCGCGACGTACTGGCCGGACTTGACGATCCGGACAGCGTAATCACAACCAGTGCCGAGCGCGCTATCGCACGGGCGCTGCAAGCGAGCTGCCAGTCGCCGGTAGCGGCTTACGCAACAACAGATGGTGCGACCGTGACGCTGACAGCACTGGTCGCACACCCCGACGGCACCGAAGAGGTGCGCGACACGCTGAGCGGCGATGCGTCCGACGCAGCTGCTGTTGGCGAGCGACTGGCCACAAACCTGGTATCCCGGGGAGCCCGCGACCTGCTCGACAGGATCGAGGCGGAACATGGCTGAGGAGCTGCTGTCCGGCGTCGGCGTGCTGGTTACCCGGCCGCGCGCGCAGGCGGCACCGCTGGTCGATGCGATCGAGGCAGCCGGCGGAAAGGCACACCTTTATCCGGCGCTTGAGATTGTGTCGCGCGAGCCGGACGCGATTGCGGAAGATCGGGCGCAGCTGCCGGACCCTGACATTACGATATTTGTCAGCCGCAACGCGGCTCGATTTGGCGCAGCCGTTGTGAGTGGCGAGCGCGTTGTCGCAATCGGTCCGGCTACTGCCGCGGAACTAGCTGAGAATGGGCAACCACCCAGCCTCGTTCCAGACGGCGGTTTCGACAGCGAAAGCCTGCTCGCGATGCCCGACCTCAAATCCTGCGAAGGAATGAATATTCTTATCGTGCGTGGCGGCGAAGGCCGGGGCCTGCTCGGCGAGACGCTCTCCGCGCGGGGCGCGTCTGTAGCGTACTTACCCGTCTACGAACGCGCGCAGCCGAGGCCTTCCGAGGCCGAACTGGAGGCATTAAGCGATGCATGGAATGACATTGGCGTCGTCATGCTGTTGAGTGTTGAAACACTCGACAACCTGCTCAGGCTGCTGCCATCGGATTGCCGTGAAACCCTCAGCGACCGGCTGCTGGTGACGCCGTCGGCACGTGTGTTAAAAGAGGTATCTGATCGAATTCCCGCCTCACAACCGGTACTGGCGTCCGGGCCCGAGGCTGTCAATATGGTCGATGCTGTTGTTGCATCCCTCAGGACCGGAAACGAAACATGAGCGATAACGAACAGGACGCCGAATTTCCTGTTGAAGACCCGGAATCTCCGCGCATCGAAGTCGAGCCCGAGAAGACCAGGGCACCGCGCAAGGGAATCGGCGTCGCCTGGCTGGCATTGCTGCTGGCTGCAGCCGCAGCCACTATCAGCGCCTGGGGCGCATACAATGACTGGCGCACTCCCGAGGACACCAGCGCGGCTGACGCGCAGCGCGCGATCAGTTCGCTGCGGCAGCAGGTGGCCAGTTCGGACGAATCACTGGCGGCCCTCGAAGCCAGCGTCGCGGCGATACCGACTCGCGACTACGGCGCCGACATCGACAACCTGCGTCGCGACATCGATGAGCAACTGCGTACCCTGGGGTCGCTGCCACCTCGCATGACGACGCTCGAGAACTCGGTTGCATCGCTCGCAGGGATTTCCGCAGGAGCGCGTGAGACGTTTTTGCTCGCCGAAGCTGAGTACTACATGCAGATTGCGAACGCGCAGCTGCAGCTCGCCAACGACCCGGTCAAGGCTTCACTCGCTCTGCGCATGGCGGATGAGCGCGTAACCCAGCTTGCTGACCCGGGCCTGACTGATGTGCGCCGCGCATTGTCCGACGAACTGGCCGCACTCGATGGGGCGGAAATGCCCGACATCGCAGGCGCAAGCCTGAAGCTCAGCAGTCTTGCCGGGACCATCGATGCGCTGCCGATCGCGCAGCCTGTTGAGGAAGCCGACGCCGACGAAGCAGCTGACGACGATGAGGAAAGCACGCTCGGTAAAGCCTGGGGTTCGGTCAAGGGTGCCATGGGCAACCTGGTCCGGGTGACACCGGTTGAGGACGCCAATCTCGTCGCTTTGTCACCGGATGCCCAGGAATTCCTGCGCAGCAACATCGCACTGCAGCTGCAGGCAGCCCGCCTCGCCCTGCTGCGTGGCGAGCAGGCCATCTTCGTACAGACGCTCGATGACACGACCCTGCTGCTGAACACCTACTTCGATACCGACAGTGATGCGGTTAGCTCGGCGCTTGCGACGATCAGCGAGGTGCGCGAGGAGAACTACAGCGGTGATCTGCCGGATATCTCGGCGTCGCTGCGCCTGCTGCGCCAGTTCCGCACCGTCAGCGAGACCGTCGAGTGAAGTTCGGCCTCATCGTCGTTCTCGCGCTGATAGCCAGCGCGATTTCTGCATGGTTCCTGCTGCAGGACCCCGGCTATGTCGCGATTACATTCCGCGGCAATCTTTACGAGATGAACGTACCGGTGCTGGTATTGCTGATCGGCGCACTGTTCGGTGCGATCTGGCTGGCACGCAAGATCTGGATGGCGCCACGACGTATCGGCGAGGCCGCCGGCCGTTATCGCTCGGCACGTTCCGGGCAGAAGATGACACGCGGCATGATCGAGGTCGCCGAAGGAAATTTCGCCAAGGGCGAACGCATGCTGGCACGAGCGGCCAGCACCAGCGACTCACCACTGTTTAATTACCTGCAGGCGGCACGTGCCGCCCACCTGCAGGGCCGCGATGAGCGCCGCGACGATTGGCTGAAGCTTGCCTATGGCGAAGTACCCGAGGCTGCGAACGCCGTGCTGCTGACGCAGGCCGAATTTCAGCTTGATCGCGGGCAGCATGAACAGGCGCTCGCAACACTGCGCCGCCTGGATGAGAACTCACGGGGCCATGGCCACGCGCTGGCCCTGATGGGTCGACTCTATTTCATTCTCGAGGACTGGAAGTCGCTGCGTGAACTGTTGCCGCGCGTCAAAAAGCACTCGCAGGTCAAGGCCGAAACGCTTGCAGCGTGGACCGTACGCGTGCACCGGGAAGCACTCGACAAGGCGGCCGACGAAGCTGAACTCACTGCCGCCTGGAAGGAAATACCGCGAGGCCATCGATCCGACATTTCGCTGCTGGAGTCCTGGTTCCTGGGCCTGCGTCGCACCGGCCAGAGCGAGCGTGCCGAGAAGGAACTGGTAACAGCGTTGAAATCGGAATGGCGCGGACCGCTGGTACGGCTGTTCGGCATCATTGAGGGCCCGGATGCGAGCAAGCAACTCAAGCGTGCCGAGGGCTGGCTGTCATCACACGCGGATGACCCCGACCTGTTGCTCACGGCCGCAAGGCTGTGCCTGCGAAATGAGCTGTGGGGCAAGGCACGCAGCTACCTGGAAACAGTCATCACCCTTCAGCCAACACCCGAGGCGTACCAGGAGTACGGCGCACTGTTGAACCAGCTCGGTGAAACCGACGCGGCGGCGGATGCGTTTCGTGACGGGCTGGTGCTGGCTGGAGGGGGCGGATCCCCCAAACTTCCGCACTTGGATAATTAGTACGGGGGACACTTTCACAAAGTGTCCCCTTTACTTGAGTGTCGGTTGCTCCGGGGTATCTACTACGGTTGCGAGCGCTTGCTTCTGAGCCAGGCCGTAAGCGGCTCCCACTCATCCCAATCGGGCCACGCGAGATACTCCGGCAATTCGAAGATTCCCAGGCCGCGGGTGTAGGCACGCACGTAGTTTTGCGCCTCGCGCAAAGCTGCGACGTAAGGTACGCGAGTCTTCGTCAGATACTCATCGAGGTCATCCCAGATCAGCGTGTTATCGCGAACCCGGTTCGCAACAGTCGCGATCTTCGCCTGCTTGCGCTGCACGCGACCCACATTCTTCAGTTCCTCGAGAAACGTCGACGTTGCCTGCATGTCGATCGTCGACGGCAGTACCGGTACTACGATAGTCTCGGCGTGATTGACGAGGTCTGTGAGTTCCTTGCCGTGCGAGCGGGCCGGCGCATCGATGACCAGAATGTCGGCGCTGCGCGGCGCGTGCCGCAGCCCGTCCTCGAAACCGGCAACTGCCGCGATGCTCGCGCGGTCGGCCGGGCGGCGCTCCAGCCAGTCGAGACTCGAACGCTGCGGATCGTAGTCAGCCAGTGCCACACTTGCGCCTTCATTGGCAAAATAGGCAGCGATATTCGTCGCCAGGGTGCTTTTTCCACAACCACCCTTGGCGTTGAGAACCATGATGTGCCGCATATCGAACTCCGGAGTGTTGTTGTTTGTATGATCGGCGGTTTATGTAAACTACAGACGCCGCACGCGTTTGTCCATTAGGGTCCGGAATGCGGCAACATTGCGTTTCATGACTGTTCCTTACCGAAAAATGCACGGCACCGGCAACCTGATCCTCGTGGTTGACCAGCGCGGCAGCGACGCATCACCACCGTCGCCTGAGCGCCTGCGCCAGCTTGGCAACGAGTCCACCGGACCCGGCTTTGACCAGCTGATGTGGCTGCAGTCGGCAACGTCCGACGACGCACTGGCCGGATATCGCGTGTTCAACAATGACGGCTCAGAAGTTGAACAGTGCGGCAATGGTCTTCGCTGTGTCGCGAGCTACCTCGCAGCGGGCGACCCGGCCGCGATGTTGCTGGAAAGCCCGGCCGGGCCCGTCGAAGCACGAGTCGCAGCCGATGGCCTCGTGACCGTAAGCATGGGCCGGCCATCTTTCGAGCCCGCAGCGCTGCCATTCAACGCACCCATGGCGGCCGACACCTACCTGATAGACGTCGACGGCGAAGACCATGAAATCAGCGTGGCATCGATGGGCAATCCACACTGCGTGCTGCGCGTTGCAAGTACAGACGCCGCACCTGTGGCCGAGCTGGGGCCGAAACTCGAGCTGCATCCCCGGTTTCCGGAGCGTACCAACGTTGGCTTTATGGAGATTCTCGGCCCGGACCGCATTCGCCTGCGTGTGCACGAGCGAGGCGTTGGCGAGACCCGCGCATGCGGCACCGGCGCCTGCGCAGCGGTGGTCACAGGGCAGCGACTCGGATTGCTGGCCGCCGAGGTCAGCGTGGAGCTGCCCGGCGGTGAAGTCATGGTAAGCTGGCGCGGTGGTGCGGAGCCTGTCTGGCTGACCGGCAACGCCGAGGTGATCAGCGAAGGCGAACTGAACCTGTAACGATGGGACAAGACATGAGTACGCAAGCGGAAGTCGAATACCTGGATGACGAACCAACCGAGCAGGCGGTCCACGACTACCTCGCCGCACATCCGGACTTCTTCGAGAATCACAAGTCTCTGCTCGGCTCGTTGCACCTGCCGCACGCAACGGGCGGTGCCGTTTCGCTGGTTGAGCGCCAGGTTTCGGTGTTGCGCCAGAAAGATCTCAAGCTTGAACGCCAGCTCAAGGAGCTGATCGAGGTCGCGCGCGCGAATGACGTGCTCACGGCCAAGATCCACGCGCTTTCCATGCAGCTGCTGCAGGCGAAGGACCTGCAGGCAACGATCGCGGCGATTGAGGAGGCCATGCGCTCGGGCTTCGGTGCGGACCAGGCCGTGCTCGTCATCTTCGGTGATCCGGAAGCTTTTGAGGACATCAGCGGTGGTCGCTTCTTCTGCGTGATCGAGCGGCAGTCCGAAGAGCTCGGGCCGTTCAAGACGTTCCTGGGCGGGAGCGCAGCACGCTGCGGCAGGATTCGTGACAGCCAGCGCGACTTCCTGTTCCGCGAGGATGCCAACGATATTGGCTCGGCTGCGCTGGTCCCGCTCGGTGACGGTGCTGACATCGGTTTTCTCGCGATCGGCAGCAACGACGCGGATCGCTTCCATCCCGGCATGAGCATTGATTTCCTGACGCGGCTCGGCGAACTGGTCGCCGCCGCACTGAAGCGCTTCTAGGGGCGCTCCCGGGTGCCTGAGTGGACGACGCCGGCTGGATCGACCGATTCATTAAGCACCTCGAGTTGGAGAGGCGGCTGTCGCCGCAGACCTGCAAGAATTACCGCCGCGACCTGAAGACGCTCGTCGCGTTCTGCGAGAGCAACGATATTGCCGACTGGTCACAGCTCGACAGCGAGCACTTCCGGGCATTCTCGGCGACCTGCTATCGACGCGGCCTGTCACCGCGCTCCATTCAGAGACGCCTGTCAGCCTGCCGCACCTTCTACCGCTACCTGATCCGCGAGAAGCAGGTCGACGTGCACCCGGTGCAGGACGTGACCGCGCCGAAGATGAAAAAGCGCCTGCCCGGCAACCTCGACGCCGATCGCATGGCGCATCTGCTGAACATTCCCGGCGACGGCCCGGTGGTCGATCGGGACCGGGCCATTCTCGAGCTCCTGTACAGCTCCGGGCTGCGCCTGTCCGAGCTGATCGACCTGGACCTGGGCGACGTCGACATGCATGACGCAACCGTGCGGGTAACGGGCAAGGGCAACAAGGATCGCATCGTCCCTGTCGGCCGCATGGCACTGAAGGCTCTCAGGCAATGGCAGACGAGTCGCGGTGATATTGCCGACGCGGATGAGACGGCGCTGTTCGTCAGCACCCGCGGTACCCGAATCAGCCCGCGGTCGGTGCAGGCACGGGTCAAACACTGGGCTCGCCGCCAGGGCATCGACGCCAACGTCTACCCGCATCTTTTCCGGCACTCCTTTGCCACCCACCTGCTGGAGTCGAGCCACGACCTGCGTGGTGTGCAGGAGCTGCTCGGGCATGCCAACATCTCGACAACCCAGGTGTATACGCACCTTGATTTCCAGCACCTCGCACAGATATACGACCGAACGCATCCGCGGGCCAGGAAGAAAAGCAGCTCAGATAACGACTGACCGGCCGCTCGAGAGGAACCAAAATGGAACAATTCAGAGGGACGACAATCGTCTCGGTACGCCGTAATGGCAAGGTGGCCATCGCCGGAGACGGCCAGGTCAGCATGGGCAATACCGTCATGAAAGGCAATGCGCGCAAGGTCCGGCCACTCGCCGGCGGCCGCGTGATTGCCGGGTTTGCGGGCGGTACGGCGGACGCCTTCACGCTGTTCGAACTGTTCGAATCCAAACTCGAGCAATACGGCAACCTGACACGTGCTGCGATCGAGCTCGCCAAGGACTGGCGCACGGATCGGCGCCTGCGTCGCCTCGAAGCACTGCTGTGCGTCGCCGACAGCGAAACCTCGCTGATCATCTCGGGCAATGGCGACGTTATCGAACCCGAGAATGACCTCATGGCGATCGGCTCGGGTGGTCCGTTCGCGCAGGCCGCGGCACTGGCCCTGCTCGAGAACACGAATCTTGAAGCCGCAGACATCGTAAAGAAGGCATTGCTGATTGCCGGCGATATCTGCGTCTACACCAACCAGAACGTTATTGTAGAAGAACTCTGATGTCCCAGATGACCCCCAGGGAAATTGTCCAGGAGCTGGACAAGCACATCGTTGGCCAGGACGAGGCCAAGCGCGCGGTTGCTATCGCACTCCGCAATCGCTGGCGCCGCGTGCAGGTCGACGAACCGCTGCGCAGTGAAATCACGCCGAAGAACATCCTGATGATCGGACCGACGGGTGTCGGCAAGACCGAGATCTCCCGTCGCCTGGCACGACTCGCAAAGGCGCCATTCATCAAGGTCGAAGCAACCAAGTTCACCGAAGTCGGCTACGTCGGTCGCGAAGTAGACAGCATTGTTCGTGACCTGATGGATGTCGCGGTAAAGATGATTCGCGAAGACGCTATGTCGAAGGTCAGCCATCGTGCGGAGGATGCGGCTGAAGAACGCATCCTCGATGCACTGCTGCCGCCGGCACCGTCGACGGCTGGCTTCACGAGCGAGCAGTCGACACCGGACAGCGAGACCCGCCAGAAGTTTCGCAAGATGCTGCGCGAGGGCAAGCTCGACGACAAGGAGATCGAGATCGACATCCAGGCGATGCCAGTCGGCGTTGAGATCATGGCGCCTCCGGGCATGGAGGAGATGACCAGCCAGTTGCAAGGCATGTTCCAGAACCTCGGCGGCAGTCGCTCGAAGACCCGCAAGCTCAAGGTGAAAGATGCGTTCCGTCACCTGACCGACGAAGAAGCGGCCAAGATGATCGACGAGGAAGAGCTCAAGGCCGAAGCACTGGATGCTGTAGAGCAGCACGGCATCGTGTTCCTTGACGAGATCGACAAGGTTGCACGTCGATCCGAAGCCCAGGGCGCCGACGTCTCCCGCGAGGGCGTGCAGCGCGACCTGCTGCCACTGGTCGAGGGCTCAACGGTGAACACCAAGTACGGCATGGTCCGCACCGATCACATCCTGTTCATCGCGTCGGGCGCGTTCCACGTTTCGAAGCCGTCTGACCTGATCCCTGAACTGCAGGGCCGCTTCCCGATCCGGGTCGAGCTGAAGTCGCTGTCAGTAGACGACTTCGTGCGCATCCTGACGGAGCCCGATGCCTCACTGACATCGCAGTACAGCGCCCTGCTCGACACCGAGCAGGTGGCGCTGGAATTTGCCGAGAGTGGTGTGAAGCGGATCGCCGAGGTCGCGTACCAGGTGAACGAGAACACCGAAAATATCGGCGCACGTCGCCTGCACACCGTCATGGAGCGCCTGCTCGAAACGGTGTCGTTCGAGGCGTCGGACAAGTCCGGCTCCAGGCTCATCGTGGATGCGGGTTATGTCAACGATCACCTGGCCGAACTCAGCCAGGACGAGGATCTGAGTAGGTACATCCTGTAGGAGCGGCTTCAGCCCCGATACGGTATCCTCGCGGCATGAACGAATCGCGCGACGATAACACGACCCACTTCGGTTACCAGACCGTCGATTCCGGCGACAAGGCCGGCATGGTGCGTGGTGTTTTCGATTCGGTCGCGAGCCGCTACGACATCATGAACGACCTGATGTCGGCCGGGCTGCATCGCATCTGGAAGCGCTACACCATTGATCAGGCCGCGGCCCGTCCCGGGCAGACCATTCTCGATCTCGCGGGTGGTACCGGCGACCTCGCGCGCGCATTTTCGAAGAAAGTGGGCAAGGATGGTCAGGTCGTACTCGCCGACATCAACGCGGCCATGCTCATTGAAGGTCGTCGAAAACTGGTCGATGCCGGCATTGCCGGCAATGTCACGATTGCCCAGGTCGACGCCCAGAACCTGCCATTCGAAGAAGGCACCTTCGACATCATCACGATGGCTTTCGGACTGCGCAACGTGACCGACAAGGACGCAGCACTTGCTTCGATGTACAAGGTACTTAAACCCGGCGGCAAGGCCATGGTGCTCGAATTCTCCGCACCGCATGAGGCGATCAAGCCGGCGTACGACCTGTATTCCTTCAAGGTACTGCCGA
The DNA here is from genome assembly GCA_965224725.1 of Woeseiaceae bacterium. Lineage (GTDB taxonomy): Bacteria > Pseudomonadota > Gammaproteobacteria > Steroidobacterales > Woeseiaceae > UBA1847. Next base: position 2,416,407 of record CBDCZZ010000002.1, read on the forward strand.
CACTCGGCAGGCTTGTCGCCGACGATGCGGACTCCTACCAGTACCTGGCCGAGTCGATTCGCATGCATCCGGACCAGGAAACGCTCAAAGGCATGATGGAAATTGCCGGGTTCGAACGCTGCCGCTACCACAACCTCGCTGCCGGCATCGTCGCGCTGCACACCGGCTACCGGATCTGAAGCAATGGACGCACTCGATGCAGTACTGCGCCCGATCGCCCGCCTGTTAAACAGGAACATCGAGGCGACGACGCCTGCGCGGGAGCTTTGCGAACAGCTCGAAGGAAAAACTGTCGCTATTCGCGTCACGAACACGGGTCTCGCGGCAGCATTTTTCGTGCGCCGCGACGCGATCGACCTCTCAACGGAGTTACCCGCAGAACCCGATGTCGTCATCTCCGGATCACTGCTGACGCTGGCCGGAATGGCGGGTGACGCGGGCGTCGAAGCCATACGCAAAGGCGATATCGACCTGAGCGGCGACGCCGAGACCGCGCAGCAATTCCAGAAGCTGCTGCAGCTTGCGAGACCTGACATTGAAGAAGAGCTTTCGGGAGTCATTGGCGATGTCGCCGCGCACCGGCTCGGATCGCTGCTTCGTGGCGCAGGTCGCTGGGCGCGAGACGCTCGTTCGACGATGGGCGTCAACATTCGCGAGTACCTTCAGGAAGAAAGCCGCGATGCGCCGAGTCGTTACGAAGTCGAACGATTCTCAAAGAACGTCGGCGTGTTGCGCGATGACGTCGACCGCCTGGAAGCGCGCCTGAAACGACTCGAGGCAGCTCAATGACGCGCCGTCGAACGATCTTCCGCATGCTTGCGATCCAGCGCGTACTCGTGAAGTACGGCCTCGACGACATTATTCGCGAAACGCACCTGCTGCGCCCGCTGCGCTTCCTGTTTTATCTCGCGCCGCGGCGCCGGGACCGCAGCGCACCGCTTGGCGAACGAATCCGACTTGCGCTCGAGGAGCTCGGACCGATCTTCGTCAAATTCGGGCAGGCTATTTCGACGCGCCGCGACCTGCTGCCACCGGATATTGCCGACGAACTGGCGAAGCTGCAGGACGCAGTGCCATCGTTCCCGGCCGAAGAAGCGATCGAGATTATCGAAACCGCTTACGACGACTCCACCGACAATGTGTTCGAGCGCTTCGATGCCGAACCTCTGGCCGCCGCGTCCATCGCGCAGGTGCATACCGCGAAGCTGAAAGACGGCCCCGAAGTCATCGTCAAGGTGCTGCGGCCGGGCGTACAGGAGCGCATAGAGAAAGATCTCGCTGTGCTGCGCATGCTGGCCAGCCTCGCCGACCGATACTGGGAGCACGGTAAACGCCTGCGGCCGATCGAAGTGGTCGAAGAGTACGAGCACACGGTTCTCGATGAACTCGACCTGATGCGCGAAGCCGGCAACACGGCACAACTGAAACGCAACTTCGCCGGTTCGGACATGTTGTACGTGCCGGAGGTTTACTGGGATTACTGCCGACCCGAGGTGCTCGTACAGGAGCGCATCTACGGCACGCCGATCAGCGACATGGACAAACTGCGCGCGGACGGCACGAACTTCCAGCACCTGGCCGAGAACGGCGTCGAGATCTTCTTCACCCAGGTATTCCGCCACAACTTCTTCCATGCAGACATGCACCCGGGGAACATTTTCGTCATTACGACGGATCCGGATCGCCCGAAGTATGCCGCTGTTGATTTCGGCATCGTCGGTACGCTGAGCGCCGAGGACCAGCGCTATCTGGCCGAGAATTTTCTGGCCTTCTTCGACCGCGACTATCACCGCATCGCCAAGCTGCATGCAGATAGTGGCTGGGTACCGCCCGGCACACGCGTCGACCAGCTGGAGACAGCGGTGCGCACTGTGTGCGAGCCGATTTTCAACAAGCCGCTGGCGGAAATCTCGTTCGCGCAATTGCTGATGCGCCTGTTCCGCGTCGCGCAGCGATTCGATGTCGAGATTCAGCCGCAGATGATCCTGCTGCATAAAACCCTGTTCAACATCGAGGGGCTCGGGCGTCAGCTATACCCGCAACTGGACCTGTGGAAGACCGCACATCCGGTGCTGAAGCGCTGGATGGACGAGCAGGTCGGTGGCCGCGCGATGCTCAAGGACGTGCGTGAAAACCTGCCGCAGTTGCGTGATGCGATGCGTGAGCTGCCGGGCATCATTCATTACCTCGGTGAGCAGGTAGCCGAAGGGCGCATTAACTTCAACCTGAAGTCCCCTGACCTGACCAGGATTCGCGAACAGCTCGACAGCCAGCGCCGGCAACGCTACTGGCTGACTGCTGCCGCCACCGGGATCGTTTCGGGCACCCTGGTGCTCACTCTGGGCAGTATTCCGGCGCTAGGCTGGTCGCTGCTCGGGGCGGGCGTAATAGCGGCGGTAGCCGCACGCCCCTGATGTCCCGCTTCCGGGTTTTCTGGCTGCTCGCCGGACTGCTGTTTGTCGCGATCGGCGCCATTGGTGTCATCCTGCCATTGCTCCCGACCACGCCATTCCTGCTCGTCGCGACCTACTGTTTTGCGCGCTCGTCGGAACGCCTGAACCGCTGGCTGCTCACACATCGCACCTTCGGCCCACTCATCAACAACTGGCAAAATTACGGCAGCATCGACAGGCGCTCGAAGCGCATTTCGATGATCGTGATCGCGTTAACACCCGTGATCACTATCCTGATCGGCGTACCGTGGTGGGCATTGGCGGCTCAGCTGGTCGTTCTGAGTCTGTCCGCGACGTTTATTCTGACACGTCCCGATCCGCCGGCTTCGCCAGCAAATCCAGCGCCGCAACCGTCATCGCCTCAACACCCGACTTGATCGACGACTCAGGGTCGATCCAGAACAACGGCGAATGATGCCCGGCCCAGTTACCTGACTCGAGGTCTTCAATCGGAGTACCGCCGACCTGGAAGTAGACGCTCGGAATCGGCGGATCGACGCGTACCAGGTCCGGGAAGTCCTCGGCGCCCATGTCCTGCTGTTTGAACTCGTACATGCGGTCCGCACCAAGCTCCCGTGTCATAACGGCGCGCAGGCGCTGCGCCAGCTCCGGATCGTTTTCCGTCGTCGGTGCGCCATCGTCGTAAATATCCACGATTGGCAGCAGGTCATCGGAAACGCCTGACGCCTTCGCGGTCTGGATGGCGACGCGTTCAATGCTCTCAAGCAGCTTGTAGCGCGTCACCTCGGAGTTCGCCCGTACCGTGATATCGAGTTGTGCATGATCGGCAATCACGTTCGGCGCCGTACCGCCGCGAAACGCACCGACGGTGATGATTGCCGGCTCGATCGGAGATACCTCGCGCGTCACGATTTGCTGCAGTGCGACAACAATGTGCGCCCCTATCAGCACCGGATCACGCCCGAGATGCGGCGAGGCACCATGCGTAGCAACGCCACGCACCGTTATACGGACGGTGTCGGCACTCGAGTACATGAGTCCATCGGAGAATGTGACCATGCCAGCCGGTTCGCCGGCCGAGACATGTAAGGCGAGCGCGAAGTCCGGCCGACGCGTTCTTTCGTAGATGTTGTCCCTGACCATCGCCAGTGCACCGCCCTCTGCCTCTTCGGCAGGCTGTGCAACGAGCATCAGCGTGCCCTGCCAGCGATCTTTCAGCTCAACCATGCGACGTGCGGTGCCGATCAGGCTGGCCATGTGCATGTCGTGGCCGCAGGCGTGCATGACCGGCATATCGAGATCTTCGAGGTTCACCTGGCGCACTTTCGATGCGTAATCGAAACCGGTTTTTTCCAACACCGGCAGGCCGTCCATGTCTGCGCGAATCATCAGCGTCGGGCCATCACCGTTCTCCATGATGCCAACCAGGCCGGTTTTGCCGATGTTGCGGGTCACTTCGAAGCCCAGCTTCTCCATTTCTTCGGCCATGCGATCAGATGTCTTGTACTCCTGCATCGACAACTCCGGGTTGGCGTGCAGGTGTTTGAACAGGGCGTCGAGGTATGGGTAGTCGGCGTCGATCGCATCGGCCAGTGGTGACGCGGATGCATTGGAAATCAGCAACAGTGCCGCCGCAACGACTGAAATCTTCTTCATTTTTTTCTCCCCTAAAGTTGGCTGTCAGGCACGATCCTCAGCAGGAACGCTTTGAATCTCGTCCACCCGGTTGTCAGTGGCTCCTTGTGCTCGACGACACTGCGGCCATCGATATTCGCCTGCCAGCGAATCCGTCCACGTTCGTCCAGGTCCACGCGGTAAGCAATCTCGGGAACCCGTTCGTCGGAAGCGTCCGCCATTTCCGCGGCCATTTCCTTGCTGTGAATCACCAATCCCATCTCGGAATTGATTTCTATCGAGCGCGGATCCAGATTCAGCGAACCGATAAATACGATCTCCCGATCGATGATCATGCCCTTCGTATGCAACGTCAGAGACTCTGCCTGTACGCCTTCCCCGCGCTCTACCGCATCGGCTCGAACTTCATAAAGCTCAATGCCGGCTTCGATGATGCGCTTGCGGTAACCGGAATACGCGGAGTGCACTGCAGTGTGATTGTTTGACGCCAGCGAGTTCGTCACGAGCACTACACGCACGCCCTTTGCGGCAACGGAACTCCAGAACTCGACACCCTCATCCATCGGTACAAAATACGGTGTGAAGACGATGACCTCGTCAGTCGCCTGTTCAACGACGTCCTCCAGTCGCCTGGCGAGGATCATCGTGTCGTCGGAGATATCCTGGACAAGCTTGCTGGGATCATCGGTTATTACTTCGGACTCGGCCGAGTACAGCTTGCGACGGCCGTTGATCAGATCGTCGACGAGTCTGGAGCCAATCGCCGTTTCGTAAGCCGATTCCGCCAGCGTACGAACTTCCTCGTCAATCTCCAGCTTTGCTTCTGCCAGTTCTTCGGCACTGAACTGCGGTACAAGCGCCGACAGCGGCAGTGCGCGGCCGTGGTTCCAGAACGCATCGAACTCGTCCGAAACTTCTGCCGCCACAGGTCCGATGGCCAGGACATCAAGGTCGAGAAACTCACCCTCGGGACGCAACTCGAAATATTCGTCTGCAATATTTCGCCCACCGACAATGGTCACCTGGTTGTCGGCCGTGAACGACTTGTTATGCATGCGTCGGTTCGCGCGCTTGAAATCGCTGAGGTAATTGAAAATGCCTATGCCTTTGCGCGCGATCGGGTTGTAGAGCCGAATCTCGATGTTCGGGTGAGCGTCGAGAAGCTCTAGCTCTTCATCTTCGACCGTCGAAAATATGTCGTCGAGCAGAAAGCGAATCCGAACGCCCCGCTCGGCAGCCTGTAACAGGCTCCCGGCGAACACGAGCCCGGCCGTATCGGGCTTCATCAGGAAATACTGGATATCGAGACTTTTCTCCGCGCGCTCGATCAGGAACAGTCGCGCTCCGAACGCATCGTTGCCGCTCACCAGCGGATAGAAACCTGACGGCCCGTCGTTCACTGCGAGCCATTCGTCGACCTCCCGCTTGAGGTGCGTTTCGGTAGCCGGGTCCAGCGCGTAGGATGCTTCGCGCGGCACGTCGAACGGGGCGACAGCGCAGCCCCCGAGCACCAGGACGAGGAGGAGTGTGGCGATTCTTCTTGTCATTTGGACTGAGTATACATCTGTAAATGATTCACAACGTAAGTTAGCCTCGGCTGCTGTGAACGAACCTACAGCCAGACGCATAGCCGACGCCCTGACCTGGGCACGAGTATTCAGCGTGGTGCCGATAACCGCACTCGTGCTGCTTGACCTGCGCATGTGGGTACTCGGCGTGTACGTGCTGGCCGCGTTAACCGATGCCTTTGACGGAATGTTCGCGCGGCACGCAAGCCAGGTTGAACGCAGGCCTGATTTTGACGGTCTCGCGGACGTGTTCTTCGCGATCGTCACACTGCTCTGGATTCAGCTGCTGTTTCCCGCCTTCTTCGTCGAATACTGGTTCCCGTACCTGCCACTGCTGATCGCGACGCAGGGCTACCTGTTACTCGTGCGGCGGCTGCGGCCGGAAATTGTGCTGCCGCACTTCGAGTTCGGCCGCTTCGCGGTATTCCTGTTCAATACCCTGCTGCCGGTGCTGCTTGTTGTCGGAGTTGTAGAGTGGTTCGTGTGGCTGGTCTTCACAGTCTCGATTGCCGCGAAGTTGCAGCTGATCTGGCACGTGTACGCTAGCGGTCCATCCCGGCCGGTGGCCTCTTGAGTCTTCTGGGCTTCCCGTCCGGACGCTGGCCAGTTGGCGCGTCACTGCTTGCCGCTCTGACCATGTCAGCAGTCGCCGCATTTTCGTTAAAGAACCTTGTCATCGACGGGGGCATCTACGACCTGCTGAATCCCGATGACCCGGTCTCAGCCGAGTTCAATTCCCTCGCTCGTGTTACCCCGGGCCTTGAAGAACTCATTGTCGTCTGCGAACCGGAATCCGGCCTGCGTAATAGCGATCTCGAGTCGCTGGCCGCACTTCCGGATGTCGACGCTCACACCCGCACCTACGTGCGGCCCGGCCTGTCGTCGGTTTATGCATTCTCGCTCGAAACGGATCCTGCGAACTGGCGGCAGTCGCAGCCGATACTGGAGAGTGTCGGCGAAGAACTCGCCCGCGCCGGCGCGGACTGTGGACTCACGGGCACGCCGGCGGTTGTCTACGAGATTCAGAATGAACTCAACGGCGACCTGCTACACGCCCTGCTCATCGCGATTGTGCTGGTCGTCTGCCTGTTCGCGTTTATCTACAGAATCGCCTGGCTCGCGATCATCATGCTCGTCCCGGTTTTTCTCGGGATAGCGTGGGGACTTGCCGCCTACGTTCATGTCCGTGGCGAATTGACGTTGCTCGCGGCAACTGTTCCGACATTGCTCGTCGGTATCGGCATCGACCACTGTATTCACCTGATCCAGTCGACTCGTTATCACCTGGATCACGACGGCCTGAGTCGAGACGCCGCGATACTCACGGCGTGGCGCAATCTGTTACGACCGATTTCCGTTGCGACGCTGACAACGGCCGCCGCATTTGGCTCACTGACTGTCGCGCAGTTGCGTGGGCTGGCCGATCTTGGCTGGGCCGGCATGTTTGTAACGATTGGCGTCTACCTGAGTTGCCTTACCCTTGTGCCTGTCGCGCTGAAATTCAGTGCTCGCAGCTGGCTTGAGCGGCACACGGTTCTTGCTCCAGGCCTGCGCAGACTGGCTGGCGCAATCGCCGGGCACCGACGTCAGATTCTTCTCGTTACCGGCATTGCGTTGTGCATTGCGGCGGCGCTGGCCCCGAACCTTCATTTCCTGGACGACAACCGCAAGCTACAGACCGCAGACCTGCCGTCACTGCTGTTGCAGGATCGTGTGGCACTCGAGCACGAGCTTAGTGCGTCGCCGATCCTGATTCGCTTTGTCGACGAAATGGATGCGATCGAGTTGCAGGCAGATCCCGAGCGACCCGCGTCCATCGCGTCGCTGCCATCCGTACGGGAGTTGCCCGGACTCGTGCAGGTTCACACAGTCGAAAATGCATTCGTGATGAAACACTACAACGACGCCATCGCGGACATTGACACCTGGATAGAACGTCTAGGACTTGGCGACTACAGCGTCAACGGTGCGCCGCGCCTCAATGCCCGCATCGACGAAGTCATAAAGACGGACGTCGCAACAGTACCCACTGTAGCCGTGTTCGCCGTTCTCGCCGTGCTTGTGATTGGTACCCGCAGCTTCGTCAGGCCCGTGCTCGTATTGCTCCCCCTGGTCGCTGCATTGCTGTGGCTCGGCGCTGGTATGTCTGTCGCCGGAGTCGCGGCATCGCTTGTAACCGTAGCCGCGTTGCCACTGGTTATCGGAATCGGTGTTGATGGTGGCGTACACATGATCGCCGCACGCCACCGCCACGACGGAGACATCAACCGAATGTATGCGGACACCGGCGTTGCCGTGCTGGTAACGATTCTGACCTCGATGCTTGCATTCGCGGCATTCGTTTTCGTGCGCAGCCCGGCCATGGTGCAATTTGGATCGCAGGTCGCATTCGCATTGTGCGGTATCCTGCTCGCAACGCTTGTCGTTTTGCCGCTGTTACTCGGCGCCAGGGAACAGGATGCTTAAGGGACTCGCCGGACTGATCTTGAAAGTTGGTGGCTGGACACCGAATGGTGGCGTCCCCGACGCGCCGAAGGCCGTGTTCATCGCGGCGCCGCACACCTCCAACTGGGACGGCATCTGGGCACTCGTTTACAAGGTAGCGATCGGTCTCGACATTCGCTTCTTCGGCAAGGACACATTGTTCTGGTTTCCGCTCGGCGCGCTGCTGCGATGGCTCGGCGGCATACCGCTCGACCGTTCAAAGGCCGGCGGCGCGGTGCAACAGGCCGTCGACATGCTTACCTCGCAAGAAGAATTTTTCTTTGGCTTGGCTCCCGAAGGTACACGCAGCCTTACCGACGGCTGGAAGACCGGCTTTTACCGCATCGCACGTGAAGCAGACGTTCCGGTCTATCTCGGCTTTCTCGACTACGGCAGGAAGGAACTGGGCATCGGCCCTCGGCTCGACCTGACCGGCGATGCAGAAGCCGACCTGCAGGTGTGCCGCGACTTCTACGCCGACAAAGCCGCACGCTGGCCGGAGAAGGTCAGCCCGATCCGTTTTAATTAGAAACGCCGCTCCCGGCCGTCCATGGCCTCCGCGGCATAAGTACATCCATGTACAAAAAAGGCCGCCCGAAGGCGGCCTCTCTCTATCCCCCTGATCGTCTGATCAGTATCTGTAGTTAATCTCCAGACCCAGTACGCGACCCTTCTTCATGGGGCCGGCTACGTACAGGCCGGCGATGGATGTCAGGTTGCCCCAGTTCGCCTCATCGGTCAGGTTCTTGCCGTACAGCGACGCGCTCCACTTGTCGTTTCCGGAGTACCAGTTAACGCTTGCGTTGATGCGCTCCTGGTCATCGAAGAACTGGCTGTTGGCATCATCGTACGGATGCTTCTCGCGCCAGCTATAGTTGGCCATGACGTTGATCAGGCTTGAGCTCAGCGGAATATCCCACGAGAACCCGGCGCTGTAGTTGGACGGCGCCAGCCGCGGCAACTCGTCGCCGATAACATTGGCGGTTGGGCCGATCGCGCCAATTCCACGTAACAGGTCCGTCAGTGCAAGCACGAACGGATCTTTCTTGTCGTACTTGCCGTCCTGGAAGCCGGCCGACAGGTTGATCGAGAAGTTGTCGCCGAGCATCGCAACGATATCGGCCTCAACGCCCGTGATCGTAACGTCGCCGGCATTAACCGTTGCCTGCAGAACGATGACCTGTGAATCCGGCATGTTGAGCTCACGCTGCATGTCCGTAATCTCGTTGTGGAACGCAGCAATGTTCAAACGCATGCGTCCATCCATGAGATCCGACTTAACACCAACCTCAAACGTATTGTTCTGCTCTTCCTTTGTCGGCCCTGGTGGAATCACGTCGGGACGAGCATTGCGGAAGTTGAAGCCGCCGGAACGGTAACCCTGTGACCAGAACGCGTACGCCTGTGCAGAGTCGTTGATCTGCCAGCGAAGGCCGAGCTTCGGCGTGAAGTTCTGCCAGTCGCCTGAGAGATTGTCGGTCAGGCAGTTGAACGTCACATTGTCGGCACAACCTCCGATAATGATCTGTGCACCCTTCTTTTCGTCCGTGTAACGGATACCAGCCGTGACCGTCCACGCATCATTCAGGTGGAAGTCGTTATTCCAGAAGACGCCGACGTTGCGCGAATCCATATCACCGCCGAGCGCGGCCTGCAGGTTTATGCCGAACGGGGCCGGACCAATTGGCGGCGGCAGCCAGATGTAGCGAGCTTCACGGTACACGACGTCCTGATCAAAGTAGTAAATACCGGCAGTCGTTTCCCAGTTATCAGAGATGTTGCCTGACCAGCGCAGCTCGTTCGAAAGCTGGTGCTGATCGGCGTTGCCGGGTGCGGCGAAGATCGGATTATTCGTACCATCAATATCGGCGACCGAGAACGAATCGACGCGACGCCAACCGAGGATGTTGGTCAGAGTACCGTTGCCGACTTCGCCAACATTGACTTCGAGCATGACACTCGTCCAATTGATCTTGGTCGCACCGTTTTCGTCGGACAACGTCGTAAAGTTTGGCCGAACACCCAAACGCTGCTCAGTTACGTTGGTCCAGGAAGCTCCATCACCGTTCGAACCACCGTGCTCCGCGATCATCGTCCAATCAACCGTGTCGGAGGGTGTCCAGACGAGCGTGCCACGTGCGAAGCGCGTCAGCATTCCACCGACTTTGCCATCTTCAATCGCAGGATTCAGGTAGAACGGCTGGAACGGATGTGGAGCAGGCAATGAAGCCGCAGATTGATTGATGTTGTTGAAGTAGCCCGGATCTTCGTCGTAGTAACCAACCAGCTTCCATGCAAGCGTATCTTCGATGATTGAGCCTTCGATGGCGGCGGCGACGTTGCCCTGGTCATCATCCGTAAGACCGACCCGCACGCGGGCACCAAACTCACCGGTAGGCCGCGCATTGCGCAGTACGACAGCACCGCCCGTTACATTTCGACCAAACAGCAGGCCCTGCGGTCCGCGCAGGACTTCGACGGACTCGAGGTCGAAGGTGTCAATGACCACGCCATATGTCGTACCCATGTAGATCCCATCAACGAATACGCCAACAGTCGGGTCAACCGACGGAATCGAGCTGTTGATACCCTGACCACGGATCGAGAAGTTCTGCACACCGGGGAAGGTGCCAACTGACTCCAGCTGCACGTTTGGCATCGTATAACTGAGGTCTTCGAGCTTCTTCACGAACAGCGCGTCGAGTTGGTCTGCGCCGAAGGCCGTTACGGCGATCGGCACGTCCTGCACCGCTTCCGCCTGGCTGCGCTTGCGGGCAACCGTCACGATCTCTTCGAGCAGTGCGCCGGCGTTACCGTCCTGTGCGTACGACACTTTCGGTTGTAAAAACGCAACAAGTACGATACTCGCTGCCGCCAAGGCCATGACCCACATTCTTGTCGTGGGGCTCAACCCTTTGATAACTCTTGCTTTCATGATGAAGATTCCTCACCAGCTCTGGAGAATGCACCCAAGCATACTGTTGTAAGTATGCATATACCAGCCGCGTATTTGAGATACGCGACTCGAGTTTTGTTTCTCGCTGCGTTCAGAATGAGTAGCGGATACCAAGGGCCAGCAGATCGAGCTTTTTCAGCGTTACGTCACTGCGATCCACGTCGAACAGGCGATAGCCGCCATAGAAATCCAGACCCATCTCGGGCCATTTCTGAACCGCGAAAATGCCGATTGATTCGGCCTTGTCGTTTGCTATCCGTACATTTTCCGTCTGCGCATAGTCGATGGCGAAGGCGGTCTCGCCGATAGAGACAAGATTCGTGGCCCAGCCGCCCTTGATGATGAATGCATCCGAACCGCCGCCGGCCAGGTATTTCGAGTCCGCATAGGAGGCGGTCAGGCTCAGCCCGGTCTTGTTGTGCCGAACACCGAGACCGACATCCACGCGATCGTCAATTCCGGCGAAAGGCTTGTGCTGGTAAGTAAGGGTCGAGCGGAATGAAAAGTCGCCCGTCGACTCGGGGTAGTACCTCAATGCGGCATCCCAGCGGCTGTCCGGCGACACCGATGCAGACAGCTGAGCGCCGCCCGCGAACATCGGTGAGTCATAGCGGAATCGATCGGTCAGCAGCAATCGTTCGGTATCGATGAAGTACTGATTGACGCGAATATCAGTGAGCTGCCCGGCGTTTGAGTCGGCAAACTTCAGTGACGGCGCAATCATACCGACCGGCAGCATCGCGGCCGGGAATGTACCTGACATATCCTGCTCAACGACAAGCCATGCAGCCGCAAAGCCGCGGCCAAAACTGAATTTACCAAAGCGCTTGTGATCGAGGACGACTTCGCCGAGACGGGCGAGGACATCAGTCCCGGGATTGGGGCTGTCCTGGCTCACCCTGAACGAACGATTGTTCTGAATGCCGTACTCGATCGTTCCCGAAAGCGTCATTTCGTCGTTCAGGCGAGTTGTCCCGTCCAGTCGCAGCATGGTCGGCCCCTGGTCGGAATCGACGAACAGGCCGGTCGTCGACAGGCCGTCGTTCACGTTCAGGAACGCACGATGAATTCGGCCGCTGAGCCGTAACTCGCCGTTACCCGATTTGCGCAACAACAGCGGCTCCGGTTCTGACTCCTCGCCAGGTGCAACTGCGACTTCGGGCGCGACAGCCTCATTGCTCGACGACTGCTGTCGCAAAGCAGCAAGTTCTGCACGCAACGCATCCAGCTCACGTTGTTGCTGGTCGATACGAGCTTCGAGGGATTCAAGTGTCTGGGCGTGCCCGGACGAAACGATAAGGGTCGCCAATACTGCGACGAGCGCATACTTCATAACCAACCTCCTGGAGAAGAACGGCCCGGACTAAGAGGCCTTCTTCACGCCTTCAGCAATTTTCAGAATGTTCAGGAACCACTTGCCTGGCTCACGTACACCGTTTGCAAGCTTCTGGTGGGTGCGTATCCAGGCAATCACCTGGCGGCGCGCCAGTGACAGGCCGTCCAGCACCTCGGCCTCTTCCAGTGCGAGCTCGGCACGAGTCGCAACATACGCCTCGACGTCCCGATCCAGCAGCACCTGGATTCTTTCTTCGAATTCCAGCTTCTTGAGAATGTCTTCCTTGCGTCGCAGCAGCTCCTTTTCAGATGGGTTACCAGCCAGCGCACTGTCATCGCCCTTGCGAAACGCGTAGATATTCTGCAGCTCGGTGAACAATTCGTCGCGTTGCGCGACCACGATATCCAGCTGCTTGCCAGCGGCGGCGTAGTCATCTTCGATACGCGCATCGATTAACTCGATGGCCGCCGGCAGCGCTTCATTCTCAGCTTCCCGGATCAGCGACTCGTAGTATTCACCGGTCTTCACGATCAGCGGCTGCAGCACCTGCAATGCGTCGAGCAGTTTTTCCTGGTTGCGTATCCGTTCGACAGTCGCATCGAATTCGCCCGGAGATATGTCTGTGTGCTCAATGTACGTATCACGGAACTCACCCATCAAGGTATCGGCCAGGTCGGCACATTTTGCCGCTTCCGTATCGTTTTCCTCGGAGATTCGCACCAGCTCAACCGAGTAGAAAACAACCTCGTCACGGAACCCATCGACGCGCGCGAGCAGATTCTTGAGGCGCGTGATCTCGGGCGCATCTTCCTCGTAATACATGCGCAAATAGATGAGCTCGTTCGCCCTCAGGTCGACGGTTGCGGAGCCGAGAAATTCGACGGTAGCCTCTGCAAACGGGCCAATATTCTCGTGTTTTTCGCCGATCAGCCCCTTCTGCACCGGGGCACAGCCTGCAGCGAGCAGACCGATCAGAACGGAACCGAGGACGGAGACTCTGCTATTCATTATTATTCTCCAGCGTTCACACTGATTTAATCTCAGTCTAACTCCGCAGCAGCACTCCGTCCATGCAGCAACACGAACAGAAAAAACGCACGATCCGAAGTTTTGTGCGCAGAGCAGGTCGACTGACCACGTCGCAACAGCGAGCACTGGATGAACTCTGGCCGCAGTTCGGGCTCGAGTACAACAACGAACCACTGAATTTCGAAGTACTGTTTGGGCGGTCCGTACCGGTAGTTCTCGAGATCGGCTTCGGTAATGGTGAAACACTGGTTGAACAGGCCGCGGCGCATCCCGAGCAGGACTTTATCGGCATCGAGGTTCACGAGCCGGGTGTCGGGCACTGTTTGCTCAAGGCCGAGGAAGCCGGAATCGGCAACCTGCGGCTCATCATCCACGACGCGATTGAGGTGCTGCGCGACCAGGTAGCCGATGAATCACTTGCACGCCTGAACCTGTATTTCGCAGACCCGTGGCCGAAGAAGCGACATCACAAGAGACGAATTGTGCAGGATACGTTCGTCGACCTGGTCGCTGACAAGCTGGTGCCGGGTGGGACGTTTAACCTCGCGACGGACTGGGCCAACTACGCCGAGCACATCGATGAAGTTCTTTCCCGTTCGGATCGTTTTACCTGTACCGAGCGACGCGAACATGACGGCGAAGCGCCTTTCGACCGGCCAAAAACCAAGTTCGAGCGCCGTGGACTCCGCAGGGGACACCGAATCTGCGACTGGTGTTTCACAAAAACAGCAACATAGGCTGCCGAACTTGCGCTTGCCCGGGCTTGATCTATAACTAAGAGAGACCCCGGAAAAAGGCGACGAAGATGGCATTGCAGTACCCCGTGATAGGCACCTGGTTTCGCAGGCCGAACGGGACGCTGTTTGAAGTCGTCGCACTCGACGAAGAAGAGGCCACGGTCGAGATCCAGCAGTTCGACGGCACGATTGACGAAGTCGAACTCGAAAACTGGCCCGAGTTGTTGCTTGTGGAAGTCAGCGCTCCCGAAGACTGGTCAGGATCGGTCGACATGGACCCCGAAGACTACGTTGGCCGCAAGGACTCGGAAATGCCGAACGGCTTTCATGATCCACTCGCGTTTCTCGACAAACTTTAATTAGGTACCGGTTACCTTATTAGGCGCGAACGGTATCCGGGCCAGTCACAAAAACGACACCGTCGCGAACTTCGCTCGCGACGCGCCGCAATGTGCGCCCACTGCCAGGGCCCGCCACACAAAGCCCTGAACCGATGTCGTAGGTCGCGCCGTGCGAGGCGCAGATGATTGCACTGCCGTCCTTGGTCAGAAACTTGTTTGGCGACCAGTTGAGCGGATGCCCCGCATGCACACAGAAGTTCTGGTAGGCGAAAATCTCATCACCTTGTCTCACCACGAATCCACGGAACGGCCAGTCGCCCTCACCGATTGTGAATTCGCGAGAACCCGGGTCATCGAGCTCATCGAGTCGGCCGACGGCGATCTCGATCTCGCTCAATTGACCGGCCCGTCACCGACAAGCTTGTCGTGGCGCTTGGAGATGTAGATCGCCAGCAGAATTGCCGGCACGCCAAGTGCGGTCGCATAGAGGAAGAATCCGAGCCAGCCGGTAATCTCCTGCACATTACCGGCATAGCCGGCGACGAACTTGGGAAACAACGACATGATCGAACTCAGCAACGCATACTGCGTGGCGGTGAACTTCGCATTAACAAGACTCGACAGGTAAGCGATAAGCACTGTGCCGCTGAATCCCTGCGCGATGTTATCGGCCGTAATCGTAACGGCGAGCATCCACTCTTCGGGACCAACGATGACCATGACCGCGAAAAACAGGTTGGTCGCCGCGATCAGTACGGTCGCCGTTACCAGGCAACGTGCCACACCGGCTCGAACTATCGCCCAGGCACCCAGCGCGATTCCAACGATGGTTACCCACACGCCGTAGGTTTTCGCGATCAGGCCGATCTGCGTACCCGAATATCCGATGTCGATGTAGAACGGGTTCGCGAGAATGCCGAGTACGTAGTCGCTTATGCGATACAGCGAGACGAAAACGATGAGGACAAACGCGAAACGACCGAAGCGCTTTAAAAAGTCTCCAAACGGTTCAGCGACGGCATAGCTGAACCACGCCGCCCACCTCTTCAGGAAACTGTCGGCAGAGGACGTGAATTGCTCGACCCGCGACTCCGGTTCGTCGGCCCACAGCGTCGCGAGCAACCCAACGATCATCATCACGGCCATGATCTTGTAGACGACATCCCAGCTCAAGTGATCGGAAAGGATCAGCGCGCCGCCCATGCTAAAAATCAGCGCTACGCGGTAGCCGTACTGATAACACGCGGCCAGCACGCCCTGCATACGAGTCTCAGCACACTCGATGCGGTACGCGTCAACAATGATGTCCTGGGTCGCCGCCGAGAATGCGACAGCGAACGCAACGATCGCGAACAATCGAATGTTCTCGGCCGGGTCTACTCCCGACAGAATGAACAGTGCCAGCGCGATGCTGCACTGCGCCACCAGCATCCACGCGCGGCGCCGGCCGAGCCAGCCCGTCAGAACCGGCACTCTTGTCGAGTCAATGATCGGCGCCCATACAAACTTGAAGCTGTAGGCAAATCCGAGCCACGCGAATGTACTAATCGTGCTGCGATCGATCGACGCGGTTTCAAGCCATGCGGTCAGCGTTGAATAGACGAGCGCAAAGGGAAGGCCGGCCGAGAAGCCGAAGAGAAAGATGACCAGCACCTGCTTTTGCAGATAGTAGCGCCAGCCAGGCTTAAAGGTATCAGCCTCCATGCACCCAATCGTAATCCATCGTCAGCGGTGCGTGGTCGGAGAATCGCGGTTCCTTGTGAATGTCGGTACGTACGACCTTGTCCGCGAGTCCCGAAGTGATCACGTGGTAGTCGATCCGCCAGCCGACGTTCTTCTCATAAGCTCGCCCGCGATTTGACCACCAGGTGTACTGCTCCGGGGGCTGGTCGATGCACCGAAAGCCGTCGTGGAACCCATACTCGCCGAACACCTTATCGAGCCACGCGCGTTCTTCGGGCAGGCAGCCTGACGTCTTCTGATTCTGCTTCCAGTTGGTGATGTCCTCTTCCTTATGGACAATGTTCCAGTCGCCGCAGATGATGGTCTCGGAACGCCGACGCTTCACCTTCTTCAGGTGTTCCGTGAAGGTATCCATACAGCGGTACTTCGCGAGCTGTCGCTCCTCTTTCGAAGAACCCGAGGGCAGGTACAGCGAAACAACGTTAATGCCCTCGAGTTGCACCTCGAGATAGCGTCCCTCGTTATCGAACTCGGGGTCACCATAGCCATGAATGATCTTCTTCGGTTTGTGGCGCGTGTAGATCGCCGTGCCACTGTAGCCCTTCTTCTCCGCGTCTTCGTAGTAGCAGTGATAGCCGGCAGGGTTGAACACCTCGTCGGTCAGCTGGTGCACCTGCGCCTTGGTCTCCTGGATGCAGACGACGTCGGCATCCTGAGCGTGCATCCAGTCGAAAAATCCTTTTCTTGCCGCGGCACGAATACCGTTGGCGTTCAGGCTGATTACGCGAAACAAACCGCTACTCCTGTGTCATACTCCGGTCCGTCGCGAATCATACGTAAAGACTCCATGCGTGGATACAAACGAGAGTTCATCGAACTGGCCCTTGAACTCGGCGTCCTGAGATTTGGCGAGTTCACACTCAAGTCCGGTCGAGTCAGCCCCTACTTTTTTAACGCCGGCCTGTTCAATACCGGGTATGCGGCCGCGAAGCTGGGTCGCTTCTATGCCGAAGCAATTGCCGACAGCGGCGTGCGCTTCGACATGCTGTTCGGACCCGCCTACAAGGGTATCTCGCTGGCGACGCTGGCGGCGGCGGCGCTGGCCGAACATCACGATGTCGACGTGCCGTATTCCTTCAACCGCAAGGAGGCGAAAGCCCACGGCGAAGGCGGGAGTATCGTCGGCGCGCCGCTCACGGGCGGGGTCCTGATTGTCGACGACGTCATCACGGCCGGTACGGCGGTCCGCGAGGCGTACCAGATCATCTCAGCGGCCGGCGCGGAAGTGGCCGGACTGGTCATCTCACTGGATCGGCAGGAGCGCGGCCAGGGCCCATATTCGGCAGTCCAGGAACTCAAACAATCGCTGGATATTCCGGTCGTTTCCATTGTCCAACTGGATGACCTGATCAATATTCTCGAGGAGTCGAGTGAATACGAGGAATTCCTCGAACCGGTACTCGCCTATCGCAAACAATACGGCGTTATTTCATAGACTTGCGGAAACTCAAACGTGGCGCGGTTTACAGCACATAATCCTGCGACTAAGCTGCAATAACGAGAACCAGTACCGGCTGGACCACGAATTTACTGGCATATTTGAGCTATGCGGAAAGTAATAGTCACATTTGCGTTCACCCTGGCGACAGCCGGAGTCGCGTCCGCGGACGAGTACTACAAGTGGACCGATGAAGAAGGCAATGTGCACATCGGCGACAGCATTCCGGCGGAGTTCGCCGAGCGTCCCAAGGAAGTCGTCAACGAGCACGGCGTCACGATCGAGCACCTCGAAGGCAAGAAGACCGAAGAACAGCTCGCTGCCGAACGCGAAGCTGCAGCCTTGGCCGCCGCCCAGGAACTGCAGTTGCGTGCCGACCGCACGCTGCTCGCGACCTACCTGACGGTTGAAGAAATCCTGATGCACCGCGATCGTCGTGTTGAGCTCTTCAAGGCCCAGACCAAGGTCACCGAACTTTACCTCAACAATCTCAGGCGCCGTCTCGAGAGTCTGCGCAGCGATGCCAGTGGTTTCTCACCGTACAGCGAGAACCCGGACGCCCCGATGATCAGCGACGAACTTGCGGCCGACCTGCGCAACACACGCGAAACGATCGAACGGCACGAGCGCAACCTGGAGCGCTACCAGGAAGACGAGAAACAGATCATCCTGCGTTTCGAAGGGGATATCGCTCGCTTCAAGCGACTGAAGGGTATCGACTGATACCCGTCTGCTCAGGCCGTGCCTGAGTGGCCGAAACCGCCCGCGCCACGATCGCTGGCCTCAAACTCTTCAACCACCGAGAACTCGACCTGCTCGACCGGGACGAAGACCATCTGCGCAATGCGTTCAGCCGGTTGGATTTCGTAGGCGGTTGAGCCCCGATTCCAGCACGAGACAAATACCTGACCCTGGTAGTCGGAATCGATCAGCCCGGTCAGGTTGCCCAGTACCAGACCGTGCTTGTGGCCAAGGCCGGAGCGCGGCAGCAGCACAGCAGCGAGTTTCGGATCAGCAACGTGAATCGCCAGGCCGGTCGGAATCAGGACGGTCTCACCCGGGGCGACCGTTACCGCTTCATCGATGCAGGCGCGCATATCAAGACCGGCCGAACCGTCTGTCGCATAGTGTGGCAACGGGATGCTGTCCCCGACCCGCGGGTCGAGAATCTTCAGTTCAATGGATCGCAATGCTGGAGGCCCTTTATTCGGAATTGGAGATGAGGTTAAGTTTCGGCTGCGTGTCGCAGCCACGTTCAGCATAGAAGTGCTGTGCGATCAGCTCAACCAGGTCGCGGCCGAGGTCCGCTTTGGATGCCGTCGGGAAAACCTTCTCGCCGTCACGCCACAGAACCGTAGCGGCGTTGTCGTCGCGATCGAACCCGCAGTCGCTGCCGACGCGATTGGCAACGATCATGTCGAGGTTCTTCTTCTCGAGCTTGCCACGTGCGTACTCGGTCACGTTCTCGGTTTCGGCGGCAAAGCCAACCGTAAAAGGCGCCGGATTCAGTGCTGCGACCGAGGCAAGAATGTCGGGGCAGCGCACCAGCTCGATCGACATCTCCTCGTTATTCTTCTTGATCTTCTGCTCGGCAGCGCTGGCAGGTCTGTAGTCTGCAACGGCCGCAGCCGCGACGAATATATCCGCGTCAGCGACGGTCGCATGTGTCGCCTCGTGCATTTCGGCCGCGGTCTCGACGGACACGACTTCGACTCCGAGGGGCGCTGCAATACTCACCGGCCCGGATACGATAGTTACGTCGGCACCCTGGGCCGCTGCGGCTCGCGCGATCGCGTAACCCATTTTTCCGGAGCTGCGATTCGTGATGTATCGAACCGGGTCAATCGGCTCGCGGGTGGGGCCGGCCGTAATTACGACCTTGCGGCCTTCCAGGCGCCCTTCACCCTTGCCACCGGTCAACGCGTACACCGACGCCGCGATCACGTCAGGATCGAGCATGCGTCCGGCGCCGGTCTCACCGCAGGCCTGCGAACCGACGTCCGGACCGAGAATATGAATACCGCGGCGCTCCAGCGTCTCGCGATTTTCCTGCGTTGCAGGATTCGACCACATGACATGATTCATCGCCGGCGCCACCGCAATCGGTGCCTCGGTTGCGAGGCAGATGGTTGTCAGGAGGTCGGGCGCTGCACCGCTGACGATGCGCGCCATAACTTCGGCAGTCGCCGGGGCGATCAGGACGACATCCGCCCAGCGCGCGAGCTCGATGTGGCTCATGGCCGCCTCTGCTTCCTTGTCCCACAGGCTGGAGCGAATCGGCCGGCCGGACACAGCCTGCAGGGCGGTGCCGGTTACGAACTCTTCGGCCGATTTGGTAATGACGATCTGGACCTCGGCGCCGCGCTCACGCAGGCGCCTCACCAGGTCAGGTGCCTTGTAAGCAGCAATGCCGCCGGTTATGCCAAGTACGATGTTCATAGCGCTCGCTATGGTAAGTGAATCCGGCGAACCTTCCCAGATTGAATGGTTGTATAGGTATTCCCGGACGACGACGATATCGGCGTGAAAGACGACTCGCACAAGGACAGTAGCGACGTCGAGCTGCTGGCCACGACGATCGGCAACCTGCAGCTTGCCCGATGGCTGCTCGAGCGGTTCGGCAGCCTGCGCGCACTGCTGGAGTCGGACTACAGCTCGCTCAATGGCTGCCGTGGCATAGGCCGGCGCCGCGCCTCCGCCATCAAGGCAATACCGGAGCTCGCCCGTCGCTACTACCTCGAAACGCTGCCCGTCGGCGAGCCAATCCGCAGCCCGGGCGATACCGAGGCTTTCCTGCAGGCACGCATGCGCGACCTGCACCACGAGCTGTTTTGCTGTCTGTACCTCGACAATCGCCATCGCGTGCTGCGATTTGACGAAATATTCCGCGGCACGATCGACGGCACATCGGTGTATCCGCGGGAAGTCGTCAAAGAGGCACTTGCCGTCAACGCGGCAGCCGTCATACTTGCCCACAATCATCCAAGCGGGGTCGCGGAGCCAAGCCAGGCTGACGAGCGCATCACGCAACGCCTCAAATCTGCCCTTGAACTGGTCGATATCCGGCTGCTGGACCACCTGATTATCGGCGACGGCCGGGCCACCTCGCTGGCGAGCCGCGGAATGCTCTGAAAGCCCCGTCCAATAAGGGCTATGGGGCGCTTGTCAAACGTGCCCGACACTGGTATAAAGTGCCGCTCTTTGCCCGTCAGCCACGGGCAACTATTAATGAAATCAGAGACTTAGTCATGTCCAAGGTTTGCCAGGTGACTGGGAAAGGCCCGCAAACGGGTAACAACGTTTCTCACGCCCACAACAAAACTCGTCGCCGCTTTCTGCCGAATCTGCAGAACAAGCGTTTCTGGCTCGAATCCGAGAAGCGGTTCGTGCGCCTGCGCGTCTCTCATAAAGGCATGCGCATCATTGACAAGCATGGTATCGAGAAGGTCATTGCCGACCTGCGTGCCAACGGTCAGCGCGTTTAGGACCGAAGGAGCTAACGATGGCCAAGAAAGGTAACCGCGAAAAAATCAAACTCGTATCGTCAGCCGGTACGGGCCACTACTACACGACCGCGAAGAACAAGAAGCTGCATCCTGAAAAGATGGAGACGAAGAAGTACGACCCGACGATTCGCAAGCACGTCGTGTACAAGGAAGCAAAGATCAAGTAGCAGTGCGTTGGCCCCTATCCCCCAGGCGCCACAATAGAACTGCCGTAAACCCGCCCTCTTGGGCGGGTTTTTTTATGCGGGGCGGTTACCTTTGCCATCTGGCCCGGAAGTCCCGGGCCAGATGGCAAAGGTAACCGTCCCCGGTACTATAAGCACATGCCTGAACTGCCAGAAGTCGAAACCAGTTGCCGCGGCATCGAACCGCACCTGGTCGGTCGCACCATCAGCAATGTAGTGATCCGAAACCGAAGCCTGCGCTGGCCTGTCGCTCGCGGACTTGAGGGTCGTCTTCGAGGTGAGACGGTTTCTTCAGTTGGTCGACGTGCGAAGTACCTGCTAATCAATACCAGTAATGGAACGGCGATACTGCACCTCGGGATGTCTGGCAGCGTGTTCATTGTCGAAAGTGATACACCGGCCGGCGTGCATGATCATGTCGACGTCGAACTCAGCGATGGTCGGGCGCTGCGCTTTCGAGACCCTCGCAGATTCGGCTCTCTGCACTGGTCCAGGGATCCGCTGGCTCACAAGCTGATTCGTGACCTCGGACCGGAACCACTCAGCGACGACTTCGACGGGGAATACCTGTGGGAAAAGTCGCGTGGGCGCAAAGTCGCGATCAAGCAGTTCATCATGAATGCGAACATCGTCGTCGGGGTCGGCAACATCTACGCCAGTGAGTCGCTCTACCTGGCCGGGATAAATCCCAAACGCGCAGCAGGGCGGGTTTCGATCGAGCGATACGAGGGGCTCGCAGCGGCCATCAAGACCGTACTTTCTCGAGCCATCGAAGCCGGGGGCACAACACTGCGGGACTTCCTGGGTGGAGACGGAGAGCCCGGGTATTTCGCCCAGCAGCTTGAGGTCTATGACCGGGATGGAGAAGAGTGCCGATCCTGCGGCACGCTTGTACGGTCATTCGTGCAGGGGCAGCGGAGTACGTACTATTGTTCGCAGTGCCAGCGGTAGTTCATGTATAGGGGACACGCAATAGCGTGTCCCCGGTTCTGCAGGCTACGCCTCTCGGCCAACCTTTTTCAGCAACGCTTCCTTGACCTTCGGTGACACGAACTCGGTTACGTCGCCACCAAGCTGAGCCACTTCGCGCACGAGAGTTGACGAAATAAATGTGTACTTGTCGGTTGGCGTCAGGAAGGCGGTCTCAACATCCTCTGTCAGATGCCGGTTCATGCTCGCGAGCTGGAATTCGTACTCGAAATCCGACACGGCGCGCAGCCCGCGGACGATAACCGCCAGGTTGTTTTCGAGTGCGAAGTCGATGGTCAGGCCTTCGTAGCCGGTGACTTCAATGTTGTCGATATCGGAGAGCGCCTGCTTCGCCAATGCGACGCGCTCGTCGAATGTGAACATCGTTTTCTTGGTACCGGTATTTGCCGCAACGGCAACTACAACCTTGTCATAGAGTTTCGCCGCGCGGCGCACGAAGTCCTCGTGGCCAAGGGTGATGGGATCGAATGTTCCCGGGTACATCGCAGACACGCTCATTGTCTATTCCTGTGTAAGTCGCACCAGCATGTAACGGACGTTTCCAGCCGTCTTGTCCCGGGCAATCGACCAGCCGGCCGGCAGCTCGGGATCCTGCTTTATGTCCATTTCCAGGTAGACTCCTGCGTCCGCGGCGAGCCACCCCCCATGCGTCAACAGTCTACACAATTCGTTAAGCATATCGGCTGCGAATGGCGGATCGAGGAACACGATATCGAATGGCTCTGAGCAGGGTCGCTGCAGGAACTGGACGGCGTCTGCCTGGTGAACCTGCGCTTTGTCCGTTTCGAGGATGTCTATGTTTGCCCTGAGCGTGCGCACGGCATCAGACGACTTTTCGACGAAGGCGGCAAGTTCCGCGCCCCGGGACAGTGCCTCAAGTCCGAGCGCGCCCGTCCCGGCACAGAGGTCGAGGCAACGGGCGCCATGAATATCGTTCGCCAGCCAGTTGAACAACGTTTCCCGGATACGTTCCGAGGTCGGGCGTAAACCGGGAACATCGGCGATCTGTAAAAGGCGACTACGCCAGTTTCCCGCTACAATACGCAACCGCCCCGGCCGGGATTTTTTATTGCCTCTGGCCATCACTGCCCCGAGTAAACCTTACGAACGTATAGCGATGTTTGGAAAGAAAGAAAAGCCCGAGAAGAAAGAGGGCTTTATCAAGCGACTGCGCGCCCGCATTAACAAGGGCGACAGCTGGCTGACATATGACCTCGCGAACCTGGCACCAGGAGGCAAGATCGATGAGGACGTTCTTGAGGAACTCGAGTCCCTGCTGGTCATGGCTGACGTCGGCGTCGATACCACGGAGCAGATCATCGCCGAACTGCAGAAGCAGCTCGCGCGCAGGGAACTCAAGGATATCGACGCGCTGAACGCCGGGCTCGCCCGCTCGCTGCGCGCTATCCTCGATCCGGTCCAGGTGCCTTTGCGGATTGAAAAGCCGGACGGACCGTTCGTCATATTCATGGTTGGCGTTAACGGAGCCGGCAAGACAACGACGATCGGCAAACTCGCGCGACGACTGCAGGACGAGGGTTACTCGGTGATGCTGGCGGCCGGCGATACGTTTCGGGCGGCCGCCGTTGAGCAGCTTCAGGCATGGGGTGATCGCAACGATGTTCCTGTCGTCGCGCAACAGGCAGGTGCCGACCCGGCGGCAGTGATATTCGATGCGTGGGAAGCAGCTAACGCGCGCGGCGTGGACGTGCTGCTCGCGGATACTGCCGGTCGCTTGCAAAGTCAGGCCGGCCTGATGGATGAACTCGCCAAGATGAAGCGCGTTGTTGGCCGCCATGATGAGTCCGCGCCGCACGAAACGATGCTCGTACTCGATGCCAGCCAGGGACAGAACGCCCTCGTGCAGGCGGAGAAGTTTCACGAAGCGCTCGGACTAACCGGAATTACGGTTACCAAGTTGGATGGCAGCGCGAAGGGTGGCATTCTTCTGGCCATCGCTAACCGACTCGGTGTTCCGGTACGGTTTATCGGCATCGGGGAGGCCGCCGAAGATATGCAGCCCTTTGATGCAGAGGAGTTTGTAAACGCACTGCTGCAGTTGCCCACGACTCAATGATCCAGTTCGATAACGTTACAAAGCGATTCCCCGGCGGCCAGGAAGCCCTGTCCGGACTGTCCCTTGACGTTGAGAAAGGCGAGATGGTCTTCGTCACCGGGCATTCGGGTGCCGGCAAGAGCACCTTGCTGCGACTGCTGGCCCTGATCGAACGGCCGACGAGCGGCCAGGTCATTGTCGACAACCAGAACACACGTCGCGTCAAGCGCCGCAAGATCCCTGCCTATCGCCGCCAGATCGGCATGGTCTTCCAGGACCACAAGCTGCTTTACGACCGGCCTGTTTTCGACAATGTTGCGTTGCCGTTAATCATCGCTGGCGTCGGCCATCGGGAAGCGGGACGACGTGTTCGCGCGGCACTCGACCAGGTCGGGCTGTTGCACAAGGAAAAGCAGAACCCGCAAACCCTGTCGGCAGGTGAGCAACAGCGCGTAGGTATCGCGCGCGCGATTGTCACCCGCCCCAAGCTCCTGATAGCGGACGAGCCGACGGGCAATCTCGATCCTGATCTGTCGCTCGAGGTAATGCGGATATTCAGGCGTTTCAACGAAGTTGGCGTCACATTGATGATCGCCAGCCACGACATTGCACTGATCGACCGGCTTGGTTGTCGCCGAATCGCGCTTGAAGACGGCAAGCTCATCGAGGAGAGCGACCCGTGGCTGTAACCCGCAACGCAGATGCCGTCGCCCCGGTTCGCCGTTCGAGCCCGTTTTCGATCTGGCTTGCGCGGCATGCATCCACGTCTCTTGGCTCGCTGGGTCGCCTTGTTCGGCAACCGTTATCGAGCCTCATGATCATCCTCGTTATCGGGGTAACGCTCGCAATACCGGCGGCGATCAATGTGGTAATCAAGAATGTGCAGGCAGTGAGCGGGAGCTGGGATAACGCGCTCGACTTTTCCGTTTTCCTGAAACTCGACCAGTCCGAGCAGGATGCCGAACGTCTGGCCGGGCTGCTGCGACAGCGCGCCGACATCGAACATGTTGACCTGGTTACGTCTGCGCAGGCGCTGGAGTCATTTAAAGCGCAATCGGGATTCGGCGACGCGCTCGATCAGCTCGACAGCAATCCGTTACCGCATACGCTCGTTGTGCGGCCAGGCCCCGGCAACACGAGTGCCTCGATGGTATTGCTGCAGGAAGAAATCGCTAACCTCCCCGCAACCGAGTTTGTGCAGGCAGATACGGAATGGGTACAAAGATTTCACGCGATCATCGACATCATCCGCCAGGCGGTTGCGATCGGCGCGGCGTTGCTCGGCATTGCAATCGTCGTAATCATCGGCAACACGATTCGACTCGATATTGAGAACCGGCGCGAGGAAATCGAAGTCACCAAGCTGATCGGCGCCAGCAATGCCTTCGTACGCCGACCATTTCTGTGGACGGGATTCTGGTACGGCCTTCTGGGCGGCAGCGTTTCCCTGGCACTCGTTGGCTACGGGCTGTTCCTGCTGCGCGACCCTGTGGCGCGGCTCGCCGGTCTCTACCAGGGGAATATCAGCATTGCCAGCCTGGGGCTTACCGAGTCGGGGACCATCGTGGCTGCGGGCGTGTTGCTCGGGCTGGTCGCCTCCTGGGTTACCGCGGCCCGGCATATGCGCGGAATCGAGCCCAGGTAAGCACAAAACCGGGCCAATAATCCCATATTTGGAAATTCATTCGCGCGCTTTTGGCGAAAAACCGCATTGTTCTATCAATATTCCTCATTATTATCGAGAACTTACACCGTTTGTTAGCACTCTAATGCAACGAGTGCTAATATGATCAGCCACAAACGGAGGTACTTGATGACAACCGCTCTCGCGACAAGCAGTAAAGACCTTGTTCTGGCAGGACCGGTAGGCAGTCTTGACGCCTACATCCACGCCGTTGGCTCTATTCCCGTTCTCTCAAAAGAGGACGAGCAGGCGCTGGCGCATCGCTTCAAAAATGAAGAAGATCTCGAAGCTGCCCGCGAACTGGTTATGGCGCATCTGCGCTTCGTAGTGCATATCGCCAAGGGTTACACCGGCTACGGACTACCGCTCAACGACCTGATCCAGGAAGGCAACGTCGGTCTCATGAAGGCCGTCAAACGATTCGACCCGGACTACGGCGTGCGTCTCGTCTCCTTTGCCGTTCACTGGATCCGTGCCGAAATCCACGAATTCGTACTGAAGAACTGGCGCATCGTGAAAGTCGCGACGACCAAGGCGCAGCGCAAACTGTTCTTCAACCTGCGCAAGAAAAAGAAAACGCTAGCATGGCTGACCGCCGCCGAAACCAAAGCGGTTGCCGAGGACCTCGGCGTTACCGAGAAAGAAGTCACCGAGATGGAAAAGCGTCTGCACTCACGCGATGCCATCTTCGACCCGGCGCCGGATGCGGACGACGAGCACAGCTACACGCCGGCCGCCTACCTGCCGAGCCCGGACGCAGACCCGGCGAAGCTGGTTGAGAAGGCTGACTTCAACAGCGACGCACACGCCCGCATGACAGCAGCGTTTGAGATTCTTGACGATCGCTCGAAGCGCATCATCGAGACTCGTTGGCTGACGGAAGACAAGCTGACGCTGCATGAGCTCGCAGATGAATACGGCGTTTCCGCCGAGCGTATTCGCCAGATCGAGGCGAACGCGATCAAGAAGCTGCGGAGCGCAATGGCCATCTGATAGCGCACAAGGGCCAACGAACAACGGCCCGGGTTTCTCGAAATCGCTTCACTGAAAGGCGCAATTTCGAGAAACCCGGGCCGTTTTCGTTTGCGCGCGGTCGCTACTCGTACGTCTTCGAGCGATATCGTACGTAGCCGCCCGCTTCGACACCGTGTGGGTCGTGGTGCGTCCAGTGCACGATGCCGCCCAGATCATTCCACTCGTAGACACCACGCACGTGCACGCGGTCACCCATTCCGACCGGGACTCGCCTGGCAAGGTCAATGTTGTGCGCGATCAACAGCGTCCGGCGATCACCGATATCGATAATAAATCGTTGATGCCGCGAGCCGTCATTGTCGTCGGAGAGCAGCCGCGTCACGAAGCCCGTGACCTCGATCCACTCTCCGGTATCGCTCTTCTTCAGCTCTCTCATGCGCCCGTCCTTCTTTTTGGTCTTCTCCCGGGCCGGAACCAGCATGCCACAAAAAACGCGACGATCCATCCCTGGACGTCGCGTCTTTTGCATTGTTACGCGATTGTTATCCCGCGGTGAGCGGCACCATCGTGATCTCGACGCGGCGGTTTGCCTGCATGCCGGCAGCCGAGCTGTTGTCCGCTACCGGGTGCGACTCGCCCATACCCAGCGTGATCATGCGCTCACGAATGACGCCCTGGCCTGCGAGGTAGTTCGATACCGAGTTGGCACGACGCTCGGACAGGCTCTGGTTATAGGCATCGCTGCCAGAGCTGTCAGTATGGCCGGCAACCTCGACAACGGTCTGCTCGTACTTGGCCAGCACCTTGCCAACCGAGTTCAGTACGTCGAAGAACGCCGGGCTCAGATCCGAGCTGTCGGTGGCAAACGTGACGTTGCCTGGCATGTTCAGCGTAATGTTGTCGCCAACACGCGTAACGCTGACACCCGTACCTTCGAGCTCGGCGCGTAGCGCCGCTTCCTGCTTGTCCATGTAATAACCAACGGCACCACCTGCCAGGGCGCCGATGCCGGCACCGATCAGCGCGTGCTGCCGACGCTCAACAGCGTCGTCGCCTGAGATCAGACCAACCACGGCGCCTGCCGCAGCACCGATCAGCGCACCTTTCGTCGCTGAGCTGGTCTTTTCCTCACGCGTGTATGCGTCGAGGGTTTTACAGCCGCTCGCAAAGACAGCAACAAACGTCATTACGAGAATAAGTTTTGGAGATCGTGTATTCATGATCCTTCTCCTGTGCTTGCAGTATGTACGGGTGCATTGTAGGCACCCGGTAGCTGAATACTTCCTTAACTGACGTTCTTATGTACAACAAGGTCACACAGCGTTTCCGATCTGTGGACTGCGTCACGTAAACTGACCCTATGAGCGAAACTGAATCATGGCTGAACCGCTATGGCGAGGCCCATTCCGAACTGGGTAATCCGATCGTTTACTGGATCGCTGTCCCGATGCTGGTCGTCGGTGTGGTCGGGCTGCTGTGGTCACTGCCGGTCCCGGAAGAGTTTGTAAAAATTTCCCCCTTGCTCAACTGGGGTTCCGCATTCCTTATGGTAACAGCCATCTATTACTTCATTATTTCGCTGTCGCTTGCTATAGGCCTGCTGCCATTTCTGCTCGGAATTGCCGCGATCCAGATGTGGGTAATCGATTCACCATGGTCACTGCGTCCGATAGCACTCGGCCTGCTCGCGGCCGGCATAGCCGGCATCACCCTCGGCAGGTCGGGCAATTTCCGCGCAATTGTTCAGGACCTGCAGCTGATGATGATCGGACCCGCGTGGCTGCTCGCTGCCATCTACAAACGCTTCGGCATTCCGATCTGAATTCGTCTAGAATCGACGCCCTTCTGATACACCCACCAGGACAATACCCGTGAGTAGCAATCTCGATCCCATGGACCTCTATGACGTCCGCTCGGAGCTTTCCGAGGACGAAATCATGGTGAAGGACAACGTCGGCCGCTTTGTCGATGAGCAGGTTATTCCGCTGATGCGTGAGGCTTTCGAGAGCCACGAGTTTCCGCGGCACCTTATCGGTGAGGTCGCCGAGCTCGGGCTGCTCGGCAGCTCGATCGAGGGCTACGACTGCGCGGGCCTGAATGCAGTGAGCTACGGCCTGATCTGCCAGGAGCTCGAGCGCGGTGACTCGGGACTGCGCAGCTTCGTATCCGTGCAATCCAGCCTCGTGATGTACCCGATCCACGCGTTCGGCTCGGAAGAACAGAAGCAACGCTGGCTGCCTGCGATGGCGCGCGGCGAAGCAATCGGCTGCTTCGGACTGACCGAACCACATGGCGGATCCGACCCGGGCAACATGAAGACGCACGCCAAGCGTGATGGTGACGACTGGATTCTGAACGGCTCCAAGATGTGGATTACGAATGCCACGATCGCCGACGCAGCCGTGGTATGGGCGAAGACTGACGAGGGCGTCAAAGGCTTTATCGTCGAAAAAGACATGCCCGGATTCGATACCCAGGAGATCGAGAACAAGTTTTCGCTGCGTGCTTCCGTGACCGGTGCATTGTTCTTCGACAACGTGCGTATCCCCGAGGCCAACGTGTTGCCCGGTGTATCAAGCCTGAAAGGCCCGCTGTCGTGCCTGACCCAGGCGCGCTACGGCATTACCTGGGGCGTACTGGGTGCCGCACAGGCCTGCCTTGCGGAAGTCCTCAACTACACGCAGGACCGCGTGCTGTTTGGCAAGCCAATCTCGCACACGCAGGCCGTGCAGATTCGCATGGCCGAGATGGCGAGAAAAATCACGACCGGCCAGCTGCTGTCGTTGCGACTCGGTCGCCTGAAGGATGCAGGCAAACTGAGCCCGACGCAGGTATCGCTGGCGAAGTGGAACAACTGCCGGGCCGCGCTCGATATCGCTCGCGACGCCCGCGACATTCTCGGCGGTGCGGGCATCAGTGCCGAGTACGTTCCGATCCGGCACATGCTGAACCTCGAGAGCGTGATCACCTACGAAGGCACCGAGACCGTGCACCAGCTCGTCGTGGGCAAGGAACTGACCGGCACCAACGCGTTCTGAGGCCGGCGATTTGAGCGGCACCCTCCCAACGGATCGTGAGGTGTGGCGCATCGCCGCACCGATGATCCTGTCGAATATATCCGTGCCATTGCTTGGCATGGTCGACACGGGCGTCGTCGGGCATCTCGACAGCCCAGCCTATCTTGGCGCCGTGGCGATCGGCGCCACGATCTTCACGTTCATCTACATGGGCATGAACTTCCTGCGCATGGGCACCACCGGAATCGCCGCGCAGGCGTTCGGTGCGGACGACCACGCCGGCCTCAAGGCATCGCTTGGCCAGGCCGTGATCGTCGGCTTGTTTATCGCGCTGCTTCTGATGCTGCTGCAGGTGCCAATAGGCAATTTGTCGCTCGCAGTTCTTGGCGGTGACGTCGAAACACAGGCATTCGCTGCAGAGTATTTCTCGGTGCGCATCTGGAGTGCGCCCGGAACACTCGCCAACTACGCGTTGATTGGATGGTTCATCGGACTGCAGAACGCGCGTGTTCCACTCGCCATCTTCCTGACGATCAACCTGACGAATATCGCACTCGACTTGTTGTTTGTGCTCGTCCTCGGCATGAAAGTCGAGGGCGTCGCGCTGGCATCCGTTATTGCCGAGTACAGCGGCTTTCTCGTAGGCGGCGCTTTCGCGCTTCGGGAGTTGCGCCATCACAAGGGCGAGTGGCCACTCGACCGGCTGTTTAATCTGCGAGCGTACAGAGCCTTTTTTGCCGTTAACGCAAACCTGTTCATACGCACGATGGCATTGATGTCGGTATTCGCGTTTGTGACCGCCTGGGGAGCGCGCCTCGGACCACTCGTACTCGCAGCGAACGCAGTACTTATGAACTTCCAGATGCTGACAGCACTGGGGC
Organism: Woeseiaceae bacterium; assembly: GCA_965224725.1. Taxonomy (GTDB): domain Bacteria; phylum Pseudomonadota; class Gammaproteobacteria; order Steroidobacterales; family Woeseiaceae; genus UBA1847. The sequence goes on from CBDCZZ010000002.1 coordinate 2,447,382, forward strand.
TCGACGGTATTGCGCATGCGGCTGAGGCGATGGTTGGCAAGGCCATCGGCGAGCGACGCCGTGACGCACTTGAAACCGCGGTGAAGCTGACGCTGAAGTGGTCGGTCTGGTTCGCGCTCGGCTTCACAGTCGTATTTATCGTCGGCGGCCGGATGATCGTCGACCTGCTGACTGACCTCGATGATGTGAGATTTACGGCGTACCTGTTCCTGCCGTGGCTCATCGCCTCACCGCTAATCTCGGTCTGGTGTTTCCTGTACGACGGTGTCTACGTGGGCGCGACGCGTGCACGCGAGATGCGCGACATCATGGTGTTCTCGGCACTGCTGGTGTTCCTGCCGGCCTGGTTCGTGACGCAGGCATTCGGCAATCACGGCCTGTGGTTTGCGTTCCTGCTGTTCCTCGCGAGCCGCGGCGTCGGCATGCACATCTTTTATCGCCGTAAGCTGCTACCGGCAGTCTAGACGGCTTTCGCTTCACAAAGCCGGTGCGCGTTATTTCGCGCCCAGACATAACTCAATAGCCCGGTGAGGACGTTCGCGAGGGCGTATGCGCCGAAGATGCCTGCGACCCCCCACCACCGTTGCGCCAGCAGCGCCAGCGGAACATAGATGACCATCATGCGTGTGACACTGATGTAAACAGCCGGCATCGGGTTGCCGAGGCCATTGAACGATGCGTTCATGACCATGACGACGCCGTACGCGCCGTAACTGATCGGCGCGATTAGCAGGAACAGCTGAGTGACTTCTATGACCTGAGGATTGTCGCTGAACATCCTCGGCAGCAGGCCGGAGACCAGCGCCAGCAGCACGGCAATGACGAGACCTGCCACCATGCAGAATGACGCCGTCAGCTTGAGTGACAGCTGGATGCGATCCTCGCGTCCGGCAGACAGGTTCTGCCCTACGAACGGCCCTATGATCGAAGACATCGCGTAGAAGATCACCAGCACCAGCGATTCAATACGGCTCGCGACGCCGAAGCCGGCGACGGCGTCAGGACCAAAACGCGCCACCATGCCGGTGATTACTGTTGTGGCGACCGGAATGATTGCGTTGGTGCCGGCTGCGGGAAGTCCGACATGCAAAACATCGGCCCAAGAACGCCGCAGCTTGGCATAGTCCGGAATCTCGAACGTAATCAGGTCAAGTTGACGAGAGAGATAATAGAGTCCGCCAACGAAGATGGAGCCACGCGCGATCAGGCCGGCAATCGCCGCACCATTGAGTCCGTACGCCGGAACCGGGCCGAAGCCGAAAATAAAGATCGGATCCAGGATCACATTCAGAATGGCGCCGCCGATCATCAGTTTGCTGGGCAGGCGCGTGTCACCTGTCGCGCGCATGCTGGCCATGCAGACCATCGCTACGACAACAAATGGAACGCCGGCGTAGAGAATCAGCATGAACTCCCGAATCATCGGGATCATCTCATCAGGTGCGCCCAGCAGGCGGAACAAAGGATTGATCGTCGCAACGCCGATGGCTGCGACAACAACCGTAATCAGGAACGACAGCAACATGCTGTCGGTCGTCAGCCGCTGCGCGCGCTCATGATTATCCGCGCCAATCGCGCGGGCCACGACCGAAGACGTGCCGGCACCAAGGCCGATCGCGATACTGGTAACGATCAGCAGGATCGGGAACCCGAAACTGAAAGCCGCAAGCGCATCGTCACCAACCTTGCCGAGGAACCAGGTATCAATGAACGACTGGCCCATCATCGTAGCGATGCCGAACAATACGGGCACGGTCATATTGACGAGGTGTCGTCCGACCGACCCCTCAGTGAGTCTGGGTTTGCGCGATTCCATCAAGGCTCAGAGGATTGAGAATATGCAACGAATACAGTGAATGGACCCGAAACACAAGGCGAGGATTCGTCATTCAGGAGCAGGCAGGCCGGCCTCAATCAGCGCCTCATGAATTTCTTCTGCAAGGTCTTTCTCGAAAACGAATCGACCGATGTACTCACTGGGGTCCGACATGAAATCCGGATGCGCCTGAATCAGCCCTGTGACAACTTGCGCGGCTTCTTCAGTACGCCCTGTACGCTGCAATGCGGCAGCTCGAATCAACGGATCCCACGCAAGTCCCGGAATCTTTACATGCTCGGCGGCGGCAAGCGCTTCATCGTATTCGCGGTTCATGAAATGATACAGAAACGGCGCGACACTGAACCACGGCGGATGAAACGGATTGCGCGCCCGGGACTCCTCGAGGATCGACAGCCCACGTTCCCAGTCCCCCACCAGCGCCATCAACCAGCCAGCCGCGCCCGAGTGGTAGGGGGCGTTCGGATTCAGTTCCAGTACACGCTCCAGCGCCTTCAGGCAGCCCGGTCTCTCGCGGCGCTGAAACTGCGCCATTGCCATCGCATGGTGCGCCTGCTGGCACGACGGATCCAATGCGACAGCCTTGCGTGCAAAGTCATACGCCTTGTCCAGCAGGTCATAGGGAGGCTCAAGTTGCAGTGCAAAATTGTCGGAGTAGACCTCCGACAACGATGCGAGCGCCATCGCGTAGTCGCTGTTACGTTCGATAGCGAGCTCCAGCCCTCGCCGTGCCCGCTTAAAGGTCTCCGTACCGGGATTGGCCTGGTAGTGGAAAAACCTGAGTACAGCATCGTACGACTCCAGGTCCGTCGCACGCTTGCCACGAATCTCTTTTTCCAACAGCCGCGGAATTACGCCATAGGAATCCGATACGGAGGTGATTACTTTCTGCGCAATCTCGTCCTGTACCGCAAACAGATCCTCGGTCTCGAGGCGGCGGTCGAAGCGCTCGGCCCAAACCTGCACACCGGTCTGGGTATCAGTGAGCTGCGCGGTGACGCGTAATGCATTGGATTGCCGTTGTACCGCGCCCTGCATGACGAATCGTACATTCAGTTCTTTTCCCACATCACGAAGATCGACGTCTCCACCCTTATAGCGCTGCGTGGACTGGCGCGCGATAACGCGGAAGTTCTCAACCTGCGCCAGCGCGACCGTCAGTTCCTCGGTAATGCCGTCGGCAAAATACTCCTGGTCCTTCTCCGACCCGATGGACGCAAATGGCAGTACCGCCACTGTCGGCTCCGCAGGCGCCGGAGCTGTTTCAGCGCCCTGGTCTGACCGACTCCGGTGCTCAAAAACAGCAGCGTAGCTGCCCTTCGGAACCGTAATTTGAATCGGCTCGTTCTTACCGCTTAACAGGTAGTAACGCTCGAGTGCCTTGCGCAATCGATTCGCCTGCACACGAACGAGAGGATCGGTGCGCGCATCAAAATTCTCATCGCGCCCGAAAACTTCGTTCGCGATGGTAAATCCTTTCAACAGGTGTGAGCGCCCGGCAATGGTCTCCCTGACGATAAAGTCCAGTAACGACGTCAAGCGGGGCGCCGCCGAAAAGTCCTCGCTCGCGAGCACCTTCTCGAGCGCCGCCAGGATGGCGTCGGCCTCGACTCCGGTAATCTCCGGACTATTGCTGGACTTTGCATTCATGGGATAGCTGGCTGTGCCAGGGAGTTAGTAACGGTAGTTTACTTTACCGTCGACAGCGGCGTCATTAACTTGGAATGCCTCATGCCTGCGCGCGCCAAACATCCCGGCCATCGTATTCTGATCGTCGATGCGCTTCCCGCCTGGTCTCGCGACCAGTTCCGCAAGCACCTCGGGCATGACGGTATCGGCGCCGCCATCGCCAGCTCATTGCGGGATATTGCGTGCACCAGGCTCGAATTCGACATCATTCACGGTGTCAGTGAATCTCCTGAAAGGTCTGGCCTCGATGAATACGACGGCGTCATCTGGAGCGGCTCACCCCTCGGCGTCAATGACGGCAGCTCGGATGTCGATCAGCTAAGCGAATGGATGCGGCTGACCTGCGCCACGGGGCTGCCGGTCTTCGCCATCTGCTTCGGGCTGCAGCTTGCGGCGAAGGTCGCGGGCGGCTCGGTCGTAAGAAACCCGCGCGGACGAGAGACGATCATCGCCCGCAAGATCCAGATCACGTCGGCCGGCGAGTCGCATCCCATGTTCCAGCGTCGCTTCAACACCTTCGATGCAATCTCCGAGCATGTAGACGTCGTGCGCGACCTGCCCCCAGGCGGTATCGTGCTCGCATCCAACGCGCTATCGGATATTCAGGCGGCCGTGTTCCAGGTCGACCAGTCCGAAGTCTGGGGCGTTCAATACCACCCGGAGATGGATCTGTCGTTCTTCGATCCGATCCTGCAACACCAGCGAGACGACCTTATCAGCGAAGGATTCTTCAATGGCAAGACGGATCATGCCGAGTTTTTGCGACACGTTCGGCGTATTGCGGCCGAGCCCGACGCCAAAGACGTAGCCTGGCAGCTCGGGCTCGACGATGATGTACTGGACCCGACCGTGCGCATGTCGGAACTCCTGAGCTGGGTCGACCAGCTAGGCTAGCCGGACTTCTCCAGCATCTCGACAAAGCGTTCCACCTCTGCCTGGTCCGTTGTAACGACTTCACCCTTGGCGGGATACGCCCCATTACGAACGTCGGTGTAATACGCCGTCAGTGCGCGCTGTTTCTCTTCGAGTATTTTTTTCTGCATCGACAGCAGGTCTGCGTAAACGCGCGCATGTCGAGGAACGCGTCCGTGCTCGCCACAAATGTCGGAGGTAAAGAGACCAATGATGTCGCCGTCAATACCCGACCCCAACGAGATCGTCGCCATGCTGGTTCGCTTTGTGATCTCACGCATCATCTCCGATGCAATGAGCTCACACTCGACCGCGAATGCGCCGGCATCCTCCAGCCTGCGAATCTGATCGAATATCCGCATGGCCTCATCGGCGGTCTTGCCAACTGCACGAATGCCGCCGATAACATTGGATTGTCGCGGCACGAAGCCTACATGACACATTACGGGAATTTTCTCGTCGACCAGCCGGCGAATGGTTTGCAGACTGCGTGAAGTGTGGACAGCGTCCGCGCCATCCTCCATCGCCGTAATCGCTGCACGTAATACCTCATCTTCCGTAATCGGCGGGTTCGCAACAAAGTCGATGGCTGAGGTCAGGAAAATTCGCTTCGAACCTTCCCGTGCGGCACGCACGCAACCGGGGTCCGCAACTGCCATCTCGATACCCGCAGCTTCGATAGCCGCAGCCTCTTCGGTACTGGTAACCGTCACCTCGGCCATCTTGTCATCGGAGCCTTTGAGGGCCCGAATCGACGCCACGGTAGCAAAGCGGTCGTGCACCTGCAGGTTAAAATCAAATATGCGCGGCATTATCGTCCCCTGAAACCATCACTGAAATCGGTCATCCACAGCCCGTCGGCGATGACCGTATCGAACAACCATTCACCATCGATCCGGCGATACTTCTCGTTGTATGTGCCGGCAGCCCAGAGCATGCCTTCCGAACCGTCGTCTTTCCTGACGATCGAGTAAAGAATGCCCTGCCAGCGACCCGTCGCCATGTCGCCATCGATCTCGATGACTGGGGCAATGGCGAAGTGTCGCGACCAGACCACCTCGGGCTTGTAGTCCTCTTCCATCCACTGCTGAATGCGCTCGCGCCCCTTGAACTCCAGGTGCGGCGGCTCGATGAACCTGCCGTCCGGCGCGAACAGATTCGCGAACTGGTCGTGGTACTCAGGGTCATCTACGTACCAGCAGTACTTCGCCTTGAGTTGCTTGATGTCCTCGATGTCCAGCAGACGCTGAAGCCTGGGGTCTGTATCACTCACGCAAGTACTCCACGGAATGCGAAAAAATGCGCCATCGCAATGACGATGGGCAACGAAATAATCGTGCGCAGCAGGAATATGACAGCCAGCTTCGAAAAGCTAAGCGGAATACGCGTCTTCAGGATCAGGACACCAACCTCGGACATATAAATCAGCTGTGTAATCGATACCGAAATCACTACGAACCGGGTCAGCTCGCTCTCGATGCCCTGGGCGATAACCGCAGGCAGGAACATCTCGGCAAACCCGACGAGCATGGCAGGTGCCGCCACCTGTGCCTCGGGCAATCCCAGCAGGTCAAGCAGGACACCGAACGGGTAAGACAATACCTGGAATATTTGCGTATGTTCTGCAACGATCAGGCCCAGCGTTGCAATCGCAATGAGCGGCGGCATCAGGCCGAACCAGATATCGAACAGATTGTGCAGTGACTTGCTCAGGTACTGCCTGATACCTGGCGCGTCGTCGGCCTTCGCAAGCGCAGCCTCGTAGCCAGCGGCAAACAGTCCCCCTTCCCGAGTGTCGTTTTCGGTTATCTGCTTACCGACTTCCGAGTATTCATCGGGAATTCGCGACAGCGGCGGAATACGCGGCAGGATGATCGCGGTGATCAGGCCGGCAACGCAGACTGTAAGGTAATAATGCAGGAATACGTGCCCCATGCCGGCGAACTTCGCAACCACTACACAGAATGGCAGCGAAACAATCGAGAAATTCGTAGCTATCGTCGCGGCCTCGCGCTTCGAATAATAGCCGCTCTCAAACTGTTGCGACGTGATCAGTACGCCGACCGGTGCAGCAGTCATCCACGATGCCACAGCATCGATGCACGATCGCCCAGGCAGGCGAAACAAGAGCTGAAAGCCCCGAGACAGAAGCATTCCGATGAGCTCCATGAGTCCGAATTCCGTCAATAGAGGCAACAGAAATGATGCAAACACGAATATCGTCACGATTGCCGTCAACAAGTCGTAGACGACGATATGGCCCGTCGCGTCCGACCAGATCATCTCTGGACCAATCTTCCATACAATCATCGCGCCAATAATCGCGCCGGCAACTCGCAGGGCGAGCCAGCCGCGGGTAACGGTAAACAAGCTTGCGAACCGGGACTCACCATCTCCGGATATGGGACGAAAAACCGTGTAGAACAGTGAAACCAGCGCCGAGATCAGGACAAGGTAGTAGCCGATGATCGGCAGACTGTCCCCGAGTGCATCACCCAACATGTCCGATAGGACAGCCATCGGAATGGTGTAGACACCCTCATGGCGAATAGGGAACAGAAAAAAGAACACGCCAAAAATTGATGGGACGATAAATCGCAGGACACGTCGCGTTTGCTGACTCAAATCGATTTCCTTTACTGCGTTCGTCTGGCCAGTCGAACAGACCTGTTGAAGCCGTCGGAGTATGAGGCTTCGGCCATAAAGACTCTGAAGCGTCCGGTTTCGAGACTATCGTAGAACATCTCGAGACCATCTCTGTGCGCTGGCAGGAAATAATCGTCGAATGGCATCTGTTCCTTGCTGAACCACTCTGCCTCAGAAACCTCTTCCCCAAGCGTCGGTTCGACGATGGCTGGCACTTCCGCCCTACAGATGAAACAAATCTGGTTGATCGACGGAATCGAGACAATCGAGTAGGGAATCAGGGACGCCGGATCGACGTCGATACCGACCTCTTCGCGAATCTCGCGTACGGCTGCGTCATCGATCGACTCGCCCTGGTCGATGTAACCACCGGGCGGTGCCCAGGAATCGACATACGGCGGTATTGCCCGTCGAATCATCAACACGCGGTCGGTCGTGTGCAGCAGGCACAGCACGATTGGAACCGGGTTGTTGTACTCGACGTGACCGCAGCCCGTGCAGTGAAACCGCTCAGCATGATCGCCCGGAGGAACGCCCCAGGCGATCTTGTTACCACACGCTGAGCAGTAGTTTATTTCCATGCCTTACCGAATGAGGTAATCCTGAAACTCGGCGCGCAGTGGCTTCTTGTCGATCTTGCCGGTCGCGGTCAGCGGAATGTCATCCACTACGATGACAGCATCGGGAAGCTGCCATTTCGCGAATGATTCGCCAATCAGGTTGCGGACATCATCCTCAGAGGGCGCGTCAGCACCGTCCGCCACCTTGATCAGGAGAATCGGACGTTCATCCCATTTGGGGTGGGTGGCACCAATACACGCTGCCATAGCGATGGCCGGGTGGGCGACTGCGGCGTTCTCAAGATCGACCGAGCTAATCCACTCGCCGCCCGACTTGATCACATCCTTGGAGCGATCAGTAATCTGCATGTAACCGTACTCGTCGATCGTCGCTACGTCACCTGTGTCGAACCAACCGTCTTCGAGCGCTGACTCTTCCTGCTTGTAGTAGCGCTCGATAATCCAAGGGCCGCGGCACATCAGCCGACCAAAAGTCTCGCCATCGTGTGGCAGAACATTGCCGTCGTCGTCGATAATCTTGAGGTCGACGCCGAACACCGGGCAACCCTGCTTGGCCCGCAACGCCAACTGCTGATCCGCGTCGAGGTCTTTGAAGAACGGCTTCGGGCGGTTCACAGTACCGACGGGGCTCATCTCGGTCATGCCCCAGGCGTGGATGACATCGACGCCGTATTTCTCATCGAACTCCCTGATCATAGTCGGTGGCACAGCGGCACCGCCGATGACCACCTCTTCGAGGCTGTCGAGGCCCGCGCCCGTTTCATTCAGGAAGCCGATCAACATGTTCCAGACGGTAGGCACCGCAGCTGCCTTGTTAACCTGTTCGCCGTCGATCACGCCATGGATCGACTTGCCGTCCATATGCGGCCCGGGCAGAACCAGCTTGCAGCCTGACATCGGCCCGGCGTATGCCAGTCCCCACGAGTTGGCATGGAACATCGGTACGACCATGAGTACGGAATCGTTCGAGTTGACGCAGAACGACTCGGACGACATGACCGAGTATGCGTGCAACAGGTTACCGCGATGCGTGTAAGTCACACCTTTCGGGTCTCCGGTCGTGCCCGACGTATAACAAAGAGATGAGCAGGTTTTCTCGTCAAACTCTGGCCAGTCAACAGTCTCGCCACCTTCGGCGATGAAGTCCTCGTAGCAATGCACCGCATAGGTGTCCCAGCCTTCAGTGTCCGGCATGTTGTCGCGGTCGGTCATGATGATGACGGCTTTGACCGACGGCATTTTCGGCAACAGACTCTTTACGAGGTCTGCGAATGTCAGGTCGACCATCAGCACCTTGTCTTCGGCGTGATTGACGATGAATTCAATCTGGTCCGGGAACAGGCGCGGATTGACGGTGTGGCAGATCGCGCCGATGCCGGAGATGGCGTACCACGCCTCCATGTGACGATGCGTATTCCACGCCAGCGTGCCGATACGATCGCCTTCGACAACGCCTTTTTCCTGCAGTCGCGACGCGAGCTTTGTCGCCCGTTGCAGTGTCTCGGCATAGGTCTGCCGATGAAGGCCACCTTCGACCGTATTGCTGACGATCTCCTGCCGGCCATGCCACTTGGCAGCGTGCTGCAGGATTGAAATCAGGTTAATCGGGTTTGCTTGAAGATTTCCTAGCATTAGCTCACTCCATTCATCAGTTCTGCGGCTCTCTCGAAACATTCTCGCGGCGCGCGTACCACGCCGGCTCCGATCTGCCCGCCGTCTTTGCCCGCAATACCGATATCCATGCACGGCATGATCCCGGTCTCGAGTACCTTGAAGATGTCGATGCCGGTCGGCGTACCCCGGTACTTGAGGTACGGGATATAGAACGACGGGTTCTCGCCATGCGTGATGTCGTAAAGCTCGACATTCCGCTCTACCATGAGTGCGGGTTCGCCACCCTGGTAGTTCTGCAAAGGGAACGAGCAAGCCTGCGCAAAGCCACCGAGGCCGACTGTTTCGGTGATCGGGCTTTCTCCGCCCATCCACGTGATGTCGTCGTCGGTGTAGCCTTCGAACAGCTTCACGTCGAGGCTCGCGTGCGGACCGCGAATCCAGCCTTCGTCTTTCAGGCCACTTACCCGAATACCGAATTCCTTGCCCGAGAAGCACATGGCCGTAACCAGGCTCGAGCCCTCGACGCCGTGCGCTGCATCGGCGATGCCTTTTGCCGCGGCCATCGAGATGCGCAGGAAGAAGTAGTTGTCCTCGGTCATCGCGTTGACTGCATCCTTTACGTCTTCGCGACCATCGGCGGCCAGGTCCAGAAAGCCCGGCGTCAGCTCACGCGCGAACAGCAGCGAGGCAGCCGTATTGCGGGAGTGCAGTTCGTCGCCCATATGCAGCGCACTTCGCATGAGCGGTTTGAGCGGTACTTCGCCGACCTTGTTCAGGGCGTCTCCGATTACCGGGACCACGACGTTATTGATGTGGTCGAGGCGGTCATGAATCTCCTGGTCATACAAGCCGTAGTTCAGGCGCCGCGGTGATTTGCCTTCGTAGATATTGCACAGGCCGATATTGCCGAACGGCCGGTTCTCAACGACAAACACAGGCATCGACGCCGTGTAGATGCCCGCCAGTGAGCCGACGCAGTTGTAGTCGTGGCATCCGCCAACCTTGATCTCACCGGAGTCGAACTTGGCTATCGCCTCTTCGCGCGTTTCGGCGAGCCCCTCGTACAGTGCACCGCCTATCAACCCTTCGCGTTGGCCGCCTTCGTATTCCGCCCACGGCAGCGGCGGCCCCGATGTCAGGACCGTGTTTTTTGTCATGCCCGGCGCTACTTCGATAGTGGGCCGGATATCGACAAGAACCGGTTCGGATTCTGTCATGCGACGAAAAGTCTCGTCGTTGGCGAGTTGTCGTGCGTCGCTCATGATGCGGTTACGCCTCCATCGGCAAATAGTGTCTGCCCCGTAATGAATGAGGCGTCGTCTGATATCAGGAATGAAACGGGTCCGGCCATCTCGGCGGCGTCGGCCATACGCCCCATCGGCGCCTGCGCTTCGCACCAGGCGATGGCGTCTGCCTCGTTATCCGCTGTTGCGATGAACTGCATCGACGGGCTCATCGGCAGGACCTTGATGTAGCCCGGCGCCAGGCAATTGACGCGAATACCACGTGGCGCGAGCTCGTTTGCCAGGTAGCGCGTAAACGCGTTGAGACCGGCCTTGGAAGCCCCGTACGCGGAAGCGCCGGGCATGCGGCCTACGGCGCTCGTCACGGACGAGATATTGACGATCGCGGCACCTTTACCCAGATGCGGTGACGCGGCCTTGCACACGTGCATGGCACCAATCACATTGACGTTCCAGACGAGCTGGTAGTCTGCCTCGTCGATGTCCTCGATCAGTCCGTGCGAGAGAATACCGGCACAGTTCACCACGGCCTTGAGCGTGCCCATCGATGCCGCATGATCAACGCAGGCTTTGGCGCTGCCCTCCGACGTTACATCGAGATTGTGCAGAAAGACGCCTTCGCAAATAGCGGCGGCGGGTTTGCCATTGTCCGCCGGATCTACGCCGAGATCGCCGGCCAGCACTTGGAAGCCATCGGCCACCAGGCGCAAACAGATTTCGCGACCGATACCGCCGGTACCGCCCGTCACTACAGCAATATTCGTCATAACCCTGATGTTCTTATTAATGGGCCAGCAATAATACCAATATTCACCGCGCCACAGTAGCGTATGTAGCGGTTACACAATCAAAAAAGGGCTGCCGGCAATCCGGCAGCCCTTCCTCGAGATCAGTCAAACCCTGATTCAGTTCCAGAGATAGGTGAACGAAAGTCCCCACTCGCGGCCACGACCGATACCACGCGTAATCGCGTCGTTCGAGAACTGCACACTGTGGTAGTAGTACTCGTCGCCTATGTTGCGAACCCAACCGGCAACTTCCCAGTTATCGCGGCCATACACGAGGCGTGCGTTGACCAGGCTGTACGAGTCGACATCGAAGCGATTGTCCGTCGGGTTAACGTACTGCAGACCTGCATGGTAGTCATCCGAGTAGCTTGCGTCCGCCATGGCGCGCAGGAATGAACCACCACCAAGCTCCCAGGTGTACGCCGCGCGCAGGTTGGCCGACAATTTCGGCGCCTGGCCGAGCTCAGCACCTGCAAAGTCTACAACACCGACACCCGGGTTCAGCGGGTGGAAGCCTTCGTAACGCTTCACCTGCGTGTCCAGCCAGGCGAGACCGAAATTGAGTTCCAGTGCGTCAGTCGCGAGCCATGTACCTTCGAGCTCGAAACCTTTTACTTCCGACTCGGGAACATTCACAAGCGCCGCCAGCGGCCCGAATACCGGGTCGTTGATGATGCTCAGGACCTGCTTGTCCTCATAGTCGTAGTAGAACGCGGCGCCATTCAGTTGCATTCTGTTATCTGCCAGCGTCGCTTTGAAGCCCAGCTCGGCAATGCCCAGCGTTTCTTCTTTGTACGGCGTGTACTGCAGGAAGCTCGAAGCCAGCGCACCGTTATAACCGCCCGACTTGAAGCCGGTACCGACGTTGGCGTACAGCAGAACTGCGTCATTCGGGTAGAAGTTCAGTCCGATCTTGCCCGAGAAGTTATCGGTCTCAATCTTGTTGACGAACAGCTCGGACTCACCACCGTAGATGACCAGCGTGCCTGGACCATTGCCGTCTACCTCGACGGACGCTTTGTCCAGGTTCACTGTCACACAGTCGCCCGTATTCAGTGCCGTGCTGGAGAGGAAGAAGTCATCACCCGTGCCACCGAAGTCGAAGTCAATCAAATCAAGTCCGGAGAACAGGAATGCAAGACCGCCGTCTGCATCGCGAGCACACGCCGCAATGTCGCGCTCCTCGTTCGTAAAGCGAGCGCCTGTAACCAGCTGCCAACGATCATTCATCGCCCATTCGGCATGAGCAAACAGAGCGCTCGTGGTCGTGTTCTGTACCGTTGTCTGGTCGACGTCGGCAAAAATGCCGTTCGATCCAACCGCCTCACCGACAAAGGCCCGATACACATCCGTGATCTCGTCATCGGAGTAGTACGCACCAAGAATCCAGCTAAACGCCCCGTCGCCATTGGATGCAAGGCGAAGCTCCTGGCTGAAGCTGTCGATCTCGGTGTCCGAGAACTGCTCGAACAAGCTCAGGCGGGTGCCGTCCCAGTCAAACAGGTCGGCGCGCTCGAACTTATCGACCGCCGTGATCGATGTCAGTGTGGCGCTTGAGAAGTCCGCCGTCAGGGTAACGGCGGCGCCGACCAACTCATTGTCGTTGGCGGGCGTAATACCGGCGTTCCAGTCACCGACATCCGGCTCTTCAGGTGAGACCGGCGCTGCGGCGTCTGCCTCAGCAATGCCTGCATTGCCGAAGGTGAAAGAAGGAACCAGTGGCAGCTGCAGCCAGCCGGACTGCTGCGACAAAACCACGCCTTCGATCAGGTTGAGCGTCGGACCCGGCCTGCCTGAGCGGGCCTGGCCGGCATTCTCAGACTGGTCGCGATTGTAATGCACGTTAATCAGTGCATTGACGTTGTCGGAAAAGTCGATGTCCAGCAATGCGCGAATGCCGAGCGTATCAACACGACCGAGCGATTCGCCGGCGCGCGTGTGGCTCTTCATCCAGCCTTCATTGGAGTTCTCATACGTCATCGCGACGCGACCACGTACGTTGTCTGAGAACGGCGCGCTGACAAAAGCATCAAGACCCGTCGTTTCGTACTGGCCGTACGAGGCGGTAATGCCAGCTTCAAACGCATCCGTCGGCTTGTTGCTGACGTAGTTAATTGCGCCGCCAGTCGTGTTGCGACCAAACAGATCGCCCTGCGGGCCTTTCAGTACTTCGACGCGCTGCGTGTCAAACAGCTGACCGCGGGTCATGACCGGGTAAGGTAGTGCCACTTCGTCAATGTAAACACCAACGGTGGAGTTACTTGCGACGCTGTAATCGTCGAATCCGATTCCGCGAATCGTATAAACCGGCACGCCAATACCGCCGGCTTCGTTGTAGACGAGGCCCGGCGTATGAGCTGCGATATCTTCGACCTTCTGCACGCCCAACTCACGAATCGTGTCGCCCGTAAAGGCATTGATCGTGATGCCGACGTCGTTGATCGACTGCTCGCGCTTCTGCGCCGTTACTGTGATTTCTTCCAGCGCTTCCTGTGCCTGCGCTGCCGGCAAGGCGGCAGACGCTGCTACAGCGCACAGCAGCGCGCTTCTAATATAGGTCATTATTGTGCTCTCCCCCCGTTTCCGGGTACGAATAAAAGCTTTAAAGGGATACTTTTCGTACCATTAATAATCGCACAGGGCCCTGCCAGCCTCAAGCCGGATGCAGACTAATGGGTTACAAACGGTTAAAACCGCTCTCATCCAGCACCAGCGAATTGCCCATATGGACCTTTACAAATGGTTTACTTACAATACCATTATGAATAGCGCAGAAATCGAAAAATTTGGCGGCATTGGCACCGATGCCTTCAAGCAGCTGATGCGCCAGCAGGCCAGTACCGTTGCCGTGATCACCACAGGTGGTGAGGATGCGCCCGGCGGTCTAACGGCTACGGCCGTCATGTCACTAACCGCAACGCCGGCCAGCGTCGCCGTGTGTGTCAACAAGTCGGCCAGTGCGCACGACCAGATCGTTGAGTGCGGCAAGTTCGGCGTGAACTTTCTCTCCACCGATCAGGTTAACGCCTCAAATGTGTTCTCGAACAACGACCTCAAAGACGAGCGCTTTGAACATGTTGACTGGTATGTCTCCGAATCGGGTGTCGCCTTGTTGCGTGGAACCGCAGCCAGTGCCGCTTGCACGGTTGAACACTCGGTGCCCGTTTTTTCGCACACGCTCTTCATGGGCGTTGTGCACGAAGTATTCACGAGTGACGCCTCACCGCTAATCTATGGGGACGGTCGCTATGGAAAGTTTGAACAGATCTAAGGAAATTCAATGAGCAACAACAACGTAGACTTTGGATTCATCATCACTGCCGTTGGCGACCAGGGTGAGTCCGACGCACAGATGTACAAGGGCATGATGTCCGACGTCGAGAAAGGCATCGAGCTGGGTTTCAATTCGGCCTGGATGATCGAGCATCACTTTACCGACTACTTCCCGACGCCGAATCCACTGCAGCTGTTGTCGCATATCGCCGGGCGCTATCCCGACATTGATCTCGGCACGGCCGTACTGGTCCTGCCCTGGTACAACCCTCTGCGTCTCGCGGAGGACATCTCGTTGTTGCGCATGGTCACCGACCGCAAGCTACACATTGGCATTGGCCGCGGCACCGCAATTCTCGAGTACGAGCGCTTCGGCATCCCGAACATGGATGAAACGCGTGACCGATTCCACGAGATTATCGATATCGTTCGCGAAGCGACGAGCAACGATACATTCACGTACGACGGCAAGTTCTATAACGTCGGCCTCGAAACAACTCTGCGGCCGAAAGTCGACAACTGGGACAACACCTATTTCTACGGCGCTGTCGGCGGCAGCCCGGAGAGCTCGCATATCATGGCCGATGAAGGCCTGCCGATCGCCTGCACGGCGTGGGGCAATATCGGTGCGCAGGAGGTTGCAGTTGCCAGCTGGCGCGAGCGGATAGCAAGCAATGGCGTGAATCCGGACGACTTCAGCCTGCCGGTCATGCTGAACTGCATCGTGGCGGACACCGACGAAGAAGCCATTGAACAGGCCAAAAAATACATCCCGATCTTCATGCAGGCGCAGCTCGACCACTACGACACGCACCGCGAGCGCTTCGAGCAACTCGAGTCGTACAAAGCCTGGGGCAACGTCATCAAGGGCTGGGAAGCGCGCACAAACCCGGACAACATTCCGGCGTGGTGCGAAGGTCAGCTCGTTGGCAGCCCGGAGACCTGCATCAAGCGTGCGCAGGAATTTGTTGATATCGGTTTCGGGCAGATCATCATTCACTGCTCGACGCCGGGCGTACCGGTCGGGCCGCGCCAGGAATGGATGACGCGATTCGCCAATGACGTTATGCCAAACATCAAGCCCAAGGCCGCGGCCGCTGCATAAGTAATGAGCGTCGATCACGACCGGATGCATCCGGTGTTCCGGGAGCTGCTTGCAGCTCCCGCGGACCCGAACGCCCCTGCCATTGAAGACCGCCCAATCGACGAACTCCGCCAGGAGTTTGAAGATGACATGAAGGCAGTTGACGGTGCTGCCCCCGAGCTCACTTCTGTCAACGACACGACATTTGCAGGACCTGCAGGCGATCTGCCTGCGCGGGTTTACCGGGATGGGAATGAGTCGGGAGTTCCGACGATCCTGTTCATTCACGGCGGTGGTCTGTTTCGCGGCAGCATCGACAGCCATGACTCGATCTGCCGGATGCTCGTGAAGGAGTCTGGCGGTGTTGTCGTTTCGATCGACTATCGCAAGCCGCCTGAAGACGTCTACCCCGCCGCCGTACATGACTGTTACGCAGCACTTGAGTGGGTGGCTGCCAATATCGGTGATTTTGGCGGCGACGCAGAGCAACTCTGGATTGCCGGCGACAGCGCGGGTAGCACGCACTCCTGTGCCGTAACAATCAAGGCGCGCGACGAAAGCGGCCCGAAAATTGCGCGGCAGATCCTCTACTACCCCTCGGTAGACCACGCAACGCCGAATAAATGGGAGTCACAGGACCTGTTCGGCAAAGGCTACTGGCTCGACTCGGCGCCGTTTTGCATTCAGCTTTATTTGCCTGACGAAAATGTCAGGGATGAGGTCTGGGCGTCACCCTTACACGCGGAGTCTCACGCCGACTTGCCACCCGCCTACATTTGTACCGCGGGATTTGATCCTCTGAGGGACCAGGGCAAGGCCTATGCCGACAAGCTGGTCGCTTCGGGCGTTGACGTTGTCTATGAGAACTACGACAACATGCTGCACGGCTTTGTGTCATGCCGCGGCCTTGTCGACGAAGCGGATGCCTGCATCGCGCGTTCGTGCAGCTAGCGGCCGGCGACGGTCATCCCGTCTACTCGTAAAGTCGGCGCATTGATCCGGTACTCGAACTTGAGATCATCTGCCTGCGTCATCGCAAGAAACATGTCCTTGAGGTTCGATGCGATCGTCGCCTGGCTGACGGGTTCGGCCAGTTGCCCGTTGACGATCCGAAAACCCGTTGCGCCTCTTGAATAATCGCCCGTGATTCCATTGACACCCTGCCCGACCAGTTTTGTCACGTAAAAACCGTCGTCGATATCCGCCAGCAATGCTTCTACCGACACTTTTCCGGCGTCGAGAAACAGATTGAATGGCGCCGGCGACGGCGCGCCGGATAACCCACGCCGCGCGTGCCCGTTACTCTCCAGATTCAGCTGACGGGCGGAAGCGTGATCGAGCATCCAGTTGTTGAGAATCCCTTGGCCGACAAACTCCATTCGACGCGTCGCGACGCCCTCCCCATCGAAGCTTTGAGAACCGACGGTCCGGTGCCGCAACGGATCATCAATCACGGTGATTCCTTCCGAAAACACACGTTTTCCAAGCCAGTCTTTCAGGAAACTGGTCCCCATGGCCACCGAGTCACCCGATATGGCATCTGAAAACGCACTTAGCAGGGAGCTTGAGACACGCCGGTCGAAGATGACGGGCATTTGTCCTGTGCCAATCTCAATACCGCCGAGCCTCGCAACCGCTCGTTCGCCCGCTGTTCGTCCAACTTTTTCGGGATCAGCAAGATCCGCCGCGAACACAGCCATGCTGTGGTCGTAATCAGCCTGCAGATCATTATCACCGCCTGCGTAGGCCTGACTCGAAATACTGAATCCTGTAGAACGGTGCGCTCCCTCGAATCCGTTTGAGGTTACCAGCACGAAGCAACTTCCTGAGGAACCCGCGAACGCACCGCCGCTATTTGATACTCCCGCAACATTCAGCGTTGCCGCTTCGGCCTCAAGTGCCCTTGCGAGCAAGTCGTCTGCACTCAACTCAGTCGAGTCTACCGTATCGAGGTCCGGGAACGGTTGTTTCGCAAGCGACTCTGCCGGAATCAGCTCGGCAAACGGGTCCTCCGGCGCATTTCTGGCCATCGAAAGCGCGCGCTCAACCAGCGCATCGACACCTGCAGAACCCGCAATGGTTGACGACACGAATGCCTGGCGACGACCCACAAAAACACGCAGCGAAAGTGTGCTCGACTCTGCATTGCTGGAGTTCTCAAGTTTGCCGTTACGCACACGCACGGCAAGCGAGTTACTTTTCGTGATAGCCGCGTCGGCAGAATCTGCACCGCTCGCCTCTGCCCTTGATAGCAACTTTCTCAATGTAGCGATTTCATTTGAATGCGTGCTCATCCTGTTCCGCCCACCGTAATTTCGGCAATCCGCAAGGTCGGCTGGCCAACGCCGACCGGAACGTTCTGTCCGGCCTTACCGCACATCGCGACACCTTCATCCAGTTCAAGATCGTTGCCAATCATGTCCACCCGGCGCATGACCTCGGGACCATTTCCGATCAGAGACGCGCCGCGGACCGGCTCAGCAATCACGCCATTGCGAATTCGATATGCCTCGGTACAAGAGAAAACGAAGTCGCCGCTCGCGATATCGACCTGGCCGCCGCCGAAATTGACGGCGTAGATGCCGTCTCGCACAGACTCGATAATTTCGTCGCGTTCGTGTTTGCCATTGAGCAAGAACGTATTGGTCATGCGCGGCATGCTAACGTGCGCAAAGGATTCACGGCGGCCGTTTCCGGTCGGTTCCACACCCATCAGTCGGGCATTCAGCCGATCCTGCATAAAACCAACCAGAATGCCGTCCTCGATCAGCACGTTGCGCCGGGACGGCGTGCCTTCGTCATCTATCGTCAGGCTACCGCGGCGATCCGGCAACGTACCATCGTCAACCACCGTGACGCCTTTCGCAGCGACCTGTTCGCCCAACAGGTTCGAAAAGTTGGACTGCCCTTTCCGAATGGCATCGCCCTCGAGACCGTGACCGACAGCTTCGTGCAGCATGACACCTGGCCAGCCGTTGCCGAGCACCACAGTCATCTGCCCTGCAGGAGCATCAACCGCATCGGTGTTGACGACTGCCTGTCTCAGCGCGAGATCTGCGTAGCGCTTCCAGGTTGATTCGGCAAGTAACTCATTCAGGCTATAACGCCCGCCGCCTCCGGCGCTGCCGCTCCCTGCCTTGCCATTCTTTGTAACGACAACCTGGATGCTGAAGCGAACCATTGGCCGAATATCGCAGTATTGCTCACCGCCACGCCGTAAAAGACTGACGGCCTCCCAGGACGCATTGATCGAAGCGTTGACCTGGGCGACACGCGGGTCTTTGCCGCGAACGTAACAGTCGACCGCCTGCAGCAGTTCGACTTTCGCTTCATAGGCCACCTGCTCGATAACCTGGTCCGTACTGTATCTAGTCGCCGCATTTGACTCGGGCGATACATCCCGGGAGCCAGACGCATTCTTCTTGCCCAGAGCCGCCGCGCTGGAAGCCCGAACCAGCGCTTGAAGCGTCAGCTCATTCGAATGTGCGAACCCAACAAGCTCGCCGCTGGCGATGCGCAGTCCGAATCCACGAGACTCGTTGTAGCTGCTATCTTTCACTCGTCCGTCGACGAGCGTCAGGCTCTCGGATTGCTTGTACTGCAGGTACAATTCGCCGTCATTCGCGCCGCGCAATGCGTTATCAACCGTGCGCTGCACATTCGGGTTATTCGGCCAGTCTTCAAACTCGGCCGCTGCGGGTAAGGGATGCGTATCTGACATTGTATTTTTGAGGTTCCTGCCTATTTTGTAGCTTCAGCCGGCTCTGCTACCGGTAAGTCGATCCGTGACAGATCCGCCGTGATAATCCAGACCAGCTTCATGGGGTCCAGGCTATCTCGCCAGACTGACAGCACGTCCTCAGGCTTGAGCGAGCGCAGGAACTCGATCTTTTCGTCCGCCGTCAGAGCCGGGCGCCCTTCACGGCGTAGAGACCTCAGTGTCCCGTCCAGCGACGCAAGCCGCGATTCCTCCCTGGTAATCCAGCGGCTTGTTACGCGCTCGACCTCGGCCAAGGTCGGTGGGCGATCACCGAGAAACGCTTCGAGTTCAACCTGAATTACTTCAATGGTCTGGTCCAGACTTTCCAACTGCACATTGCCGCGCGTCGTCCACAGGCTGTACTCCGGCTTTTCGTTGAAGTCCGTGTAAAAACCGTAGGTCCAGCCGTTTTGCTCGCGAAGTAATGTGTCAATCCGGCCGTTGCCGCGCCCGAAAATTTCGTTGCCGACGGCAAACGCGAGCTTCGTTTCTGGCGATGCATGGTGAATCACTATGCCCGCCCTGATATCCGCTTGCTGAGAGCCCGGATTGTCGATGTAGATCACCTTCTTATCCGTACTTGAAGCTGGAACTGGCAGTACACCGGCATCCACTTTATCCCCCTGTGGCTCCCATTTCCCGAACGCGTACTGCAACTGTCTGACCAGATGTCTGTCGCCAAGCGAAGTCCGGGCAACAATTCGCAATGCATCCGAACGGAATATCGCCTGGTGCATAGCCATTGCCTCGTCTGCAGTTGCCGCCGCGAGGTAATGAGCCTCGGTCACATACGGGTGCTTTTCACCGTAGAGAATTTCAGTCTGTTTGTAGGCGCCAGCGCCCAATCCGGTTCTGGGTGGATATGGTGGAAGCGGTCGTTGATTGCTGACGTATTGCGGATCGCTCAGAACATCTGCAACGGTTTGCAACACCAGCTCGATATCGCGATCGAGAAAGCCGATCGTGAGTGCAGCGGTGGATTCAGTTAGCTGCACCTGAACCGTCGCACCGAGATCCGCCAGGCTGTCCGGACGGCCCGCCCGCCTTAACTGCGACTGCAGTTGACTTGTGACAATTCTGGCTACAGCGGGTGACTGATCCTTGTGATGTCGCCAGCCACGGTCAAACTCAAAATAGAGCGTTGTAAGTTTGGCCCGGTTATCCGCTACAACGGCGACCGGCACTTCATTTTCCAGTGATCGGCGCCGAACGGAAGAACGATCATGCTCACTACCACCCTCACGATCCTCTGCTGCCCGTTTCGGTATTGTTGGTCGATCAAACGTCTCCGGTGTGTCGCCGCCTCCCAACCACGTTCGCGCAACCCCCACGAGATCATCCGTCGTCGCTCTTGCGATCACCTTGTTTCGAAACCGGTAGTACCCGGGATCGTCACCGTTCAATATCGAGCTGACGATCAGCTTCTCGCGCTCGCCGTTCGATAGCGCCGCATTCACTTGCGCGACCAGCAGCGATCGCTTGGCAGATGACAGGGCTCGCTCCGTGACTCCTCCCGCAAGCAGCGAAGCGAGCGACTTATCAAGTTCTGTACGCAGTTCATCACCAGTAGTACCTGCACTGCCAACAACCCGTACTGCGAATTCGCTGACGAGCGACCGCTTCCACATACTCGCGCTGGCGGACGACACCTTGTCGTTGTCCCCGGACAGCTGTTGAATGAAGTCGCTGTTCTCGCCGTTTAATACCCTGGCCAGGAGCTCGAGCAGTACCGCGTCCTCGGTCCAGCCGGGCGCAACATGCCAGGAACGACGTAATGTGAGGCCCGTTTCGTTCGGGTCGCCATGGATATCATCAGACTCACGCTCCTCCGGGACCCAGGCGGTAAGAGACCGGTCGGCTCCGACAGGTGGAATTTCCTGAAACAGCTTTTCCACCACTCGCCTGACCTCAGCGGCTTCAACGCCGCCATTGATAATCAGGACAGCGTTATCTGGTCCGTAGAAACGTTCGCCGAATTCCGACACCTCTTCTACAGAAAGTGACAGCAGGTCCTCAGCGGTACCGCCCGGGGTGTGGGTGTACGGATGTCCATCCGGCCACTGTCTGGCACTCATACGCTCAATCATTGACGACTTCTGGCGCAGCTCGTTGATGACAATATCCCGCTCAACGTCAAGCGCCTGCTGTGTGATGCTCCCCCGAATTGAAGCCATGCGATCTGCTTCGAGAGCCAGGATTGCTTCGAAATTCGTAACCGGACCGCCCGACAGATAGATTGTCTGGTCTTTCAGCGTGCCGCCCTGCGCGCCACCGCCCAGGCTTTTCATCGCCTCCTGAAAGCGCACCGGGCTGAACTCAGTTGGGCGGAACATCATGTGTTCATAAAGGTGCGCAAGACCGGTCTTGCCCGGCACCTCATCACGGGAGCCGACGAAGTACACGACATTGAGGCTGAACGTTGTCGACGAAAAGTCCTCGGCAACAACAACACGCAGGCCGTTTTCCAGTTTGAAACAGTCGTAGTCGAGCTCGAAATCCTCGAGCGTCTGCGCGCCGCCAGCAGATGCTCCAAGCGCGAATATCAGTACGGCAACAAGTCTGAAAAACTTCATAGGTTCTCCGTCTTTCCCCTAATCCGTGCTGCCAAATGCAGTGCTCGCCTCAGTCTGCGGCACGTCTATAACATCACAGCAAATCCTGATAGCGCGGATCATCTGTTCCAGGGGCAGGCCGTTATTGTTGTTGGATGATTCCGGCGGACAATGAATGAACCCTGCCGGCATGCCGGGTCCGGATTGGTCGAGCATATGCATCAACGAATAGAAAACATGGTTGCAGACATAGGAGCCCGCGCTCAAAGACAATGCCGCCGGAAAATCGCCGGCGTGCAATTCTTCGACCATCCGCTCGACCGGAAGTGTCGTGAAATAAGCCGCAGGTCCACTATCGATCACGGGTTCGGATACCGGCTGGTTTCCCGCATTATCGGGAATGGGAAAGCTGCACAGGTTGACAGCGATCTTTTCAGGGGTAACGGCCTTGCGGCTCGCGGCGACGCCCAGCGCAACAACTGCGGTCGGCTGCACTTCCGCGATAGCCTTGGCGAGAGCGGCCGCCGCGCGCTCCTTGTCGACTGGCAGCACGCGACCTCGTATCGGCGTACCAGCGCTGGTAAACGTCTGATCCAACGCCGTTGCAATCAGCTCGCTGGGATTGCTCCGGCATGCGCCGAACGGCTCAAATCCTGTCAGCAGAATCGGTCCCTTCGTCACGACATGCCTCCTGCAGGCAGAGGTACCATCGACGCCGTGCCCGACTCCGGGTCGAGAGTCAGCTGCTGATCGTGATAACGCCGCAGGCTTTCCCGGTGCGCGATACTGATGACGGTAGTATCGGGTAGTTCTGTTTCCAGCGCCCGATACAGCACCGCCTCTGTATCGGGGTCCAGCGCAGCCGTCGCTTCGTCGAGAAACAGCCAGTCTGGCCGCCCCAGAAGCGCCCGAGCGAAGCCAACTCGTTGCTGCTCGCCGCCAGACAATACCCGCGACCAGTTGTCTTCTTCATCCAGACGCGCAACCAGGTGGCCCAATCTGCATTGCCGCAGTACCTCCGCAATGCGCGCATCGTCGTACGTCGTCGATTCGTCCGGATAGCCTACCGCCGCACGCAATGTGCCGACTGGCAGATAGATTTTCTGCGGGAGAAACATGATCTCGCCGTCAGGGCGCGCGATGTCACCTTTGCCCCATACCCAGAGCCCCGACAATGCCCGGAAGAGCGTACTCTTCCCGGAACCGGACTTTCCGGTAACGAGAGTGTTACGGCCCTTGACGATCTCAAAATTCGCGTCTTCAAGCAGCGAGCGGCCGTCGGGTAGATAGATATCAAGATCGCTCACTTGCAGATTACTCGACTCGCCCGACCGGGTACGAAAACCGGATGCGCCGGATTCGTCCGCAGCGAGGTCCAGCGTCGACTCGAGCAACAGGACGCGATCCACGCTTGCCTTCCACGTCACAAGCTTCTGGTACGACAGCGCGAACCATTCCAGCACCATCGTCACTGCCGCAAAGGCTGCGTTGATCTGAAATATCTCGCCGAAGGTAATTGTCCCGGTGATATACCCGGGAATACTCATCAGCGTCGGAAATATATTGGTCATCCGGCCCATAAAGGCCTGGACTCCAATGAGCGGCACCTTGTAACGGAGTTGCTGCATGAAGTTCTGCCATACGGCGCTGAACAGGTTTCTCATCCTGCGTTCTTCATTCTCCGCGCCCTGAATAAGAGCAATGCTCTCGGCATATTCACGGATACGAATCATCTGGAAGCGAAAATCGGCCTCTACTTCCAGTTGCCGATTAATAAGCCGGGTAAGCGGATGTCCGACCTTGTGCACCGCCCAGGTCACGAACCCGGCGTACAGCATCGAGGCCCAGAACATGTAGCCGGGAATCCGGACGTCGATATCGGATATTGAAAACTCAAGTGTCCCGGAAGCGACCCACAGTGCAACGCCAAAAGCCCATAGCCGCGCAAAATTCTTAATAAACGAAACACCCAGCTCCAGAGTCTCGTCGCAGAGATCCGTCGAGGAATCGACCATTCTCAGCGATATCCTCTGGTCCGGGTTATCGCACTGATAGTCCTTAAGCTCCATCTGGTTATAGAGCTTGCCATTCATGTAGCGCGCGACGAGTTTACCGGTCAGCCAGCGACGCCAATTGACGATCAGGTAGCCGCGCACCTGGATTTCGGTCATGTTGAAAAATACGACGATCAGCACGAACCCGAGATATACCAGCCCGGTATTGGAAAATGAATCGACGTCCTTTTCCTTCAGGGCATCCATCATGTCGCCGTAATAGAAGGTCAGCTTCGCCAGTATGTATGCCAGTACGATCTCGATTACGACCAGCGTCGCGAGCGAAATCCATGCGGCGACGCGTTCTTCCGAACGCCAGTAGCGGCTGAGCAGGCCAAACGCACTTTTGATGAAATCGCTGATAGTCGTCCCCTACGTTGCGCCGATCGGTGCAAGCGCGAGAGTCCTCGCCTTGGGGTCCAGCGTAATCTGCTGATCGTGATAACGACGCAGGCATTCGCGGTGAGCGATACTGATCAATGTTGTGTCGGGCAGCCCATCTGCGAGCGCTTCGTACAAGGTCGCCTCGGTCTCCGGATCGAGCGCCGAGGTCGCCTCGTCGAGCAGTAACCAGGCCGGCTTGGCGAGCAATGCCCTCGCAATCGCGACGCGTTGCTGTTCTCCACCTGACAGGACACGCGACCAGTTGGCGATTTCGTCCAGCCTGCTTGTGAACTGGTCGAGGGCACAGCGTTCCATCGTCGCTATGATCTGGTCGTCGCTGTAGTGGTCAGGCAAAGCGGGATAACAAATCGCTTCACGCAGTGAAGAGATCGGCAGGTACGGTTTTTGCGGAATAAACATCATCGAATCCGCGGGATACGAGATCTGGCCCTTGCCCCAGACCCACAGCCCACTAAGCACCCGGAACAAGGTGCTTTTGCCCGAACCCGATGGGCCGGCAACCAGGGTATTGCGGCCTTTCTCAAACGTCACTGCGGCGCCAGAAATCAGTTCGCGGCCATCCGGCAGCCGGATATCGAGATCGGCAACATTCAGATCGAGTCCGCTTCCCCGTGTGATCTCGAATTCGCTCTCAATGCGCTCGGCGCGGGCCTCTTCGAGCGTTGCCCTGAGCAATAGCACGCGGTCCACGCTTGCCTTCCACAGCGCCAATGGCTGGTAGAACTTGGCAAACCATTCGAGTCCACCGGAAATCCTCCGGAAGGCCTGTTGCATCTGCATCAGCCCCCCAATAGTCATACTTCCAGCAAGGTATCCGGGCAGACCGGCAATAATCGGCAGGTAGCCGTCAAGCCGCGTAACCAGCCCCTGCACGCCGCGAAGATTGCGGCGGTAGCGAACCAGGTTACGGAAATTGGACCAGACGGCGTCAAACAGACTGGCGAGCGATCTGACTTCGCGTCTCTCGCCGTCGACGAGCGCAATACTTTCCGCGTTTTCGCGTATACGCACGAGCTGAAAACGAAAATCCGCCTCAACGCCCTGGCGTTCGTTCTCCAAGCCCACCATGGGCCTGGCAATTTTGTGTGTCAGCCAGGTAATCAGGGCTGAGTAGACGATCGCAAACCAGAACATGTATCCCGGTATTGCAATTGCGACGCCCCAGGCTGTGAATTCCAGCGTTCCCGAGACTGTCCACATGACGACTGAGAAAGAAAAGATTTGCCCGAAATTTCTCAGGAAGCTGATGCCCAGTTCCAGCGTGTCGCGGCACATCGTGAGAATATCGACGGCAATGCGCTGGTCAATGTTGTCGGCCGGATAATCCTTGAGCTCGAGCTGGTTATACAAACTGTTGTCGAGGTAGCGCGCGTTGAATGCCAGGGTCAACCAACGACGCCAGTGAATGATCAACAAGTTCTGCATCAGAATGGTCAGCATGCCCCAGGCCGTCCAGATGACCTGGATGCCGAGGTACAGGAGCGCCACCGCGAAGAATTCGTTCATGTTCTGCTCGGCGAGCTCATCGAACATGTCGGCGTAGATGTATGACGCCTTGGTGATAATCGCGACCTGACCGAAGACAACTGCCAGGGTGATAAGCAGCAGCGTCCAGGCGAGCCACGCCTTGTCACCCAGCCAGAATGGCTTCATGAGATGAAAGGCGTCGACCAGGTATTGCCCCAGTGAGCCCTCGCCCCGTTCTGCCTTAAACTGTTTTTCGCTGTTATTCATTTAGAAAGAGAAAGGGCGCGGCAGAACCGCGCCCTTTACTTTTTTGCACGCTCGCGAGCGTCGCTCAGAATACTTTCTTGAGCGTCAGGAACACCATGCGCCCGCGCGGGTCTCTTGCAGACCCGTAAGCGAATCGCCCGACGCTCTCTGAACGGTAGAACTCTTCACCTTCGATCTTTTCATCGGTGATATTGGTCACATATAGCTCAACCGAACCGTCCTGCAGGAAGCCTGAATCAAAGCTTCGGCCCAACGACAAGTTGTGCAGCAGCGATGAATCGAAGCGCGTGTACTCACCGGCAAGTTCGTTCAACACGCTCGACGTCGCAGTGGCGCCGCGGTAAGAAGAGTTCCAGTTCGCGAACCATTCGTCACGACTCCACGCAATGCTCAACAGGCCCGACTCCTTGGGGCTCGCAATGCCGAGCATGTCGACAGGCTCTTCGTCAGGCACGGCGCCAAGGTACTGGTCACGACGCAACTGGTGGGACCAGTTGATTGCGGCATTGAAATCGCCGATTCCTGTCACGAAATCGTACTCCAGTCGAACATCGTAAGACTGGACATCCTCAACCGAGAGATTCTGCCAACGCGCGTCCATCGTAATAATCTGATCGCCATTGAACTCGAAAAGATGCGGAAGCGCTTCCCATGAGCCCGGCAAGTCGTAGAGGAAATCGGCAGCACTGACCAGTTTGTTGTTATAGATGAGTTCGTTGTAGTAGACGCCGAACAAAAACCCGTTGTCGAACTGCAGTTCGACGCTGAATTTGTCAGCAGTCGATGTCTGCGGCTTGAGACCCGTGTTGCCGCCAACAAACTGAGTAAGCGGCTCATCCAAACGCACGCAAGGCGACAACACATCGCAGAAACTATCCAGCGGCGGCGCCAGGTACCAGGTGCCGTCACCCGGGTTTCGAATATTGAGTGCGGGGCGCTGCAGCTCCGGTTCAAACACCTGCAGCAGATTCGGGGCGATGAACGCCGTGCTGCGGTCGTACTTGATACGAAGCGCTTCGATCGGGGACCACACGATGCCCAAGGAATGAGTCGTGTCACTGAACTTGACGGAGTCGGCGGCATTGCCACCTACTTCCTGTCCGAACAATTGCTGGAACGCTATGCCGTCGCCTCTGTAGGTATCATGACGAACTGCGGCGGAAATTGACAGGTCATAGAAACCCGGAGTACCGGACAGGACTGGCACGAAAGCCTCTGCGAACACCGACTCAATATCCTGTTCCGCCAGCATATCCGAGACTTGAATACCTGTACCAATACCCGTACCCGTATTTCCCTGGGTGCCGGAATTGGAATTCAGTCCAAGCGTCTCTTGCGTCATATCGACTTTTTTCTTTCGCAAGGATCCACCGAAAGCGGAGCGAACAGTACCTGCCGGAAGATCGAACAACGATCCCCGCACGATCACGTCGAAACTGGTTTCATTGTTCTGGGTTCTCGTATCTCGATCGCCATACAGGATCAGCGGCAGGACGTTTTCGTTGTCCGGCGAATTGCCGTCGCCCCAGGGATTAAATGCCTGGTTGAATCCGGTAACGTACGATGTGTTCGAACTATTGGTGTGCACGCCGTCAATCGAATTCCTGCTTTGACGAACTCCGAAATCGACGGACCAATTGTCCGACACCTGCCAGTCGAAGCCCAGGTTGGCGGTCAGCTGTTTCGTGTTCGTAATAGATTGCTGAATGCCGAATTCGGGATAGATTGACCACACCAGGATGCGTTCTGCGAACGGGTTAAATTGCGCGGACGGGCGGTTTGTTTCGCCACTACCGAAAAGTCGCGTACGAAATGCGACAGGATTTCGGTCGTACAGCGTGTCGCGCTCCGACCAGAGGAGGTTTCCTTTCAGGGTCAGCGAATCGCTGATTTCCTCGGTCAGAATCAGGTTGACTGCTTTTCTCGTCTCATCGGGTACCACTGACTGGTGATCGCCAATTGTCGTCAGGTTCAGGCCGCTGGCAAAGTCCGATAACGTCGGCGAATACGAGTCCGTCGTCACGTTATAGGGTGCCAGTGAACCGTCCGGCTGGAAGACGTATACGTTGGCAGGCGTGTGCGCTCCGCCACCCGGCGGCAATATCTGGCCGAACGAACCCGTCGCTACCTGGGACAGAAGTAGCGCATCGGCTTCCGACGCCTGCAGCCGGTCATTGGTGTGGTAATCAACATTGGCGGTCAATTGACCTGTATCCCAGGAAAACGTCGTTCCGACATTGGCGGATGTCTCAAACATGCCACCATTAGTCGGCGAGCCTACACGCAAGGACGTCGCCACGCCCTGGTAGTCTTCCTTGAGAATGATGTTGACCACGCCGCCAAGTGCATCCGCGCCATAAATTGCGGAGGCACCATCCAACACAATTTCGATTCGCTCGACAGCGCTCTTCGGAATGCCTGCAATATCGGTTGCGCTACCCGAGACGTCGCCGGCACCAATACGCATGCCGTTAACAAGCACCAGCGTTTCGTTGGTGCCGAGGCCTCGCAGATTCAGCGACACAGCGCCATTGATATTGAATGAGCCATTGAATGCCTCGGTATTGCGACCGTTGAACGCACCGGCAGTCTGCGCACCACCCCAGTTCTGCGGAATTCGTGCAAGCGCCCGGCCAAGATCGGGCTCGCCGATATTCTCGAGCTCTTCCGAAGTTACCACGACCGTCTGTTTCGCCATTCGGCTGGCGTCCAGACCGAGCCGCGTGCCTACCGTGATGATCTCCTCGATATCTTCCGGCGTCTCTTCGTCGTCGTCGACATCCTGCGTAGCGCCAATGCCAGGCACCGCTATTGCTGCGCCGGCAACCAGCGACAGCCAGAATGCCCTGTCCAGTTCAAGTGTCATGTCTTTCTACTCCTGATTGAGTTCTTTGGAGCGCGTCGAACATTCGAAACTCAGCACTCCCCCAACCAGTTACACGCAGCATTTCGTATACCCCTCCAAATAATCAGGAATTCAGGTGTTAATATCGTTCGTGACTTGTTTTTGGCGGGGAAACGCGACTGGGGCTTCCTCAAGTCGCGCAACGTAAGTGAAGTGCCGGATTTACATGGCGAGCAGCCGGATTGCGCAGACCGTTTTCATCCTCCTGTGCGGGACCTTGCTATATACGTCGTCGCTTGCAGATGAAGTAGACGCGCCCGCGCTCCGCTCAATCAGTCTCGATGCACAGCCCGTCGAACAGGCACTGCTGGAACTCGCAGAGTCCACTGGTGTTCAGATCATGTTCGTACCCGGCGTTGCGGCGCGTCTGACGACTTCCGCGATTAAAGGCGAAATGACAATCGATGCCGCAATCGAACGAATTCTGGGCGATTCGGGACTGACGTTTTCCAAGCCTGCGACTGACGTCTTTGTAGTAACGGATGGGAAACGAAACGCGAACTCAAACGACGCCGACCGGACACAACCCGGTACAGCGCAGCAGGCCCCGAAGCCGCGCATCGACGAAATTATCGTCGCCGGATCCCGGCTCGGCCTGACAAGCGGGCAGCTGACCAAGCAAATCCTGGTTCTCGATGCCGATCAGCTCGAGGCCATCGGCGAGCCAACCCTCGGGCAGGCGCTGGCGCGCATTCCGCACTACTGGGGAGGTGCCCATTCCACGGGTGCGTTCAACGGCACCAACTCCGCGCTCGAGAACGGGCTGATTAACTTCAACGGTGCCGAATTAGTAAACCTGCGCGGAATCGGGACCGGTGAAACGTTGGTGCTGGTCAACGGCAGGCGATTGGGCGCGGGCGATATGATTGGCACGTCGAGTGACATTGCCGGTATCCCGATTGAATTCGTCGAACGCGTGGACATCGTGATGGAGGGGGCGTCCGCGATATACGGGGCCGATGCCGTCGGTGGTGTCGTCAACATTGTGCTGCGCAGCCAGTACGAGGATATCGACACGCGTGTCGAATTGGGTTCTCCGACAGGCGGCGGTATGACCGCAGCTCGCATCAGCGCGGGAACCGGCAATACGTGGTCAGGCGGAAGTATTGTCGCGGGTTTGAGCCTGCACTCTAATGACAGCCTCCGGGCAAGTGATATCGCCGGACGACTGTCGTCAAATTCAAGGAGTTTCTCGCTCGCGCCTGGCGGTGTCGGCGAATTGCCTAACGCCTTCGTCGCCGACCGATCGACGTCGCCCGTTAGCGTTCTTGAGTTCACCCAAACCGGCAACGTTTACCTGCCAACCCAGTCCGATTTCGTTCCCGGCCTGTCACCTGACGTCGAAGGCCGCTACCAGTCCGTGGTTCCAAAGGAAGAACGAATTTCCGGCTACCTGAGCCTGCAGCTGGACGTGACGGACAATCTCAGCCTGAAATCCGACGTTCTGTACACTCGCAGGGACAGCACTTACGACCGCGGACCGGTTGCGGGAATGACCGTTCTTGCCGCTCAGTCCGCGTCGGCACCCTCGTCGGCACTCAACCCCTGGGATACCGACGTACGCGTCAAATCGATTTTTGATGACAGCGCGGCACAGCAATCCATCACGGAAACAGAGCAATCGACAATAATGCTGGCCGCCGAATGGTCCATGCCGGCCGGCTGGGTTGGCGAGATCGCTGTGCGCTCCAGTCGCAACGGCATCGACGGTGTACAGACGAATTCGGTCAACTCAGGCTACCTGTTGGGCACGCATCGATTTAATCCGTGGGGTGATGGCAACTCGCCCTCCAACCACGAGCCGGCGAATCCGGCAGACCCGACTGGCCCGAGCGTGTTCGATACAGTGTTTCCTGGAGACAGACGCACCCGGACACTTAATAGCGATCGTGATGTAACACTCCTTTTCCGGGGAAGGGCCTTTGAGTTGCCTGCAGGCGATACCCGCGTGGCGATCGGCGCGACCTTGCGCAGCAAGAAACTGGAGCAGGAGCAGGACACCTTTGGCCTGAACGCGACGCAGCAGGCTTCGCTGGGAACCACCGTTGGACTGAATGTCGCCGATCTGTTCGCCAATGAACGATTGACGTCCGTGTATGCCGAGTCCCGATTTCCGTTGCTGAATTCCGAACAACTCCACGGCAGCCTCGATATCGTCGCCGCTGTCCGGCGGGATGACTACGACGTCGACGGCAGCAGCACGATAATTTTGGGAAACACCGTTTTTGGCGGCGACAAAGTCGATGGAGTGTCATACGGTGACACCACCCGAATGCTTGGGCTGGTCTGGACGCCATTGCCACAAGTAAGAATAAAGGCAGATCACAGCACCGCGTTCGTTGCCCCGGCCGCACTGGCCATTTTCGAACCGCAGGGATCGCGGCCAGCCATCTGGGTGATCGACCCCGGGTCGGGCACCGCTTACGTTTTAGAAAACTTCCGGGATCTTTGCCCGGTACTCGCCCCGAACGCCGATTGCATCATTATCGATGAACCGGTGACCGACTATTTTGGCGGCAACACCAACCTCAGCGCACAGAAATCCGTTTCAGCAAAATATGGCGTTGAGTGGAGCATCCGGCCCGACTTGCAGCTGGCTATTTATTCCAGTCACCTGGACTATCGCCACAAGATTGTGTCGGCCGACGACGTGCTGTTCCTGCCAGGGTCGTGGGAGTCGTTGCCCCGGCTATTGGAATTTGACGGTGAGCAGCTGGTATCCCGCGATCTGCGTACGCAGAACATCTCGCGCGAAAAGCTTCGCACTCTCGATTTACGCCTGACCGGCACATTCGGTTTTGGTGCTGGCGAAACAACCGTGGACTTGCTATGGACGCACCAACGGCAGTTTGATCGCTTTCTCACCGGATCTTCAGACGAAGCACCGATCGACCTGGTCGGCATCAGGACGCCCCGAGACAGCGGACTGCTAACAATTCGCTGGCAGTCCGAACGCTGGAACCTGAGCTGGGGCTCGTCTTACCGTGCCACGACATCAACGCCCGGTATATTGATAACCAACGGTTTCTGGGAAACGTACGAAGCGAGCCTGCGGCATAACCTTTCGATCACTCGCCGCTACGATAAAGGCCTGCTGGAGAACGGATCGGTCACGCTTCGTATTACCAATCTGACGGACGAAAACACCGTTGCCGAGTCGTTCGTACGCGGTCAAAGCACCGGCAAGTTCCTGTCCGGCGCAGCTCGGGACCCGAAGGGGCGGACGTTATATGTATCTGTGCGCAAGGGTTTTTGAGTAAAAAGCGTGATGAACTCCGCAAAAATCATTGAGGTAAGCGCCTTCGGGTGCGTGTAAACGAATAACGTGGCTGAATCGACGAACAAAGTTGTAAGTCTCGCGGACCGGGCGTCTCGTCGACCGGTCATCGAGGCTGTACTGGAGGAACACGGTTC
Source organism: Woeseiaceae bacterium (assembly GCA_965224725.1). Classification (GTDB taxonomy): domain Bacteria; phylum Pseudomonadota; class Gammaproteobacteria; order Steroidobacterales; family Woeseiaceae; genus UBA1847. Next base: position 2,479,874 of record CBDCZZ010000002.1, read on the forward strand.
TGCGTTGCGGCGCTTTCTCCGTGCCAGGCTTGCGCTCGAGCCGGATCGGGAAGACCTGATGCAGGAAGTCTTTGTTCGCCTGTCAAAGCTCGAGGATGCCGATAAACGACTGACGATGAGACCGGAGGCCGTGCGCAGTTTTCTGTTTGCTATCGCGACAAATTTGATCCGCGATTCTGTGCGACGGGCGAGGGTTCGCGAGAAAGACAAGCATGTCAGTTATGACGATGAGCAAGCGACGACTAATGTCGACACGCCCGAAGAACAGTTGCAGGCCAGCCAGAAACTGGCATTGATGATGCGGACTTTACGGCGCGTAAAACCAGCGCACCGCCGCGCGTTTATTTTGAGCAGGCGCGACAGCAAAAGTTATCGCGACATTGCCGACGATCTCGGCGTGTCGGTCAGCACGGTTGAGAAGTACATCTCTGCCGTGCTCATGGAAATGAGGAAGGAGTTGCTGTGATGACAGCAAACCGCAAGGACGAGCTGAGGAATGAAATAGCACAACAGGCATCGGAGTTTGTCGTGCACCTGTATTCCGGATCGATGTCCGAGAACGACGAAAGACGTCTGTATGAATGGCTTGATGCCGATGACGCACACCGCGAAGAATACCAGCGCATGCTCGATCTCTGGACTGACTCCAGTGAGTTGAATCTTGATTCGGCTGGCTTGGTTGGTGCCGATGAAACGCCGAAAAGGCGACAGTGGCTGATTGCTGCCGGTTTGGCGACTCTTGCCGTGAGTGCCGGATTTTTCAGTTGGCTTTCCCGTGATATTCCACCGATTGAAGCTGTGCAATATGCCACCGCTGTCGGAGAACAAAGGACGATTTCGCTCGCCGATGGCAGCACCCTTATTTTGAACACTGACTCGGAAGTTTCGATCCGATTTTCAGACGACGTCCGTGCTCTGAGCTTCGTCAGAGGCGAAGCGTTTTTCAGTGTTGCAGAGGACCCGGACAGACCCTTCAGTGTCAACGTTGATGACCGCTACGTAACGGCGATCGGAACCAAGTTCAACATCTACCGAAAAACCGGGGAAACGACGGTCGCGGTTATCGAGGGTACGGTTTCAATCCACGCGGCAGATCAGACAGCCACTTCGATCGACGCCAACCTGGTCGATGGCGGTCAGATCGGCACTTTCACCGGCAATAAGCTCGGGATCACGGTGAGTGCCGTGCCAAACATTGAAGATTTTCATAGTTGGCGCATTGGCGTCGTCAGATTCGACGACGTCAGCCTTCAGCGGTTGGTTGATGAGTACAACCGTTACAACACCCGGAAAATACGAATCGCGGATGATTATCTCGGCGAATATCGCATCGGCGGCGTCTACCAGCTGGCTAAGGTCGAGGCGATGCTGGTCGGCCTGGAGCTGAATTACCCATTGAAGGTTCTACATACTGACGACCAATTCGTCCTGGTTGGCGCTGAATGAAGCGGGCAGCTGCCCTGGAACTGGCAACTGATACCTTTGACGCAGAAGTCATCGCAGCCGACGGCATCGTCCTTGTGGATTTCTACGGTCCGGGTTGTGAGCCTTGTCGGACCATGGCGCCGATAATCGACGAACTGGCAGCGGATGATGCTTTTCCCAAGACCTGCAAGCTGGACACGTCGCGCGCACCGGAGATTGCCCAACGTTTTGGAATTCGAAGCGTCCCGACGTTTCTGTATTTTCGAAACGGCAATATCCTGAAGCGCTCGATTGGCGTCATCCCGAAATCCGATTTCTACGCAGAGACCAAAGAATTTGAGCGTCAGAACGATGTCGACCTGGCGGCGCAGAACCTCTCCGCCGAATTTCAAAATTTGCTCGTGAATGGGGACAAACCCGATGCGCTGATCGCTTTACGGGAGATTCTCGAGAAGCGGCCCGAGATGGCCTGCGCGATCCTTGACAGTGAGGAGTCGATACGCCCGATTGACATTGCCGTCAAGAGGCGACACACCGAATGTGGCGGTTTGTTGATCGAGTTTGGCGTTCAACCCGGTCTCGCCGACCTGATTGCCCTGAAATTCTACGATGAGGCGCTGGATCTTGTGAAACGTGAGCCGCAATCGATCGACGTCCGCAACGCTTTCGATGTTCCGCCTGTGTGGTACGCAGTAATGGATGGTCACGCCGAATTGATCGACGCGCTGCTGCAGCGCGGCGCCGATCTGTCCATGCAAAGAAACGGCAATCTGATCATGTGGGCGATGCGAAATTTCGACTTTGCGACGGCGGAAAAACTGGTAGCCGCTGGAGTACCAGTCCAGGATCCTGAGCAATTGCCTGAGATCGTCGCCAAAATCTGTAAAGTGAGTCAGGACGATTCCGTTGTCGCAGATGCCATTCGCTTCGCGAACACGTATACGGACAACCTGAAAGATTGGCGATCGGACGACGGCAGAAACTTGGCGGAAATTCTCGCTGCGAACAATTGCACGGCCAGCGCGCAGCTTCTTCCTTAGCTTGCCCGAACCGAGATACTGGCCGACCGCTAGTTGAAGAGGCTGTCGAACGAGCCCTGGATGTGCGCTCGCATCAGCGCTTCTGACAAATCACCGTTACCGCCCTCGATCGCATCATAGATCTCGTGATGCTTGTCATTGGCGTGCTCCTCGAGTTCCGCGACGACCCGCCCCAGCGGGAGGAACATCTGGTACCGGCATTCCTCAACTGCATCCAGCAATATCGGATTTGCGCTCGCCTTGGCAATGGCGATGTGAAACGCCGTGTCCTCGGCGTAAAAGCGGATAGCCGCCCGAGAATCGTCGCCACCGGACGCCCGCGCATAAATGCTGTCCATTTCGTCAACCAAGCGTTGCAGACGTTTCAAGTCTGACTTGCTGCGGCGCTCGGCCGCGAGCCTTGCGGCGGCACACTCCACGACCAGTCGAAACTCGAGCAGCTGGGTATAGTGCTTCTTGCGCTCGCGCGCGAACGCCCGCATCTTCTGTCGAACGCCCCGGTCGATCATGTCCTGCACGATCGCACCGCCGGTCGCGCCGCGCTTGATTTCGAGAAGTCCGTACTCGACGAGCACATGAATCGCCTCGCGAATCGACGTCCTGGAAACGCCAAACTGCTCCGCCATGGACCGCTCGGAAGGTAGCTTATCACCAGGCAAATATCGCCCGAGAAGAATTGAGCGCTGTAATTGGTCTACGACGAGTTCGTGTGCCGGCGTCTGGTTGACGGCTGTTATCTGCGCTGCGGCTGCCACGTTTACCCCTTTGAAATACTTCTGATTATCGAGGCATTGTCGCAACAATTTGGTCTGCTATCCAGACCTTGAGATGTCAGTCGTTGGCTGTAAGGAACGCACCGTGAGTGCCACCATCAACAGCCAGTTCTTGGCCAGTGATGTATCCCGCATCATCCGACAACAGGAACGCGACTGTGCCGGCAATCTCTGCCGGGTCGCCCAGGCGCCCCATCGGGATGTGTCGGAACCGGGCGCGCATGGCTTCGTCAGATGGACGAAGATTTTCGATCATCGGCGTTCGGGTGACGCCGGGACAAACGGTATTCACACGAATGCCCCGGTTCGCATAGCAAACGGCAATCTCGCGACTCATTGAGACGACCCCGCCCTTGGAGGCTGTATAGGCGATTTGTGAAGGACAGGAGCCGAGCAAAGCAGCTGCCGACGCAATGTTGACGATCGCCCCGCCGCCATTCTTCTCGATGACGGGCAACGCAAATTTGCAGCCCAGGAATACACCGAAAAGATTGATGCTCATCGTGCGGTCCCAAACTTCCTTCGGAGTTTCGGTCACATCGCCGTCGCGCTCGATGTCCGCGAAACCCGCATTGTTGACGATCGCTGTCAGGCCGCCGAGCTCCTTGTCTGCGAATTCGACCATCGCCTGAACGTCGTTTTCCGAGGATACGTCAGCCCTGCATGCAACCGCATTTGTGCCACCTGCGGCCAGCGCGTCGGCCACAGATACAGCGGCGTTCTCATTGATGTCAGAAACGCAGACGCTCGCGCCCGCCGCAGCGATACGTTCGCAAATGGCTTTGCCAATTCCGGATCCGCCACCCGTTACGATGGCTCGACAGGATTCCAGATTCAAAGTCTTGCCATGATGCCGCCGTCAGACACCAGGTCGATTCCTGTAATGAAAGAGGCCTGATCGGCGAGCAATGTCATTGTCGCGTAGGAGATGTCTTCGGGTTTGCCGACACGCTTAATCGGTGTACGTGCGGCCATCGCCTCGACCCGGGACGGATCCTGATAAATCTGGTCGGTCATCGGCGTCCAGATGGCACCCGGACAGACTGTATTGCAGCGCACACCGTCCTTCGCATACTGCAGCGCGAGGGTCTTACTCAATGAAACAACCGCAGCCTTGGACATCTGGTAGGCATCCAGCGCATCGCCATCTTCGATATTTTCTGCGCCGCGCAGCCCGGCAATACTGGCGATAATCACCATGGCGCCCGTAGCAGACTCCTTCAGGTCGTCAATCGCCGCTCGTGCCGTGTTAATGACACCGCGCAGATTCACTCCCATAGTCAGATCGAGAACTCGATCCTCTATCCCGAGGGCACCACCATCGCCGCCGTTGAACAAAGCTATGCCAGCCGCGCAGACTACGTAATCGATACCACCGCCGAATTCATCGCGCGCAGCACTTACTGCAGTACGTACATCCGACTCATTCGTCAGATCGACTCCGTGATACGCCAACTGCACACCATCCGGCACATCAAAGTCCGGCGACTCCTTCAGGTCCAGAGCGCAGACGTTGATTCCTGCTGCCAGCAAATCCTGAGCGATCTGTTCGCCAATACCGCCGCCAGCGCCGGTAACGACGGCATTCCTGCCGGAAAATTCAAGTTTCATCAGAACAACCAGTCAAAGTAGCGCTGGTACTCCCAGGTCGTAACGTCGGGACCATTGTAGTCGACCTCGAGACCATTCTCCTTGCAGTACTCTTCGTACTCGGCGCACTCTTCTTCGCGAACCTGCGCATAGTGCTCTACAAAGTCGTCGCCAAATGCTGCGCGTGCGACAGCGGAGTTTTTGAACTTCTCGATCGCGAGCGGCAAGGTATGAGAGAGCATTGGTGCCTCTTCGAGTTCCTCGATTTTTGCCTGTGGCGGCAGCTCGAGATCCTGTTCGATACCGTAAATTCCGCCGTAAATGATCGCCGCGAGCACCAGATGCGGACAGGTATCGGTACCTGCGACTCGATGCTCGATACGCGTCTGCTTTTCCGGCACGGAGCCGTGGCTCATTCGGAGCGAGACAAGGTGATTGTCCTCGCCCCAAAGTGCGTGCACCGGGCAGAACTCTTCCGGATTGAATCGACGGTACGAATTCACCCAGGGGCGGAAAATGATGTGGAAGTCATCCATTGTTGCCAGGACACCGGCGATGAACTTTTCACCGAGTTCACTCAGGCCTTTCCCGTCCCAGAATGCGTTCTTACCGTCCTTCCAGAAACTGATGTTGGCGTGTACGCCCGTATGGGTTGCCATCTCGACAGAGTGCAGAGCAGCCATACCCGTCGTTGTCAGGCCGTTCTCGGTCAGCAGTTCCTTCAGGTAGAGGCGCGATCGCGCGAGGCCGTCCGCTGCCGTCAGCGCATCCTGCGGCTGGAAAGCAAACTCGTACATGCCGCGAGCATATTCGGTATGAAACACCTCAAACGGCGCCCCAGCGGACTTCATGCGACGAAACATCTCTTCCGCGATCGGCTGCATGAACTGCTGTCGAGCTAACGAGTAGGCGTTGCGGTTGCGTCCAAGTGTTCGCAGGTCCTTGATGCGGCCTTCGCGAATCGCATCGTCGTCGTCTTCGAAAACATAAAATTCATTCTCAAAACCAACGTATGACGTGTAGCCGTGTTCAGCGAGCTGATTCAGTACGGTTTCGAGAATCGAGCGGGGACAATGATCGTGCAGCGATCCGTCCTTGCGCGTCATGCGGCCGAGAATAGCCGCCGTATTCGGCCGCCAGCTCATCTGGAACGCCGTGTCGGGGTCGTAGACGATCGGGCGCTTGTGGACGCCATCCATCAGGCCCGCAAGCGGCGTCATCACGATTTCCTCATTGCCACGTACGCCATTTATGGCAGCCGCGGCGGCGCCGATCTTGCCGAGGTCTTCGATGTTGCCTGTCTTGCCACGAATCGTACCGGTCTGATCGACATACTCGAATTGCGCGAACTCGATCTCGTCGTTCGCCTGCAGTTCTTCTACTTTGGTCTTTGCCATTGCTTGGTTTCCTTTTCGAGTTCTACGCCGGAATCAGGCGTACGCGTTGCTCAAGTACATTGTCGGCGATTGCGTTTGGAGCGACTCTGGCCTCACCCAGCAATTCAATGTCCTTCGTTCTGCGCAGCAGGAGCTCCGCACTCAGTCGACCTTCGAGGCGCGCGAGAGGCGCTCCAAGGCAGAGATGCGGGCCAGCTGCAAATGCGATGTGACGGTTTGGTTTGCGGTGTACATCGAATGTATGTGGGTCTTCGAAGACATTCGGGTCGCGGTTGGCCGTAGCGATCCAGACAAATGCCGCATCGCCCGGCTCGAGAGTGTGGCCATGCATCTCGACGGTCTTGCGTACACGTCGTGTCGTGCCGCGAAGCGACGGTGTCATGCGCAGCGTTTCTTCGAGGCCGGGCTTGGCCAACTCCGGGTCGGCGCGCATGATCGCGGCCTGATCCGGGTAACGAGCAAGCGTCCGAACGAAATTGCCAATGAGATTTGTCGTCGTCTCGTTCGCAGCAAGCAGCAACAGCATTGCTGTCGCCTCAACTTCCTCGTCTGACAACCGGTCACCTTCGACCTCGGTCGTCATGAACAGCGAAATCAAATCGCCCTCTTTTGGCTGCCTGCGGCGCTCGGCGAGATAGTCACGGAAGTATTCGCTGAGCTCGATCGCGACGCGTTTCGTTTCCGCTTCGCGGACCGGGTCGCGCTCCTTGAGCCAGACATCCGCCATGATGTTATTGGAGATATCCGTCGTCCATTGACGAATCATCCTCCAGTCTTCGCGCGGCAGGCCGAGAATCGTCGTAATCATGCCGATCGTTACCTGGGCAGCAAAGTCGTTGATGATGTCGATCTCGCCCTTCTCCATGACGTCGTCGATAAGTTCCTCAACGATTACGCGTGCCTGGTCCTGAAACCCGCGGATGACTGGCGGCGCGAATGCCTTGTTGGCAAGGATACGGAGACGAGTGTGTCTTGGTGGGTCAGTTGCTATCAGGTTGTCGAGCAACGGGCCGAGTGCGGCATCCTTGTTTTCCTGCGGCATTTCACTACCGAAGGTTTCGTGGTCAATCAGAATTGAGCGAACGTCGTCGTAGGAGAAGAAGGAATATGTCGTCGTCAGGTTGTCGTGACGCATGACCGGACCTTTTTCCCAGGCGGCCATAAGCCCGGGCATTGGGTCCTTGATAAATTCCTGGTTGAGTAGCGGATTGATTTCGAGAGACATGCGCGCTCCACCCCTGATTGCGGCATTAACTTGTCGTACCAGTCTAGTCGCCACAGACCGCGCGATAGACGTATGTAACGGTTATAAATTCTCATTAAAAAACGAGGCGATACGCTCACAAGCGTCGCGCGACTCGGGAAGAGTTGGATCGAAGTGCCAGCAATGCCACAACTCCTCCCAGACATCCAACTCAACAACAACGCCGGCGTCTCGGCACGCGTCGGCTATGCGTCTCGCATCGTCCAGGAGAATCTCGCGTCCGCCGGCCTGGATATAGGTCGGTGGCAGGCCAGCATAATCACCGAAGACCGGTGAGACCAGAGGATCGTCGCGATCAGTCTGCGATGCGTAGGCGTTTGCACCTGGCCAAAGTGTGTTCCACTCCAGTTCCGGATCGATGCCATGATTGGCACAAACGCTTCCCCCGGAGCCCGTCATATCAGCAAACGGCGCGATCAACGCCAGGGCCCCCGGCAATGGTTCACCTCGATCCCGCAGCGTGAGCGCCAGTGCAGCGGCCAGTCCGCCGCCGGCCGACTCGCCAAACACGCCCGTATTCACCGGATTGTATTCCGTGCGCATCTCCCGATACACGGCCAGCGCATCATCGAGTCCGGCGGGAAAAGGATGCTCCGGCGCAAGCCGATAGTCGACAGAAACGACCTCTATGGCCGAGGCTTCGGCCACCTGCGTCGAGAAACTCGCGTTGCCCTTTGCCGAGCCGAGAATAAACCCGCCACCATGAAAGTGAAGCAAAATACGGTCAGGATTAACCGCCCTGCTGCCACGGACGCGCAGTACCGGGACACCCGCAATTTCGTCTGCCTCGTGAGAGTACCGAAAGTCAATTTTTGCAAGGTCGTCCCGGCCTGACTGATCTGCAAGCCGCCGATGCTCGGCGAGCTGTGCAGGGTTATCGAGATCGGGCGGCACAATGGGCCCTTCTATGCCGGAAAGCTTCGCACATGCTGCTTCGCTGATATTTCCGGGAGTGCTCATCAGGTCCCCATGCCTACTTCTTCATCGCCTTGCGATCGAGTATTCGTCCACCCTTGATGACGTACGCGATGTTTCGGGTATCGGAGATTTTCTCCGCCGGATTCCCTCTTACGATTAAAAGGTCTGCATCCATACCCGTCTTGACCGTACCGACGTGGTCATCAATTCGCAGAAAAGTTGCATTGTTCAGTGTCGCCATCTTGATGACTTCAAGATTCGGAATTCCTGCCTTGGCGTGATGTTCCATCTCAAAGTGCATCGCCTCTCCCGGCCAGCCTCCTGGTGGAAAAGCGGCGTCGGTTCCCATGCCAACCAACACACCTGCCTCCCACATGCGCTTCACGTTGATGTAGTTAAGCGGTACCAAGTGCGATATGTCACCGAAGAGCTGACTGTTGTAGAGCGATGCTTCGCCGTCTTCGAATCTTTCACGTATCGCATGAAAGGCAGCGTAGTAGTCGTTGATCACATCCTTGCCCAGGACATCGACCACCAGCGGGTTCTTTAGAAAGCCCTTTTCAGAAAAGTCGGCGTAGGGTCGATGGCCGCCCATTGTGTCGAAGGCCGTAAACGTAATCATCGCGAACTTGTCATTCGCTGCCATCCAGGCAGCGTCTTCCTCGCTCAATGGCTCGAAGCAGGAACCGTGTGCATACGCGTCGAGACCCGTCACCATGAACAGCCGGATTGACAGGTTCGAACACCAAAAGTCGGCGATGGCTCGAATACCGCGTTTGTTCGCTTCGCTGATAATGTGTCGCGCTTCCCAGGGCGTGATGCCGGTGTAGAGCTTGATGATGTCGATACCGGCTGCTTCGCGCGCATCGAGAATGGCGTCAATCTCTGCAACCGCCTCGGGACTTGTCAGGTCGCGGACACCATTCGGTGTCGTCTTCAACGCGCCAATTGTTGGGCCGACGGTAAAAATCGTCGGGCCGCTGCGCGTCCCGGTATTGATTTCGTCTCGCAACTGGATTGAGGTCGACATGTTGCCGCCAACCTCAAAGATCGTCGTGACACCGGCATAAATGGTTGCATCCAGGTAAGTCTGCAACCCATCGAGACTACCGCGACTCTCGAACTCACCCGATTTGAAGCTGACCTTGCCAATATGAGTATGCAGATCCATGAGTCCTGGCATCACCGTCAAGCCACGTTCATCAATGACTTTCGTGCCATCGGGCAGGTCGCCGATTTGCGTCGTTACGGAAATTCTCGCGATTTTCCCATCAACCAGCAGCACGTCCCTGTTCGGGTATGGAAGATGGCCAGTGCCGTCGATGATTGCGACATCTCGCAGTAATACCGGCCCTTCGTGACTGAAGCTGGCGGCGTTCGCCTGCAGCGCGAAAACGCAAAACAGCATACCAACTAATGGCGCGACAAGTCTCATGAGCGGCTCCCAAGATAATCATTAAGGTTTATTTAACAGACCTTATTGTACCTGCGGAACGACAGTCAGCGAAGTTGCCAGGTGTTATTCAATCACCTGGCTTGCACAGCGCTGAAATGCGTCTATCTTTCCCGAGGAAATCATCACATCTGGATAGAAAATTCCTGGAACCCTGGTTATCGGCAACGCCTTGCCGTCGGGATGCGCCGCTGCGACTCACCACTCCGCCCAAGTTTGAATAGACCCAAAAGGTCTAATTGACAGACCAAATAGTCGTAATTAAACTGGACTTTCGTCTAGTTTCAAGGAATTTGGGGGAGTACGACCGTGAAACCACTAACTATCGCTGCCAAGACTGCGATCCTCGTCGTGCTGGCGACGCCGACACTTTCGTCAGCACAATCCGATGCACTCGAAGAAATTGTGGTAACCGCTCAGAAGCGAGAGCAAAGCATACAGGACATCGGAATCGCAATTACTGCGTTCACCGGCGAAAACCTGAAAGACCGTGGTATCGATGAGATAACGCAGATTCAGGACATCACACCAAACCTGCGAATCAACCGCGATTTCGGACAATCAACGCCTCGATATTCAATCCGCGGCGTTGGCGAGTTGACAAACGACTCAACAATTTCAAGTTCGCCGGTGGCGGTTCACATTAATGAAGTGGCGCAACCATATCCTGTAACGACAACCAACTTGCTATTCGACCTGGAGCGGGTCGAAGTGCTCCGCGGACCTCAGGGCGACCTGTTTGGACTGAACACCACGGGCGGCACTATCAACTACGTTACATCTCGTCCGACGAACGAGTTCGCTGCCAGCGTCCTCGTTGAATACGGCTCGTTTGAGCGCAACAAGATCGAGGCATACGTATCGGGGCCAATTTCGGATACGCTAAAAGTCCGGTTTGCAGTATCGAGAAATGATCGTAATGAAGGTCCGCAACGCAACGTCGACACAGGACAGGACTTCGGCAAATTTGAAAAGACCGGGGCTCGACTGACATTTGGTTTCGAACCTAATGACCGATTCGATGCATTGTTTGAGTATCACGTCTCAAGGGACGACAGCGAGCCGCTTGGCCCTCGTAGTATTGATACATTCATCACCGCGGACTGGCTAACCCTCTTTGGCTTGCCGGGGCCGCAGTCGGTTCCGGAGGCGATCGATGATTATTGGGGAGTGCGTTGGACGCCGAATCCGGCTATTGCTCCCTGGGTCGAATCGCCATATCTCCTGCACGAGGGAAGCGGCGGTACTTTAAACATGAACCTCGCGGTCGGCGATCTGACTTTAACATCAGTTACCGGTTTCGAAGACTTTGAACGAGAGGAGTTCCTGGATTATGACGGCAACCTGGTACAGGACGGATATCAGGCATATCTCTCAGACCTGACCACTTTCTCTCAGGAGCTTCGACTGTCTGGCGAATCCGAGCGAATGAACTGGCTGGTAGGCGGTAACTTCGCGACGGACGAACTAAAGCAAACGACCATCTTCGACCAGCCCGACAACGTCGATTTCCCGTCAACCGGCGGCCAGAATCCGATTCAGAAGCGCGATATCTGGGCCGTCTTTTCGCACGCCGAATTCGCGGTGAACGATAAGTTGTCACTAACTGCCGGCCTGCGGTTTACGAACGAAGTCCGAACTCAGGACAACATCGGTACGTTCCTGCACGCCGACTCTTCCGGACTGTGGGGAGCATTCGGCGCTTTTGGTCTGAATACCGACTTGTACCCGCATCCTGGCGGCAACCCACTTGTTCCGGGTGCATACCTGACAGACGCGGATTTTAGCTGCTTTACATTTTCAGCTCCGTGTGCCGTTGGTGGTACACCGTTCTCATTGGAAATTGAGGACGACATGTGGTCGGGCAAGCTGGCCGCCACATACGCAATCAGCGACGAGGTTATGGGTTATCTGTCTTTCTCACGGGGTACAAAGTCGGGGGGCTTTATCGACGTAGCCGCCTCGCTATCGGCACAGTTCCGCGCGACAGACATTGAAACGCTTAACGCGTATGAGGCGGGAATCAAATCGACGATTCTGGACGGCAAACTTCGTGTGAATGGTGCGGTGTTCTTCTATGACTACCTTGATCAACAGGTTGGCGGAACGTACGTGGACCCGGACTTTGGTCCGCTTGGCGCCATCGTAAACGCGCCCGAGTCCGAGATCAGCGGCGGCGAGATTGAGCTGACATGGATGCCACTTGACGGTCTTACGATTTCTCAGTCTATGGGTTACACCTATGGCAAGTTTGTCAGGCATGCCGGTGTCGACGGTGCCGCAACACAGGCGCTGAAAGATGCGAATCAGGCGATAGAAGATGCGGCGGCGGCCGCAGAAGGCCGCCCGGCAGTGCAGGTTCCTTGGGTAGCTGTTTTCACCGATCTTTCCGGTAACAGAATCAATTACCCGGATTGGCAGTTAAGCGGCCTTGCGCAGTATGAGTGGAATCTTTCCGAATCACTTGTCGCACGAATCGCATTCGATTACTCATACGAAGCGGCGACGAATTCTGATTCGCGCGCGATTGACGAAGGTGCGTATACGATCTTCAACGACCAGAACAATATTCCTGCCGACATACCCATTTTGACGGTTCCTGATCCGTCGAATCCGGGACAAACCGTTAGCGCCTACCGCGGTGGTTATTCTGAGACACTGATCAATGGGCGAGTTGCGATCGGCAACGGTGACAACTGGGAAGTCACGTTGTTCGGCCACAACCTCGCCGACGAGCGGTATCTCCGTGGACTCGGCGGATTTAACCGGAGCCGGAGCACGGTCCCCGGCCTGGAACGTACCTGGGGTATTCGACTCCGCTATGACTTCAATTGAGTATCGTGGGGCAATAGGTCACCCCTGATGCTCTCCCGCAGGGACTGTAACCGGAGGTTACAGTCCCTGTTTTTTTACCAGCGTATTGGTCCACGCAGCGTGCCAACTGGGGACACGATCGGTCACCTGAAAAGCGGATCAAGTGCGTTCAGCTTGATCTCTCCGGAATTTCGGAATGAGATTACCGAAGAACTCGACAAGCGTCAGGCCGCCGATATTGAAATCATAAAGCTCTACGCAGGATTGTCGCACTGGCAACATCACGAACCTTCTTCCCGACTACCAGAAGAACGTCAAGCAATTTTACGAGGCTGGCGTCCTGGTCGGCACGGGTACCTACGCACCGTCACCGACTGTCACCTGGCCTGGCGGAGCCATGCATCAGGAATTGAAACTGCACGTTGACGCAGGCATCCCACCGATTCAGGCAATCAAAATGGCAACGTACAATGGGGCAACGATTCTTGGTCTGGAGGACGAGATCGGATCGATCGAAACCGGCAAAATTGCCGATCTGATGCTCGTGCGAGGCGACCCGTCGACGAATTTTCACGACACTCGCAATATCGAGTATCTGATCCAGGGCGGCCGACTGATCGACCGCAAACAACTTCGAGCCAGGTAAATATGAAGGGGGACAGAGAATTAACCTCCATCCCCCCCGCCTGCTACTTCTTCATTGCCTTGCGATCGAGTATTCGTCCACCCTTGATGACGTACGCGATGTTTCGGGTATCGGAGATTTTCTCCGCCGGATTCCCTCTTACGATTAAAAGGTCTGCATCCATACCCGTCTTGACCGTACCGACGTGGTCATCAATTCGCAGAAAAGTTGCATTGTTCAGTGTCGCCATCTTGATGACTTCAAGATTCGGAATTCCTGCCTTGGCGTGATGTTCCATCTCAAAGTGCATCGCCTCTCCCGGCCAGCCTCCTGGTGGAAAAGCGGCGTCGGTTCCCATGCCAACCAACACACCTGCCTCCCACATGCGCTTCACGTTGATGTAGTTAAGCGGTACCAAGTGCGATATGTCACCGAAGAGCTGACTGTTGTAGAGCGATGCTTCGCCGTCTTCGAATCTTTCACGTATCGCATGAAAGGCAGCGTAGTAGTCGTTGATCACATCCTTGCCCAGGACATCGACCACCAGCGGGTTCTGCAGAAAACCTTTCTCGGGAAAGTCGGCGTACGGTCGGTGGCCGCCCATTGTGTCGAAGGCCGTAAACGTAATCATCGCGAACTTGTCATTCGCTGCCATCCAGGCAGCGTCTTCCTCGCTCAATGGCTCGAAGCAGGAACCGTGTGCATACGCGTCGAGACCCGTCACCATGAACAGCCGGATTGACAGGTTTGAACACCAGAAGTCTGCCACGGCGCGGATACCGCGTTTATTGGCTTCGCTGATAATGTGGCGCGCTTCCCAGGGTGTGACACCGGTATAGAGTTTGATGATGTCGATACCGGCTGCTTCGCGCGCATCGAGAATTGCGTCAATCTCATCGACCGTCTCCGGACGCAACAGGTCGTTTACACCATCCCGTGTCGTCGTGAGCGACTCGATTGTTTCACCGACCGTATAGATCGTTGGTCCGTTCCGTGTTCCCACGTTTATTTCGTCACGCAGCTGGATCGACGTCGTCATGTTGCCACCGACCTCGAAGATCGTCGTAACACCGGCGTAGATGGTTGAGTCCAGATAGGTCTGCATCCCATCAAGATCGTTACGGTTTTCGAACTCGCCCGGCTTGAAGCCGACTTTACGGATATGCGTATGCAGGTCCATAAGACCGGGCAGCACAGTCAGGCCGCGCTCGTCGATGACTTTTGTCCCGTCGGGTAGCTCGCCGATTTGCGTCGTGACGGCGATCTTTGCAATTTTGCCGTCGGCGAGGAGTACGTCACGATTCGGGTACGGCAGGTTTCCGGTGCCATCAATAATGGTGACATCGCGGAGCAGGACCGGCCCCTCATCGCTGAATGAGGCTGCGTTGGCCTGCGAAGCGGCTATGCACAGCAGCGTAAGGATCATCTTGGAAATGTGTTTCAAGGGCAGCCCCGGGGAATCTAGTAAGGTCTAATATTCAGACCTTATTGTACCTTCTTAACGACTGGCAGCGAAATTGCTTTGCGCTTGTTTATCAACTAGCTTGCAAACTTCTGGAACGAATCTAACTCGCCCGAGGAAGTCACCATGGCTGTACACCGAACGCTCGCATCCCTGATTATCGTCATCATAGCGTGCGCGTTCTCCGTTGAAACCGTTGCCGACCCTGCTCCGCGCTATGCACACGAAGGCCCGGCGCTGATCAGCAACGTCCGAATTATCGACGGCCTGGGAAATGATCCGATAGAAGACCAGGACATATTGATCGTTGACGGCAAGATCGCCCGGATCGGAGATGGAGGAACAGTCGAAGCACCTTCCGGCGCGCTGACAATCAACGGAGACGGCCTGACAGCTATGCCGGGCCTGATCGACATGCACGTTCATATCAACGGCAGCTGGGCAAATGGAACCCTGCCCGAAGAAGAGTTCCAGCCCACCTATGACGATTGGGGAGTACAAAGGTCATTGTCCGGTCACCTGTACGCGGGTGTTACCACGATACTGGATGTCGGCGCCGAGGAACCTGATTGGGTTGTCAAGACTCGCGATCGCATCAACAGCGGCGATTTTTTTGGGCCGAGAACTTTTGTCGTCGGTGCGGTCTGGACTCAGTCGCCCAGTGGTTGGGGTGGTGATGCGCCCACGTACGTTACGGATCTCGAATCGATTCCGGAGAAAATGCAGTGGTATGTCGATAACGACATCGGGGTCATCAAGCTCTATACCGGTCTGTCGCCGCAAGCGGCCCAGTTCGTCGTAGCAGAAGCGCACAAGCATGGCATCAAGGTCATTGCTGACTTCTGGAAGATGAACATGGACACCATCATCATGGAAGCGACCGGTCTCGACGGCTGGGCGCATTCGTCGCCGAAACCGGTGTCCGCCGAGAACAATAAATGGATGGCGGAAAACGACCGATTTGTCATTTTGACCGCAAACGTTGGCGAAATGCTGTCCGGGCTACGGGTTGCAGATGAAGAAGGCAGCCGGACAATGCTCAACGAACCGTTGATCGTCGATATCTGGGGCGAAGACGTCGTCAATCAGTTCTACGATTTGTATCCGAGAGTCCGCGAGAATTTCTACGACGGTCCGGAGTCGTTTTACCAGCAGAATAACTTTGGCGACATGACATTAATTCGCGGCAATTTCTTTCCAAATATGAAGGGCGCCTGGGAAGCCGGTGTGCTGATTGCGGGAGGGTCCGACTTCCCCTACCCCAGTTTATGGGCCGGCGAAGCAATGCACCGGGAACTCGAGCTCATGGTGATGGCAGGAATTCCGCCGCTGGAAGCCATCAAAGCCTGTTCGTACAACGCCGCAGTTATCCTGGAAGACAGCGACGAGTACGGCTCGCTTCAGGAAGGCTTATCAGCCGACATACTGATTGTCGAAGGGAACCCGGCTGAGAACATCTCGGACTCGCGCAATGTTCGTCATGTGTTCCTGCGCGGAAATCAGGTCGATCGGGAATCGCTGAAAAAGCACTGATTCGCTCTGAGATTTCGCAACCAGGCAAGGCGACATAACTGGTCGTACTGCTTGGTTACGTTCATTGACCATCGGTTCGATGTGTAATACGATTTGTAATACACAATTAATGAGAATTCTGATGGGAACACGATCCGTCCGCCTCGACGACGACACAGAAAAGACGCTGCTCAAATTGACGAAGATGACCGGCCTTTCAATCTCCGAGGTCTTCAAACGCGGTGTAATGTCCTATCGCGACAAGGCAATGGAAGATGCCGCGCGCCAGCCGTACGCGATATACAAGAGACTTGACCTCGGCGACGGCGGCTACGCGGTCGCGCCAGCGCGCGAAGCCAAAACTGCTGTTGTCGACGCAATTCGGAGGAAGCACGGCCGTTGATCCTGGTTGATACAGGTCCGCTGGTCGCGCTCTTCGATCCTCAAGATGCATCGCACCGTCGATGCGTCGATGTCCTGAAGTCCATTCAAGAGCCGATAGGAACAACAGTTCCCGTCCTTGCCGAGGCGTTTCATCTGTTGTCACCATCGAGTATCGGTGCACAGCGCTTGATGGATTTCATCGCTGACGGAGGACTGTCGATCTGGTTTCTCGATGACGTGACTATCGGCCGTGTTTTCGAGTTAATGATCCAGTATGCCGACAACCCAATGGACCTTGCCGACGCGTCGTTGGTTGCTACGGCGGAACGTGAGCGGCTCCGGCGCGTCTTTACAATTGATCGGACTGACTTCTCGGCTTACCGCTTCAAACGTGGCCACCGAAACTACAGTTTCGATGTTATCCGCTGAGAACATCTCGGACTCGCGCAATGTCCGCTATGTATTCTCACAAGGCCGGCAAGTCGATCGCGACTCCCTGAAGCACCGGTAATAACCGTCCCCGCCTGGTGCTACTGCAAATTGAACTCCGGCGACTGCCACGCAATCTTGCCGCCGATCATGGTCGTCAGAACTTTCGTGTGCCGCACGTCTTCAATCGGTACGTCAAACAGATTCTGGTCGAGCACGATGAGGTCTGCCTCCTTGCCGACCTCAATCGAGCCCGTCTGCTGTTCGCGATGAAGCAGATAGGCGCCGTTTAGCGTGTGGATTCTTATTGAGGTTTCGAGATCGATGCGGTTCTGAGGCCCGATGACGTCCCGATTCGCGTCGTATGGATCCTGACGTGTAACAAGCGTTTGAATGCCCAGAAACGGCGCAAGCATTGCCGGTGGCCAGTCACTGTTCGCCGCAACAATCGCGCCGCTGTCGACAAGCGCACCGATCGGCGTTATTTCCTCGTGAAATCGTTCGTGGCCCAGCGCCGGATAATAGGTAAGTTCAACGTAAGGCAGCATCGCCTGCAGCGCGCTTATATGTTCGGCCGGAATTCCGAGTTCGGCAAATCTCGAAATGTCGTCCGGGTGCACCGCCGTTATATGCGCAATGTGGTGTCGGAGGACATTATTGCCGCGGTCTTCTATGACTTTGCCGTAGGCATTGAGCAGCTCGCGCGTGGTCCGATCCCCGATCGAATGCGCCTTCGCCTGAATCCCGTGGGCGTCGAGGTCTGCGACGATATCAAGTAGTTGTGCCGGCTCGAAGTTCATCCGGCCGTTGTGTTCGAAATTGGCATACGGCTCGATCAGCCCGGATGTTCCGTCCTCCATGATTCCGTCCGTGTAGATCTTCGCGCAAACCTTGACGTCGTCCGGCAAGCCGGAAGCATCGAAAGCGGCGCGGAGATCGATCGCCGCCGGAACATTGTCAGAGTCGCGGCCTACCCACAGGCACAAGTTGCTTCTGGGCGGTGACGGGTGATCGTCGAGGACGCTCTTCCACACCGGCAATGCCTGAACGGGCACTATCGCATCCATTATTGAGGTCACACCGTGTTGCGCCAGTTCGTAGAACGTCCAGTTGAGCCCGTCAACTGCAGATTCCAGCGATTCCGCCGGACCGCGTGGCAATGGCAATTTCTTGAGTAGCCCAGTCTCACCCAAGAGAACGCCGGTCGGTTCACCGAGCCCATCCTTGACGATTTCTCCACCGTTCTGTGGCTGTGTATCTCTTGTAATGCCCGCCAGTTCCAGCGCCATCGAATTGAGCCACATCGTGTAGTGCAGCGGGTCACCGAGAACGACCGGCTTATCTGCGACTACGCCATCCAGGAAGTATTTGTTGAAGCTGTCTTCTTCTACTGTGCTCGGCCCGAACGAATACAGGTATACCACCTCTCGTGCGGGGTAGCGTTCGTTACATTCCCGAATGACCCGAGCGAATTCCTCCATAGAAGGCCGGTCCCAGGTTCCCGGTGCCCAGCACGTTGTCGCCATTCGGCCGGCTTCTGTTGCGTGTACGTGGGTATCCACGATACCAGGCATTGCCATGCGGCCAGCCAGGTCAACCCGTTCGGTGCCTTTGTTTACGAATCTCAAAATCTCCTGGTTAGTGCCAACCGCGATGAACCGGCCGTCTTTGATGGCGACTGCATCTGCCCAGGGCTGCGCCTCGTTGACGGTGTAGATTCGGCCATTCGTCCAGACAATATCGGCGACAGGCTCAGGCTCTCGACCGCAAGCTCCTAGGACAGGTAGCAACAAGAGTAGAATTAGCACATAGGGCATCGTGGCATCCACACGCCAAGTTCGATATTCAGGACCGGGAACGCTATCATACATTGGGTCAAATTCTGAACCTTTAAAGGTCAGCTGAATGAGTAACGTATCGAGACGCCGATTTTTCGCGGGCGCGGCGGCCCTGCCTTTCGCCACGCACTCGCTTTCCGCAAGTGCAACCTCCGAGTCAAGTGGCGTCACCGCAGACACGGTTATCGTGACCGACGGGTCTGTTCTGACAATGGACCCGCAACAACCCGTAGCCGACGCAATCGCGATCCGCGGCGACCGCATCCTCGCAGTAGGCAACGCGTCCGATATTGAAAACCTGACCGGGCCGAAAACAACAAAGATCGACGCAAGCGGCCACACCGTGACGCCCGGTTTCATCGACGCGCATAGCCACCCGCTGGACGCAAACCCGGCGCGCGGCGTCAACGTTAACCTGCGCAGTATTGCCGAAGTACAGCGAGTCCTTAAGGAGTTGGCGGCAACCAAGCCGAAAGATCACTGGGTCGTTGGCGTCATGTACGACGACACGAAATTCGTCGAAGGCCGGCCGCTGACACGACGCGATATTGACGCCGTCGTTCCTGACCACCCTGTGTATGTGGGCCATCGCGGCGGGCACACGGGGGTGGTCAACTCAAAGGCCTTCGAACTGGCCGGCGTTACGATGGACACACCGGACCCTGTGGGTGGTCGGTTCTTCCGCGAAAATGGTGAATTCACCGGCAAGGTTGCCGAGCACGCACGAGATGCATTCCGCGGTGTTGGTACGTGGCCCGTGATAGATCGCGCAGCGCGCGCCAAAGCCGTAGGCGTTCGATCCCGTGAGATGGCTGCCGCCGGTCTGACCTCCACGACCGACGCCTGGGCAGGCCGTGATTCCTTCGTCGCCTACCAGGACGCCCGGGCGGCTGGCGATCTGCACTTCCGGGTCTCTTACATGCCGAGCGGCACCGGCTCTATATATAAAGCATTCAAGGACGCCGGTATCACCTCGGGATTTGGCGACGAATGGTTGCGTATCGGCGCCGTGAAGTTCGGTGCAGATGGTTCGGCGTCGGAACGCACCATGCGCATGAGCACGCCGTTCGAAGGCACCGATGACTACGGCATCCTGACGATGAACCAGGAAGAGATCGACGCGGCGGTCGACGACGCCATCGCGCATGGCTTTCGCATCGGCATCCATGCCAATGGAGATGTAACTATCGACATCGTCCTGAACGCCTACGAGCGTGTGCTCAAGAACCGGGAAGGACCCAATCCGAGACTGAGAATCGAGCATTGCTCGCTCGTCAATCCTGCACTCCTCAAACGCATCAAGGCGGTTGGCGCGATCCCGACACCTTTCTATACCTACGCGCATTACCATGGCAACAAGTGGGTCGATTACGGCACAGAGAAGATGAAAAGCATGTTCGCACATCGCAGTTTTCTCGATGCCGGCATCCCGGTCGCGCCCGCATCTGACTTCGCACCCGGACCATTCGAACCGTTGATGGCGATCCAGAGCATGGTGACCCGGAAGGACATGCAGGGCCGGGTCTGGGGGGCGAACCAGCGGATTTCCGTGTCGGAAGCCATGCGAATCTGTACGATGCACGGCGCATATGCGTCGTTCGAAGAGAACCTCAAGGGCTCGCTGACAGCGGGCAAGCTCGCGGACGTCGCGATCCTCGAGCGGGATCCACACGACGTCGATCCGGACACAATCAAAGACATCAAGGTCATCAGAACAATTTTGGGAGGCAAGACCGTTCATGAAGCCTAGAGCAAGAGACATTGGCATTCCCTGCGAGGGAGCCACAGGACCCAACAACAACATTACCGACGTACCCGGTGTTGAGCTCGGTTACAGCACGATCATCATGGGTGAACCGGAGGACTACGTAGCGGACGAGTCGGAGTTCGCGCGCACTGGCGTCACCGCCATACTGCCGCGCGGCAAGACGCGCTCCAGCGTCGTCGCCGCCTGGTCGAATTTCAACGGCTACGGTGAAATGACCGGCATCCCGTTCATCGACGACTACGGCCAGATCGACGGTCCGATCATGCTGACCAATACCTACAGCGTCGGCACGGTACGTGACGCTGCCTACAAGTGGTGGATGCAGCAGGACCTGATCGATGAGCTCGTGCTATTCGGCGAGCCAATCGAATGCGCGACGTTGATGTACCCGGTCGTTGGTGAAACCTACGATGGCGCATTCAATAACGGTCGCGGTTTCCATGTGAAAGAAGAACACGCGATCGAAGCTATCGAGAGCGCAGCGGCCGGCCCGATCGAGGAGGGCAACGTCGGCGGCGGCACCGGCATGCAATGCCACCTGTTCAAGGGCGGCAGCGGTTCGGCCTCACGCAAGCTGTCAGACGAGGAAGGCGGCTACACCGTCGGCATCTTCGTGCAGGCGAACCACGGCTACCGCGAGCGCTTCATGATTCGTGGCGTGCCGATGGGCAAGCTGATCACCGATTGCGATCCGATAATCACCGGCGTTGCGCCCGGCGGCGGACTTTCCCCGAAACCGGGCACCGGATCGATCATTGTCGTGCTTGCGACTGATGCGCCTGTTTCGCCATTACAGATAGAGCGCATGTGCAAACGCATTTCACTTGGCATCGGTGTACTCGGCGGCGGAACTGACAATGGTTCCGGTGATATCTATGTCGGTTTCTCTACAGCGCACGACACGAAAACCGTTAACAATCAGACCACTACGACGATGCGCGAGTGCTACCCGGACGGCCTCCTCGATCCCCTGTACGGCGCCGTTGTTGACGCGACCGAGGAAGCGATTCTCAACGCCCTGGTCGCGGCAGAGACGCTCGTTGGCATCAACGGGAATACTTTGCCCGCGTTACCACATGACCAGGTACGCGAACTTTTGCGACAATACGGGCAGTTAGTCGAATAACGAAAAACATCAAGGTGGATCTCATGAGAAAGCTGGCGCTCCTGATCGCGACTGTTCTGGTCGTATCTGCATGCTCGAAAAAGGACGCAACTCCGACGACGGCCGCAGAGGTTGCCGATTCGGTCTACACAAATGGTCGAATCTACACAGTTGAAGGTGACACCGAGTGGGCTGAAGCCGTTGCGATCAAAGATGGCAAGTTCATTGTTGTCGGCAGTGCTGATGACGCTGCCGCCGTGACGGGTGACGCGACCGAGGTCATCGATCTGGAAGGTCGATTCGTCATGCCGGGTCTGATCGATCCGCACACGCACATGTTCGAGGATTATCACAACAAGAACTTCGCGTTCGGCATCGAGGACAATAGCTCTATGGAGAGCATTCTCGCGGCCGTGGCAGCGCACGTCGAAGCAAATCCGGGCGACGGATGGATCACAGGCGGCAGCTTCCCGGCTGGCCTGTTCCCGAATGACAGTCCACCCAAGGAAGCGCTCGATGAAGTCGTGCCAGACCGACCGATATGTATCGCCGACCAGTCAGCACATGCGTGGTGGTGCAATTCCCGGGCGCTTGAAATCGCGGGGATTATCGGCGATGCGGAACTGCGTGATGGCTCCATCGTCGACCGTGACGACGATGGCAACGTAGCCGGCACCGTTCGCGAGCATGCCATTGGCCATATGCGGCAGTTTATTCCGCCGATCCCGCAGGACGAGTGGGAGGCCGTTGGTCGCGGCTTCATAGGATGGCTCAATTCGATGGGTATTACCAGCGTGCAACTTGCCGCGGGTAACGAAGCACACCTCAAAGCCGCGACGAAGATCGAGGCTGACGGCGATCTCAGTGTCAGGCTTGCCGTAGCGCTGAACTATGGCTACTTCGATTCGCCGGAGACGCTGGACGAGGAGTATGCATTTATTCAGCGTTCAAGCGCCTACAAGACCGAGTTCGTCGATCCTGGCTACACGAAGATTTTCCTGGACGGTGTGCCTACGTCCAGGACCGGATGGCTGGTCGAACCGTATCTCGGCGACGATGAGTTTTACAGCAAGGGCTATTACGACGCCGATGACCTCAATCGGATCTACACCGACTTTACCGAGAAAGGCATTGCGGTCATGGCCCATGCGACGGGCAGCCGTTCAGTACGTGAGGTACTCAACGCCATCGAATCAGCGCAGGCCGCACATCCGAACTCGAGCGTACGCCACCATATTACCCACAATGGTGTTGTACATGCCGACGATGTTGGTCGATATGCGGAGATGGGTATTACGGCCGACCTTGCGCCGATATTCCCCATCCCTCCTTTTCTCGCCGATGCGGCGGCACTCGAGCTCGGCAGAGAACGGGTCAACAATTACACAAACCCCAGAGCCATTCTCGACGCGGGCGGTGAAATCGCGATCGGCAGCGACTGGTCTGTATCACCAATCGATCCGTGGAACAGGCTCGCCTTCGTCGTCACGCGCCAGGATGCCAACAACCCGGACTGGGGAGTTATGACAGCGGAAAATGCTCTGACTGTCGCCGAGGCTATTCGGGCTTACACCTGGGGCCCGGCTCACGCCATCAACAAGGAAAAAGAAACAGGCTCAATCGAAGTTGGCAAGTACGCCGATATGATCGTACTTGACCGGAACCTGTTTGAGATCGATCCGATCGAGATCGCCGGCACGCAAGTGCTGACTACGGTATTCGCAGGCAAGGAAGTCTACGAAGCCAGCGATAAATGAGTAGCCCTGGACGCTGCCTCTGGCCGTCGAGTAGCCAAGGCGCTTTCTGAGTGACGTCTACCGCGGTGAGCGCAATGCATCGCTCACCGTTCTTGCCGCCATGATCGAGCTGCACGTCAAATAGTGGTCCCAATCGCTGACGTTCACTTTTGGCGTGGTTCGAGTTGCTCCGGCCAGTACTGGCGCAGATAGGCGCAGACCGCCCGCGCTGATTCCTGTCCATAGTCGGCAGTTATTCTGCCGTGCAAGAGTACCGACAGCTCCCAGATGCCATTGATCTGGGCGATCGCAAGATGCATCAGCTGGGCGGGCGGCGGATATGCCGGAACTTTGAATTTTCTCTGCAAGGTCTCGATAATCGACTGCGCCAGGCCTGAGTCACCGATTGCGTTTGTCTGGCGGAGCACCGCCGGTCGGTCGGGGCTCACAAGCAACTTCAGTGCCGAGTTGTTCGTGTTCATATATTGACGGCTAAGTTCTATCTGCAGCTTTAGCACGTCGCGCCATTCATTCTCGCCGCCGCAGCTTCGGATGATTTCGGTAAGTTCTTTGTCGTAGCGACCTACCAGAGCTACGAGGACCGCATCAACATTCGGGAAGAAGTGGTAAGCACTGCTTGTCGCCACCTCCGCACGCCTGGCCACATCCGACAGACTGAATTTGCCAACATTTCGCTCGGATACGATCTGGTGCGTCGCATCCAGCAGTTGATCGAACTTGACGGATCCGCGTTCTTGCTTGGGTTCCCGGTATACAGGGGCTTCACCCAATGCGTCTTCACCGATTGCTTTGACCTCGTTCCAGGGCATTTCTGTTCCTGTCAGTGGCTCACGGCCAGCACCCGATTTTCCTGCGCAGATTGGTCGTCTGCCGGACTCTTCGATTCGCCGAATTCGGATATACGACCTACAGGTGCCGCTGAATCCGGTTTCCGGTCGATTCGAGAAATTGAGGAAGTGATCAATGTCGAGCATCCCGGAAGGCGAATTGGTTCCAGAAAATAGGAGCATTCTGACCGTATTGGCCCAAATATAATGCCATTTTGGGCTATAGATTGGAATCCGTTTCACAATTGGCCTGCCGCTATGGAAATTCGCGAAATTGCGGCTCGAGAAGGACACCCGGGCGGTGCTCCTGCTAATACTCCCACGTTATCCGCTCGCTTGAAGTGCAGCACAAAAAGGGCTATTAAAAAGACCAATATTCGTCATATATCGATATTTCCAACGGGGGAGCACAACAAATGACTAATTCTCGATCTTCGTATCGGAATCCGCTGACCTGGCCTGCATGCATTGCAGCATCTCTTCTGTTCTCTGGCGGGGCGAACGCCCAGCTGGAAGAGATCGTGGTTACCGCTCAGAAGCGCGAGCAGAATCTTCAGGACGTCGGCATTTCCGTTACCGCTTTTACGGGCGAACAGATTTCCGAACTAGGCGTCACCGGTCTCGACCTGCTGCAGGACCATACGCCGAACCTGATTATTCGCCGTGATTACGGAACGATTCCAATCTTCAATATCCGCGGTGTCGCTTTCAATGACTGGCACCCGAGCACGGTAAGTGCTGTAACACCGTATGTTGACGGCGTTGGTATTCCTTACACCGTCGTAACAACCGGCCTGGTGTTCGATCTGGAAGCGGTCGAAGTACTGCGTGGCCCGCAGGGTACGCTGTTCGGTCGCAACACGACCGGCGGAGCGATGATTCTACGCACCGCCAACCCGACGGAAGAATTCGCCGGTGGCATCACCGTCGAATACGGCAACTTCAATCGCGCCCACCTCGAAGGCTTCCTGAGCGGACCGATTTCGGATTCGCTTGGCGTTCGCCTGTCTGTCTCCACGACGCAAAGCGATGGCTGGATTGACGGTTACGATATGGAACTGGACCCGGTAACGTTCGCCTGGAACAACACGCCGAACGGCATCAAGCTTGGCGGCGAGGACAAGACGGCGGTTCGCCTGGTTACGGCGTACGACAATGACGGCGCGTTCACCGCGCGTCTTAACCTGCACTACCAGCAGGACAAGTCGGACATGATCATGGGCAACACCGTCGAAGGCTGGGTAGACCCTGTACTGGGAAGCACGGTATCCGCAACGCCTTACCGCACTTCAAGCTGGCTGTTCACCAACGACGACTTCTTCACTACCTACGAACAGGACATGCCGGACCGCCCATCGGTCGACAATGACGGTTGGGGCGCGGCACTAGAGATGAATATCGATTTCGGCGCAGTCACGTTGACGTCGGTTACCGGCTACGACGAATTCAATCGTAACGAGTTTGCAGACTGGGACGGTACGGCCGTCAGGACCGGCGACTCGATCGATCATAACGAAATCGAATTCTGGTCACAGGAACTCCGACTGAGCTCGAACTCGGACGGTGCACTGAACTGGACGGTCGGTTTGTACATCGCAGAGGATACCTTCGATGCGCTGTGGTTCCAGGACATTCACGATTCCGTGTTCCCGGCCACAACGGGTGTCACCTATAACCAGAAGGGTGAAACCCAAGCGCTGTTCGGGCAGTTCGAGTACAGCTTCACGGACACCTTGCGCCTTACTGCCGGACTGCGCTACACCGATGACAAGAAATCGATGAATGATTTCTCGACGTTCCTTGCGGGCGACGACTGGGGCATCTTCTTCGACTACGACAACTGCGATATTGGTGTCCTCGCCGATCGCAGGAACCCCAACTGCAACTTTTTCGCTGGTGCAAACCTGACGACGTTCTTCAGCGGCGGCGGCTTGTTCGACTTCGTAAACTCCTCGGGCGAGTGGGATGCAACCTCGGGCAAGCTAGCGCTTGACTGGTATGTCTCCGAGGACGTGATGGTATACGGCAGCTTTAGCCGTGGTTACAAGGCCGGCGGTTTCTATGGCACGGCGACCTCGGTTACCGCAGCCATCGAGTTCCCGTACGAACCGGAAACGATCAACGCCTACGAGCTGGGTCTCAAATCGACGATCCTGGACGGTCGCGCTCGTCTGAATGGCGCGCTCTTCCACTACGACTATCGCGATCGTCAGTTCACGGGTAACCGTTCTGACGCAAACTTCGTTGCTCTGGGACAAACGCTGAACCAGGAAAAAGCCGAGATCTACGGTGGCGAGATCGAGCTTGACTGGCAGGCAACGGACGCGCTGCGCCTGCGTCAGGGCATTGGCTACAAGCGTGGCAAGATCAAGGCTGGAAGCCCGATCAATGTCGGATTTGGCTGTGCCTGGGACTTCGTTGATGAGTGGAACGCGGATCCGGCCAATGTCGACAACCAGCTACCAAATGGCGTTGACCAGCCGTGGCTTGATGAGTGTCGCAATGACCAGGTCGGCCAGACGCTTGGCGTACCGCACTGGACTGCCAATGGCGGGCTGACGCTTAACTTCCCGGTGGGCGGACTCGAGGGCCGCTTCGGCGTCGACTACAACTACGAGGCAGAGCGTCCGAACGAAGACGACCCGGAACTCGGCATCGATGCGATCTTCACTGCGAATGCACGTATCGGTATCCGCAATGCCGAATCAGGCTGGGATCTGAGCCTCTTCGTACGCAACATCGCGGACGAACGGTTCTACAAGAACAGTCAGTTGTTTAACAACGGCCTCACCGGCTTCCCGATGACGCCGCGGACCTACGGTATTCGCCTGAACTACCAGTTCTAAGCCAATCCGTACGGCGACAAAGCAGTCCCGGCCTGAGTCATCAGGCCGGGACTTTTTTTGTCCAGGTATTTAGTTGATGAGTTCAAACAAAGCATTCTTTGCTGCAACAGGCTTCATTGGCGATCTGCCTGAAGGAACGAAAGCCATCGACGCGAGCGGCATGACAGCTATGCCGGCCCTAATGGATGTGCACACGCACATTAGTAACTACTCCATGGACTGGAAGCAATACAGTGCGTGGGATGAGGACAATATAGCGAAGATTCTGTTACTGGACGAAGTTCTCGGCTCGCTGGAGCGCGGCAAAGTTGCCGACATCCTGATTGTCGATGCCAATCCCTCGGTCGATATCAGCGATACGCGCAACGTCGAGTACGTCATCAAGGACGGTAAGTTGATCGACCGCAAATCCCTGCGCCGTTAACAAAAGCCGGGGACGGGTACGCCCGTCCCCTACGCGTGCGCGTTACAGTGCTGTCGCCTCCGCCACGTGCAGACCGCGCTCTGCCATCGCACCGATCAACTTGCGTGCGCCGAATGCCTTTGCAGGTGACTGGAAGCCGGCACCATTGTGGTCACCGGCCAGGATCTGCCCGGTTGCCTCTGCCGCCAGTACACCGGTCTGGATATACGGCGAATTGCCACGAAGTGTCACACGAACACCGGTTGTATTGCCGCGCCCGATACAGGCGATTACGCAGCGGTTGATGTCCGGGTTTTCGCGTCCGGGCTCTTCAGTAACAATCTGACCACCAATCGCATTCGTGACCTCGCCCTGCTCCTCCGCTGATTTGTCGCGATGGTTTTCCTCGAAGTCCACCAGAATGCCGTGAATGGCGCCAAGCAGTTCCTGATTCTTGAACGCAACCAGTGTTGAGCAATTAACGACACGATCATCATGCTGGTACCAGAGCGTCTCGGCACCCCCGGACCAGGGAAGCGCATTCAGAATCTTGAAGCTGTCAGGAACCTGCACAGGATAAAGCGTTGCATAAGGCCACATTTGCAACTCGTTACGCTCGAGGTAGTACTGAGGATTCGTGCACATGCGCAGGAAGCTCTTTGTCGAGGCTTGTGAAGTATCGGAGTCGGCGAGGTACACGATATCGACGCTATCGACACCGTCGGTCTCCAGCGCAACTTCCGCAGCGAGCACGCCTGCAGTCCACATCCATGACGTTGCCGGGCACAGCAACAAGCCTTTCTTCTCGAATTCCGGGCCATACTTGTCTCGAATGAATGTCATCCAATCGGTCTCGCCCGTCGTATCGAGGTAGTTGCAACCGGCCGCGAGACAGGCTGCGACAACCGGTTCACCCAGGTGCATGAACGGGCCAACGACGTTGTAAACGACCGTCTTGCCCGTGAATAAAGCGGTCAGGGCCTCGGTCGTGTTCTCGACCGCCTGGCATGTGTAATCATGGCCTGCCAGCTCGGGAACAGCTGCCATTTGCTCCTCGAGACGCTCCTGGTTGCGGCCGGCCGCGACGAATGGAATGCCCGCTTCTGCGAGGTGCCAGGCAATCAACTTGCCGGTGTAGCCGCTCGCGCCGTAAATCACTACTTGTGGATCACTCATGTCAGTCTCCGCTTCTCAATTCATCAAGCCGTTTCCGTGAATACGTTTTCGGCATCCTGTTCGAATGCATCCAGGAGGAAGCGCTCCTGCGGCTTCTCGGATGCGGTTTTGGGAATCTGATCGACGACCTGCAGGTAAGTCGGGACGAAGTTCGCCTCGAGCTCGGCGCGGCAGGTGGTAAATACCTGTGCAGCATCGAACGTCGAGCTGTCCTCTGGCACGATCGCCGCGATGACTTCTTTCTCACCCGGCGCGTTACCGGACGTGTGTACGCCGTAGACGAAAACGTCCGAGACCGAATCAATCTCGGCGATCGTCTTCTCGACAAACGCGGGATTTACAAAGTCGCCGTTGCGGCGTATGCCACCGCCCGCGCGATAGTCGAAGAACACCCAGCCATCGTCGTCAGTGTGCCCGATGTCGCCGGAACGGAACCAGCCGCCCTCGGTCTTCTCGGCGCTGGCTTGCGGGTTCTTGAAGTAGGCAACCGGCGGCGCTGTTCCGTCTGCATTCTGGAAGCAGATTTCGCCCGGCGCGCCCGGACCAACCTCGTTGTCGTCCTCGTCGAGCAGTTTGCAGATCATGGACGCAGGCGCTTTGCCGATGCTGCCTACCGGCCCCTGTCCCGGTGGGTTTAACGTTAGGCCACCCTCCGCCGTGCCATAAAACTCGTAGATCTCGACGCCAAAACGATCCTTGAAGTCATTCCAGATCGCGGCTGGCATGCCCGCCGAAAACACGTAGCGAACCGGGTTGTCGCGGTCATTGTCCTTTAACGGTTCCGAGTAAATCGCCGTTGTCATGCCACCAAGCAGGTTAAACATCGTGCAGCCGTAGGCTCGGCAAATGTCCCACAACCGAGACTTGGTGAACTTGACACTAATGACGCCGCGCAGCCCCATTTTCAACACGTTGCCGAGCGTAATAAGTTGTGCATTGGCGTGCGTCAGTGACAAGCCGGTGTAAGGACGATCGCCCTCTTCAAGACCGATGACCGGCCCGAGTGCCGCAATGGATCCAAAACGTGCGTGCGGCGCAAGAATCGCTTTGGGGTCTCCCGTCGTACCCGATGTGTACAGCATTTGCATCGGGTCCATCGGATCGGTGGCCCGCACCTCGATGTCCGGCACGTCGCCGCCAAGAATGTCGGCGACAGCCGTGACGCGCTGCCCAACAGCGGGCAGATTGGCCCCCAAGCCGGTATCGAGTACCCAGAGCCATTCTATGGTCGGGCAGTCGTCGAGAATCTCGAGCAGGTTAGGCAGCGCATAGTCGGCAACCACCACACCCTTACACTCGGCAAATGACAGCATGTATTGCAGCTTGCGGCCACGAGTACGTGCATCAATCGGTACAAAGACTGTATTCGCGACAGATGCGCCAACCATTACGTCGACAAACTCCGGATGATTCTGCATCACAAGTCCGAACGGCTCGCTTTCACCCATGCCTTCGTCGACAAGTTTCTGAGCGATGCGCTTGCCGTTGTCCCACAATTCCTTGTAGGTGCGAACTTCATCCTGAAGCTCGCCGTCAACAACACTGACAAACGTCAGCACATCGAGATCAGCGCGATCCGCGAGGTTCTGCCGGACGATGTTGGCAAGAATCAGGTCGGACGATTCACTCATCGCTCTATCTCCTGCTGAGTATCGTCATGGCCATGGCCGCACCGTCCTGGCCGATGAAGCCTCCGCCGTTTTCGGCAAGCGCGATTCGAGCGCCTTCGACCTGACGGTCGCCAGCTTCGCCACGCAACTGCAGTGTCAGTTCATGAATCTGACCAAGCCCGGTCGCGCCGATTGGGTGGCCCTTGCGATTAAGTCCGCCCGATGTGTTTACCGGGATGCGACCACCGATCTCGGTGGCACCGGACTCGAGCAGTTGCACGCCCTCGCCTTTCGAGCAAAGTCCGAGATGCTCGTAGTACTGCAGTTCCGCGGGCGAAGAGGCGTCATGCAGTTCAACGCAGGACAGGTCTTCAGGCCCGATTCCCGCTTGCTCGTATATTTCATTCGCGGCCCAGCGGGGCAGCGGCTCGGTATCCGGGTTCTCATAGTCGTAACCGCTCGCAACGAGCGCTGCTTCGACCTTGACCGCATTGTTCGCGCCCAGCTCATTCAGCATACGTTCCGATACGATCACAGCGGCGGCCGCGCCGTCACCGATGGGTGAACACATGGGCAGTGTCAGCGGCTCGGCGATCATGCGCGCCGACAGTACTTCGTCAATAGTGACCTCATTGCGGAACTGGGCGCGCGGGTTTTTCGCCCCATGGCGCGAGTTCTTGGCTGTCACCGCAGCGAAGTGCTCGGGCCTTGCGCCCGCTTCTTCCATGTACTGGCGCGCCCAGTTGGCATAAATATCCATAAACACCGAGTGCGCGCTGCCGCCGGTTACCCGATCCGGATCTTCAACGTCTACACAACCTTCAAAGACAGCGAAGGTGCGAGACTTGTCGTCGTGGTAGAGCTTCTCATAACCCGCGGCCAGCACGATATCGTGAGCGCCCAACGTCACCATTGAGCAGGCTTGCTGAAATGCCGTTGATGACGTTGCGCAGGCGTTCTCGACATTGAAGACCGGGATGCGCCCGATACCCATTGTCCGCAGCACCGCCTGCCCGGAAATGCAGCACTGTCCCGTGATCAGTCCAGCTGCGGCATTCCCCATCCAGGCGGCCTCGATGCGGCGCTTGTCGACACCGGCATCACGCAGCGCCTCGTTGATGGCATCGAGCGCCAACACATTAAGGCCCTTGTCGAGATGTTTGCCAAAAGGCGTCATCCCGACGCCGACGATGTAAGCGTTCTGCTTCATCGGTTCGGCTTACAGACGATCCGGGTCAATCATGTTCATGCCGCCCTTGATCGACAGGATCTCGTTGCAACCGTCCTCAATCATTGAAGAACGCGCGTCGCGGAAGATCTTCTCAACCGGGTATTCGAGCGTTACGCCGTTGCCGCCGAACATCTGAATGGCGTCACTGGCAACCTCAAACGCGTGCTGCGTTGCAGTGACCTTGGTGAACATCGCGGCCTGCAGTGCCGGCTTCGGCTGCAGGAAGTTGTGCGCGAGTACGCGGTGGGTCACGGCGCGTGACAGTTCGACCTTGCGCGCCATATTGAAGATGCGCTTGGCAACGTCCTGATGCTGGATGATCTTCACGCCGCCCTGCTTGCGTTCGTGGGCATAGTCGTAGGCGAGTTCGAATGCCGACCGTGCACAACCTGTGAAGATTGCACCCATGAGGGTGTTGGCCTCGGTGTGAATGCAGTAGACGGCCTTCTTGTAGTCCTCCGGCGCCGCCAGCAGGTTTTCGATGTCAACTTCGACGTTGTCGAAATACACCTCGCCCTGCGGCAATGCACGCTGCCCCATCTTCTCGAGCGGCTTGCCCTTGGTGACGCCATCGGCGTCCATCGGCACAAGTACCACGGCGCCACGATAAGGGTCCACACCGTCTTCGGTTTCGGCCGCACAGTACAGAATGCAGATATCAGCCACCGGCCCGTTCGAAACCCAGGCCGACTTCTGACCGTTGATAATGACTTTGCCGTCGGTGATTTTCGCGGTGCAGTTCGGACGTCCATACTTGCCGGCCGCGTGAAAGATCTGGGCGCTGGCGTCGAGGCTGTCTGAGCCGTGATCCGGTTCGGTAATCCCCCAGCACCCGAGTAACGTGTCCGGGTATTTCTGCAGCAGGTCGAGACGCCCGAACTTGGCTGACATATACGCTGGCAACAGACCGGCTGCGGCCGAGATTGCGAGACCGGCGTCACCCCAACCGAGCTCTTCGAAGATCAGCGGAAATACAACGGCAACCTCTTCGGGCGACATGGCGGCGATCGCCTCCATGCCGATGCCGAGTCCGACGTACTGCTCGCGGAATTCCCAGAACTCCGATCCTTCGGCACATACTTCGTCAGCGCTCAGGCGGTCGAGGCGCTGGCCAATCGGGCGCATAACATGCTCTGCAAACTGGTGCAGGCCACGCTGGAACTCCTCCGCCACGTCGGGCAGCGGGGGTTGCGCACCAAGCTGGCCCAGCAAAATCTTCGGGTTCGGATCCCATTCGGTATATGGAATAGCGGTCATCGTGCGCACCTCGGCTTGTATTTGTTGATAGTCGGAATTCTGGACTTCGGCGGCGGCCAGGCGCTTGCCGAACGGCGACAAATGCTTGACCGATTACGACACCGGGGACGGTAACGGTCACCGTCCCCTCTATGCTCAATCGAAGCGGAACGTGACGTCCACCCCCCACGCACGAGGCGCGCCGCGGGTGAAATAATCGACGTCGAACCCCGAACGGATATCGATACCGTAGACCATGTAGGTCTCGTCAGCCAGGTTGCGCCCCCAGAGCCTTGCCGTGTAGCGCTGCTCTGCTTCCCAGACGAGCTGGCCGTTGATTAGCCAGTAGGCATCCTGGAACAGACGATGGTTCCCTGCAAGTCCGTTGAATGGGCTCAAGAACTGGTCGCTGACGTAGTTGGCAGACGGCAGCAGGCTGAGGGTTCCCTTATCTGACTCATAAACCGACCAGTCGGCACCAATTGCGACATTCCATTCCGGCGCATTCATCATCTTGTTACCGTTCAGATTGATCGGCAACGAAGCGCCAACTTCGCCCAACAGGACGTCGATAATGCCATTCATATTGGTGTCGCCGTTGAGCGATCCATCGGCGGCGGCCGGGCTCAGTAGCGACAGCTCCTCGTAGACAGCGTCCTGGTAACCGACATTGAGATTCAGGACGAACTGGTCACTCAGTACCGCTGCCAGTTCCGCTTCGAATCCCGAGATTTCCGACTTGCCGGCGTTCTCCAGGAACGACACGATACCCACGATGTTCTGGAACTGGTTGTTCTTGTAGTCGTAGAAGAACGCGGCAGTATTTAGCTGTACACGATCGTCGAGGAAACGACTCTTGAGCCCGACCTCCCATGCATCCACGATTTCAGGTTCGACGAAGGAGATCTGTTGCGGCGCGAGGTAACCATTGCCGTTAAAAGCACCGGCGCGATAACCGCGCGAGTAGCTGCCGTACAGCATGACATCGTCGTTGAACTTGTAATCCAGAATCAAGGTGCCGGTCACCTCATCCGAGTTCCCGACCTGATCAGGCAGCGGATTGGAGAAATCAGGCGGCACACCGAGCGGCATCGGTCCCGGTATGGTCTGCTGCGGCAACGTCAGTCCCGCCGCGGCTCCGAGCAGCGGACCCAGGACCGGATGATCGACTGTGTTGATCGGTGCAAAGCCGTTGTAAAACTGCAGCAAAACATCTGGGATAGAGACCTCCAGCCACGCGAATCCGTTTTTGTACGAGAATTCGTCGTCGGTCCAGCGCAGACCTGCGGTGAGGGTCACATTGTCGGAAACAAACCAGGACCCGTGTCCATACAGCGCGAGGGACTTTCTTTCCTGATCATAGGTCTGATAAACATTCGTCGGCATGACCTGCAATGCAACAAGCGCGTCTATTGGCAACACTTCGTTGTAAAAGAAGTAGTCGTTGCGAACCTTGGTCTCATCCCAACCGTAATAGGCACCTGTGATCAGGTTGCCACGATCAAATGTCCAGGCGAGTCGCAGATCCTGCTGCAACTGTTCGTTGTCCGCTTTCCAGTTGCCATTGCCGACACTTACCGGCGATCCGCTCCAGTCAAATGCCGGCTGTGCGATGTGAGACCTGTCCCAGGCTGAAATCGACACGAGGTCGAGTGAATCGGTAAGCCCGAAGTTGACGGTCAAGTTAACTCCATTCGCGTCGATATCGATATCGCCGGTATTGCTGGAATCGAACTGCAGATCAGTCAACGGCTGGCCGCCATTGGCGTCGCAACGGCAGGCGCCAGTGATAATATTGCGGTTATCCGGCCCTGATCCCAACGCGATGACACCGGTACCGCCTGGTTTCTCATTTGAGACGTACGCTCGCGCAATCACATCCCAGCGATCGTTGCTGAACCGGGCCGCGACGCGCGCCGCCAGGCTGTCCGTTCCCTGCCCGTCTTTGCCACTCGGGTTGATGTTCTCCATGAAGTCGTCGGTCTTGACGTACTTCGCTGCAGCACGAATCCCGAACGTGTCGCTGAGGGACACGTCGAACGCGCCTTCAACCATGGCCCGGTTCCAGTCGCCGGCACCCAGTGTCAGGTAGCCGTGGGGTTCACCGTCAAGCGACGGCTTGCGCGTTATGAAGTTGACGGCACCACCTGTCGTGTTTCGCCCATACAAAGTGCCCTGTGGGCCGCGCATGACTTCGACGCGCTCCAGGTCGTAAAGGTTTGCGCCGTGCGTAAAGCGTGCCGCGAGATAAACCTCGTCAACATATACGCCAATAGGTGATGCCTGGTTGTAGTTGAACTCGTTGCCAACCGAAATGCCGCGCATTGAGAAATTCGGGGCACCCGCGGCATGAGGCGAGGTGACGTTCAGGTTCGGCACAATCAGGGCGAGATCGTTGGCCCGAAACACGCCGGCCTTTTGCATCTGCGCATCAGTCAGGGTCGACACCGCCATCGGAACTTCCTGCAGCCCCTGCTCCCGCTTTTGCGCTGTAACCGTTATTTCTTCAAGAGCTTTGCCGGAGTCCTGAGCAAAAGCGGCGAACGGAATGAGTGAAGTTATCGCGAGTAAGCTCGCGTAAGGCGTATATTTTCGCATCGTACCCCCCTTGGATAACATGTTGCCGTTGACATGCTGTCAAAGAGAGGGGCTCAACCTAATACGAATTCACGACAAATGGATGTTGAACTACGACAAATTTGCCTCTGTCGCTGCCTGCCGGACTGAACTTGGGGACAATCCATGCCAGCTCTTGAAGGCATGGCTAAAGCTGGAG
The DNA here is from genome assembly GCA_965224725.1 of Woeseiaceae bacterium. Taxonomy (GTDB): domain Bacteria; phylum Pseudomonadota; class Gammaproteobacteria; order Steroidobacterales; family Woeseiaceae; genus UBA1847. Next base: position 2,515,533 of record CBDCZZ010000002.1, read on the forward strand.
CTGTTGCTGAAGCCCAGATGATGACCGATCTGTTCGATGCTCAACGATGTCGTTCTGAGAAACTCAAGCGCGACGTTCAAGCGGACCTGTCTGACCAGATCATTAAACGATGTCCCTTCCGCGCTAAGACGACGCTGAATCGACCGGGGCGTCGTGTGCAACGCACTGGCAATCTCTACAAGACTTTTCGGTGGGTGCCCCCAATTCATCACAAGTGCCCGAATGTGCTCGGACAGGTTGTAACGCGCGCAAAGGGATTCCGAAATCCTGCCGCACTGGGCCGCAAAAACCTTGCTCGTCGCAGGCTCGGACTTTTCGAGCGGTTCTTCGAACCATTTACGATCGAACACCAGCGCATTTCTGTCCTTTCCAAAATGAACCGGGCACTCGAAAAACTCCTCGTATTTATGGGAATACCTGGGCGGCTTATGGTGCAACTCCACACTCCGCAACGGCAGACGGAAACCGAGCGCTTCACTGGCGATCGTGTATGCCGCGCTGATGTCGCGATCGGCCATATACCGATAGGCGTTACCCAGATCTCGTAGAGCTTCCATATCGAGGATGCCATCGCCGCCTTCAGCCACCATGCCAAATCTGAAATAGGTCCACGTCATCACAATATGATCGAAGAACCTTCTGTAGCATTCGTACAGGTTTTCGGCGGTCATGGCGGCAAGGCCCAACATCCCGTAGGACGAGAGGTGATAGCGCGGCCCGATGATCAGCCCAAGGTGCGGGATATCCAGTTCAAGGCAAACCGCCGTATGAAACGTCAGTTCCTGCGAGGGAGAAATCAGGTAATCCGGATCTTCAATTGCCGTCCTGGGAATACCTGCGCAGTCCAGGAAGTGATCATACGAATATTCTGATTCTTCCAGCCAACCAAGCAGGGGATTCAGCCCATACACGAGATGCCGAACCTGGGACAACTCGTCTAGATTGCTGTAGATCTTGATTTGCATACACCGAATCCGGCCCGCGGTCGGTGTATTTTCTCACGCATTCGTCTCGATTTGAAACTGCCGCCGTCCCCCGCCTACTGTCCCATCAGGATGCGAACGATGTCATCCCAGACCGGTAGCCATCGGGCCGTGTCTTCCTTCGTATGCTGGGGCGTTACGATCAGCATGTTGAAGTAAGGCATGATCATGATGCCGCGATTCCAGGCATATGCATGGCTGAATTCAAACATGCCACCGAAGCCGATACCTACCGATGCTGAAACAGGGTCATGACACCGTTCTGGTATGAACGTGTAGGAAATTCGGTTGCCCATCTTTTCGATCAGGAACGGCGCGTTGTATTTCTCGATTGAGGCGTTCATGCCGTCCACTATGTCGTCAACGTGCTCGCCAACCTGGTCGTATACCTCGTCAGTGAGTACTTCCTCGAGGGTCACGCGCAACGCACGCGCAGACACGGTGTTGCCGGACAGTAAGGTTCCGAGTCGACCAAACGCAGCTTCACCAAACAGTCCCTGCGCTTCGGTCTGGTGAAACAGCTCGTGTGCGTCGTCCTCGGTCATGCCGAAAACACCCGTCGGAACGCCACTGGCAATGCCTTTGCCGCAAACCCAGAAATCGTAGTAGCCGTGAAGCCCCAGTTCGCCGCACGCACCGGCCGGACCCGCGGACAACGTGTGCGTCTCGTCGTACGCGAGCCGCGTACCGTACTTCTGGCACAGTGCATACGCCTTCTTGTTGAAGTCGTCGCTCGGCCACGCCCAGCCGAAGTTGCTCATGATGGGCTCCATCATCACGCACGCAACCTGCTCATCTTTCAGCACGGCTTCGAGACTGTCGAGATCGTTGAAATTGAAGATGCGGGTTCGGTCGCCTACCTCCGGATTCGGGTAAACGTTCATGCCGTGAAACCGTGAGATCAGACCCTTGTACGGCATGAACTTCTGCGTTTCGTCGACGTTACCGTGATAAGTGAAGTTCGGTATCGCAATAATATTGCGACCCGTAACCTGCCGGGCGATCGCGAGTACGGCCCGATTCGAATCGGACGCGGATAGATTCGCCATCCAGTGCGGCAGTCCGAACTTCTCGGACATCAGCTCGCAACATACGACGCCGTCTTCGTTGGGCGCCATGGTGTGTATGCCGTTTTCCAGCATATGCGCCGCCGCGGCACGAATTGCCGGGTTCTTGTCACCGTGGCCATACATGTCCGGCGTATCGCCCAGGCAGAAATCCAGGTACTCGTGTCCGTCGATATCCCACAGTTTGTTGCCGTATGCGCGCTCGACGTAGATATTCTGCGGCATGTTGTTCCAGTCTTTCTGGTGATTACCCAGTACACCGAACGGTGAGGTCTCCCGGGCACGTGCCGTCATCGCCCGACTTTTCGGCTGTTTGTCGAGCCACTCTTGCAGTTCTTTCTTTGCGAGCGCCTGGACCTTGTCGCGCGCGATAACGCCGGGCAAGTTAGTTGGATACGCGTCCTCCACTGTGCCCTCTGGCGAATACTTGAGTGCCGTCGGCGTCATGATGCTGTTGTCGCCCGCTTCCATGGCCGCCCAGGCAACGCGCGCCGGCATTGCCGCCGGAATCGATGCAGCGCCAGCCAACCCGGCAAGCGAGAGCCCACCACTCAGTTTCATGAATTCGCGTCTGTTGGTGCCCATGGCGGTATCCCCTCGTGAGAATTTCTGATACCGCCTAGTGTTTCGCTCATACGTATAAATACGCTTGTCCGGCGACGACAAAATCATGACGATGTACGACACGATGAATGGTCTATCGACAAGACCTTGGGTACGATCCGGCGCAATTCTCGGTGTTGTGGATTTTCTGCGCCGCAACAAATTCGATCCCCGCACGATCGTCGGTGAAAGCGCCATGCGCATGGCCGAGGCCGCAGATCCCTACCGTCAGGTCGATCTGCTAACCATCATGTCGTTATTCAACAATGTGGTTGAGACAACCGGTCGGGCGGACATGGCGCTGCAACTCGGTCATTCGGTTGAATTGCCGCAGATCGGTCCTTTCGGCCACCTCTATAAGAATGCCCCTACAGTGGGCGCGGCGCTCGCTGACTTCGTACGCTACGCGCCGGTCTTTCAATCGCAGGCTCATTTCGCGCTAAAGCGCGGCAAACATCGAGTATCGATTGAGTACTCATCAAACCACGTCGAAATGCCAGGCTGGGAGTACGACAGCGAAATCACGGTCGCCTATGTCATCGGTATCTGCAGCAGCCTGCTCGGGCGTCACGCGATTCCCAATGAGGTTCATTTCGACCACATGCCGATTTGCACAAGTAAGGAATACAGGCGTCACTTACACGTGCGCCCCCGATTCGGGCGCAGCCTGAACCGGGTGTTCTTTCCAAATGCGCTGATGGACGAATCGGTGCGTGGCGCGGACCCGACGCTTTACACGGTGCTGCAACGACACATGCACGATCTCGCCGATGCCCTGCCTGAACAGGACGATCTCGTCGACGTCATATGCAATAACATTCGCCGTGGACTCGGCTCAGACTCGGTGACGCTCGAGCACATCGCGTCGGAAGTCGGAATAGAACCCCGGACGTTGCAACGCCGCCTGGGCAAGCGCGGGACCTCGTTCAATGCGCTTTTCGATCAGATTCGACTGGATCTCGCAAGCTATTACCTTGAGAAAACCTCGCTCGGCATCACAGAGATCGGTCTCGAAATCGGGTTTGCCGGTGCCAGTGCGTTCAGCCGGGCGTTCAAGCGCTGGACGGGCACCTGTCCTGACAAGTACCGGCGGACGATTCGCTTACAAGGCTCCAGCTCCGGAACTGCACACCATGGGCACTAGAGTCTCACATTAGTCGCACTGTTTGCCGATTTGCGGATTATTTCTTTGATTGAGGGATAATCCGGGTAGAATATTGGTCCACTCACTGGACCTATTACCCACCTTCCGGAGTTCCCAGACAGGATGAAGTCTTCTCTACCACTAGCACTGGCGACTGCCTTGTGTTGTTCGCCCGCTATTGCGCAGGACATCGAGGTCACTGAAACGGCCCCAAGCGTAACCCGTTCGGCCGACGGCGCAACCGTCGTCTATGACGCCGCCTACTTCGCCCAGTACGAGCCTATTTCCGCGCTCGACATGTTGCGCTGGGTGCCGGGCGCTGGTGAATTTACGCGCGATCGGTTCGGCGGTGGTGGTGGCGGTCAGGAACGAGGCTTTGGCTCGGGCGGCGATCAGTTGCTGATTAACGGAAAACGCATGTCCGGCAAGTCAAATGACGTGTCATCCGCGATTCAGCGAATCCAGGCCTCGTCCGTCGTCCGGATCGAGGTCATTCGCGGCACGGCATCCGGTCTCGATGTCCGCAGCGAAGGCATGATTGTGAACATCGTACTTCGAGAAGACGCTGACGACGGCGCCGGTTCCTGGCGTGTGCACATTGGCGATTACGGTGCTGGTGGCACCGAATGGGACGCGCTGGTGTCCTATGGACGCAGTCACGGACGATTCAAGTATCTCGTCAGTGCGGAGTATGGTCCTTACAACCGCGGCAGCGGCAATTACATTGAGGAGACATTCCTCGATCCGATGGGCCAGGTGACCGAGACCCGCGTTGCGACCGGCCCTGAGCTGCAGGACGACCTCATACTGATTGGCAGCGCTTCCTGGAGTTTTCGCGACGATGATGTTGCTAACCTGAATTTCCAGATCGTGGACGGCGAACGAAACGACGGCGAGATAACGCTTGCTTCGATAGTCGGTGTGCCGGAAGTCGAAACTGCTGTCGATTCCCAGATTCGGGAAGGCGTTGAGTGGGAACTCGGCGGTGATATCGAAAACGCGCTCGGAGTTGGTCGTCTGAAGACCCGCATGATCTTCACGAATGAAGATGAGGACGAAACCGAGATCGTATCCCTGATCTCCAGCCTGCCCGGCGACATCCCCGACTCATCGATGTTCGTCGGCAACGACAAGCAAACCGAATCGATCATCCGAAGTTCATTCACCTGGTCACCCTGGGACTCTCACACGCTCGAGATTGGCGCGGAAGCTGCCCGCAATACGCTCGACAAGGCGGTCCAGCTATTCGAAGTACTGCCGAACGGCGATCTCGTCGAGATTCCGTTGTTCAACTCGGACTCAAAGGTCACCGAGGACCGTTACGAAATCTTCGTTACCGACTTCTGGTCATTGGCCGACGACAAGATTCTCGAGGCCGCAGTAAATATCGAGACTTCCAAAATCGTCCAGACCGGACTCGACATCTACAACTCCCGATCCTTCGACTACGTCAAGCCACGCTTCGATTTTCGCTGGGACCTGAACGAACACGACCAATTCAGGGCGACTCTCGAACGCACGGTCAGTCAGCTGAATTTCGGTGACTTCGTATCAAGTTTCGACAGTCGCGACGACCGTCTTGACGGTGGCAACCCTGATCTCGAGCCGCAGAAGGCCTGGGAGCTGCAGGGTACCTGGGAACACCGCTTCGCCGGCGACGGCGGCCTGATTAGTGGCAAGCTCTTCTACCACGACATCGAAGACCATATCGACCGCATCCTGATCGTCGACGACATCACCGGCCCGGGCAACATTGGCGATGCACAGCGCTGGGGCGCCGAGCTGAAAACCAGCTTCCGGCTGGGCCGGATCGGTATGGAAGGCGCCGTGATTGATTTCACCTACACACTGCAGGACTCCGAGACTACGGATCCGTTTTCCGGCATCAAGCGGGAGATGCGTGGAACGGCACGTCATTCAATCGAAACCCAGTTTCGTCATGATATCCCGTCGTGGAAGCTGAACTATACGATCGAGGCCAACTGGAACAGCGAAAGAACCAATATTGGTTACGACAGGGTTACCCGAGACAGTCGCAAAGGTCCGATGGCGCACTTCACGGCGAACTACCGAATGTTCGACACGACAACTTTGTACTTCCAGGCCCGCGTGGTTAACGAAGGTATCAACCGGCGTGTCCGTGACCGGTACGACGGCCCGGTCATCGAAGGCAACCTTTTGCGAACGGAGATCCGCGATCGACAGTTCGAGCGCGAGTTCATCCTTGGCCTGCGAGGAAATTTCTAGAGCAACGAAGAAGCGAATGACCGTTATTCCGGAAACTCACTATGTGCTGGAAGATCGCCGGGTCTTTCTGGCCGCATGTATCACGTCGGCGATCGGTTCGTTGGTTTTTAACGCGTTTCCGCTGTTCCTGAGCACGGCGGCAGACCAGTTCGGGCTGAACCTCGAGCAGATTGGCTGGCTCGCGTCGATCTACCTTCTCGGCTTCGCCGCGGTGGCGCTCATCGCGCCTTTCTGGATGACCCGTGTCGAGTGGCGTGTCAGCGGGCTTATCAGTGCGCTGCTGATAGTTGGCGCCGTAGCGTCCTGGGGAGTTACCGACAGCTTTACAGCACTGTACGCGGCCTACTGCGTACTCGGCGCTGGCGCCGGCATGGTCTTTACGATTGGCCTGACGATTCTTGCGCGTGCACGTGATCCCGAATCAGCATTTGGCGTCAAGCTGATGTGGGAAATGGGCCTGGCCGGACTCGTCATGTTCCTGATGACGAAGTGGATCATTTCGGCTTTCGGTTTTACCGGCTTTGTTTTCGGAATAATTGTCGTTACCACGGCATGCATGGCATTCGTCCTAACATTGCCGGACAACTTCCTGATGCGTGAACGCGATCTGGCTGAAGAACAGGCGGTGATACAGCGCATCAATCCGTTGCCCGCCTGGGTCGCCATCCTCGCCCTGTTCATCCAGTTTGCGGCTTTTGCTGCACTCTGGGGATTCATGGAAGCAATCGGGGATGCAAACGGCCTGCCTGCCGAAACGATTGGCACGGCGCTGACATTTTCGATCGTCGCGGGATTTGCCGGCGCCACACTCGCGGCGTGGCTGGGTAACCGGTACGGCCACATCTGGCCGCTCAATGCCGGACTGGTATTTGCGGCCGTCGCGGTGGTGCTCCTTGCATACCAGGACGGCGTGGCCGTCTATGTATTCAGCGCCTGTGTCATCAACGGCATGCTGCAATACACGATCGCCTACCAGATGGGCCTCGTAGCTCACAATGATTACAGCGGCCGGATCGGCGTCATGATTCCGTTCATCCTTGCGTCCAGTGCCGCTGTCGGGCCACCGATTGCCGGGACCATTGCCGAGGCACAGGGCTTCACCCTCGTTTACTGCGGGTTCGTGGCTGTGACCGTCGCAACAATTCTTTTGTCGGTCTGGGTCGGCCGGCAGAACCCTCTCAAAGACCAGTAGATATCGAAAACCGTTGGGGACGATTATGAAGATTGCCATCAAACTTTTCGCGCTTGCTATTACCGCCAGCCTCGTTGCAGCGTGCGGCAGCAAGACTGAATCACCGCAGGCTGCGGATACTGTCCTGCGCGGTGGAGCTGTTTACACGCTCAACCCCGAGCAACCGTGGGCTGATGCCGTGGCCATACGTGACGGCAAGATTGTGTTCGTCGGTGACGATGACGGTGCGACAGCATTTATCGGCGACGCGACAGAGGTGTACGACCTTGACGGAGAGATGGTGCTGCCGGGACTGCACGACAGTCACGTCCACGCGATGTCGTCTCAGCTGCGCACGAGCGGCTTGAAATTTTCAACGGCGTTAACCGCCGACGAGGTTGTCGCTGTCATCCGCGAGTACGCTGAATCACACCCTGAGGACAACGTTATCGTTGGCGGCGACGTCGGCATGGACGAGGACCTCAATCGCGACGTTCTTGACACCATTGACAGCACCCGTCCGATTCTCGTCGGGCAGGATGGCGGTCACTCTCTCTGGGCGAACAGTGCGGCACTGAACGCTGCGGGCATAACGGATGAGACGCCCAACCCCGATGGCGGCAAGATCGTACGAGACGAGAATGGCCGCGCCAACGGCTTGCTCATCGACACGGCAAGAGGTGCAGTTCGTGCCATTGCGGCAGGCGCACGACCAAGCTATACGGAAGAACAACGCCAGCAAGCCGTGCGTGACGTGCAGCAGTGGTTTAACTCTTTCGGCATTACATCGATCAAGGAACTCCATGGCGGCAAGTCGAGCCTTGATACCTACAAGGCAGTCGACGATGCCGGCGAACTGACGGTTCGTGTTTCGCAACACCTGTCGTTCCGCCCGCAGACACCGGAGCAGGAGGCGGAGTTCTATGCTTTCCTGGAAACACGCGATCAATATCGCTCGGACCGGCTCAACCCGGACTTCATCAAGATGAACATGGACGGCATTCCGGGCACCAACTATATGCTCGAGAACTACGAGGGCAACAACAACACGCCTTTGATCGACCCCGAAGTGCTCAAGGAGCGCTTCATTCGCCTCGATGCGATGGGCATGTCGATCGCCGTACACTCCCACGGCGATGCTGCCATTCGTTCAGTGCTCGACGCGGCCGAGGCGGCGCGCGACGCCAATGGTCCGGACGGCCCCATGCACCAGAATGCGCACTCAAGCATGCCACACAAAGACGACCTGCCCCGTTTCAGGGAACTCAACGTCGTCGCTGAAGTTTCCCCGCATACGTGGTACCCGAGTGACACCTTTGACTGGGTGGCCACGATGGTCCCCGACTGGGTGATGGACATGGCCTACCCGGCCCGCTGGTTTGCAGATGCTGGCGCCGTGGTTGCGGCCGGCAGCGACTGGGACTCCAATACGCTTACGGTAAACCCGTTCCCGGCCATGGAAGCGCTGATTACCCGCAAGGACCCGCACGGCACACGCGATGACAGGCTTGGCACGATCGAAGGACTGACCGTCGAACAGGCAATTGCCGCCTACACAACCGGCGGCGCCTATGCGGCGCGGCGGGAGGACCTGGGCTCGCTCGAGGTCGGCAAGCGTGCCGACATCGCGGTACTGAACCAGAACCTGCTCGAAATCCCGGTCGAGGACATCAGTGAGACGAAAGCGGTCTATACCTTCCTCGACGGCGAGCTTGTTTACAGCGCCGATTGACCAGTTTCAACTTGACGCAAGCAGGAGAACCTTGTGCCTGAACCCGATGTTTTGCCTGGCGTAGAAGAAGCGCCGCATATCGAGATCAACCAGGATGGTGCGACCATCGATCTCTCCAACTGGGCTGAACCCACCAACCGCAACTGGGCCTATCGGCATATCGACGAGATCCTGCCGTACGTCGTGACGATTCCAAAGGGCGACGGCCCCGTGCAAGCCCTGGAGAAGGCGCCTGCAGATCTGTCCAACGTTCGCGTCACGTATCACAGCGAATCGCTCAACCTCGACGATTACCTGTACAAGTGTCATGCCGATGCACTGGTCGTCCTCAAGGATGGCGCCATCGTGTACGAGAACTATGTGCGTATGGACCCCGAAGAACGTCACATGTGCCAGTCGGTGTCGAAGACAACGGTAAGCGCCATTGTCGGCAATTTTGTCAGCGAGGGGCTAATCGACCCGACGAAAACCGTCGACGAGTACATTCCTGATGTCGCGTCCGGGTTCCGCGGCGTGCGCCTGCAAGAGCTGCTCGATATGAATACCGCGCTTGCCTTCAGCGAGAACTTCTCGGACCCGGACGCAGAAATCTTCGAGTATGAGGCGGCTTCAGCCTGGCATCCGGGCGCAGACGAACATGCCATCGGAATCCTCAAGTACATCAAGGCGATCGAACACGACCCGGACCTTGAGCTCGATGGCATAACGCTCTATCTGTGCCCCAACTCTGACACGCTGGTTGCGATCGCAGAATCAGTGACGGGTAAGCGATTTACCGAATTGTTCGCGGAACGTATCTACCGCCATATTGGCGCTGAAAGCGATGCTCTTTTCTGTGTCGACAAGTACGGTATGGCATGTGGCAGCGGCGGTTTGGCAATCACACCGCGCGACCTGGCGCGTTACGGAATGCTGTACGCGCGCATGGGCCAGGCGGCCGACGGAACGCAGGTCATTCCGCGCGAATGGCTTGACGAGTGCCGCTCGGGCAAGGACGGAACAAGCTACTACCTTGGGGATGGCTACCGTTATCACAACCAGATGACCTCGGATGGCGAGTCATTCTGCCACCTCGGCGTCTGCGGCCAGATGATGTACGCCAACCCGAAAACCGGGGTCGTTGTCGTGCAATTCTCGACGACAACGATGCCGTCACAGGGCGACCTCGATTTCGGCAACGCCCTTTACGATTGCGCCCGCGCCATTAACGAGGCACTGGCCTGACCCCGTTGTCAGTCGAACGTAAACGGTACGTAATCCACCTGGCTCGGAGGCCCCGGCGAGAAGAACAGCGTCGGGTTCTCGCCGAACTCCATGACGACGCTGTTGATCGTCGGAAAATCATCCTCGGTGTGTGCGGATACCGGCGCTTCACGTGACGACAGCAACTGCATGATGCGCGCGCGGGTCAGCGGCTCCTCAGCTTTGCTGGCCTCACGCTCGATGAAGTCGAAGCGCGCCTGCGTATTGCCGGCCTCAGCATCAGGCAGCTTGTTCCACATACCAATATCCCGGCAGTAGTTGTCGTTAACAACCGGGTGGTTGGTGTGCCAGATGCGCTTGAGCTCCGGGATGGGCAGATACTCTTCTACGTGGTCCGCCGATACTTCAAAAGTCCGCACGGATTGCACGTCAGCGAGCCCGTAATTCATGCCCGAAGCATGTGTTACCTCTCGCAGAATGCCAGCGGCGTCCTCGATATTCCGGCTACGCTCCATCAGCAGCCGCGCGAGGAACGAAACAGGCAGCCCCTGCGAGCTGCGCGCGAGATGGCCAACATGGTTCAGGCACACGGCAAGATGCCGGCTCATGCCGTCCTGGCAGGTAATTCCCACGATAGTTGAATTCAGGATATCGACGTCGGAGTTGGCGTAACGCGTACGAACCAGCGCACCCGCACCGATATAGCAGTGCATCAGGTCCTGGGTCTTGCCAATGGTTGGCGGCACGTCGTCCGCCTGGTCGTAGCCACCGACCGTCGTGCACTTCTCGACGTAGACGTACTCGACAATGAAATCAATCAGTTCGTCGACCATCTGCCAGGTGTAGATCACATCATCGGCAACATTCGCGGCCTCGCCGATCGCCTGCATTTCCTCAAACACATGCGGCGTCCAGCGCATTATCGCCGGCCGGTAGTCGGTCGCCGCGAGGAACTGGCCCATAAGCTGCTCGAACGGCATCTTCGCAAATTCGGCCAGGTCGTTTTGCCACCGCTCGATCGCCTTGTGGATGACTGGCCGAAACTGCTCGCCATGTGCCAGACCAAGCTCCCGAGGCGTGCCGCTCGAGTCAAGGAAAAAAAAAGGAAGGTCGCTACTCGACATTACGATTTCTTGCCCGCGAAGGGGAGGATGCAAGCAAGATACAGGGCCAGTGCTACGCCAACTGCAATGTACATGGCCGTATAGCCCGAGGATTCAATCAGGACACCTGCGATGACCGGGCCGAAGGCCAGGCCCAGCGCCGATGCCGGCGAAACCAGGACGATAAACCGGTGCGTCGGATCGACATCGGCCATAACGCCGTACTGGTACGGAATTGCCATGGTCCAGCCAAACTGAAAGATGCTGAGCGCGACCAGCAGCACGACAAAGTCGATCTCGACGATCATCAGTATGGCCAGGCCAACAAACTGGATGATGCCTGCCACCAATAGGGGCGTGAACTGTCCCAGCCGCCCGCCGAAATAGCTTGCCACGAGCGGACCCAACACGGCCACCAACGTCGACAGCGTAATAGCAAGAATGGTCTTGTCCGCCGGCACCCCTGAATCGGCGCCGAGAAGTTCAAGAAAACCCCATAATGCGGTCTGCGCGACGAAGAATAGAGCGATCGACAGGAGCACAACGGCGGCATGCATGCCGTGGCCATGATCGCCTTGCTCATCATCTGTGGCTGCATCACCCGTGCTGGCGCTGCGCGGCATCGATCGTATACCGGCCAACAGGATCATGCCGAAAATTGCCATGGCCAGGAAGACGCCCTTGGCACCGAGGAAAATGCCACCGAGCAACGGTGCTGCGATCAGAACGGGGACGGTATAGAGACCTCCGACCTGCAGGAAGGTCTGCGCAGAAACGAGGAACCCGGATGCGCGCTCGGTATCCGGATGCGCTGCGAGATACGCCAGCATGATTGCTGTCATGGCGCCCGCGGCCATGCCAATTGCAAAGCGCAATGCCAGAAGACCCTCGTAAGGAAGGTCTGCCAACGCGAAGTAAGTGACAAGATTGCCTACGACAATCAATGCCAGCGCGCCGCCAATCGTCCGGCGCCAGTCCCAGCGCGTTGACCAGAACACACCCGTTGTTGCGGTGACCGCAATGCCCAGCAGTTCGATGGTTGCGAGCAGGCCAAGCTGACTTTCGCCAAGGCCGAGATCGTTATACAGCGCCCCCAGGTAGACCGGGAGTATCAGGAATACGATCGGTCCAAGAACGGCAAGACCGATGACAAATGACAGGCTCTTGGCGCTGTCGACGCGGGCTTCGGAAGTCACATGGTTCTCCAGTAATCAGGCGGAAAAATCGGCGACAAGGCTCCATTGACATCATCAGGTTTCATGTCGCTGCCACCAGGGATAAAAGTCCGGCATATCGGTCGATGCCTTCTGAGCAAATCTCGGCGCACGCTTTTCGCGGAATGCCTGTACACCCTCCTTGCCACTCGTGACGCTTGTGTAATAGATGCTGAGAGAATCCACTTCATGCGCCACACGCGGATGTTCGGCCGCCGAATTGCGGTACATCATCTGGCGTGTCAGCGCATTCGTGACCTGGCTGTATTGTGCGATCTTGCGCGCCAGCTTGTACGCCTCATCGAGCAACTCATCACCGGGGTAGACTGCCTTTACAAATCTCTCTCGTTGCAGTGTTGCTGCGTCATGAATATCAGCGGTGTAACACCACTCCAATGCGGTTTGCATTCCGACAATGCGAGGCAGGAACCAGGTTGAGCAGGCTTCGGGCGTAACCCCGACCTTGTTGAACACGAACCCGACCTTCGCGTTTTCGGATGCAAGCCGTATGTCCATCGCACAGGTCATGGTCGCGCCGTAGCCGACCGCAACGCCGTTGATCGCCGCAATAATCGGTTTCTTGCAGTCGTACATGGCGAGATTTATCTGTCCGCCCAGATCGCGAACGGCCTTGATCATATGCGGATCGTCGGCCCGCTCACGCATGTCCGCGAGCGTCGGATATGCCGATTCGTCCAGGCCAAACACATTGCCATCGACCGAGAGATCCATGCCGGCGCAGAACGCTTTCCCGGCGCCGGTGACCACAATTACTGATACATCATCGTCATCACTGGCCAGGTTGAATGCCTCGATCATCTCCCGACCCATGGTCACCGTGAAGGCATTCAATTGATCCGGACGGTTCAGCGTCAAGGTCATGATTCGGTCGCTGACACCTACCGAAATCTGTGTATACGTCATCCTGTAAAATCTTCGAGACAAATTGGCTCAGAAATCATACCTTTTTGGGCACTCAGTTAGAACCCACTCCGCAGACAACATTTGCGATTGTCGCAGCCCTCGTGCCGGTCAGTTCGTTTTCAGAGGCTGCCCTTGCTTGTCGAGCTCAATGACGGGATAGCCAAACTCGCGCACCCGTTCCAGCTGCGTTTCACCATCGCCAACGATCACCCAGACCATTTCCGACTCGTCGATCTGATCGGTGATGATTTCCCGGAAGTCTTCCGTGCTCATTGACTGCAGTGTGTCCATCTCCTGCTCAACGATGTTCTGTGGCAGGTCGTACTTTGCAATCTTTTCAAGCAACCACAGCTTGGCGCCGGCCGTCTCAAATGCGCGTGCATTGCTTTTCACCACCTGGTTTCTGGTAACGCTGGCGTCTTCATCAGTGAACGTCGCCGCATAATCTGCAATCTGGTCGCGAATCAGCTGCATCGATTCGAGCGTGACGTTGGCACGCACACTCGTCGACGCACGCCACATCGATGCACCATAAGACTGCGGCCCGACGGAAGCGCTTGCTCCGTACGTGTAGCCTTTCTCGATGCGCAACAATTGCATCAAACGACCACTCATTCCGCCGCCAATGCGCTGCGTGGCAAAATCCAGCCGCTTCCATTCCGGGTCGGTCACCGGCACTGCGCGCTTGCCCACGTTGATCACCGACTGCTTCGCACCTGGCATATCGACGAAGTAGACGACCTGGCCCTCGGGTGGCTGCGGCAATTCGTACCGGGGCGGCTCGATGGCTTTGCCTGTCCATCGTTCAGCAATTCCAGCGAACGCTGCCACGACTGTGTCAGCGTCGGCGGCACCCACGACATGCAAACGTGCACCGACCGGAGAAAAGCTTCGCGCGTGCCACGCTTTAATATCGTCGAGCGTCATGGATGCCATTGACTCCGCGGTTCCCATCCTCGGGCGCCCATAGGGATGCGACGTGCCAAACACGATGCCGCGCCAGACACTACTGGCAATCGAGCCCGCGCTGCCTGATCGCGAAATGATCTGCGCCTCGAAAGCATTACGCAGGCGATCGAACTCAGCCTCGTCCCAGCGCGGCTCCAGCAGGACCTCCTCGACGAGCACCATGGTTTCATCGAGATTGCGGGCCAGTGTCCTCACACTGATTACCAGGTCCTCTTCCGACGTTGTTGTCGTAATCCTGGCGCCGAGCGCGCCCAGCGCCTGTTCGAGCTCGGCGGGCGTGCGTCGGGCTGTTCCCTGCTTGGCCAGCTCTGCAAACAGCATCGCGGCGCCCGTGCGATCCGCACTGTCCAGCCAGGAGCCGCCCGGCAGAACCAGGTCGAATCGCACTATGGGAATCTCACGGTCCTCGATCCCCAATACCTCGATACCATTGGCAAGCGTGCGGTTCCAGATTTCGGGCGAACGGAATACCGGCAACTCGCCCAACGGCGGCTCGGAGCGATCGAATCTGGACGGGGTCTTTTCGAACTCGGCCAGCGCGCCCTGGCTCACTTCGTCCTCGGCGCCCTGCACGATTTCTTCCTCGACGACGTCAGCCAGTATCGAACCGCTTACGGCCAGCTCCGGCGCAGACTTCGGCACAAAGCTGGTCTGGACGAAATGCTTGCCGTACACGTACTTGTTGAATACGCGCATCACGTCTTCAGCTGTGACGGCCTGCAGTCGTCGCAGGTTCTCCGTGGCAAAGCCCGGGTCGCCGGCGAACTCGTTATACATGGCGAGATTGAGAGCCTTACCGACAACATTGGAATTCGACGTATACATTGACGATTCGAGATCGACCTTGATGCGAGCAAGGTCGCTTTCAGAAACACCTTCCTCGGCAAACCGGGTCAGGCCTGTATCGATCGCGGCGACAGCATCGTCGAGATTCTTGCCTGCAAACGCGCGCGTGCCGATGGAGAATGTCCCTGCGAGTTCCAGGTGCATCGTACTGGCGAACACGCTGGCCGCCAGCGCCTGCTCTTCCACTACTACTTTGTAGAGCGGCGTCGATTTTGTGCCGGCCAACAACTCTGCGAGAATTTCGAGCGCGTAGCTGTCAGGATGATTTTGCTCAACAGTCGGGTAGTAGCGGTTCAGGCTCGGCAGCCTAGCGAAGTTGTCGGGATACCAGATATTCCGGCTTTCCTCGAGAACAACCGGCTGCGGCTCCATTGGCTCAACTTCGGGTCCGCGACGAATCTCGCCAAACCACTGCTCGATCATTGGCTTGACTTCCTCCGGGTCAAAATCCCCGGAGATAGCCAGCGTGGCGTTGTTCGTCCCGTACCAACGATCGTAGAACTCCTTGACGTCGTCGAGCGTGGCGTTCTGCAGGTCTTCCAGCGAACCGATCACCGGCCAGGAATACGGATGACCTTCCGGGAACAGGTTCTTGAGAATGACCGGAAACGTATGTCCGTACGGTTTGTTGTCGTAATTCTGGCGTTTCTCGTTCTTGACAACCTGCTTTTCTCGCTCCAGTGCTTCTTCCGTGACGGTGTTGATCATGTACCCCATGCGATCGGAGTCGATCCAGAAGATCTTCTCCATCGCATCACTGGGCACCACTTCGTAGTACTGGGTGTAATCAAACGACGTACCACCATTGCGCGTTCCGCCGAGCTCCGGGATGTACTTGCGATTGGCGCCGCGGGGCACGTTCTCCGAGTCATTGAATGACATGTGCTCGAAGAAATGGGCGAATCCGGTGCGGCCGGTATCCTCGCGACTGGACCCGACATGAAAAATTGAGGCGACTGCGACGATGGGATCAGACCGATCGACGTGCAGGATTACGTCCAGACCGTTGTCGAGCGTGTATTTTTCGTATTCGATTTCGAACTCGGACGCAGAGTTCTCCACTTCCGGAGTCGTGTCTTGCGTGCATGAGGCCAGCAATACGCTCGCTGCGAGCAGGCTGGTCCAGAAGTATTTCGCCGTTGTCATGTCTTATGGATCCCGGATTGTGATTGTGTTCGCAATGACTGAGTGATACGTCCGAACAGCGCAAATCCTCATGTCGGAATTTTTTTCGGCAGGGGATGGGGAATTTTCCCGGTTCATCGTATTACCGCGGGTAGGAGGGAGAAATCCCTCGCCCGGTAACTTAATGAATGGGGAGCAACCACCAATGCAACACCTGAAATTCCGATCCGCGATCGCCTGGGGAATCGCGGTCACCCTGCTGTCGCCGGGCTTTGTCCTGGCACAGGCGGATGAACAGGACGAGACGGCTAACGACGTTTCCGAGCAGGAAGCCTCGACGGAGGAAATCGTCGACGAAATCGTTGTCGTAGAAACCGGTACGCGACTGGAGCTTGAAGCCAGCCAGCTTGCCAAGCAGGTCATCACGCTGGACGCGGTCCAGCTCGCGGCGATCGGCGAACCCGATCTCGCCCGCACGCTTGCACGTATACCGCAAAACTTCGGCGGCGCATCACAGGGCGGCGCATTTAACGGTGCAAACCCGGCTGGGGGCCGGGACCCGATGTCTGGCACCAACAAGTTTGGCCGTGCAGCAAACATCACAGGTGGCGCGTCGATGAATCTGCGCGGTTACGGCGACGATGCCACGCTGGTCCTGATCGACGGCAAGCGTATGGGCTCAGCCGGCGTGATGGGCGGCGTCAACGACATCTCGGCGATCCCGATGTCCGCCGTTGAGCGCGTCGATATTTCGATGGACGGTTCGTCGTCAATCTACGGCGCGGACGCCGTTGGCGGCGTAGTCAATATCATCCTGAAGAAAGACTACACGGGCCTGACGACCGAACTCGACTACGGTACACCGACGTCGGGCGGCATGAACGAAGGCCGCCTGTCGCTCGGCTACACCAAGGGCTGGGGCACGGGAAATCTGACCACGAACGTTGGCTACTATGACTCCAGCGAGCTTGTCGGCGGAGAAATTGACGGTTATCGCGGCTTCTCCGACGCGCTGTCCAGCGCGACCTCTTACCGCACACTTGGATATCCCGAGTCGGCGTACATACCCAACGCACAATTTCTCGGGTATTGGAACTACGACCCGGTCATCGATGATTACGTATGGGTGGTGGGTGACATCTATATGTCACCTGAAGGAACCTCGAACCCGCTGCCCGACGAATTCGTTCCGGGACAGCGCACAGGCGATTCACGCGACCAGGACAACTACATTGGCATCCACCCTGACCAGCAGCGACTGAATATCGGCATAACGGGACGCCAGGAGCTGACCGAGTCACTCGGCCTCAACTTCATGCTTCTCTACAACAAGTCGGATACGACCTTTACGCGCAGTATGATTGCGATACGCACCACGCTGCAGGGCTTCGACGACACCAATCGGGATGGGGACCTGTACCCGAGCGGCCAGTACAATCCATTTGCCGACGACATTACCGTCTTCGGTCTTTACCCGGCGTTGGGCGTCCAGCAGTCGATCACCGACAACGAAAGCTACACGCTGCGCGCGGGGCTTGACGGCAAGTTCGACGACAACTGGAGCTGGGAGGCGAGCCTGAGCTCTTCACGCGATGACATTGAGTCGCGTCAGACCAACCCGATCAACTCTACTGCCTTGTTCCGCAGGGGGACTTCTCCCCTCTACTATTGGAACCCGTGGGGCGATGGCACGAACAACTCGCAGGAAATCCTCGACAGTGTGATCCTGCCGGATTCCCTGCTGTTCGCGGAGAACAAGGACCTGATCGCCGACGTGTTCGTACGCGGCGAGCTGTTCGAACTGCCCGCCGGCGCTGCCAAGATCCTTGTGGGCGCTGAATTCCGGGACACCGAAGGTGACATGTACCGACCGGCACTTGAGAACAACCCAACCGACTACTGGTCCGGAGCAAGCTACGGCATCAACGTACCGGATGGTGTACTCCACTCGTCAGAGAACACAGCCTTCGTCGCGGAAGCATTTGTACCGCTGCTGAGCGGCATGCCTGCCGCCCAGCAGCTCAGCCTGACCCTGTCCGGCAGAACCGAGGAAGCACGACAGTCCGGCCAATACACCGACATTGACATCGACCCTCGAACTGGCGAAATAGGAGAGACAACCTTTACGGCCGGCAGGTCCAAATACGATTTCGAGTCCTGGTCGACAGGCCTGATCTGGGCGCCGGTCGAGAGCGTACGAGTCAAGCTCAATCACGGCAAGGCCATGCGGGCACCGCGGCCTGAAGAGCTGTATGAGACGCGTTACAATTACATCTCGGAACTCCACCCGGTCTACGGCGACGTCCGGAACCCGCTGGACCGCCGTTGGCAGTTTGTCGAAATCGAACGAGTAACAGGCGGCAACCCGGACCTGCTGCCCCAGGAATTGACGTCGACCGAAGTCATCCTGGAATTCGATCTCACGGGTAACTTCGGCGTTTCGGCAAAATTCTTCGATAACGAGTACGCCAACAAGATCATTTACGGCGGAGACATTATTGACAGCGACTACGGCGACGGCGCGACCTTTGCCGCGATCTTCCCCGATCGCGTCGTGCTCGACAGTAACGGCGACCTGATCTATCTCGACACGTCGGCGATGAACCTCTCGAAAGAATCGCAGAACGGAATCGACGTGCAGTTTTCGCTGAATTTCGTCACCGGCGTTGGCGACTTCACTGCCTGGCTGAACTGGACCAAGATGCTTGATAACAAACTGTATATCGATGACTCGGCGCTTTCGCTTGACCCGGTTGAGCAGGTTTCGGTCACCACGCCGGAAAATCGCGCGCGCCTCAATGTCAGCTGGACGAGGGGCGAGTGGTTTGCCGGCTTCGACAGCCTGTACACGTCGGATACGCGTGACGCTGGCCTGATGACCACGGATCGGCCGGAAGGCTGGGAACGTGACTCGCACATGTACCACAACGTCCAGTTTGGTCGCAGCTTCTCCGGCGGTGGATTCCTCGACGACACCACGATTACGCTGCGCGGCACTAACGTCACCAACGAGAGGATCCAGACTCGTCACTACTATGATGGCGTTGAGGAGCTTGCCGGCTTCACGACCGTCGCCGCAGGCGATGCACGTGGACGCATGGTGTTCCTGAACATCCGCAAGACGTTCGACTAAAGCGTCAGGGACCGACGCAACAGGGACGGTAACCCGAGGGTTACCGTCCCTTTTTTGCGTTTGCACGATCGGGCATCCCGCGTAGACTGTTGCCCAGGTGCAGAGCAAGTGACTGAAACAGAAATCGAAAACCCCGTTGGTCTGAACGAATCGATTGAGCGACTACGGCGCCCTCTCATGGCGTTTTTTGTCCGCCGGGTCGGTAACATTTCCGACGCGGAAGACCTCACGCAGGAGACTCTGATCCGGGCTTCCCATGCGATCGACCCGGAGCGCTTCGAAACAATTGACGGATACGTGTTCCAAATCGCCGCCAACCTCATCCGGGATCGCGCAAGGCGCGCCAAAGTTCGTGAACGGCATCACGATTCGCTTAAATATCGCGAGGAACTACGTGTGGTTTCCACGCCTGAAGACGTATTAGATACAGAGTTTCGTTTGCACAGCCTGCAACAGGCCCTCGACGCCCTGCCCGAACGTACGCGTCAGGTATTTTTGTTGCGGCGCCTTGAAAACGTGTCTTACAAGGAAATGTCAGAGATGATGGGCATCTCGGTCAGCGCGCTCGAAAAACATATGACCCGGGCGATTGCGAAGGTCGCGAAGCAGCTTCAGGATAATGATGACAGCTAGGATGAAAATTCGACCGGAAATACTGGAGCAGGCAGCAGAGCATTACTGCCGTCTCGTCGACGCTGAGTCGCAGGCGGCGGTATGGCCGGAAGTTGAGAGCTGGCTTGCCGAGTCCGAGGAACACGCGGCCGCTTACGACGCTGTCGAGGATGCCTGGTGGACTGCCGGTGAGCTTGCCGATTCCGAATCCATCGCTGCCGCACGCCGCGAAGCGGTAATTTCGATGCGCGTAGATTATGGCGATGTGAAGCCGGCGCGCTCTCGCAGCATTGTCGCAATTGCCGCAACCGTGGTCCTGGGTGTCTTCGTAGCCGCGCTGGTTAACATGACGAACATCGGCTTGCCGGGTTCCGGCCCCGCTACCGTGCAGCAAACCTACCAGAATACCGGCGGTGAGCTGTTGCCGGTGACCCTGGCCGATAATTCCGACGTGGTGCTCGACGCCAGCTCCTCCGTGGACGTTGAATTCGGCGACGACGCGCGTTTTGTGCGCCTGCGGGAAGGACGTGCGCGGTTTAACGTTGCGCACGACACAGAGCGGCCATTCCAGGTCGAGGTGCGGGACAAGGTCGTGGTGGCACTCGGCACGATTTTCGACGTCGATATGATCGAAGGCGATATCGAGATCACATTGCTCGAAGGTAGCGTCGCCGTAACGGATGCGGTGACTTCCGGCATAACCGAGGCTACCCAGCTCGCACCGGGACAGCGCCTGACCATACGCAGCGACGGCTCCAGCGAAACCCGCTCGGACATCGACGCACGTGAGTCATCAGCGTGGCAGCAAGGCCAGTTGTTCTTTGCCGATGAGCCCATCAGGCGTGCGGTCGCACGCATCAACCGATATTCCAGCCGCCAGCTGGTGGTCGCGGACGACGTCGCGGATCACTTCACGATCAGCGGCATGTTCGACGCCGGCGACCCGGAGTCGTTCGTCGAGGCGCTGGACGTATATCTGCCCGGCCTGGCGCCGGCAGCGGTATCTTTCGTAGAACCCACGGAGCCTTAGAAAGCCGCCGGGTTTGCCCAAAAGGCCTGGAAACCGTTACAAACGCCGCATCTTTCGGGAGCGAGCTGTAGAATCGTAAGGTTCTACGACTCCCAGTGCGGCCATGACCTGCTCTCGCCACATGATTCGGAGCATCGTCGCGGTATCGCTGACGATGCTGTTCTCGTCGGGCATCAGCTCGGCGGAGGACCTGCCCCTGTTCGAGTTCGATATCGAACGGCAGCCGCTGGCGGCCGCGTTGCTCGAGTACGCGGAAATCACTGATCGTCAGCTGCTTTTCAATGAGCGCTTCGTGCGCGGCGTCGAGAGCAGTGCTGTTTGGGGAGTAATGTCCCGCGATGAAGCGCTCAAGAGGCTTCTGGAAGGCACCAACCGCAGTTTCAGCGTGACGCCGAGCGGTGTAGCGGTGATCCGGAGGGACTCGCGCACGTTGCCCGCACCGACGCCGGTGGCGGACGAGCCAATCGAGCAACCCGCAGAAACCGTCTACGAGGAACTGGTTGTCACCGGATCGCGTCTGTCGGTCGAAGCCAGCCAGGTATCGAAACAGGTAGTCGTCCTCCGCCAACCCGATCTGATCGCAACGGGCAAACCGAGCCTGGGGCGAGCGCTCGCCACGCTGCCGCAGAATTACGGTGCGTTACTGGATACGGTGACCTACGCCCACACGAGCGCCGACAATGGACCGGCCAATGGGGCCTCCAATATTGGAGCCGCAGCGACCGTCAATCTGCGTGGCTTTTCCGGCTCGGGCACTTTGGTACTTGTCAACGGCCGGCGACTGGGTCTGTCCGGCATACAGGGCGGCATACAGGACATCTCAGCTATCCCGATCAGTTTCGTCGAACGTGTCGAGATCATTCTCGATGGCGCCTCATCGATCTATGGTGCCGATGCGGTCGGCGGCGTGGTGAACATCATCACGAAGAAGCGCGCTGAGGGGCTGGTTGCCGGGGTCCGCTACGGG
The DNA here is from genome assembly GCA_965224725.1 of Woeseiaceae bacterium. Classification (GTDB taxonomy): domain Bacteria; phylum Pseudomonadota; class Gammaproteobacteria; order Steroidobacterales; family Woeseiaceae; genus UBA1847. Next base: position 2,537,606 of record CBDCZZ010000002.1, read on the forward strand.
GCACCTTTTGAGAACGGCGGCGGTGAATTCAACTTTGACCTGACAGGCGGCAGGAACTGGGAGTCCGGTAATGTCGTCGTGGCGCTGGCGGCCCATAACCAGGCGTCCCTGAATCGTGTCGACCTGGGCGTCAGGGGTGGCGACAGCGCCGGCGAGTTTTTCAATTTTCGCACCGGGACTCTGTCGCCAAACTCGCCCTTCCTGTCGCCCGGCGTCGCATATTTCAATGACGATCAGACGCGTTGGCAGCAAACCAATCCGGGCAATCTGAATCCGGCACTAGGCGACCTGGCGGCATTCACCGATCTCGGCGGTGCGGCGATCAACCCGGAGGATGTCGTCCCGGAGATCGCGTCGATCTCGACCAACCTGTACCTGGCTCAGGAAATCTCTGCGCGGTCAAATCTGACTGCCCGGTTCGGCTACACCGTCAAAGATGTTTCGCGCCACGGGGGTTACAACCGAGTCATCACATCGCTCGCAGGCGACAACCCATGGAACCCGACCAGGGGTAACCCGTTGGGCGGCACGGAACCCGCGGAGCAGCGAGTTTCGGTTCGTGGTTACTACCCGGCGCTCGGCATGATCAGCTCCCGAGCCGAGACCGACAGCTGGAGCATCGACCTCGGCCTGGACACACGGATGTCCGAGAACTGGGACCTGCAGTTCGGTGCTTCGCATTCGTCGAGCGACTACAGTTACCAGGGCCGTGGCTGGCTGGATCTGTTCGGCGCACAAAGCCGTAGCATGTTTAACCCGTGGGGTAATGGCACCGCCTCGTTGCAGGACACGGTGAGCTGGGAGCAGCCAGATGGCACGACGGTTACCGGAACTGTGCTCGATTTCATGACCCGCAAGGGCGACAGTACCGCCTGGTCCGCCAACAAGAACTTTATTGTTGACGCCCGGCTGCGCGGCAACCTCTTCGAATTGCCCGCAGGCGTGGTGAAAGCCGTGTTTGGCATTGAATATCGCGACTACCAGTTGCGCGGCGACAGCTATCGTGCCGGCAACCAGATTGAGAGCGCCGGCACAGACCAGGGTGCGATGAACGCGGGGCAGGACGTCACAGCCGCTTATACTGAGTGGTTCCTGCCGTTGTTCGACGACCAGAGCGATGCGGGAGAACTTGGCCTGCAGGCCGCATATCGAACAGAGCGCTACGGCACCAGCGGCTACTTCGAGGAAGCAGGAGACAGCCGAAACCCGGGCCTGCTGCCGACCCGGTTTGATGCCGCGGATGGACATCACTTCGATGCGGATACCTGGATGGCCGGGCTCGTGTGGACACCAGTCGATGAGTTGCGCATCAAGCTCAATTACAACACTTCGTTCGTTGCCCCTGGCCTCGTGCAGCTCTTCCAGCCGGTCGTTGAAATTGATACGTCACCACTCTGTGGCCTGCTGGCCACCGCGCAGGACGGCTTTTACAGCACACTGAACGGCTATGACCAGAACGCGCCCTACCCGGAAAACCCGCTGGCAGGCTGCTTCATTCCGTCGTATTCGTTTGACGACGTCTTAAGCGCCAACCCCGCTGCGTTCCAGGCTCTGCCTGTCACTCAATTTCGCGGCGGCAACCCGAACCTGAACCCGCAACGGGGAACGAGCCGCTCGTTGGCGGCGGAGTGGTTCATGACCGACGATCTGGGTGTGCGCCTGGTATGGTGGAATACAGTCTATCGCGACAAGTACTTCGATCCTTACCAGGATTATTTCCGACGCCCGGAAGCAGACTCGGATCTGATCGACACCTTTCCGCAGTTGTTCACCTATTATCCGGATGGTCAGGTCGCCACGATCCGGTCCCAGACCGTCAATCTCGACCGCCAGGAAATCGAAGGCGTCGACCTTGTCCTTGACTACACGCCAACGACATCGTTTGGCGAGTTGGCTGCACACCTGAACTGGACGTTCTTCACCAGGAACCGGGCCCGCCTCGACGGCAACGGCGACCTCGCGATTCGGGAGGGTATTGGTATCGAGACCCCAAAGCACAGTGGCTTGCTGCGTGTGACATGGACACACGGTGACTGGGCAGTATTCATGCACAACTATTACCGCGCCGCGACGTACAGCTTCGATTACTTCCTGGATGGCGAAACCGGTTTGCGGCACGAAGCCTACTGGCGATCCAACCTCATGGCGCAATACCAACTGGGCGCCCGCGACGACTGGCTGGGCAATATTGCGATTCGGTTTGGAGTTAACAACCTGGCTGACGGCCAGCAACGATCTCGCTACGTTTTCGAAGGCGAGACCGTTGCCCTGGCCAACACCGGTTTCAACGGGATTTACACCGATCCGCGCCGCCGGTCATTCTTTATCGCATTGGGCAAATCGTTCTTCTGATGTCGGTCACTGAACCAGTCTGCGGACTTCACCCAGCTTCTCGATAACCGCCGCATCGTCGAACTGTTCCAGGTCGCCCTGGATGACCCAGACCATACGCTCGGGATCCAGCATTCTTGCGATTACATCCGCCACATCAGCCGGGGTGATCGAGCGGTAGACATTGGGCAGGCCTTCGAGTTCGTCGACCGTCTTGCCTTGCTGCTCGACGGCCCGGATGCCGGCGATGCGCGAACCAGGGGATCCGAACCGGCTGTTCAGCCTCTCAATCGAGCGATTGACCACGGACTCGACTTCTTCCTCGGTGATCGGTGACGCGCCACGCAGCGCTGTAATTTCACGATAGATCTCTTCCAGCGCTGCAATGGTCTTGCCGGATTCGACGCTCGCCGTCGTAACCCAGGTATCGAAGCCCGGGTATTCGAGAACCGCGCCTTTGACGCCGTAGGTCCAGCCCTTGTCTTCGCGCAGATTCATGTTGAGCCGCGAGTCGAACGCGCCTGAGAAGCGCGTTTTCAACACATCGAACGCGGCTGCCTCTTTGCCTTCCAGCTTCGGGATCGCCAGGCCGACCACGATTTGCGTCTGCGTGGCGTCCGGGCTGTCGTACAGAATGACGGACGCGTTCTTGCTGGCTGGTTCAGTGATCTGCGGAACGGTCATTGCAGTACCTGACGGAGCCTTCCAGCCACGCAGAGGTTTGGCGAGCATCCGCTCGACCGCCGCGACAGACGTATCGCCTGCGACGTATATGTCCAATGTGTCCGGCCGGATCCAGTTGGTGTGCGCCTGCCGCACATCCTCCAGGGTGACTGTCGCTGCGTTCGCCGGGTCCACTATGTAGAGGCCGCCAAGCGGATGTTCCTCGCCGAACAGTTCCGTCCTGACGACATCCAGCGCCATAGGGCTGATCGCAGCAAGTTTCTGCAGTCGCTCATTACGTTGTTCAGTGACTGTAGCGAAAGTCGCGCCGTCAAGACGCGGGGTGCGCAGCATGTCGAGTACATGCTCGAGCGTCCGCTCCAGTCGGCTTTGCATCGTGATAACCATTACCTCGAGCTGATCGCCGTTCTTCGCGAAGCGTACGGTTGCACCCAGGCGTTCGGCCCGCGCATTGAGTGCGGCAGCATCCAGTTTTTCCGTCGCATGCTGCATCATTCGCAGCAACACATCGGATGTGCCGGCAGGCAAGCCCTCATCCATGAACACTCCACCATCGATCGTAATCATGGCGGTTGTAAGCGGCGCATCGGGGAGTGGCGATACATACAGTTGAACGCCATTGTCAGTCGTTGTCGACTCGTGCCCGGGCACCAGCGCCGGCGGCATTGCGTCGATGACCGGAGCCTTGCTGAAGTCGACCACAGATTCCGTCGCCTTCCAGGTGGTGGGAAGTACGACAACCTGGTGATAACCGTCACCAAACCAGTCGCGAACCACGTTGCGCAGGTCTTCCGGCGACGCCGTATCCAGCCATGTGAAATACGTGTGTACTGCGTCAGCAGAACCGAGCGATCGTTCGGCAAAACCGAGCCAGTCGGCGCGGCTGCCATAGCTTCTCATGCCCTGCGTATACGAGGCAGCCTGCTTCTCGCGATGAGAACGAAGCTCCGCCTGGCTTGGGCCTTTCTCGGCAAAGCGTTGCAGCACAGCATCAATTGCACGCGACGCGCGTTCGACGTCCTGGTCCGGGGCCAGCGTGACCCGCAGGTTCACGCGACTGAACAGATCGTACTCGGATACCCATACGCCAACCGAGTTAGCCAGGCCAAGCTCATCGACAAGTTCGTGGTGCAGCCAGTCGAACGCCTCACCTTTGAGTAACTCGGCCGCGACCTTGGCGTAGACGGCGGCCTGCGACCCGTTGCCGGGCATCAACCACGCCCGATAGATCTCGGCTGTTCGCACGTCGTCGCTGTACAACCCTCCGTAGGTATTCTGGCTGCGATCCGGGACCCAGCTCGAATAACGATGGGGTGGCGCGGATGGTTCTATTGCGCCGAAATATTTTTCGACAAGCGCACGAGCCTCGCTGGCCGTTACGCGACCGGACAGTGTGAGGACGGCGTTATTGGGTCCGTACCATCGTTCAAACCATTCGACTGCGGCTGCAACCGTGGCCGCATTGAGATCGGCTTCATTGCCGATCGTCGGATGCATGTATGGATGATCGTTGGGCAGCATTGCCGCATTCATGAGTGCGGTTACTTCGTCGCGCAGACGCGCACCGCGTTGCCGCATTTCGTTCTTGACCACGCCGCGCTGGGAGATCAGCGCATCTTCATCGAAGACATTCAGAAAATTCTTCATCCGATCCGCCTCGAGCCAGATTGCATACTCGAGCGCCGTATACGGAACCGACAGGTAGTAATTGGTGCGATCAAAGCTGGTTACGCCGTTTGCGCTGCCGCCCAGTTGGCGGGCCGTGGCGATCACCGGGTCTGCGGTGTGCTCCGTGCGCATCAGCATCAGGTGTTCGAACAGGTGCGCGAATCCGCGCTGGCCCGGCACCTCATCACGGGAGCCTACCCGGTAGTCCATGGAGACCTTCACCGACAACGCGGACATATCCGAGTGCACGATCACTCGCAGGCCGTTGTCGAGCTCGAATCGTTCGTGCGGAATGTGCAGCGATGCCAGTTCCTGGCCAAGCGACGGTGGCGAGACCGCCACAGCGATCAAAAGGGTAAGAAGTATGGCCGCTTTTTTCATTTTGGATGGTTCTCCGGAACTGTGTTGTCTATGAAGCTGGCGCCGTCAAGGCCAGCCTGGACTTTGTCGGGAATCTCGATACCGAGATGTACAAGTATCGACGGCATGATGTCGACGATGGGTGGATTCAATTCAAAGCGGTCATTCAGCCGCTGGCTGTTGGTCGCGATCCAGGTGGTGCGCTCCCGCAGTGACTGGCCGCCGTGACTGTGGCCTTTCGGGATGATTCGTCCGCGCCTCGAGGTTGTGCTCTCCGCCGTTCGCCCGTGGTCGGTGGTAACGATAAGCAACCAGTCTTCGTTGTGCTTGCTCTGCCGTTTGACAATGGCCTGCCACAGGCGGCCGACCTGTTCATCTGCCCAGCGCACGGCCTCGTCAAATTGGTGTCCGTCCCCGGTTTCGTGGCCGACGTCGTCCGGATACTGGATGTAGACCCAGGACAAATCGAGGCCATGTTCTGTTACGTGTTGTGCGGCCTCGGTGACAACGTGCTCGTCGATGCGTTGAATGCGGTGACGCTCGCCACCTTCGGGAAAACGTTCCAGATCGTTCTCGAAGCCGTCCGCGACGAAGTCGAGCTTGGCGCCGCCGGCCGCAGCCAGACCGTCGCCAAGTAGCTGGGTACGATTGTCGGTCCAGGTTGAGAACAGGCCGGTTGTCAGCCCGGGCTCGACGTACCTGACGATCCGGAAAATGTCCCAGTAGTCGTAGTTCGGGTTCCGAATCTCGTTCGAGAAAACGTTGTGCTTGTTGGCCCAGGTGCCGGTGAGTAACGAGTTGTAACCGACCGCCGAAACGGTGGGTGATTCAGATTCCGTGCCGATGTGCCCGCCAACCCAGGAGCGGGTATAGCCGCCATTCTCCGCGATCCGGTCAATGTTCGGTGTCGATACACGCTCGAGTGTGTCCGCCGAAATGCCATCAACGATGACAAACATGGCCTTGGGCGCCGGCAATTCCGGCTGCGCAATGCAAGCAACCAGCAGGACCAGCGTCATAACAGCCAGCAAACGCAAGATTAGTACTCCGAAAAAATACGGGCTGCCTGGCGGCAGCCCGTATTGTCATTGACGCATTCGGTCAGAAATTCCTGATTAGAAGAATTCCTTGTTGAACGCTACGTAGAAGGTCTGTTTGCGAGGGTCGGCATATACGTCGTTGAAGCCGGTATTGGCCCGCGCTTGAATTTCGCCTTCAAAGACGTAGTAGGACTCTTTCTCGGTATCGAATACGTTGTTTATGCCAGCTCGTACTGATAGTCGATCCAGCCAACCGTCGCGCTCACCGAACGCGTATGCAAGCGACACGTTCGAACTCCAGTACGACTTGTTCAGCAGGCCAGTCTTGCCGTCGAGATGATAGTCGTAACTGTAAGTCGTATCGCGATAGGTGTTTTCCATCGCTGCATACCAGGCACCGCGCTGCCAGGTCAACTGTACCGAGCCGCTCTCCTTTGGTGCTTCGATCCCCAGGTTGTTGCGAATCGCGAGGTCACCATTACCCTGCAGCCTGGCTTCGTTCTTTTCAAATACCGTCCAACGGCCAAGAACCGTGAAATCACCAAGACGTGTGCTTGGCGTAAAGCTGAGAGTGAAGTCGGTTCCCTCAAGAATCTGCCGGTCGAGGTTGACAGTCTGCGACTTGATGGTTTCAACATTTCCGTTTTCATCGTACGTAAACAGATTCGGGAAGACGTCGCGCAGGTCGACGCCAGGTGCCGGACGCCGGAAATAGTCGGAGTACGGGTCGACAAACTTGTCGAAGTAGACGGTCCGCCAGAATGTCGTCGTCAATGTCAGGCTGTCGGTTGCAAAGAACTCGGCCGTCACCGTACGGCTCTCACCGCGCTGCGGATCGAGGTCCGGATTACCACCTGTCAGCTGCAGGACGGGCGTGCTCTGGAATGCATCCGGATTCACCGGCAGAACAGCGTCAAAGCCGAATGACGGGATGAAGCAACCGGCCAATGGATTGGTCGGGTACGGGTCGTTGGGATCCAGATTGTTGAGGATACTGTACAGACCACCGGCGGCCACCGAGAGTAGCCCGCAGTAAACGCTCCAGTCGCGTTCACGAACCGGCTTGAATAACTGCACGGTATCCGGGGCAAGGAATGACGTATTGAAATTCGCTTTCAGGCGGAGTTTGTCAAACGGCGACCAGACAAGTCCGGCCATCCACGTGTCCGCCTCAAATTTTCGACCATTAGCTGCGTCGAAAACTTCGCGCTCGTCGCCGATATTCCGGTCAGTGACGGCCTCGCCGAAAGCGCCTTTCGTCGTGTACTCCTCGGTTCGGAAGGCCGCCTGGATATTCAGCTCCTTGGCCAGCGTAGCGTCCTTGAGGAGCGGTACGAATACTTCCGTAAACAGGCCCGTTACATCCTGCGAGGCGTCCATCGGACCCTGGTCGGTGCCTGGGTCAGTACTTCCGGAGCCGTAGCGGTAGCTTTCCCCGCGCAACCCGTGATCCCTGTATTCAGCACCTACGATGAGCTTGACCGGACCAGCCGGCAGCTCGAACAGGTCACCCCGAAGTTTGGCATCGAAGATGAAGTCCTTGTTCTTCGACCACGCAACGCTATTGCCATTGCGGCCCATGAACTCGAGAACCGTGCCATCGACCGGGTTGTCGTTGGCGTCAAGCCAGGAATATGACTCGCCAAGCGAACCAGTCCCGTCGCCCCAGGGATTGAAGATATTCTCAGCTTGTGCGCCAAACAGGTCCAGGCGGCCGTAAGCGGCAAAGTCGTATTCACTGTATGAATACGATGTGCCCAGCTCGAGTGCCCAGTTCTCTGTCACATCAATATCGAGGCCGAGTGTGGCGTTCCAGCTATCTGTATCGGTGCGTGAGCCGGTTCGGCCAAGCGCCGGGTAAATTCCGCGCACACTGACACGTTGCTCCTCCGGTTCCGTTCCGCCGGGCAGATTGCCGTTCGTCGGATTCCAGCGATCACCTTCCCAAAGATTACTAAGAATCTCGTTGTAGCCATTACGACGTCTTACATTCTTGGTCATGACGCCCACACGCGCGTTCAGGCTCATGCGTTCAGTCAGGGATTGGGTCAGGTACGCGTTCAGGGATAGTGAATCCGTCTGCGGTGCAACGTCTTTGGGATTAATGTCCTCACCGCCGAGATTTGTGAATTCGGCGAGGTCGCTCAGACCTGGCGTCAGGTTGTTCGGGTCGGTCTGCCGCCAGCGTGTATCGTCGTTGTTGAAGTACGCAACGCCCGGAGAACCGTACGGTGAAAGCTCCGTAATCGTACCGGTTCGCGGATCAAAGTATTCACCAGAGCTGCCGCCGTCTCGCAAACCGAGGTCGGCGCGGTTCAGGGAGGTCTGGTTGTAAGCCGACAATCCTACGACGACATTGCCCGTTGCCCAGTTGAGTCCGCCGGTCACATCAATATTGGATTCGTTGTTGGCGTTGTCGACAGGGGCCGTGTAACGCACGTCTGCCACCAGCGTTTCCATGTTCTTTTTCGTGATGATATTGACGACACCGCCAACGGCGTCAGCACCGTAGATCGCCGACGCGCCATCCATAACGATTTCGATACGTTCGACAAACGACATCGGAATTGACGAAATGTCCTGCAGTCCGCCCTGCAGGCCCGATTGCCCGAGACGACGTCCGTTCACCAGTACGAGCGTTGCGTCATTGCCCACTCCGCGAAGGTTTACCGTCACGGCAGCGCCGACGTTTGCCGCGCCGTTGGCGGGCCCGTTGTTCGCAGATGTCAGGCGGTGACTTACCGTATCGCCCAGCGAACCGAAGTTCTGCGGCAGTCGCGCCAGCGTCCGGCCGAGTGTCGGCTCACCGATCGCGATCAACTGTTCGGTGTCGATGATCTGTACATCTTTGGAAATCTGGCTAGGCGCGAGCTTCAGGCTCGAGCCGGTAACGACTACTTCGTCCACCGCCTGTGTTGGGTTTTCGTCCTCGCTATCCTGTGCAGACGCAAGGCCGGGCCCGACAAGCCCTAGCGCAATCGCTACACCTGCAGCGATCTGGTTACGATATTTCATTACTTCTCCCCACTGTTGTTTGGTTGTACTAAAAACTTGTAACCGCCGGTCTCAGTGAAGTAGAGGCGGTCACGATTTGCATCGACCCAGTCACGCCATGCACCGGCTGCGTCGAAAGATTCATTGGTGTAGCGCGCCAGGATGCGCGCGGCGAGTTCGTCGTCCGGCCCGCCCAGTCGATCGATTGCCGCATCGAGGATTGCCGGATCGTTGTTGGCGATGCCGAGCGCCTGGGCGTCCTGGTCGACATCGATCCGGGTGTTTCCGACGGTCGTCAGATAATCGTAGTTATCCAGGTAGTATTCGAGATACTGATTCCAGTTCTCGCCGATCGTCTCGACCAGGTCCTGGTTCAGCAACTTCGCGTAGTAATGCTGGTCGCGCATTTTGGGTACGCCCCGGCGGCTAACTGTCAACCTGTCAAGTTCACCGGCTTCGACCAGCGCCAGTCGCTCTTCGTATTGCTTGAGCCGCCTGTCATATTCCGCCCGCGCCAGCTCCTGGCCGCGATCGGAAACCTTGAAGGGATAATCAAGCGCGCGATCCCTGGGAACGGAGCCCTTGACGCGTTTCGTGTATGCCGGCCTGCCGTCAAATTTCGCGATGTAGTGAACCGAGTTTACGAACGCGAGTTTTGCCGACTCTTCCATGAACCTTGGCGACGCGCGAAAGCCCCATTGCAGGAAGTTGCCATGGCGGCCTATCGCCACGACGTCCGTGGATTTGATCGACTTTCCGCCGGACATGACCTCGGCATCCGGCGAGTCACCGAAACCTTCCTTCGACACAAAGCCGGGCGGATACGCGGCATCTTCAGTATCCGCGCTTGCCGTTTGAATGCGCCACATCGGCATCGTCGGGCCGACATCGCGGCCGCTGTAGTAGCTGAAGATACCATTCGGCGTTTCGACGTCCTCGTACGGGATATCGACCTTGTACGGCTGATTGAAAATGTCGTGTGCTTCGTCAACGCCAAACGCGAATTCGCCGAGACAATGGCACGACCAGTCGATCTTCAATTGGAGCGAGTCGCCGATCGGGGCGCCGAGCCCCGCGATGATGATCGCGGGACGGTCAAAGTCCGCTGGCAGGTACTTCCACGTGTCGCGAGCCGATTGGCGCCATTCCTTGCGTGTGCCGGTTTCCATGTCGAGACCCTGCAATTCCATCGGCAGTGCGTCGAAGATGGTCACGTCGACGGTTTGCGACATCTCGACTTTGTAGTCGTCGGCAAAGACCTGGACCACATCGAAGTACCGGCCGAGGAAGCTCGTGTACTCGTCGACACGTGTCTGGTTCAGCTCGGCAATGTACTCGGGGCTGCCGCCGTAGCTATATCCCTCTGGCGTATTGGGATCGTTGCCGACGTAGAGGACCCGCAGGCGGTCCGGCGAGGTGTCCTGCGCGGGGGCCACCGTGGCGCAGGCGGCCAGGATGGCAGAGAAAAGAATAATCAGCGCGAATCTCATTGCTCGCTCCCTTCGTTGTCGACCACCTCTACGGAAGCGCTCAGTTCGACCTCCTCAGGCGGCAGGCAGATATACGGGTCACAGGCCTGGTAGCGGAGTTTCACACTGGCCGTCAGCGTGCCAGCGGATGCGTTCTCGGAAACGTCCAGGTCATGTTCGAAGGTCACGTCGTCCTTGTAGATGAGGATCGACGGCTCGGCGTCATACAACTCCGAAGCAGGCGGAAACCATTCGCCGGACTTGTTCAGCCCGTCGCTTGTTTCGAGCTCATGTGTTGTGACGATGAAGGTCTCCGACGGATCGTGCGCGTAGATGTGCCAGGTCGGGAAAATGCTCACGTTCAGATTCAGAATGATTGAATCGCCGGCCGTCACAGTTGTCTCGGATACCGTCAGGTTGGCGGCGACCGGCTGGTCGATGGACGGTTCGTCGGCCGCCCAGGCCGCAGCGCTGCAGAACAACGGGAATATCAACAGGTAACGATGCAATTTCTTTCCTTTTGAGGGAGGTTGCCCGTGGTATTACGCACCAGTCAGCAGTTACCCCACCTGTTCGGGCCAGAAATTGCGCCAATGCGGTTTTCGGCGCCAGCCGCGTATTAGATGCAGCTGTTTACAACATTTACCCTATGGAGACCCCAGTGCCCTTCAGCAGACTATTTACCCGTATCGCTTCCCTGGCGGCGTTCACCCTCATGTCGGCCAATGCCATGGGACAGGACCTCGCCAATATCGACGTACCGTTTGAGAAGCATGTACTCGATAACGGCCTGACCGTTCTTTTACATGTGGACGATTCAGCGCCACTGGCTTACGTCAACGTGTACTTCAAGGTGGGATCGCGAGACGAAGTCGAGGGGAAGACCGGCTTCGCGCACCTGTTCGAGCACCTGATGTTCAACGGTACAGAGAACTACGACGAGGAATACTTCGCCGCCATCCAGCAGGTCGGCGGCTCGCTGAACGGTGACACCTGGCTCGACCGCACGCGTTACTACCAGACCGTGCCGAACACGGCTCTCGATCGGATCCTGTGGCTCGAATCGGACCGTATGGGCCACCTGCTCGGCGCCGTGACGCAGGAAAAACTCGACCAGCAACGTGGTGTCGTGCAAAACGAGAAGCGCCGCAAAATGAACCAGCCCTATGCCAAGGTATGGCCCGCCATGTACGCAGAGCTGTTCCCCGAAGGACACCCATACAGCTGGCCAACGATCGGGTCGATGGAAGACCTCAATGCCGCGACGCTCGACGACGTTCACGCCTGGTTCAAGCAATACTACGGCGCCGCGAATGCGATCCTGACCGTTGCCGGCGATATTGACCCGGAAAGCACGCTCGAGTCCATCAAGCTCCATTTCGGCGACATCCCGGCCGGACCGCCGGTGACGGTTCGCGATGACTGGCAGGTAAAGCGCCCCTACAACACGCGTCAGATCATGGAAGACCGCGTCAGCAACGACCGGATCGTACGGTCCTGGGTCGTCCCGGGCCGGGAGTACGACGACATTCTGTATCTGCAACTCGCCACCACGATACTTGGCGGCGATTCGTCATCGCGACTATACAAGCGCCTGGTCAAGGAAGAACAACTTGCGGTTGACGTTTCGCTGAGTGTTACACCGTTCGATCTCGCGTCAGTCGCGACCGTCTCCGCCACGCTGGTGCCCGGAGCGGACGCTGAAAACGTTCGCAACATCATCGACGAGGAAATTGCTCGATTCGCCGCTGAGGGGCCGACCAGAAAAGAGCTGGCTCTGACCAAGACGCAGCTCGCATCACAAGTTATCAAAGGCCTGGACTCGCTGACCGGTAAGGGCGTTTTGCTCGCTGAGAGCGAGTACTACCTCGGCGCGCCTGACGCGTACAAGAAAGGCTACCAGACCGTGGAAGCAGCCAGCCCGGCCGACCTGGGCTCGGCCGTCGAGGCCTGGCTGGGCGTCGGTTACCACGAGATCTACGTCTCTGCGTTTTCTGAGCACAAGGTCGCCGAGGCCGGTGCCGACCGCAGCCAGGGTCTGCCCGATGTAAGCACTTTTCCAGCGGCAACAGCACCGGAGATCGTCGACTTCGAACTGGATAATGGCATCAAGGTGCGCTTCGTTGCGCGTGATGGCGTTCCAGCCGTGCGGCTGCAGGTTGTTTCAGACCAGGGCCGCCTGACGAACGAGCAGGAGAAGCCGGGGGCGGCCGAAGTCGCGACGGCGGTTCTGACCAAGGGCACGAAGTCGCGGTCGGCGGATGAGATCATTGCCGACAGCAAGCGTAACGGCAGCTTTCTCGAGGTAAATGTCGGCAATCACACGACGTCGGCTTACATGAGTACGCTGGCGTCGAAGATAGACGCGGCGACGGAGCTGCTGGCCGATGTCCTGAGGAATCCGTCGTTCCCGGACAGCGAAGTCCGGTTGATCAAGGACCAGTACAAGACAGGCGTCGAGCAACAGAAGAAGGCGCCGGCTAGCCTGGCCTCGCTGTATGTCAACAGCGCCTTGTTTGGCGATCATCCCTATGGCCGGGCGCCGTTGACCGCGCAGAATTTTGACGCCCTGTCGATCGAAAATATTCGCGCCACCTACTCCCGTCTGATCGGGGGCGGTGAGCTGACCATCTTTGCCGTCGGCGGCATAGACGCGGGCGAACTCAAGGATGCGCTGAACAAGCACCTCGGTAACTGGCGTATCGACAGCCAGCAGCCGGATCCTGTCGACGTCAGCATGGCACGGGTGCCGGACGGGCCTGCCAGGGTGATTCTGATCGACACACCGGGCGCTCCGCAGTCGAACATCATCGCGGCCCGCATCATCGACCCGCCGTACCAGGCGGATGCCGAGGCCTTTAATCTCGCCAACATGATCTACGGCGGCAGCTTTACCTCGCGTATCAATTCGAATATTCGCGAGGACAAGGGCTGGAGCTACGGCGTGCGTTCCAGCGCGAACTCACCGATCGGACCCAGGACCTGGAGAATTTCGGCCCAGGTACAAACCGACAAGACCGCCGAAAGTATCCAGGAGCTCCTGAAGGAGCTGGCCGAGCTCGACGACACCCGGCCGTTCTCAGCCGAAGAGCTTGAGGGCGTACGTAACCAGTCGATTCGCAAGCTGCCGGCGTCCACGGCATCTTCATCGGCCGTCCTCGGGTACATGGTCAACAATTACAACCATGGCCTGCCGGACGATCGTATCGAGGCCCGCAACGCGGCGATCGAGGCGGTCTCGACGGACGACCTGGCCGCGGCATTCAGCAGCCGAATCGACGCTGCAGGACTGTCCTGGTTTATTGCCGGCGATCTCGCAAAGATCGAAGAGAAAATTCGGTCTCTCAATCTCGGCGAGGTCGAGGTCTGGAGTGCCGACGGTGAAAAGCTTCGCTGATAACCCCCGCGAGCGAGCGGCGAATGATTTCGCCGCTCGCTCCGCAACTTTCAACCCGGCATCATCGGCTCTAACATGGGCTGGAGCAATGTATCAGGAGTTCCGGGTTGGCTATCGAAATAGACTACTACTCTGACGTTCTGTGCGTTTGGGCATGGATCGCACAGCGTCGCCTCGACGAACTCAATGACGAGTTCGGCGACGAGATCAATATCCGCACCCGCTTCGTCAATGTGTTTGCCAACACGCGTGCGCGAATCCGTGAACAATGGTCACCGAGAGGTGGCTACCAGGGATTTTCGCGACATGTAATCGATTCTGCCGCCGCGTTTCCCGACGCCCCGGTTGACGAGGCTATCTGGCGTACGGTCCGTCCGGCGAGTTCGACGCCGGCACATACCGTCATCAAGGCTGTCGAGTTGTCGCATTCACCGCAGGCGGCGCAGAAATTCGCCACAACGGTGCGCGAGCAGTTTTTCACTCGGCTGGTGGACGTGGGCCGGCTCGATGTTTTGCTCGAGCTGGCCGGTGCCGAGGGCCTGGCGGTCGATCGCCTGAATGGGTCTCTGAACTCCGGAAGTGCAATTGCCGAAGTACTCAGCGACTACCAGGCCGCCCTGCAGCAGGGCGTCAAGGGCAGCCCGTCGTGGGTACTGGACGACGGCCGGCAGATTCTATACGGCAACGTAGGCTACCGTGTTATTCGCGCCAACGCTGAGGAGCTTTTGAATCAACCGGCAGGACAGGCCAGCTGGTGCTGATCCGGATTTGGCAATAATTCGAGAACCGCCTTGGTTGAGCTTTCACAGCCGATATCCTGCCTTGCAGCAAAAGATCGTCATCAAACTACTCATCGAAGAGTTCCCTGAGTTTTAAGGTCAGCTCGTAGCCACGTATGCCGACGTCCAGGACCTCGCCAGTTTCGGCGTCAATCAGCAGGCTGTACGGAACGCCACCAATCCCGTAGAACTCGGCGACCCCGGCTCCGACGCCGAGCAGGTCGCTCGCATTGGGCCACGGCATCTGCTCTTCTTCCAGCGCTATCAACCACTCCTCTTCGTCGTCATCGACGGAAAAGGACACGATGTCGAAACCCCGGTCATGGTATCGGGAATAATTCTCCTTGAGGTGTGGAATTTCGACCCGGCAAGGACCGCACCAGGATGCCCAGAACTCCAGCAGCACGTACTTCGAATCGCTCTCGGCAAGGTACGCGCGCAGATCGAAGACTTTTCCATCACGCTCACGCGCGACAAAAGGACGCAGCGGCTGGCCCACCTGGGGCTGCGCCGAAACTGCAACGATTTGTTGCTGCTGCTGTGGCATTTTTCCCTGTAGTTCTTTCCAGAGTTCTACGCCCTCCAATTCCCTGGTAACCCAGGGGTGCTCCGGAGCGGCTTCCCGGATTTCTGCAAACACCCGGTCGTAGAAGTGCTTCTCCTTCATCTCGATGTTCTGCATCGCCATGATGCGCGCGATGATGTCGTCCGACTCGGAAGCGATCTTTCGCAGCGCGTCGTTCCCCATCGACGGTGTCTTCGCGAAGTAATCCCGCGCCTGGAGCTCGAGTGCGCCCCGTTCGTCGTAATCATCGGTCGCGTGCGCCTCCGCGAGGATCCTGAGCCCTTCGACCATCGCTTCACGGTACTCGCCGAGCTTCCAGGAATTGATGACGAGCTCGTTGTAGTGACCGCCGCGAACCGTGTAAGCACGAAACGCGTCGTCATAGGCGAAGGTCAGGTCAGCGGGTTCGAGTATCAGCCTCTGCATTTGCATCAGCCCCATGTCTTCGCCGGCTTTGTTCTTGCCCTCGAACACGAACCACTGCAGTGTCCGGATACTCTCCGTTCCCGCCAACGTGCCGCTGACCTCGAACCGGCCGTCCACGAGCTCAACCTCGTGGACGATCGACTCCATGACGAACGGCAGGAAATACTCGGAATCGTGATCTCCCTTGAACAGGGCAGCGGCCTCTTCGCTGTGCAGGCTGACGCCTTGCTCATGCGCCTGCTGCGCAACACGCGCCCTTTCGATGGGTGGCAGCGGTTCGAAGATCACAACCACGCCCGAATAGTAGGCCTGGTCAGATCCCGAAAAGTCGCCGGAGAGCGTGTAACGGCTGTCATCCTCTGCCGCTGCGCAGGCAGTGCCTGCGAGCGACAGGAAAGCTGTCAGAACAAGAATACAAAATCTTCCCATGATCATTTCCTTAGAACTGCTTGCGCAGGCTGATGCTGTACATTCTGCCGCGAGGGTCGCTCGCCGATGAGTTGAAGCCGGCCCACTCACCGTCCACGTCCCGGCCATTGCGGCGCAGCGAACGCGTTTTCACGGTGTCGTCGCCAAGGTTCGTCACGGTCAGCGCGACACGTGTGCCATCCAGCCAGCTCGGCGCATTCCACAAACCGCCATCCTCAAAGCT
Source organism: Woeseiaceae bacterium (assembly GCA_965224725.1). Classification (GTDB taxonomy): domain Bacteria; phylum Pseudomonadota; class Gammaproteobacteria; order Steroidobacterales; family Woeseiaceae; genus UBA1847. The sequence continues at coordinate 2,553,971 of CBDCZZ010000002.1, forward strand.
GTAGCCAACCACCAGGTCGACGAGCGTCGGCGCCTGAACGAAGTAGTGATCGGTCACGATCGGCTCCGGCAGGAACGGATTCAGGTTGACGAGCATGGTCTCGACCTCGCTCGAGTAGGTGCCGTTAAGCGAGACGTCGAATCCCCGGTGAGCCCAGGAGAACGCCGCGATCGCGCGGTGTTTCGGCAAAGCCTGTGCCAGACGGTCGCCAACGTAGTTTCCAACCAGGCTGACCTCTTCCGTGCCATCGAGCGATTCGCGGTACTTCAGCAGCCGCGCCACATTCAGGCCGAAGGAGAACTCGCCGTGCTCTGTGCTCGCTGAATAGTTCACCCGGTAGTCGATTCCACTTTGCTCAACGTACGCCAGGTTGATCCAGCGCGTGTCGACAACCCAGGGCGCAAACGGACTGTTGAACGTCGCGTCCGGGTCCTGATAGATGCGATCCGGGTAGGCGATGTCATCGACCCCGGCGATGATATTGAACGGCGAGATCGGAAACGGCGCAATTCTGTCCGTGTAGTCGGTGTTGTGCCAGGCGACCGTCATGCTCAGGCCTTCTGCCCAGTTCGGAGTGAAGTCGAGGGCTGCTGACTTCGATCGCGAACGCTCGGCGCCAAGATCGGGGTTACCGCCGGAAATATAGGTTGAGCCCATCTCGGTACGTGGAAAACAGATCAGGCCAAACTGCGGATGCATGATGCAGGTTTCCTCGCCGGGGTACGAGACGCTGACAAACCCCGGACGTTCGAACTTGTCGATGAGTCCTTGTGACAGTGTTGGTGCCAGGAACGCCGTGGATTCCCGGTAGCGTATTCCAAGCTGATCGATCGGCCTCCAGTTGAGCCCTGCCGACCAGGTGCTGTCCGACCCCGAGTTGCCGTAGTCGTCGTGGCGGGCGCTCAGGTCGACCGTCAGACGCCGGAAGCCTGTAACTGCATTCGCATCGCTGACCAGCGGGACATAGAACTCGGTAGAAATCCAGTCGTTTGACCGGGAAACACTGTTGTCCCAGGTGCCAATCACCGGCGTTTGATCTGCCGATCCCTGCGGCGAGCCCGGACCGTCAATTCTGTTCCATGAGTCGAGCTCTTCCTCACGCCAACCGCCGGCGAAGGCGGCCTTGACGTCTCCGGCCGCTGTGGCGAACAACGAACCATCGATGATCAGGTCAGCTGTAGTTTCGCGGTTGCGGCTGCCGGTATCGGCAACATCGTGAACGATGTCGTTGAGTACTTCATCCGAACTGCAAGACCCCATCGGTGAACAGAACGGATTGAAGTAGCTTGAGAGGTCGGCGGGCGGTGGTCCGAACGGCGCAAAGCTGCGCGCGAACAAACCGTTGCGATCTGTGCCGTTGTAGGACAGCGCCTCGTTCTTCTCGTAGCTGCGACTCGTCTGGATCTGCCAGCCCCAGGACTCACCGATATCGCCGCTGAGGTCCAGTCCGACATGGATGTTGTCCGTTTCTGCATCGAAATTCTGGACGACGTCCGGCAACAAGCCGTTGATGTACATCGGCGCAGTCAGGTTTGGGTCGAGACCCAGCGAAAACGGGTTCTGGCCGAACAGCGGGTGTCCGCTGAAGGTACTGATAATGGCCTCACCACCGGAGGGCTGGCTCCGGAAATTGCGGTACAGCATAGTGCCGCCGAGGCTTACGCTGCCCCACAGGTCCTGGCGAAACGTCGCCGTCAGCGAATCGCCCTGCGACGCAGGCAGCAGCGACTTGCCGCGATCAAATTCAGGGTTCTCAACGAGAATCGTATCCTCCAGCGAGAAGTCGGCGTGTGTCAGGTTGTTGGGATCGGCCGGGTTCAGCGGCACGTAAGCGCTCGCGATCGGCGTCGCCGCAGGGTCGGGCGGTGGCATGTTGCCTGGATACAATATGCCGTTCCATTCCCACAACAGCGGCACGCCCTGGCCTGCCAGCACAGAGGTTACGATCGGTCGATTGCCCATCGCGCGGACCAGGCTGAGGTTGTCCTGGCTCAACCGGATATCGCCGACGGCGTACGGACGCTCCGAGGCATCGAGATGCGTATTCTCGCGGTGCTCGTAGGTAAAGCGGATGTTGCCGCTTTCCCTCGCCTGGCCGACATTCAGATTGACGAGGTATTCCTCGAAACCACCCGCCTCGGGCACGCCGTAGCGCAACTCAACGGCTTTATCGCTGGAATCTTTCTTGAGCACGACGTTGACGACGCCGCCGACAGCATCCGAACCATAAACGGCCGATGCGCCATCGAGCAGGATCTCGACGCGCTCGATCGCGGACAGCGGGATACCTGCGATGTTGGACGGACCGCCGGTAATACCGGTTTTACCGATACGCCGGCCATCGACGAGGATGAGTGTCGACTCTGCGCCAAGCCCGCGCAGATTGATCGTCGAGGCGCCGAAAATGTTGCGGCTGCCGTTGACGAGGTTCGCACCGTCAAGGGTATTACCAACACCCGATGCGCCATCGACGCTTTGCGGCAGCTTGCGGAGCGCAGCTTCGAGTGTCGCCTCGCCGGTCGCTTTCAGGTCGTCCTCGGTAATCAGGATCGTGTTGGCGCTAAGCGAGCTGAAGTCTCGCTTGATCCTCGAGCCCGTAACGACGATTTCCTCCGCAATCTCGTTTGCGAGATCTGCTTCCCGGTTTATCGGTTCGTCATTCTCACTGGTGAAGACACGAGGCTTTTGGCTGTCGACCGTACCGCTGGTCTGGCCCGAAGACTGTGCCATTGAAACGTTCGTCGCGAGCCCCGCGCAAACGAACAGCAATATCTCTTTCCGAAACATGATTTCGACTCCCATCAATTTTCCCCCAACATGGGTATGACGTGAAGTCTCAGCCGCGACCATTGCGCGAACATGATCCGGCTTGCCGGCCAGTCGGATCATGCTTGCGCAATCCTTTGGACCCAGTATTGCGTGAGCACATGAATGAGGTCTGTTATGAAAGAGTTATCGTACGTGCGTTGCCCGCGCCTCCTCCAAAATCCGCTTGCCGTCCTGTCGTTGCTGGTGTTGATGGCCCTGGTCTGCGCGCCGGGCATTGCGAAATCGGAGCCGCAGAAGACCCAATATAGCACCGTGGACCTGCTCGCAGGACAGGACGCATTGCCTGTCGAGGGCGGCACCGCCACCCTGGCGCTGATGCTCAGCCCGGATGCCGGCTGGCACGCGTACTGGAAAAATCCGGGCGACGCAGGACGGGCGCCAAAGATCAAATGGACGCTGCCTGGGGGGTTCTCGGCCGCACCGTTTCGCTTCCCGGCACCTCACTTGATCCCGTTCGGCGAAATGAACACCTACGGCTACGACGAGCCGTTGTTCCTGCTCGCTGAGGTCAACGTACCGGCCGGGCTCGAACCCGGAACGGAATACGAAATCACCGGCAAGGCGAGTTGGGTCGTCTGTGACGACGAGTTATGCGTCCCGGAACGGGCAACACTGAGCCTCAAACTTCCTGCCGCGAGCTCACCGGGTGCCAGCGACAATGCCGATGCGATCGCCGGGGCCGAAGCACAGGTACCTGCACCGGTTGACTGGTCCACGACTTATCAGATTGCGAACGACAGCGTCGATATCCACGTCGCTGTACCTGCGGGCAACGTCATGCAGGATCCCTACCTGTTCATTGAATCGAAAAAGCTGGTTGCCTATGCATCTCAGACCGCCGGATTCGTTCGCGACGGCATCGTCTTTACCATGCCCGTCTCGCCGCGTGTTGCCGATGGCGAATCGACGTCCGCGGTACTGACCTGGACCGACGAGGCCGGTATAAAGCGAAGCGTTGAGCTTGCGGTTACGCCTGGCACTGCCGATGGCGCCATCGTTGGCGCAGCCGGAGGCGTGTCGCTGGCGGGATTCGGCAAGGCACTGATCTTTGCTTTTCTCGGCGGCATTATTCTCAACGCAATGCCCTGTGTCTTCCCGATACTCAGCATGAAGGCGCTGAGCCTGGTGTCGCTGTCGCACAGCGACCGTCGTATCGCACGAGAGAGCGGCATCCTTTATACGCTGGGTGTACTGGTCGCTTTTGCCGCGATCGGTGCCGCCCTGGTGGGTGTCCGCGCGGCCGGTGACGCCGTCGGCTGGGGCTTCCAGATGCAGAGTCCGCTCGTCAATGTCGCCCTCGGTGCACTGATGGTCGCAATAGCGTTAAATCTGTTCGGTGTATACGAGGTCGGCTCGCGACTGGCGGGTACCGGACAGAGCCTAACCGAAGGTAGCGAACGCAAGGTGTCTTTCTTTACGGGCTTGCTCGCCGTGGTGGTCGCCACGCCCTGCACTGCGCCGTTTATGGCCGGCGCGCTGGGCTACGCACTGGCACAACCCGCCGCCGTAGCCATTGCGGTATTTCTTGCGCTGGGTGTCGGCCTGGCCTTTCCTTATTTGCTGTTCAGTCTCGTTCCACGACTCGGAAGAATGCTGCCCAAGCCGGGCGCCTGGACGGCACGGCTGCGAATTCTGCTCGGTTTCCCGATGTTGATCACCGCGTTATGGCTGTTCTGGATAGTCGGTCGACAACTCGGCGTCATGTCGATGACGGCGGCACTGCTGGCAGCTGTCCTGCTCGCCCTCGGACTCTGGCTTTATGGCCAGTCCCAGATGTTGCCGCGACGAACAACGTGGCTTGCAGCGACCATTCTTACGATTGCCGCGGCCGGATACACGGGGATCCAGGCACCTGCCCTTGGAATGAGAGACTCGGCAATAGCCTCAAATCGAACTCTCGGAACACTGGAGCTCGAGCACTTTTCTCCCGAACTCGTTCGTGACTATGTCGCCAGCGGCCAGCCGGTGTTCGTCTACTTCACGGCCGACTGGTGTGTCAGCTGCAAGGTCAACGAGCGGGTCGCCCTGGCAACCGACGCCGTTGGCGATGCCTTTGATGCGCGTGGCATCCGTGTTGTGGAAGGCGACTGGACAAACGAAGACCCGGTCATCACAGAATGGCTCGCAAAGTACGACCGCGTAGGCGTACCGCTGTACCTCTACTTTCCGGCCGGATCGACGCTGGAGTCCGCCACGGTGTTGCCGCAGGTACTGCTGCCAGCTACGGTCGTCGCGGCGATCGAACAGGCCGACTCGGACACCTCTACCCGGGCAGTTGTAGCTGCTGTCGGCACGCAAGGTGACGACGCTTACGTCGTACCCGACGCAGCGCCCGATTGGTCTGTTGTCGGCGAGTACGTCGAAATCGACACGGCCTGGCATGAACTCGATCGCGAGATTCAGCAATCGGACTTATCGGACGAAGACAAGGCTGTACGGCTCGAGCAGGAGCGTGGCGAACATCCTGATATACAACCGGCTGTGGCGGCAGCCACGGCAATCGTTAACAGTGGGCCGGAGAACGAAAAGTTTGAGGAAGCTGCCTGGTTCCTGATTGAGCATACGTTTGGTTTTGAAGGAGCCGGGGTAAATATTCCGCGAGGCGCGTATGCCCTGCTCGAACACCTGCCCGAGCGCGAGGACTGGCCGCAGATTCTGCGGCGGCTGGAGTTCCTGTTTCTTCCGGGAACCAACGCCGAGGTTGACCGGTTTTTTGCGATCGCCAGGGAAAAGCTCACTGATCCCGTCGCCGCAGCAACGGCACGTTACTACCAGTCGGCGCGACTAATGCGTCAGGCGAATGACGTCTCTACAGATACAGTCGATCGTATGGCGCTGCGTGATCGCGCGATCGAAATTGCCGAAGGCCTGAGCCAAGGGCTGGAAGATGCCGGGTTCTGGGTGCCACGCCGGCCAGACGAAAACGGTGACACCAAGCCGTTGCCGAGTCTCGCGGATGTCGAGGCAGACTTGCTGTACAACCTGAGATACATGTCGGTCGGAAGTACGATTCCAGAGGTTTTGGCACAAAACCTGGATGGCAATGCAGAAAACATTAACGACTACGTCGGCCGGGCTGTACTGCTGGACTTCTGGGCGACCTGGTGTGGCCCGTGTATCGGCGCTCTGCCGAAACTTCGTGAGCTTGCCGAAGACCTTTCGTCCGAACCCTTCCAGATTCTCTCGATCAGCGTTGACGAAGACGCCGACGACGTCATCGAGTTCCAGTACTCTCAGCCGATGCCCTGGGCCAATTGGCACATCGGTCCGGAAAGCGAGATTATCGCCGAGTGGGCGATTCGCGGCTATCCTACCTATATACTGATTGACGCCAACGGTGTAATCGCTGCACGTACCCAGATACTGGATGAGAAACTCATCAATCTCGTGAAGTCGGTTGCCGAAAAATCATGAAGATTCTGCTGGTTGAAGACGATCCTGACCTTGCCGCCATGACAGAGCGCGTGCTGGCCAGGCACAACTATGTCGTCGATATCGCTGAAAACCTGGCGATCGCCAGGTCTGCCGTTCAGGACAATTCGTACTCTCTCGTACTACTGGACCGCCGTTTGCCTGATGGTGACGGTACAGAACTCATCGAGTTCATGCGACGCAAGTCGCTGCCGACACGGTTCCTTGTACTGTCCGCCTTGGGGAAACTTAACCAGCGCGTTGAAGGCCTGGAACTCGGCGCTGATGACTACATCGTCAAGCCTTTTGAGGAAGACGAACTGATCGCGCGGATTCGCGCCGCTGAGCGGCGCCCGTTGCCGGAGCTTTCGAAGGTCGTGGAGGCCGGCAACCTGAGTTTTCATTGCAATGAAAGAAACTTTTTCGTCTCCGGCGAACCCCTTATCCTGCCGCGACGTGAGATGACCGTGCTCGAGTGTTTGGTGCGAGGCGCCGGGCGTGTCGTCACGCGCGAGCACCTCGAAGCGGAAATGTACGGTTACGATGATGAGATTCAGTCGAACTCGCTCGACGCACACGTATCACGACTGCGAAAACAGCTGGCTCAGCGGCGGGCGACCGTAAAGATCGATAATATTCGTGGCGTTGGCTACGTGCTGTCGACTGTCGAATGATTCTGCAGCGAATCGGCAATCCGCATCGTTCCCTGTTTGGCCAGGTGGCCGTACTTTCGTCAACATTCCTGCTGTTGGCGCTGGCGCTGTTCGTGTTCGTGCCTTTCCTCGCCCGCCAGGAACTTCATCCGCTCGAGCGCACCCGTGCACTGGCAGAAACCGCAATAGAGGCGGCGATTTCGACTGGCAGCCAGGACGCCCTCGGCGAGCTTGCAACGTTGGCGGCCATTCGCGAAATCGGGTCAGTGAACCCGGATTTTCGCTACACCATTCGAATCGGGCAACAGGAGGTGCGGTTCGGGCCGGTCCCGGAAAAGACCAATGCGCCGCAGACGACAGTTTCCAGCGCAGCCCCGTCAGTGCCGGTTACGCCGCTCGAACCGGGCCAGACCATGAGGGCGTGCGAGCCTCGTGGCTACTGGGTGAACTCGTTCGACGACAAAGGCGTATTATTCGAGGTGGCTTATCGGCAGTGCGGGGGCAACACGGTCTACACAGAGGTCGGCGGCATTGCCAATCCCGCACCGCGGTATACGTCTCTGTTTTCTATCGAAAACCTCAAGTTTATCTGGGACTCTGGCAAGGGCATCGTCATCGCAACGGCCGGATTCACGGTCATCGTGCTAGTGGTCTTCCTGTATGCAACTCGTGCACTCGGCAGAGTGACACGGATAGTCGAAGCACTCGACGTAGATGACCTGGACCTGAATCTACAGGCCGACGGCCTGCCACTGGAAATAGCGCCGCTTGTTGAGTCAATCAATTCATTGATCAGGAAGCTTCGCCAGTCGCAAGAGCAGCAGGGATTCTTTCTCGCGGCGGCCGCCCACGAATTGCGGACACCGATGTCGATCCTGAAGCTTCGAATCGACGAACTGCCGGACAATGAAACCAAAAGCGAGGTCAAAAATGACATGCGCCGGATTACGGCACTCGTCGATCAATTGCTGATGCTCATGGACGTTGGCAACTGGGAGACTCCGCTAGCCAAGGTCGAACTAAGCGGCCTTGCAGAACGGCTGATCAGGAAGAAAAAGCCACTTTGTGACCAGAAATCGCTGAATATAGAATTACGCGCGCCTTCTTCGCCCGTTTTTGTTCGTGGCGACGATACGCTGATTGGAATAGCCATCAGCAATCTCGTCGATAACGCGATTTCATTCTCGGAAAATGGCGAGTCAATCGAGGTCGAAATATGGGAGAACGGCCAGGTCATCGTGCGCGACAGGGGCCCGGGAATTCCGGCTGCGCTCCAGAATACGCTGTTCGAGCCGTTTGCCAAGAGTCCACCGAACAGGCGTGGGCATGGTCTCGGCCTCGCCATAGTCAGTGCGGTTGCGGTGCGGCACAACGGTCGCATCGAGGTTTCCAATCGTCACAATGGTGGTGCTGTCTTTACGCTGTCGCTGGTACCGTCAGGCACATAATGCTCGCGCAATAGTCCTCTGCCCTAATTGATCCCAGTTATTTCACTGAGATCGGCAGATGACCTTTACAATTTGCAGGCTGATAGCGATCAGCATTTTGACCTTGCTGGCTTTCGGGTCAGCTCAGGCCAAAGACGAAGGCGGCGTATCCATGGCCGTCGATATTCCGTATGAATCGTTCACGCTCGACAACGGGCTGACGGTACTCGTGCATACCGACCACTCAACGCCCACCGTATTTGTCGGCCTTTGGTACGGCGTCGGCTCCAAAGACGAGCCAACCGGTAAGACCGGATTTGCGCACCTCTTTGAGCACCTGATGTTCCAGGGGACAGCGAACCGGGATGGTGAGTATTTCTCGCCATTCCAGGATGCTGGTGCAACAGGCATGAACGGCACCACGGCGGAAGACCGAACCAACTACTTTGCGACGGTACCAAGCGGCGCCCTGGATATGGCGCTCTGGATGGAAAGCGATCGCATGACCTACCTGCTCGATGCCGTGACGCAGGACGCACTCGATGAACAACGCGGTGTCGTGAAGAATGAAAAGCGACAGCGCGAGAACCAGCCGTATGCACCGATGGCCGAGCGCATTCGCACTGCCCTGTACCCCGTTGACCACCCATACCGCCACTCGGTTATCGGTTCAATGGAAGACCTCGATGCAGCATCGGTCGAGGACGTCCACGCCTGGTTCCGCAAATTCTACGGTGCGTCTAACGTTGTCCTGGTGCTTGCCGGAGACGTTGACGTCGAGACTGCCCGGGAGAAGGTTGCACACTACTTTTCCGAGGCGCCAGCCGGTGTACCGCTCACGAAAATGGCCGAGTGGGTGCCTGAGCTGGATGCCGTTCGCAAGGAATCCATGACGGACAACGTCGGACAGGCACGTGTGACGCGGGTCTGGCCGGTACCGGGCATCAACAGCCCTGATTCGACGACGCTTTACCTCATTGCGCAGTCGCTGGCCGGCAACAAGAACGCACCGCTTCGCAAGAAACTGGTCGACGAACTGCAGCTGGCAACCAACGTCTCTGCCTCCAGCATCGGACGCCTGCTGTCGGGTGAGTTTCACATTTCGGTCGACCTCAAACCGGGCGTTCAACCCGAGCAGGTCAACCCGGCAATTGACGACGTACTCAATGAGTACTTTGCCAGCGGGCCGGATAGCGACATCGTCGACAATACCCGGCTCGGCATTACGATGTCTCTGTTTAAGGCGATGGAGTCAACCCATTCGATCGGTCAGTTCCTGGCCGAAGGCGAACTGTATTCAAACGATCCTCTGTACATAAACCAGCAACTCGCACGGATTGAATCAGCCAACGTGGACGATCTTCGAGACACGGCTGCTCGCTGGCTCACGCGTCCGCACTACGAGTTAAACGTTCTGCCGTTCCCGCGTCTGACGAGCGGTGCTCCCCGTGCCGATCGCAGCGCGATTCCCGCGGTCGTTACCAAGTCGGGCATTCAGTTTCCGGAGATAGAAGACACGGTTCTCGACAACGGCATGCGACTGGTCGTCGCGCAGCGGGGCAATACGCCCTTGATCGACGTGTCAGTAAGAGTCGACGTCGCCAGGTCATCGACGCCGCCCGGGATGCCGGCCCTTTCCGACCTGACCTTCGCGCTGCTCGGCAAGGGTACGCGACGGTTTGATGCCGACGAACTGGCGAAGGAGCGCGATCGCATCGGAATGGGTGGCCAGTTCCAGTCCAGCATCGAGGATTCGAGTTACCAGTATTCGATTCTTGAATCACACCTCGGGACTTCGCTGGATCTGGTTTCGGAGATGCTTCGCCATCCCAGCTTTCCTGAGGAAGAACTTGCGAAGCTCAAGCAGTCGTTTGCGGCCGGACTTGCAAATCTGGAGCGGGCACCATCAGGCGCTGCACGGACACTCCTGAACCGTTCAATATTTGGCGCCGAGAATCCGCTTGGAAGAACGATTACGCAGGACAATATCGGCGATATCGATCGTCAAACGATTGCGAATTTCCATGCCGATGAAGTGACCCCGGACCGGGTGACCGTATACATGATTGGTGACATCGCGATCGACGATGCCAAGAAGCACGTCGAATCTGCATTCTCCCGCTGGTCCGGCCGTTCTGACTCGAACCCAACCGAAATCGGCCCCGCGCCTGAAGCAAGACCAAGAGTCATCCTGGTTGATCAGAAGGGTGCAATGTCATCGACGATTATGGCCGGGCACTCACTTCCGCGATTCGATCCTGCGACATTCACGGACCTGTCTGTCCTGAACGCAATCATTGGCGGTTCGTTTGAGTCACGACTGAACATGAACCTTCGGGAAGACAAGGGCTGGTCCTACGGCTACCGCTCCGGGATTTCGATCAATGCCAGCGGCGACATGGTCTTCGCAACGAGCGGCCAGGTTCAGACAGACAAAACGGCTGAGAGCATGCAGGAAATCCTTAGGGAACTCGAAGCGTTCGTAACGTCGTCTCGACCGACAGCCGTTGAGATTCAACGTACAAAACTCAACCGCAGCCGTTCGTTGCCCGGCTCGTTTTCAACGAACAGTGGTTTCCTGTCGAGCATCATCTCGTCGGATCGTCAGGGCCTGGCGTTTGACTACGCCGAGGGCGAGGCCGCTCGCCTTGACGCGATTTCGCCAGAACAACTTGTTGGGCGGGCCGACGAGTTGATTCGGACCAGTGACCTGACGTGGGTTGTGGTCGGTGACCTGTCACTCATCGAGGATTCCGTTAAAGCACTGGGCTATGGCGATGTCGAAGTCTGGAACGCATTCGGCGAACGCCTGCGTTGAGTTTAAGTATCCCTTATGCTGGTCTGCACCGGATCAGCAAGCTGCTTTGGGGCCCGCTTGGGCCCCTTTTTTTTCCGATTTCTACGGGCCCGAATCGATGCTCGTTCGTCAGGCCGAGGTAATGTACCGATGCGAGAATTCAGGAACATCAACCAGGAGCAGGTTTTATGTGTAACGTCTCTCGCCGCCAGATGCTGCGGCTGTCGGGCAGTGTTCTTCTCTCAATTGCCGCAAGCGGTTCACTCGTTCGATCTGCATTGGCCGGGGAGTCGGGAGCGGTCAGTTGGGACCGGTTTCTTGAGCTCTGTCACGAACTGGCAAGCGTCCAGGCAAACCCCGACTGGGATCAAGCCGCCTATACACAGGACGTACAAGGCCTTGTACGCAGGCTCAGGCTCGATGACCCGCGCATCACCGAGTTTGTCGCAAGTTACCAGGATAAAGCCGAGGATTTTCCCGAGATTCGGTCGATGTATTACAAGCAGGATTTCATGGTTTCGATGTTGGAGTTTGAGGCAGGAGAAGTTATTCCGCTCCACGATCACCCGGACATGACGGGAGTCGTATTCTGTACCGAAGGGCATATCGAAATCGATCATTTCGACAAGCTCGTGGAAACGGCTGACAACGGCAATCCACTGCTGCAAAGAGGACCGAGCATAATCATGACCGCGGGCGACACCGCAGCGCTGACGGCGGACAAGAACAACATCCACACGCTTCGAGCGAAGCAGTTCACGCGAATGATCGACGTCTTCACGCCACCTTATGATCAGAACAGAGTCAACCGGTCACGCTATTACACGCTGGACGACGCAGCTACTGATAGCCGGCCTGAAGTATTTGAGGCGGAGGAGTCGCGCAACAGGCCCTAGGACGTTTCGGTGTTACTGATGATCGAGCCGCTAATTTGACGTTCTTGAAGACAAAAACCTGTTGAGGTTGATCCGTGCCTCTTTTGCGGAGAGCCAGGGCGTCAGCCGACCTCTCTTGCCGTTACCACGTAGCGCAAAGGGCCACCGGCATCGACCGCGTCAAACGGATAACAGGTTACGAGACTCATCAGTGAAGCGTCCGAGTCCAGGCGCAGCCCGCCTTTGCGGGAGTCCACGATATCAACTGCGATCACCTCATATAAGAGTCGATCACTGTCGGGCGTCTCGACGCTGAAATACTCGCCTGGCTCCAGTTCTTCAAGGAATCGGAAGTGGGTATCCCGATGCCCGGCAATAACAGCGTTGCCCGGCTCGCCCGGCAGCGCACTTGCTTCGAGGTGACCGGGACCAAAAGCGAGAGTTCTTCCGGAACCGCCGGCAAGCACAATCAGGTCAACGCCGCGAGTCGCCGAGACCAGCCGCGCCACGGGCCAGGTATCGGCCCACGGCCACGGTGAGACGCGAATCTCGCCGGAGGCTGTCCTTGTCCAGGCCCGCTGCATCAGTTCCTGGGCAAGCCATGCCTTCGCCGGAATGTAGGCGCCGTGGCTGAGCTGCACAAATCCCAGTGCGAGAACGCAGGCCACGACGATACGCCTACGAACGCCGAACACGGATCTGCCCCGGCCAAATGAACATCAGCATGCCGAGCATGAGGGTGAGAAGTCCCGATATCCGCAACAGCGGTCCGTTCGTCGCTGTTGCCGGGAAACCGAAGATCGCGTTGTCGCTCTGGCCGTACGGTAACAGGTTGGCGACCTGCTCATTGAGAAGCGGATCAGCAGACGGACGAATCGGCGTCTTGTCGACCGCGACCAGGCTCGTGTACTTGCTGACGAGGTGATGTTCCAGCGCGGTATCGACTATGGCCTGACGCGCGCCGTCGGGATCCTGCCCGCGGCGTTCGGCATCGATCAGCTCGCCGATGCGTGCCCGTGCCCACAACGCGCCGACGCCCGGGCTGGATTCAGCAACGTCGACCGGTACCTCGGCGCGCCAGGCACCGCCGATCGAATTGCCGCTCACCGAGATAAGGTCACTGTCCCCGAGCTGGCCGATGATGCGTGTGCGGACCGTGACCGGTTCGCCGAGATACAGGTCCGGAATAACGGACGGGTAGTGAGAGGTTTCGGCGCCACCCGGCCAGCTGATCTGTATGTCTGTTACCTGCGGTTGCTCGAGCCTGGCGAACAGACCATCCATTTTCTCCCGGACCTCGTGCAACGCACTTATTAATGTGTAGCTACCCTTGCCGGCCTCCGCCGCCTTGCGCATGAACCAGCTGTTCGGTGCCGAACCGATGCCCACGGTAAACAAACGGGCGCGACCAAGCTTCTGCTCGATCATCGAGAACATCTCGTCCTCGTAGCCGACACTTCCGTCGGTAATGAACACAACCTGCCGGAGATGTTCACCCGAAGGCGGCGAGTCGAGCGCCATCGTCAGTGCCGATCGCATCTCGGTGCCACCGTTTGCCTCAAGGGACCGGACGAATGCGGTCGCCTGCGTGATATGTGCGCGATCCGCCGGCACGCTCATCGGAAACAGCTGCCGCGTTACGGAGTTGAACTCGATCACGTTGAAGCGATCGGTGGGCTTGAGGCCCTGCAGCGCAAGTTCAACAGCACGCTTCGCTTGTGCGATCGACACACCATGCATCGAGCCGGAGGTGTCGACGATGATGATCGTCTCGCGCGGCATTGTGGCACCGGGAACCTGCTCCTGGTCCGGTGGCACCACCATCAACAGGAAATAAGGATCGCCGCCCACCGTTTCCCGAAACGCCATGGCACGCGGCGACGCCGATGGCACAGGGCGCCAGACCAGCTCGAAATCATGATCCATCGGCACGTCAGTCTGTGACAGCGCAACGCTATAGCGTCCGTTCTCTTCTTCAATGTCGACCGGATGATAGCGACTGGCAATAATCTCGAGCGGCATGCCGGCGTTAATGTCTGCGGTGAGTGTGATTCGGTGTGCTTTCGAAGCCGTCACCTGCGGGGGCGTAATCGTTGACGCATCCGGCACCTGGTCGGTGTCCGGCGACCAGCCGTTGCCCTGCCGGTCCGGCAGCGTGTTGCCCGGGATGTAGCGCGGCGTCAATGTCATCGGGAAGCGAAGGCTGAACTGGCCATCTTCAAAGCGAATGTCCTCCAGGTACTCGACTTCGACGACGACCAGCTCTCCCGGCGCGACGTTTGCCACCGAGATGGTGAACAGGTTCGCTCGCTGCTGCTCAACCAGGCTTGTCTTTTTGCCTTCGGATTTTGCGGTTTCATAAGTCTTTTTCGCCTTCTCTTTTTCCTGGACTTCACCCTCGATAAAGCGCTCGCCGATATGCAGCCGCATGCGATCCACGGCAGCGTCGTCAGGCAGTGGAAAGACGTACACGCCCTCCACCCAGTCCTGGCTCGTGTTGCGGAACTCCTGGCGCACCGTGACGCGGGCCACGAGTCCGCTGATCGAAATACCAACATCGGTGTTGAGCAGTGTGGCCGTCTCGTAACCGGTCGCCATTCGCAGCAGCAGGCTTCCCGACTGCATGTCGGACGGACGCAGCTCGCTACTCGCCGCCGGCGCGGGTGCTGCCTGCAACACCAGGACAAGCAGGGCGACCCAGAACCAGGAAAAAAGATCGGATTGATTGCGACGCATGACGTACTCCTCGGCTTTTTGATCATTAGACGAGGGCAATGCGCCGCAGCATGGACTGCGGCATGGCAATGCACCGACGTAATGTGGCAAATTGTGGCCGGTATACGAGGAGAGACCCTGTGGCAAAACGCATCGCAATCGTCGAAGACGAAGCGGCAATTCGAGACAACTACGCAGCCGCGTTCCGGCGCGAGGGATACACCGTCGATGCCTACGACGCACGGCAACCTGCGATTGATGCGTTCGATGCTCGCCTGCCCGACCTGGTCGTCATCGACATCAACCTCAGGGACGACGTTGAGGGCGGTTTTGAGCTGTGTCGCGAACTGCGGGCACGCTCGGCGGACCTGCCGATCATTTTCCTGACGGCACGCGACAGCGAGTTCGATGCCGTGTCGGGCCTGCGTCTGGGTGCGGACGACTACCTGACCAAGGACATCAGCCTGCCGCACCTGATGGCACGCGTCGCTGCACTGTTCCGGCGACTCGATGCGATGCAGCAACCGCAGGGCACCGAGGGAAGGCTGACGCGCGGGCATCTCACGATCGATACTGAGCGCATGTCGGTGCACTGGCGGGAACAGCCCGTCGGACTGACCCTGACGGAGTTCTGGCTGGTGCACGCGATGGCCCGCTACCCGGGTCACGTCAAGAATCGCCAGCAACTCATGGACGCCGCCCAGGCTGTGCTTGACGACAACACGATCACGTCGCACATCAAACGGATTCGCCGCAAGTTTGTCGCCATCGACGATGACTTCGATGCCATCGAGACGGTTTACGGCATGGGCTATCGCTGGCTCGGCGAATAGGGCCCCGTGAACCTCAAACGGCAGCTGCTGCTCGTCAGCCTCCTGACGCTGATGCTGCCGTGGGCCGGCTGCGAGTTCATACGCGAAACCGAGGGCGCGCTGCGCTCAGTCCAGCAGCAGATGCTCGAGGGCACTGCGCAGGCAATCGCCAACTCGCTCGCTCAGTACGTCGAAGAATTTCCGCCGATCGACTACATTGCGGCGGACAGAGACAGGCTGTACCTGCATGACCTGGGCAGCGCGCCGACGATAGACGGTTACTTTGACGACTGGCCGCTGACGACGGCTTCGATTCGCTCGTTGCAGGGACCTGATGGCGTGGTTAGTGTGGCGGCCGGTATTCATGAAGACGATGCCTATTTGTACGTCGAGGTCAGCGATCGCAATGTCGTCTACGCAAGCGCGCAGACCATGATCCTTGACGACGGCCCTCGCTACGCCGACCGCGTAACCCTGCTGAGCCAGAGCCCACCGTTTCTCGACGAGCGCCTGATCTTTGCGGCCGAAGCGCCCGGTGCAATCGTCGGATATCGACAGGACCAGTACGGCTTCGAACCCGTGCACCGTATTCGCGCCCACTGGCAGGACATCCCGGGCGGCTACCGGGTCGAGGCGCGCATTCCGTTCGAAATGCTCGGCGCCAATCTCGGCCTGGTTGTGCGTGTCACGGACTCCGCGGATGACCGTGGCGTCCACGTGCAGAGTTTCGAACAGTCCGGTCCCGGGCCGGTCGCACGCGCGCTCCCTGACCTGCGTGCCATCGCCGGGGACCTTACCCAGCCCGGCATGCGCCTGACCGTAACCGATGCGTTCGGCTGGCGTGTCGCAACGGCCGGCGAACTCGCGGGCAGCGACAGTGCCGGCGTTTCCGGCTGGGGCCGGATCATCTATTCACTGATCATGCAGTCGGGCGAGGAATCGGAACTTGCCGAGCCCGACCCGCGGGGTCGCGAGTCGCAAGCGTATGTTCGCAGCGCGCTGGACGGAGACGGGCGGCCCGCCTGGTTCCGCGGCGAGTCCAACGGCACGGCGGTTGTCGCTTTCGCGGCACCCGTAATCAGCAACGGCGAGGTGATTGGCGCCGTGATGCTGCAACAGGGTACCGACGCCATTCTCAGCCTGACCAATCAACGCCTGTCCCGGCTGATCTATTTCACGCTGATCACGACGCTGGTTGTTGCCGGCAGCCTGCTCGGCTACGCGACCTGGCTGTCGCGGCGCATTCGACACCTGTCGTTAGCAGCTGAAGACGCGCTCGCCTCCGAACGCCTGCACGAAGCGCTGCCGAGCGCCGCATCGGGCGACGAAATCGGCGCCCTCTCGCGCAGCTTCTCGCGTGTGCTCGGGCAACTCGGCGACTACAACACCTACCTGCGAACGCTCGCCTCGAAACTGTCGCACGAGCTGCGCACACCGCTGACGATCGTTACGTCGTCCCTGGAAAACCTCGAACATGAATCGCTCGGCGACGCGGCAGCCGGCTACGTCGGCAGGGCACGCGATGGCGCCGACCGGCTACGGCACATTCTCAGCGCAATGAGTGAGGCCAGCCGCGTCGAGGAACTCATGGAGAGCGCCGAGCCGGAACTGTTCGATCTGCGTGTCGTACTTGAATCGACAACGACCGCGTATCGTGACGCCTGGCCGAATCGGCGCTTCGTGTTCGACAGCATTCCGGAACCCGCATTTGTAAACGGTTCGCCGGAACTGCTGATACAGATGCTCGACAAACTGATCGACAATGCCGTTGGCTTCAGCGAGGACGGCGAGACTATTCGAATTGCGATCAGGCGCGCAGAGGAAGACCTGGTAATGACCGTCATGAACCCGGGGCCATCGTTGCCGCAACGCATGCAACGGCAGATGTTCGACTCGATGGTGTCGATGCGCCACGGCGACGACTCGCGCCACCTTGGTCTGGGTTTGTACATTGCGAAGCTTATCGCCGAGGGTCACGAGGGTTCGATCTCAGCTCGCAATGTAGACGGTGGTGTCGAATTCGCAGTGTCTCTGCCGCGCAGCAGCTAGTCTTTAGATCCCGAGGTAACCAACGATTCCTTTCGCGGCTTCGCGTCCTTCGTGTACCGCGGTAACGACGAGGTCCGAGCCGCGCACCATATCACCGCCTGCGAACACCTTTGCGTTGGTAGTCTGGTAGGGGTGATTGCCGTGAGTGGCGACGCGCACGCGTCCGCTCGGCAGGCATTCGATGGCGAAATCGTCAAACCAGCCGGCAGGATCGGGACGGAAGCCGAACGCTATGATCACAGCATCCGCCGGTAGTACCGTTTCGGTTCCAGGTACCGGTTCCGGACGTCGTCGTCCGTCAGCGTCGGCTGCGCCGAGCTGTGTCTCGATGACACGCACACCTTCGACCTTGCCGTCGCCGACGATTTCGAGCGGCTGTCGGTTGAACAGGAACTCGATACCTTCTTCCTTGCTGTTCGCAACTTCGCGACGCGAGCCCGGCATGTTCTCTTCGTCACGTCGATAGGCGCATTGCACGCTCGTGGCGCCCTGGCGAATCGCGGTGCGGTTGCAGTCCATGCCGGTATCGCCACCACCGAGGACAACCACTCGTTGTCCCGCCATGTCGACATACGGCACATTCGGGTCGTCGTAGCCAAGTTCCTCGTACACGTTTGAAACGAGGTATGGCAATGCTTCATGCACGCCCGGCAAATCTTCACCGGGGAAACCGCCCTTCACATACTCGTAAGTTCCCATGCCGAGGAAGACCGCGTCGTACTCATCCAGCAGTTCGGCGAACGGCTTGTCCTCACCGATGCGTGTGTTCAGTACGAACTCGACACCCATGCCTTCGAGCAGCTCGCGACGTTTCTGCACGACCTGTTTTTCAAGTTTGAACGGAGGTATGCCGTAGGTGAGCAGGCCGCCGATGTCCGGGTATGCGTCATAGACGACCGAGCGCACGCCGTTGCGCGCAAGTACGTCGGCACAGGCAAGGCCGGCAGGCCCGGCGCCGACGATGCCGACCTTCTTACCCGTATCCACGACGTGCGACATGTCGGGGCGCCAACCCTGCGCTACCGCCTCGTCCGTGATGTACTTCTCGATGCTGCCAATCGTGACTGCGCCGTTTGCATCGTTGAGCGTGCACGCACCCTCGCAGAGGCGATCCTGCGGACACACGCGACCACAGATCTCGGGCAGTGAGTTCGTCTGGTGCGAAAGCTCGGCGGCCTCGAACAACTTGCCTTCTTCGACCAGCGCAAGCCAGTTCGGAATGTAGTTGTGCACCGGGCACTGCCATTCGCAATACGGGTTGCCACATGAGAGGCAGCGGCCGGACTGCGCGGCCGCGCTGGCACCGTCGTAATGGCCGTAGATTTCGCCATAGTGTTTGACGCGTTCTTCGGCCGCTTCCTTTTCGGGATCCTTGCGCGGGACCTCGAGAAACTGCAGTGGATGCTTTGGCATTACGCGGCCCGCCTCAACGATTCGATCAGCGAATTCAGGCTCGCTGCCTTCGGTTTGACCAGCCAGAACTTCGGCAGGTAGGTCCGATAGTCATCGAGAATCGCCTCGCCCCAGGTACTGCCCGTCAGTTCGACGTGCTTCATAAGCAGGTTGCGCAGGTGATGCAGGTTGGCCTCCATGCTTTCCGGCGTGATGCGGGTGATATCGATCAGCTCATGGTTGTAGCGATCCACGAAGCCGCGATCGATGTCGAGCACGTAAGCAAATCCGCCAGTCATGCCGGCGCCGAAATTGACGCCTGTCGGACCGAGCAGGACGACGACGCCGTCGGTCATGTATTCGCAGCAGTGATCGCCGGCACCTTCGATGACCGCAGTCGCACCGGAATTGCGCACGCCAAATCGCTCACCTGCACGCCCGGCGGCATACAGTTCACCGCCGGTCGCCCCATACAGGCAGGTATTACCGATGATCGCAGTGTCTCGCGCGACGTAGCCGGCATCCTCGGGCGGGTGAATTACGAGGCGCCCGCCAGACATGCCCTTGCCGACGTAGTCGTTGGCATCGCCGACCAGGTGCATATTGAGGCCGGAAATATTCCAGGCACCAAAACTCTGCCCAGCCGTACCCAGCAGACGAATATCGAGTGGTGCATCGCGCATACCCTCGTTGCCATGGCGTCGCGCAATTTCTCCAGCAAGGCGTGCACCGATGGAACGATTGAAGTTCTGTACCTTGAACGCGAACTTGCCGCCCGACATTGATTCGATAGCCGGCAACGTTGCCGCAACCATCTCCTCGGCCAGCTCGCCCTTGTCGAACGGTTCGTTGCGCAGGTCGGTGCAGAACTGCGGCGCGTCTTTCGCCAGGCCGTCGTCGGATACGATCGGGGACAAGTCGAGGCGTGATTGACGTGCCGTATTGCCCTCGGCAAGTTCCAGCAAGTCGACGCGACCAATCAGTTCCTCGAGACTGCGCACGCCCAGTTCCGCCATAAGCAGGCGCGTTTCCTGCGCGATGAACTGGAAGAAGTTGATCACCATTTCCGGCAGACCGATGAAGTACTCGCTGCGCAGCACATCGTTCTGCGTCGCAACGCCGGTCGCGCAGTTGTTCAGATGACAGATCCGCAGGTACTTGCAGCCGAGCGCAACCATGGGTCCGGTTCCGAACCCGAAACTCTCGGCACCAAGCATCGCCGCCTTTATGACGTCGAGGCCCGTCTTCAGGCCACCGTCGGTCTGCAAACGGACCTTGTGACGCATGTCCTGCGAGCGCAGCACCTGGTGCGTCTCGGACAGACCGAGTTCCCAGGGGCTGCCCGCGTACTTGACCGAGGTCAGCGGGCTGGCACCGGTACCACCGTCGTAACCCGAAATCGTGATCAGGTCCGCGTAAGCCTTCACGACGCCCGCCGCAATCGTTCCGACACCCGGCTCTGCAACCAGCTTGACCGAAACGAGCGCATCCGGATTGACCTGCTTGAGGTCGTAGATGAGCTGCGCGAGATCCTCAATCGAATATATGTCGTGATGCGGCGGTGGCGAGATCAGGCCAACGCCGGGTTTCGCGTAGCGCAGCTTCGCGATCATCTCGTTGACCTTGTGACCCGGCAGCTGGCCGCCTTCGCCGGGTTTCGCACCCTGCGCGACCTTGATCTGGATGACCTCGGCATTGACGAGATATTCGGCAGTAACGCCGAAGCGGCCAGACGCCACCTGCTTGATCTTCGACATGCGCTCGTTGCCGTAGCGCGCCGGGTCTTCGCCGCCCTCGCCCGAGTTGGAGCGCGCGCCCATGCGATTCATCGCGATTGCGAGCGCCTCATGCGCCTCGGGCGAAAGCGCACCGAGCGACATGCCGGCGCTGTCGAAGCGCTTCACGATGTCCTCGATCGGCTCGACTTCGTCGAGCGGTACCGGTTCACCGGCCGGTTTAAGTGACATCAGGTCGCGCAAGGTAGCTACCGGTCGTTTATTAACGAGCTCAGCGTACTGCGCATACTTCGCATAGTCGCCGGACCGGACCGCCGCCTGCAGCGTCGATACGACATCCGGGTTGTAGCAATGGTACTCGCCGCCATGCACATACTTGTACAGGCCGCCCTGTTCGATCGGCTGCCGCGGCTGCCACGCCAACTCGGCAAGTTGCTTCTGGTCGCCGAGCAGATCGTCAAAACCGGTGCCTTCGATTCTCGAGGTCGTGCCCGAGAAGCAGCGCTCCACGATGTCACTCGACAATCCGACAATCTCAAACAGCTGTGCGCCGCGGTAACTCGAGATCGACGAGATACCCATTTTCGACATGACCTTGAACAGGCCTTTGCGGATGCCGCGGCGATAACTGCGTCCGAGCTCCTGTTGTTTCGCGAGATTGCCGCGACGCGCGACGTCGTGCAGTGACTGGTATACAAGATACGGATACACGCAGGTCGCACCGTAGCCAATAAGGCAGGCGAAGTGGTGCGGGTCGCGAGCAACGCCTGTCTCAACGATGATGTTTGCATCGCAGCGCAGGCCGGTGCGTACGAGGTGGTGATGCACGGCACCCGTCGCGAGCAGCGCGTGTACCGGTAGCTTGCCTTTCTCGAGGTAGCGATCCGACAGCATCAACAGGAAGCGGCCTTCGCGAACGGCCTTCTCAGCCTGGGCACACAGCAGGTCGAGCGCCTCGGGCAGTGACAGACCTTCATCGACATTCAGGTCGATGAACTCGTGGCTGTCCTCGAACATGTCGGGACCCAGCAACTGCCGTAGCTTCGCCTGCGACAGTACCGGCGAGTTGATGATGACCTGTTCGGCATGTTCCGGACCGATCTCGAACAGGCTGCTTTCGCGGCCGATATTGGTCTGCAGCGACATCACGATACGTTCGCGCAGCGGGTCGATGGGCGGGTTTGTGACCTGCGCGAACTGCTGGCGGAAGTAGTCAAACGGCGAACGAATTTTTTCCGACAAAACCGCCATCGGCGTGTCGTCGCCCATCGAGCCGACGGCCTCCATTTCCATTTTCGCGAGAACGGCGATGACTTCGCCAATTTCCTCGCGCGACAGGTTGAACATCTTCTGGTACGAAGCCAACGTGTCTTCGTCGAACGGCTCCGCAGCCATGCTGTTGTCGACGAGTTGCGAGTCGAGGTAGCGAATACCCTGCTTCAACCACTTCTTGTAAGGCGCCCGCGTCTTCAGAATGTCGTGAATGTCGTCGTTGTCGAGCAACTCACCGTTGACGAGATCGACCGCCAGCATCTCGCCCGGACCAAGTCGTCCCTTCGCCGTGACATCCTTTTCGTCGTAATCGTAAACGCCGACTTCCGACGCAATCGTGATGTGGCGGTCTTTCGTAATGACGTAGCGCGCCGGCCGCAGCCCGTTTCGATCAAGACAGCATGCCGCGTAACGGCCATCCGTCAGGACGATGCCCGCCGGCCCGTCCCAGGGCTCCATCTGGCAATCGTAGAACTCGTAGAACGCACGCACGTCCGGGTCGATGTTGTCGACTGTCTGCCAGGCCGGTGGCAACAGGATGCGCATCGCCTGGATAACGTCCATGCCGCCGGCGCGCAATACCTCGAGCATGTTGTCGAGGCTCGACGAGTCCGAACCGGTCAGCGAGATGATCGGGTCGAGATCGCTGATGTCGTCCAGCTTGTCGGACATGAAGTTGCGCGCACGCGCCTGCGCCCAGTTGCGGTTGCCGTTGATCGTGTTGATCTCGCCGTTATGTGCCAGGAAGCGGAACGGCTGTGCGAGTCGCCACTGCGGCAAGGTGTTGGTCGAGAAGCGCTGGTGGAACACGCATACCGAAGTCTCGAGGCGCGGGTCTTTCAAGTCCGGGAAAAACTGCGGCAATGCCGCCGGCATGATCATGCCCTTGTAGCTGATCGTGACCGACGACAGGCTCGCAATGTACGTCGCATCGTCGGTCATGCGATTCTCGGCACGACGCCGCGCGAGGAACAGGTGACGATTGAAGCGTCCGCGTGGCACGCCATCGCCAGCGTTAACGAATACCTGTTCGATGCGCGGCAGTGTTGCCAGCGCCTGCTCGCCACAGGCTGTCGAGTCCACAGGCACCTCGCGCCAGCCCGCGACTTCGAGGCCGGTCTCGGCGATCGCCGCATCGATGGCCCCGCGCTCCGCAGCAGCCGCATCGGGGTCCTGCGGCAGGAAAACCGTGCCTGCCGCGAATCGTTCATCCAGTGAGAAGCCGAGCTCCTCGCCGACCTCACGGAAAAACGCCGTCGGGAACTTGAGCAGCAAACCACAACCGTCGCCGGTCTTGCCGTCGGCCGCCACGGCACCGCGGTGCGTTAGACGGGCGAGTGCGGAGATCGCCGTCGACACGACCCAGTGACTTGGCAGGTCGTCCATGTTGGCAATCAATCCGAAGCCGCAGCTGTCGCGGTGAAATTCCGGGTTGTTTAGCGTTTTGTGCTCAGTCATGCGGACAGAAAGAACCGTCCCGAGACGATTCCCGATTAAAAAAAGTTTGTTTGAGTCGGCGCATCCAGCGCCTCACCGGGCTTCCAAGCGCCCTGATCGGGCTGCACTCCGGATCGCTTCGAGTATATGTCAGGATTCAGCCGATACGCGGCCGGTACCATGAATGCGGCATAAATTGGTCAAAAAACACCCAATTTTGAGTGTTCTGAGCATAAATTCGGAGACAAAAATTTAGGTTGCGCGCGTAACCGTCGGCAATCAGTTGCTCAGGAAGGAGGCAATGGCCGTGTCCGAATTCAGTCGCACCGTACCCGTATTACGATAACGCACGGTCGGCGTCGTCGGCAGGTCGATGCCAAATCGGCCCTCGACCTGGTAGCTGATCGAGTCGCGTGTCCCGTCTCGCACAATTGAAAGAACCTGCGGCGCGGTCGTAAGAAGGTCGAGATCCACGGTGATAGCAAACTCGGAATCACCGTTGGCCGGAATCGTGAAGTCGCCAATCGTTTCGCCACTGGCAAAACGCTGACCATCGAGGCGTAACCCGTAGTTCACGCTGTTGATCGGCAGTGGAAAACTGTTCGGATTGTGAACCGAGAAGGACAACAGGAACGACTGGCTCTTGAAGCCGAGCCCGAGGACGCGCACACCGTCGAGATTAACCTGCGGAGAACTGACCAGATTGTCTGGAAGGCTCGCACAGGCCGACAGCGCAAGGGCTGCGAATGTGATCGTGCAATGCCGTAATCCCTTCATTCCGACCTCCCGGCTCCAGGAGCCTTTTCGCCAGTCTAGAGATCCTCTCCCAGGTCTCCCCAGCGGGCAGCAATCAGCTGCCAATCGTTGCCATCGCGTTCCAGTTCCAGCTTGAACTGGTAGGCATCGGCGTCAAACCCCAGCACACCGTCGCTGGTGCCCGCCATCGCGACTGTCATGTCGACCTCCGCTGCCGTCGTACCATATATACGTATCTCGTCGATCGACGTCAGCAGCTCAATACTGTGTTGCCGCAGAAAATAGACGCGTAACGTATTCGCAATGTCACTTCGTTCATTGCCACGTACATCGGCGTAACCTTCCGAGATCATGCCGACGAGCTTGCCGCGTTCCTGCGCCTCGGCGGCTTCTTCGGCGGCTTCGAGCCAGGCGCGTACCTGCTCCTCAGGCGATCCTTCCGGGGCGCCACAGGCAGTCAGCAAAACGCATGCAATCGTTACCGGCCACTTCATCTGATACAGTCTAATCGCTGGGCCGACGGACAACGGCCGGATTCATCCCAAAGTGTGAACAGGGTCGCACTTTGTATCGATAAACCTCCTGAGTAAGAGCATGTCAGCAACGATCACGGATGCCGATCGCGAGCGCATCGAGGAAATTCTCGAGTTCTGGTTCAAGGAGCAGGAGCTCTCTGCGCCGCAAATCGATCGCCGCATGGACATCTGGTTCAGCGAGGACGCCGCTTTCGATCACGAAATCGAAACCCGCTTTGCCGACGATGTCGCCGCCGCCTGCGAAGGCAGGCTCAACCATTGGGCTGACGATGACCGCGGCAGGCTCGCAACGATCATCCTGATCGACCAGTTTCGCCGCAATATTCACCGTAATACCGCCGATGCGTTTTCTATGGACAAGCTGGCGCTGAAGCTGTGTGTCGAAGGCGCGATGGAAAAGAAAGACCAGAGCCTTACGCCAATTCAGCGCGTGTTCTTTTACATGCCCTTACAGCATGCCGAGTCACGCAAGGTTCAAGCCAAGTCGGTGGAGCTTTACAACCGACTGGCCGAAGCCGTCTCACCAACCTTTCGCGAGACCTTCCTGACGGTGGCGCAGTTCGCCGAACTGCACAAGGACATCATCGACCAGTTTGGTCGCTTCCCGCATCGCAACAAGCTGCTGGGCAGGGACAATACGGCCGAGGAAGACGCCTATCTCGCGGGCGACAGCCCGGATTTCGGGCAGGGCTAACGCTTTAGCAGGAATATGGACTCGGACCGTATCAATCGCTGGTTAACTCTTGGTGCCAACCTGGGGGTCCTGGTCGGCATCATTTTCCTCGCGGTGGAGATTCGGCAGAACTCAGAACTTGCACGAATTCAGCTAACCGACGAACGCATGACTACCTGGCAACAGGGCGAACTGGTTGTACTTGGAGACTCGATTGCACATGTCTGGGAGAAGTCGGTTCTGGATCCGGCATCTCTTTCGCTCGCAGAAACAAGAATGCTGGACGCATATCTGGCGTTCCAACTGACCAATGCAACGAGAATTCTCCATCTGGAAACTGATGGGTTGATGGTGCCCGGTGCGACCAAGCGCTATCTGGAAGGCAACATGCCGTTCTTTTTCGACACCGAGTTTGCCAGAGCATGGTGGGAAATCGAGGGTCGGACATGGGAGCAGGAGCTTGTCGAAATTGCCGAGCCAGTAATTGCCGATGTTACGAAAGACCAATCTGTAATTAAGCTGCGGAAAATTCGCGCGCTCGCTGCGGAGCGGGTCGGCGATACCCAATAGCGAAGAATTTAATTCGGCGTAGTAAACCTAGCCAGCAAGCTGCGCCGCCGACAATTTTCGGTAACGCCACGACAGCAGGACCGCAGCAACCGTCAGACCCACGACAAAACCTGCCCAGATATAGTTTGGCGGCGCCTGATAGGTAATCGCTGCCAGGTAGGCAAGCGGGAACGCCAGACCCCAGAACGCGAAGATATTGACGGCCATCGGAATACGTGTGTCCTTGTAGCCGCGCAGTGCTCCCGCGGCGCCGATCTGGACGCCGTCTGCGATCTGGAATATCGCAGCCATCAACAGTAGCGACACGGCGATGCTCGAGACGATCGGGTCATCCGTATAGATCTGCACAACGATGTCGCGAAACACGAGCATGAATACCGCAGTGAACGTCATGAACAGAGCGCACAACCAGATACCAACCGCGCCGGCAGTCCTTGCCCCGTCATATTCACCGGCACCGATTCTCTGGCCAACGCGGATCGTGGTCGCCGCACTCAGCGCCAGCGGAATCATGAACGTTGTCGAGGAGAAGTTGATCGCGATCTGGTGAGCGGCTGATATCTCGGTACCGCGTGTACCCATGAGCAGCGAGATAGCCGAGAACAGGCCTGACTCAGCCGTGATCATCACGGTGATCGGGACACCGAGCCAGACAATCTCCTTGAATACGTCCGGGCGCAAAGGCGCCATTCGCGAAAACAGGTGGAACGGCTCATAGTTCTTGCTCGTCGCCATGTGTATGAGCAGCGACAACATGACAACCCACATCGTAATCGCACTCGCGTAACCGCAGCCGACGGCACCGAGCGCCGGTGCGCCGAAGTGCCCAAACATCAGCACGTAGTTCAGGAACACGTTGACGACCAGCGCAATGATCGAAGTGACCATGATCGGTTTGGTCATGCCGACGCCCTCGGTCGTAAAGCGCAACGCAAGGAACATGAAGATTCCCGGCGCGCCCCAGGTAATCGCCTTGACGTACCCAACCGTCAGGTCACGAAATTCGGGATCAATACCCAGCCAGAACAGGAACGGTTCGGCCACAAACTGGCCGACAAGAATCATCGGGATGCCGGCGAGAAAGCCGAAGTAGAGACCCTGTCGCGTGTAGCGGCCGATCAGGTCCCAACTGCCAGCGCCATAGTGGCGCGCGACGATTGGCGAGATCGCCATCAGGATGCCGAGAAACACCGTGAAACCCAGAAACCAGACGCTGCCGCCAACCGCGATCGCCGCGAGCGACCGCGCGTCGATGCTGCCGGCCATGACCGCATCCGCGAATTGCATGCCCGCCATCGCGATGTTGTTGATCATCAACGGTCCGGCAAGCCGGACCAGATCGCCGCCGGTGGCCTTCCAGGTTGTCATCCGCGAGTCGCTCATCGGGGCATCTTAACTTACGATGCGGGCAATGAATGGTGTAAAGTTCTGACGCGAATCGGGTAACTCACGAAACGGAGATCGGTATGTTGCATGACGGACGAGCGATACGCGTAGCAGTCGTTGGTGGATCACGAATCCCATTCTGTCGTTCGCATTCCTTTTATCGTCACTGCTCCAATCAGGACCTGATGGTTGCGTCGCTGCAGGGCGTCGTGGACAAGTTCGACCTGAAAGGACAGACCCTCGGCGACGTCGCGCTCGGCGCCGTCATCAAGCACTCGAAGGACTGGAACCTCGCACGCGAGTGCGTCATTGATTCCGGACTCTCGCTGCGTACACCCGGCGTCGACCTGCAGCGTGCCTGCGGCACCAGCATCGAGGCCGCAATCATGATCGCGAACAAGATCGCGCTCGGACAGATCGAGTCCGGCATTGCCGGCGGCACCGACACTGTCAGCGACGCACCAATCGTATACCCGGACGAGTACCGCAGGATGCTGCTCGATATGCATGCGGCGCACACGCCGATTGGTCGCATCAAGCCGATCTTCCGCTGGCGTCCGAAATTTCTGAAACCGGTACTGCCCGGCGTTGAAGAACCACGTACCGGCCTGTCGATGGGCCAGAGCACGGAGATCACGGCAAAAACCTGGGATGTGCAGCGGGATCACCAGGACCAGCTGGCGCTGTCGAGTCATATGAAGGCCGCTGCCGCCTACGATGAGGGGTTCTTCGAAGACCTGCTCGTGCCGTTCCAGGACATCGAGGAAGACACCAACATCCGCCGCGATACGACGTTCGAAAAACTTTCGACCCTGAAGCCCGTCTTCGATCGCAGCGGCGAGGGCACGATGACGGCCGGCAACAGCACACCGTTAACCGATGGCAGTGCAGCCGTTCTTCTGGCGTCGGAGGACTGGGCACGGCAGAAGAACCTGCCGATTCTCGCTTACCTGACTTTTGCGAAAGTGGCAGCCGTTAACTTCGTCAACGAGGAAGGCCTGTTGATGGCGCCTGCGTATGCGGTTTCCGACATGCTGAAGCAGGCCAACCTGCGACTGCAGGATTTCGACTTCTACGAAATTCATGAAGCATTCGCGGCACAGACGATTGCCACACTCAAGGCGTGGCAGTCCGAAGAATTCTGCCGTGATCGACTTGGGCGTAACGAGCCGATGGGACCCATCGACCTGGCGAAGCTGAACGTGAAGGGCGGCAGTATCGCTATCGGTCACCCGTTCGCGGCCACCGGCGCGCGCATCATCGCGACCATGGCCAAGCTCCTGAGCCAGAATGGCTCAGGGCGAGGCCTTATTTCGATCTGTACGGCGGGCGGCATGGGCGTTTCCGCCATCATGGAAGCCGCCTGAGAGTCTATTGCTGACCGCAGCTCTTGGCGGTCGTGATTACTCCCGCGTCGCCGTCAGCAGCATTGGTGGGTCCGGTGCCCAGAACTGCTTCCTTGTAAACGCATTCGTGAGCGCCGTCTGAAAGCTTCGGTCCGGCCATGCCGGGTGCGCCGTTATAACCCCACGAGTTCACCGAAATGATCGGGCCGTCACCGGCCTCCTCATCCATCGGCTGTACCCACGGACCGCCCGACGAACCACCTGACAGTCCGCAGTTCGCCAGCCACCAGTTCACCGCGCCTTCCTCGCTCATGTCCTCGGCGCAGTACATAAAGTTCGGATCTTCGGAGTACGAATAGCCAAGTGCGTGTGTCAGCACGCCGAGCGAGGGGCTCATGAATTCAATGGTCATCGGGTCCACGTCGATGTCGAGCACGCCACTCGTCAGATCGCCGGCCTCACCCTGCTGGTGTGCACCGTCCTGAACAACGTAGTACGCCGAATCCCACTCGATGTTGTCGGGGAAGGTTCTTGTCGTCCAGTCGACGTCCACTACGCCGTAGGACGCCACCCAGCAACCGATCGGATCGTTACCGCAATTGCTGTCAGTACCGCTGCCGCTGGTACCCGCCTGGTCGGGAATGAACAGGACGTTTCGTGCGAACGCCTTGTTGACGTCGTCGTACACGCAGTGTGCTGCAGTAAGAATTGTCGCGATGCCGGTCTGACCGTCGACAACGACTGTGCCTGAGCAAACATAGCCGCTCCACGGACCCTTGCGTCGGGCATTGCCGGGCATTTCATAGAACAGCCGGCCGGCCGCCCGCTGCACGGTACCGCCGGACCATCCGGCATTCGTAACGACGTCGCCGGAGCCGCCGCCACCGCCGCCGCCGGAACCACCGGTGTCGACCGTGAAGTTCACCGGGTCGGATACGCTGCGATTGCCGCCACGCTTCGCGGTATCTGCAGCTTCAACGTGCCAGCTCCAGCTTCCGTCGGTAAATCCCTGCAGGCTGGTTCCCCAGCTGTCACCGCCCTGGTTGCTCGCCGAGAATGACTGCGTTGTCACGCCGTCCGGATAGGTGATAACAAATGTGACCGAACGGACGCCCTCATTGTCCGTAACCGTTGCCGAGAAAGGACTGCTGGCGCCGATGGTTTCGTTGGCCGGGTCGAGGTTGCTTATCGCCGGCGGCTCACTGTCCGAGTTGCCGCCGGTGCCGTCGGGTTTCGCACGCGGCGTTGGCGCATTGGCAGCTTCGATCTGGTGGCCGTAGGGTTTCAGGCTGCCGTCACGACCACGCAGGTAACCCAACCCGCGTTCGTCGATGATGAGATCTCTTGGAACTGCTGCGGCACGGCGCTCGGCGGTCCAGTAGTTAACGACTCGCGCTTTCTCGGCATCCAGCCCGGAGCGCCCCTGTGCGTCAGCGGCACCTGCAGCAAACATCAACGGCAGCGAGGCTGCCAGCCACCAGCTCTTCATCATCCTGATTTCCCCTTACGCATATCGTTGCATTTTTCTAACGTAGCAATAATGCCACATCAGGCTGCCGCTCGTTTTCACATAAAAAAAGTCAGGTCGACTTATTTCGTTTTCTTTGCAGGGTATCCAGTACCTTGTCGAGGCGTTCTTTTGCCGACGCCGTAACACCACCACGTTTGTACTCATCGACGACGTAGGCTTCGAGACGGCCCACAAGATCGTCGATATCGCCCTCACCGAACGGTTGCGGCTGCTCGAGTTTTTCGGGCGAGTTCTCCAGCGCGCCAAACAGGTTGATCCACTTCTCGGTCTGCTTGCCAAATCCCAGCAAATGATAGAACTGTGTGCCCGGCTTGCCGTTCTCGCTCGACACCAGGCTGATGATCCCGGCGACCAGCGATGCAGGCACCAGCAACAGATCGCGAAGTCCGTCAACGATCAGTTTTCCCTGCAGTACGGCGATATCCCGAACCAGAACCCAGCGCGCATTTTCCCCGGCGTCCGGCTGAATTTGCTGTTGCATGCCTTACCTCCAATTAAGGCGTTGAATTATAGACAGATTCACTGGCACGCGAGCGGCCTTTGCAGTACTGTTGTTCGCGTCGCCAACGGCTCTCCGGGTCTATGCCGAGCTACCAGATAACGCCGAATTTCGAACACGGGCGCCCGTCCACGACAGGCATCCTGGTAGCCAACCTCGGTACCCCGGACGCACCAACTACCGGTGCCGTGCGGCGCTTTCTTCGTCAATTCCTGTGGGACCCGCGCGTCGTCGAATACCCGCGCTGGCTGTGGTGGCTGATCCTGAATCTCATCATTCTCGTGATTCGCCCGCCACGGTCGGCTGCCGCCTACCGCGAGATCTGGACCGACGAAGGCTCACCACTGATGCTGCACTCGGTGAAGATTGCGGAGGCGTTACGTGCATCCACAGGCGTACCCGTCGAACTGGGAATGACATACGGCAAACCATCGATTGCCGACGCCATCGACAAGCTGCTTGCCGCAGGCGCGGAACGCATTCTGGTACTGCCGCTGTACCCGCAGTACTCCGGCACGACCACGGCCCCGGTTTTCGACACCGTCGCGAAGAAGTTCGGCAAGCTGCGTTGGGTGCCGGACCTGCAGATGATAAACAGCTACCACGACGAGCCCGGTTACATCGATGCGCTTGCTGCGAGTGTCCGCGAATACCGCGCCGAGCATGGTAGTGGCGACAAGCTCGTGATGTCATTTCATGGCGTGCCG
The DNA here is from genome assembly GCA_965224725.1 of Woeseiaceae bacterium. Lineage (GTDB taxonomy): Bacteria > Pseudomonadota > Gammaproteobacteria > Steroidobacterales > Woeseiaceae > UBA1847. The sequence continues at coordinate 2,585,380 of CBDCZZ010000002.1, forward strand.
AAAAGTACGCTGGATAACGGCGATCCTTACTACTGTTTCTGCCACAAGACGGCTCGTTTGCTGGCCGAGACATTGCAGCTTGCTGACGACGACTGGCTCATGACCTTTCAGTCGCGGGTCGGCCGCGAAGAGTGGCTGCAACCGTATACCGACGCGACGCTTGTCGAGCTCGCAGAGCAGGGCTGCGAACGGCTTGATGTCATCTGCCCCGGATTCGCTACGGACTGCCTCGAAACACTCGAGGAGATTGCCATGCAGAACGCCGAAGCCTTCGTTGAGTCCGGTGGTGGCGAGCTGCACTACATCCCGGCGCTCAACGCACGCGACGACCACATAGCATTCCTGACCGAGCTGGCGAATCGTCGCCTGGCAGCATGGGAGTCGCAGTCGTGAGCGGTATCGGCCAGTTTCTCGAGTTTTCGGTACGTACATCCGATGTCATCGAGTCGCTGCACTTTTACAACACTGTGGGTTTCCATGAGCTTGAGACCGGCGACGTCTGGAGTCATCGCTACGCAGTTGTCAGCGACGGCGAACTGAATATCGGCCTGCACGACATGGAGTTCGAAGCGCCCGCCATGACATTCGTCCAGCCTGACCTCGCGAAACACGCGCGCTCGATGGCCGACCACGGCTTTGACTTCAAATACCAGCAGCTGGGCGAAGAGACGTTCAACGAGCTTGGCTTCGCGGACCGCGACGGCCACATGATCGGCATGGTCGAGGCGCGCACGTTCAACCGCAGCGAGGAGGCGGAAAACGATTCGCACTGCGGTACCTGGTTTGAGACTACGCTGCCGGTGCGTGACGCGCTGCGTGCCGCACAATTCTGGGCGCCGATCGCCCCGCAGCTACTCGAAATGCGCGAGGAACCGACGACGCATATGCGTTTCATGGCTCACGGCATGCCGCTCGGCCTGTCCGAGAGCATCGCGGTCAAGGCGCCGTCGTTGTGTTTCAAATGCCCGGATCGCCATGCGCTGATGGGGCTCCTCGAACAGAAGGGCATGCCGTTTGAGAAATTCCCGGGCTTCGAGGGCGCGTTTGTAGCCATCACGGCACCCGAGGGCACAACGCTGTTTGCGTTCGAGGAAGACTTCCTGGGCGAGAAGTACGAGGTTGACGAGTCCGGCGACGCGGGCGACTTCCCCGAATTCAGCGACTAGTCGACGCGCGCGCCAAAAACACGAATCAGGAACTGGCCAATGCGCGAGCGGAGTATCGGCACTGCGAACCGGTAAAGTGGCCCGGTGATACAGACCGACTTGCCTTTCTCGACCGCCTGCAGCGCATCACGCACCACCACGTCAGTCGTATACCAGATGAAACCGGGTGTCTCGCGCTTCATCTGCTGCAGGCGCTCGGAGGCATGGAATCCTGTGTGCGTATAGCCCGGGCACAGCGCGAGTACGTGCACACCGCTCGCTGGCAGGTCGGAATTCAGCGCCTTTGATAAGGCGACGAGATAAGCCTTGGTCGGCCCGTAGCTGTAATCGCCACTCACCGTGATGAGTCCGGCTACCGATGCGACATTGATAACCCGACCATAACCGCCGCGCTTCATGGCCGGTATGAACAGGTGGCAGAGATGTGCCACAGAGGTAAGCATCAGGTCGAGATAACGCTGTTGTGCCTGCCAGTCACGGACCTTCAGCAGATCCGGACCAGTCGCGCCCGCATTGTTGACGAGATAGTCGATAACATAGCCACGGCGCTCGATCTCGGCATAGAGCACGGCGGGCGTTGCCGGATTCTCGAGATCCGCCTTGATCACGTCGATACGCACGTTGTATTCGTCGTGCAGTTTCTCGGCCAGCTTCTCCATCGGCAGCATGCGGCGTGCCACCAGTACGAGGTCTTTGCCCTGACTTGCAAGCTGGCGTGCAAATTCGGCACCCAGCCCGGAAGAAGCGCCCGTAATCAGCGCCCGCGGTTCGTTCATTGTCCTGCCTAAATCAGCCTGTCGATGAGTTGCTGCGCCCGCGAGAGATAGCCACTCCCGAACAGGTTCAGGTGGTTCAATATATGATACAACTGGTACAAAATCATCCGTTCCTGGTGCCCGGAAGCCAGTGGCGCGCTGCGTTCATAGGCCGCATAGAAGCCCGCGGAGAAACCGCCGAACAACCGCGTCATCGCAAGGTCGGTCTCCGGATCGCCGAAGTACACGGCAGGATCGTAGATAACCGGCATGCCATCGGCAACGGCCCAGTTGCCGCCCCAGAGATCGCCGTGCAGCAGCGACGGTCGCAGGTTATTCCTCTGCAGCCAGATCGGTAACCGTCGCAGCAGGCGGTCACCGCGCTCGGTAAGTTCGTCACCGAAGCCGTTATCGTGCGCGAGGCGCAGCTGAAAGCCGAGCCGATGCTCGCGGAAAAACTCCACCCAGTTATCGGACCACTCGTTGTATTGCGGTGTCAGTCCGATCGTGTTGTCGCGATGCCAGCCGTAACGCTCGTTCGTAGTGCTGTGCAGCTCGGCAAGCTGTTCCCCGAATCTGCGATGCGCATCTTCCGTGGGTGATTGCATGTCGATCCACTCGAGTGCAATCCACGCGCCTTCCGGACACTCACCAACGCCGACCACCTCGGGCACACGCACCGCGTTGGCGGATGCAAGTTCGCGCAAGCCATCGGCCTCCGCGGCAAACATCTCAAGCGATGACAGGGGACCGGTTTTCAGGAACAGGTTCGACAGGCGCCACGCCGCGCTGATGTCACCACCACTGACTGGTTGCGGACGACTGTCTCCGGTGCCGAGTTGCGCTGCGATAGCGTCCCAGTCCGGCATGTCTACTAGTGCCGGTAGATATCCGACACGCGTTCGGCCTGGCGCCTTAACGCCATGCCGATACCCGCTTCGTCGAACAGTGCATTGAGTTCGCCAAGACTCGGCGCCGCTGGCTGCAATTTCTGCTCGACGTCGTCGAGCGGCGCATCGCAGGCTATGCCCGTCAGTTTACGGGCGAGGTAGGCGTCGTCGCGGTGCGTGTCGAGCTTCGCACCCAGTGTTTTTGCACCGCGCACGTTAACCTCGTGTACGCGATCAAGATTCCCGTAGATCTCGTCTAGAGTGCCAAAGTGCTGCAGCAGCTTTTCGGCCGTCTTCTTGCCGACACCGGGCACGCCCTTGATGTTGTCGACAGCATCACCAGCGAGAGCGAGAAAGTCCGCGATTTGCTCAGGGTGCACGCCGAACGAGCCCTCGATTTCGTGGTAGCGCAGCTTGCCTTTGCCCGAGAAGTCCCAGAAGACATCGTCCGGCCCCAACAGCTGCGTCAGGTCCTTGTCACGGGTAACGATGGTCGACGGGCGTCCGAAGCCGCGGCCGTGTTCGACCAGTGTGCCGATCAGGTCATCTGCTTCGTACTTCGGGCTGCCAATCTCCATCACGCCAAGCGCGCGCACAAAACGACGGCATTGCTCGAACTGCCGTTTGAGTTCGGGCGGTGCCGGATCTCGATTGGCTTTGTACTCCGGGTAGATCTCGGTGCGGAATGAGCTCGACAGGCTTTCGTCGAATGCGATGGCGAGATACTCGGGCGTGACCTGTTCCATGAAGTCGCCGATAAAACGGGCAAATCCGTAAAACGCGTTAATCGGGTTACCCGCGTCATCGGTCATGTCGTCCGGCATCGAATAATAGGCGCGGAACACATAGACGCTGGCGTCGATCAGGTATTGCATAAGCGTAGGAGCAGCTTCAGCCGCGACTAGTCGTGATAGTGAACCTCGACGATCTCCTGACCGTTTTCGAGGTGCCCGCTCAGGCGGGCATGCAATGGACTCGAGCGAGGAATATGCGCGAGCAGGTACTGCATCTGGTCGGCGAGAACGCGGCGCCCTTTCAGATAAATGTACTCGGCATAGTTCGGTGTAAACGGAACCGCGATGAGCTCCATGGCCGCCTGCTCCGGTGTGCGCCCGCCCTTGTAGTTATTGCAGCGCCGGCACGCTGTCGCAACGTTGTTCCACTTGTCCGCGCCGCCCTGCGACACCGGCGTGATGTGATCGCGGGTCAGGTCGCGCGTCATGAAGCGCATGCCGCAATACAGGCACAGGTTGGCGTCGCGCTTGAACAGCGTGCGGTTGTTAAGCGGCGGCACATAGTTATCGCGGTTGCGCGACAGGCTCTGGCTCGTGCCATGCGTAGCGATAATGGAATTGACGTCGACGCGGCTGCGTTCGCCGGTCAATGAACAGATGCCGCCAAATACCGAGTAGAGGCGCGTGCCGCAGTCGTAGGCGACCTGTTCGGAGTGATAAAGGCGCACCGCCTCTCGATAGTCGATCCATTCGAGAGGCATCCCTGCAACGTCGGTTCTGAGAACCTGTTGCGATATATCGGATGCGAGCCCTGCCAGCATGGCGTTCCCCCTTTGCCCGAGCTTATCTCATGTTGCAAAGGCTACGCACCGATTATTACAGGATTTACAGGGCCTTTAAAACCTCGTCGAGCATTTCCTTGGCATCGCCGAACAGCATGCGCGTGTTCTCTTTGAAGAACAGCGGGTTCTGCACACCGGCGTAACCGGTCGCCATGCTGCGCTTCATCACGATCGTCGTCGTACCTTTCCAGCACTCGAGAACCGGCATTCCGGCGATCGGGCTGTCGGGGTCGGTCAGTGCGGACGGGTTAACGATGTCATTCGCACCGATGACGATTGACACGTCGACGTCGGGGAAGTCGTCATTGATCTCGTCCATCTCGAACACGATATCGTACGGCACATGCGCTTCGGCCAGCAGGACGTTCATATGGCCCGGCATGCGACCCGCGACCGGGTGAATGCCGAAGCGCACGTTGACGCCCTTCTCGCGCAGGTTCTTGGTGATGTCGTTGACCGTGTGCTGCGCCTGGGCAACAGCCATGCCGTAACCCGGAATGATCATGACCTCCTTGGCGCCGGCGAGCAGTGCTGCGGTTTCGTGCGCGTCTACCGCAACGATCTCACCCTGCTCCTCTTCGCCGCCTTTGGCTGACGAGCCGCCGCCCGTACCAAAGCCACCGGCGATGACGTTCAGGAACTTGCGGTTCATCGCGCGACACATGATGTAACTCAGGATCGCGCCGGAAGAACCAACGAGTGCGCCTGTCACGATCAGCAGGTCATTGCCGAGCATGAAACCGGTTGCCGATGCGGCCCAACCCGAGTAGCTGTTGAGCATCGACACAACGACCGGCATGTCGGCACCACCGATGGCCATAACCATGTGGATGCCGAACAGCAGCGAGATTACGGTCATGACGATCAGCGGGTTAATGCCACCGCCGGCAGCCGACTGTTCGACGAACTGAATGCCGAACCAGATGACTGCGATCAGCAGGCCGAGATTCAGCCAGTGACGTGCAGGCAGCAGCAGCGGCTTGCCGCCGATCTTTCCGGACAGCTTGCCGAAGGCGATGACCGAACCCGAGAACGTGACGGCGCCGATCAGGATGCCGATGTAAATCTCGATGTCGTGGATCGTCTTCTCAACGCCAACGAATACTTTCGAGTGATCCATGAAGCTCGCAAAACCGACAGCAACGGCGGCGAGACCGACGAGGCTGTGCAGGATCGCGACGAGCTCCGGCATCTGCGTCATCTGCACGCGGCGCGCGAGAATGAGGCCGATCGAACCACCGACCAGCAATGCAACGACCAGCTTGTCGAAGTTGGCTGTGACATTTTCGCTCATGACGGTCGCGATCAGCGCGATCGTCATGCCGATGATGCCGTACCAGTTACCGCGACGCGCAGTCTCCTGGTTGGACAGTCCACCGAGGGCGAGAATGAAAAGAATGGTCGCAATGATGTACGACACGTTAACTACACCTGTGCTCATCATCTCGACCTCACTTCCGGAACATTTCTAGCATGCGGCGCGTGACGGCGAAGCCGCCCGCGATGTTGATCGCTGTGATCAACACGGTCGCAACTGCGATCCACATAATCATTGTGTTGGCGGAACTGATCTGTAACAGCGCGCCGATGATGATGATGCTCGAGATCGCGTTGGTCACACTCATAAGCGGTGTGTGCAATGCCGGCGTGACGTTCCAGATCACCATGTAACCGACGAAACACGCCAGCACGAATACCGTGAAGTGCGCCATGAACGACGCCGGCGCAACCGCGCCGAGGCCGAGCAGCGCGAGACCGCCGACAACCATCGCGACGATCGGGCCCCAGACCGAGGGTTCCTCAGGCTCCGGCATGACGGGTGCAGGTTCAGGCTCCTTCCTGGCGGGCGCTGCCGACAGCTTTGGCGCCGGTGGCGGCCAGGTCGTTTCGCCGTCCTTGCAGACGGTTGCACCGCGGATGACTTCGTCCTCCATGTCGACGACGATGTTGCCATCCTTCTCTGGCGTCAGGTCGGTCAGCAGGTGACGCAGGTTGGTTGCGTACAGCTGACTCGACTGAGCGGCAAGGCGACTCGGCAGGTCAGTGTAGCCAATAATCGTGACGCCGCTGTCGACGGTGATCTCATCGGCCACCGTCAGTTCGCAGTTGCCACCTTGTTCGGCTGCCAGGTCGACAATGACGCTGCCGTCCTTCATCGAACGCGCCGTCTCCGCAGTAATCAGCTTGGGTGCGGGCTTGCCGGGGATCAGTGCCGTGGTAATGATGATGTCCACGTCTTTCGCCTGCTCGGCAAACAGCTCCATCTCGGCTTTGATGAACGCCTCGCTCATCACCTTGGCGTAGCCGCCCTCACCGGACCCATCTTCATCATCTTCGAAATCGAGCATCAGGAACTCGGCATCCATCGACTCGACCTGTTCCTTCACTTCAGGGCGGGTGTCGAAGGCACGCACGATTGCCCCCATGCTCTTCGCGGCACCGATCGCGGCGAGACCCGCAACGCCGGCACCGATCACAAGAACTTTGGCAGGTGGAACCTTGCCGGCCGCGGTTATCTGGCCAGTAAAGAAGCGGCCGAAGTGCTGCGACGCCTCGACGACCGCACGATAACCTGCGATGTTCGCCATCGAACTCAGTGCGTCCATCTTCTGCGCGCGCGAGATGCGCGGCACGCTGTCCATCGCCATGACGGTACCGCCGCTTGCGGTCAGCTGTTCGAGGAGTTCGGGATTCTGCCCAGGCCACAGGAAGCTGATCAGCGTCTGGTTGCTGCCAAGCCTGCCGGTTTCATCACCTTCGGGCGCACGCACCTTCATAACGATGTCGGAATTCGACCAGATGTCATCGGCCGACTGGACATCACATCCAGCTTCCCGGTATGCCTCGTCCGAGTAACTCGCAGCGGCGCCGGCGCCGGCCTCAACCGCGATCGAAAAGCCGAGCTTCTGCAGCTGAGCCGCTACGTCAGGGGTGGTCGCGACGCGCCGTTCGCCGTCGTGAACCTCTCTTGGAACACCAATCCTCATGCGTACACCTCCAATAGGACTGGCGGAGTGTAGCGAAGGAGGTGGCCGCGCACAAAGCGCTGAAAATACTTACCGCTGATCGGGCCTCTGCTGCCTTGGCCGGCGGTCTTTCATACGTTCCCGCAGGCGTTTCCGCTGCTCGGGCGTCATGTCGCGATAGCGATCACGCATCTGCTGCCGGCGGTCCCGGTTCATGCGATTGAAGCGGCGGAAGTTTTCCTTGATGCGGCGCTGCTCGTCGGGCGACAGGCCCTGGTAGATCTCGTAACGCTCACGGATCAGGTCGCGCCGCTCAGCCGAAAGCTGGCGCCAGTCGTTGAAGCGGCTGCGCGCCTGTTCGCGCTCGGCATCGTCCATCGCAAACCAGCGCTCGGTGCCGCGCACGAGTCGTTGCTGGCGGTCGACCGGCATGTTGTCCCAGTCCGACTCGAACCTGCTCAGCAGATCCTGCTGCGCCTCGGTCAGGCTGCCCCACGCGATCGGCTGCTGAGCGGCAGCGACACCTGCGATGAGCAGCAGGCAAACCCCGATAACGTGTCTAGCTTTCATCTTCTTTCTCCGTCGATTCTTCGCCCTGCGGCTCGGGATCGGTCCGTTCTTCCTTTTCGGCAACTTCTTCCGTGACGGTGAACAGCTGCCAGTCTTCGTCTGTCTCTTCCCACATGCCGAGGTACTCCAGGAATTCGGCATCCGGGGTGTCGGCCGAGTCTTCGGCCATTCCCGGAACTGCGAGCAGCGCGGCACCGAACATCGCTATGCACCTAGCCCTCGCCATTGGCCTCGAAATCTGTCGATTCCAGCCAGGCGTAGAACTCGAGTTCCTCGTACATCTCGATGCTCTCTTCGCCAAGCAGGATCTCGAAGTCGGCGACCGGTGTATCGACCGGCGCCTCGGGTCCCATTGTCATCGTCAGTGCGATGACGACCGCTGCAGCCGCGCCCGTCGCCGGCAGCCAGTACACCCACGGCTGGCGGCGGTCGCGGGCAGCATCGAGCGCTGCCTCGCGGCCACGATTCAGTCGTGACAGCGTCGCACCATCGAGTCGCTCGACCGATTCGTCGAACTGCGCCTTGGCCTTGTCTGCAAAGTCCTTGTCTGACGTACTCATTGCCAGTGTTCTCCCAGTGATTCCCGCAGCGAATGGACCGCCCGGGAATAATGCGTTTTGACGCTGCCTTCGCTGATGCCCATGGCAACGGCGGTCCCCGCAACGTCGAGGCCCTCAAAGGTCCTCAACATGAATGCCTCACGCTGGCGGGCCGGCAATGCCTGCACCGCGAGTTCGAGACCGTCCATAGCCTCTGAATTCTGTAATTCCTCATCCGGCGTTCTTGCCGCCGGATCGGGCGCTGCTGCCACGACATCATAGTCGTTGTCAGCGTCCTTCGCCCTGCCGAACCAGACCATGACGCGATTTCGCACCACCTGGCGCCGATGCCAGTCGCGGATCCTGTTCTGCAGAATGCGATAAAAGAGCGGCGTCCACTCTTCGCGCGAACGACCGGCATAGTTCCGGGCCAGCTTGATCATCGCGTCCTGCACGAGATCCAGAGCCTCGTCGCGATCACGCACGGATATCTCCGCGATGCGCAATGCGCGCCGCTCCACTTCGGCCAGAAACTGGTTCAGTTGCCGTTCGTTCTGCAGTGTCCGTGCCTCCGTCGGTTCCGACGCGCACGATACCGTAAATACGGAAACGTCTGCGGTCATATCCCTTGACTCCACCACGCGGTCATCTAACGTGTCTGACTCTTTAACGCCCCGCGCATACCTAAGTTGACAGGGATTACAGGGGTTTTTTGGGGTTATGTTAAGTTCTTGAGCTCGGATTCCGTCATCCAGGTCGCCATCAGCGTGCCGTTGTCGCGCTGCTTCGACTACCTGCCGCCGGCAGGCGAGCCCTTGCCGGCCGTCGGCTGCAGGGTCCTGGTGCCGTTCGGGCGCGGCTCCCGCGTCGGCCTCGTAATGTCCCATGCGGCATCCACCGAGGTTCCGGCGGACAAGCTGAAAAGAGCCGAACGGGCAATCGACACCACCCCTTTGGTTGATGAGGCGAGCCGCTGGCTGATTCGCTTCACAAGTGACTACTACCACCACCCGATCGGTGAAGTCGTAGCGGCGGCCCTGCCGGCACCGCTGCGGCAGGGAAAGCCTCTGCACCCGACGGTCGACATCGTCGCGGCCCGCGCCGGATCCGACCCCGCCACCCTGCAACAACGAGCTAAAAAACAGATCGAGCTGCTCGAAACGTTGCTCGATGCCGGCGATAACGGACTGGACACCGAAACGCTCACGGAACTGCTGCCGAATTGGCGAAATGCGGCCACCGGGTTGTTGAAGAAAGGGCTGATCGAGCGCTTCGAACAACGTGCGCCCGATTTCGATGAGGCCGCGGCGGTCGAACAGCGACCAGCGCTCGATCTGAATGATGCGCAGGCGGACGCGCTGAAATCCTTGCGCGGGACCGAGTCGTTCGAGGCGTTCCTGCTTGACGGTGTCACGGGCAGCGGCAAGACCGAGGTTTACCTGCAGCGAATGCGCGAGGTGATCGATGCAGGCCGCCAGGTATTGGTACTCGTGCCGGAGATCGGCCTTACGCCGCAGCTGACCGCCCGTTTTCGCGAACGCCTGGGGATCGAGCCGGCGCTGTTGCACTCGGCCCTCACAGACAATGTGCGGCTAGCGGCCTGGCGAGCCGCTCGTTCCGGCGCGGCACGGCTGGTCGTCGGTACGCGTTCCGCCATATTTGCTCCGCTCGCGAATCCGGGACTCATCATCGTTGACGAGGAACACGACCATTCGTTCAAGCAGCAGGAAGGAATGCGCTACTCGGCTCGCGATCTCGCCATCGCCAGGGCCAAGCAGCTCGACATCCCGGTCATTCTCGGCAGCGCGACACCAACACTCGAGATGCAGCAGCATGTGCGCGCCGGCAATTACACCCACATCGTGCTGCCCGCCCGTGCCGGCGGAGCAAAGCCGCCGCGGCTCGCGCTGGTCGACACGGTTCGGACGCCAGCGATCGATGGCCTGAGCGATCCGCTTGTCGCAGCAATCGAGCGTCATCTCAGTGATGGCGGGCAGGCGCTGCTGTTCCTGAACCGCCGCGGATTCGCGCCGACGCTTATCTGCTCGAGCTGCGGACATGTGGCCGGCTGCACGCGCTGCGACTCACGCCTGACCGTGCATGCACGGCTCAAAGAGCTGCGCTGTCATCACTGCGGTGCCTCGCGGCCGCTCGACGAGAACTGCACGGACTGCGGTGAAGCGGTGCGTCCGCTTGGCGAAGGTACCGAGCGCCTCGAGGATGCGCTGAGAACACGCTTCCCTGGCCGCGAAGTGCGGCGCATCGACAGCGACAGCACACGGGCGAAAGGCGCAATGGATGCCGCGCTGCAGAGCGCGACATCGGGCGAGGCCGAAATTCTCGTCGGCACGCAGATGCTGTCGAAGGGACACCATTTTCCACGGCTGACACTCGTCGGCATCGTTAATGCCGACCAGGGCCTGTTTGGTACGGACTTCCGCAGTGCCGAGCGTATGGCGCAGACGATCGTCCAGGTTGCCGGCCGGGCCGGGCGTGAAGAGCGCGCGGGCGAAGTGCTGATCCAGACCGCGTTTCCGGACAACCCGTTCTGGCAGACTCTGATGGAAGGCGGCTACGCGGCCGTCAGCGAGCAGGGGCTGGCGGAACGCGAGTCGGCGAGCTGGCCACCGTTTACGCGGCTGGTCATGCTGCGCGCGGCGGCTCACGGGAAGCGTGATGCCCACGGATTTCTCGAACTGGCTCGCGACCTGGTCGTCCCGCATTGCGGCGATGGGCTGCGCGTACTCGGCCCGGTCGATGCGCCGATGGCGAAGAAAGCCGGTCGTTATCGTGCGCAGTTGCTGCTGCAGAGTAACGATCGGGCCGCACTGCACCGACTCCTGCGCGAGCTGCGACCGCAGCTCGAAGCACACCCTGCCGCCCGCAAGGTCCGCTGGTCGATCGACGTTGACCCGGTCGAACTGTTTTAGAAGCGGCAAACCCTATACAGGCAGGGCAATCCGGGTAGAATTGCCGGCTCGCTTAACTACACCCGAACACCGATGAAACACATAGTCGCCACACTCGTCGAATCCGCACTGGACTCGTTACCGGAACTCGCCGCTGCCGCTGAGGGCATCGCCATCGCGGGCACGGTCGAGCGAACGCGCGATCCGAGCCATGGTGACTTCGCGTGCAACATCGCGATGCGCCTTGCCAAGCCGGCAAAGAAGAGCCCGCGTGACATCGCGGCAAGCATTGTCGACGCACTCGGGGACAGCGACCTTGTCTCCAATGTCGACATTGCCGGCCCCGGTTTCATCAATTTCCATCTTGCTCCTGCGGCGTTCCATGCAGAGGTTGCAGCCGTGCTGGAACAAGGCAGCGAATACGGCCGCCAGGAAAAGAAGGACGGTCCGAAGATCCTGCTTGAGTTCATCTCGGCAAACCCGACGGGGCCGCTGCACGTCGGTCACGGTCGCCATGCAGCCTACGGTGCGACGGTCGGCAACCTGCTTGAAGCAGCCGGTTACCCGGTGCATCGCGAGTACTACGTTAATGACGCAGGTCGGCAGATGGATATTCTCGGCGCGAGCGTCTGGTTGCGCTGGCTTGCGGCCAATGACATCGATGTAGCGTTTCCGTCTGGTGGTTATCGCGGCGACTACATCCGTGAGATCGCAAACAGTCTGGACACTTCCGGAATCGAATGTCCGACCGCGGACGCCGTGACGGCCGACCTGCCTGAAGACAATGATGACAACAAGGATGCGTTCGTCGATGCACTGATCGCGCGCGCGAAAGAGTTGCACGGCGATGACGGGTTCGAGCGCTTCCGGCTGTCCGCCCTCAATTCGATTCTTGATGACATCAAGGACGACCTCGAAGAGTTTGGCGTAACCTTCGATCGCTGGTACTCGGAGCAATGCCTGACGACGAGCAGCGCCATCGATGACGCGATTGCCGTGCTCGAAGAGCGTGGCCTGCTGTACGAGAAAGACGGCGCCACCTGGTTCCCGTCGACGAACTACGGCGATGACAAGGACCGCGTCGTGATTCGTGCCAACGGCGTGAAAACTTACTTCGCATCCGATATCGCCTATCACTATGAGAAGCGTGAGCGCGGTTTCGACCAGCTCATCGATATACTCGGCCAGGACCACCACGGGTACACGGCGCGCCTGCGCGCCGGTCTCGAAGCGATGGGTTACAAGGGCGAAGATCTTGAAGTTGAGTTCATGCAGTTCGTGGCTCTGTATCGCGGTGGCGAAAAGGTGCAGATGTCGACGCGTTCCGGTGAGTTCGACACGCTGCGGCAGTTGCGTGCGGAAGTCGGTAACGACGCTGCGCGCTTCTACTACGTCATGCGTTCGAATGATCAGCCTCTCGACTTTGATCTCGACGTCGCGACTTCGCAGTCGAACGACAATCCCGTGTACTACATCCAGTATGCGCACGCCCGGATTGCGAGCATTTTTCCGAAGCTTGCCGAACGCGGCCTTGAGTACGATGCGTCGAGAGCAACGGACACAATGGGCAGCCTCGTCAGCGATCAGGAACACGCGTTGATGACCGCGCTGAGCCGCTATCCGGAGATGATCGACATCGCCGCGGCGAATCGTGCGCCGCAGACGCTGGTGCACTACCTGCGTGATCTCGCGGCCGACTTCCACAGCTGGTACAACGCGAACCGCTTTATCGACGACAGCGATGACGTTCGCGACGCCCGACTTGCACTGAGTCTTGCAACGCAGATTGTCATTGCGAACGGCCTCGGCATCCTCGGCGTGTCAGCACCGGAGAAGATGTAGTGGCGCAGCGTCGCAAACGTCGTTCGGCGAAAAACCGGCGCAAAAAGTCGCAGGACGATTACCCGGGCTGGGTATGGATGCTGTTCGGCCTGGCGATCGGCCTCGCGGTTGCGTTCGCCGTGTACGTCAAGGACCGGGAACCGCCGGCGATTGTTGCGGAGCAACCTGCAGAGCGGCAACAGCCTGCAAGCCTGCAGAGCGCATTAGACGATAACGGCGAATCACCGGCGCCAGTCGAGCCCAAGGACGACCGATTCGATTTCTACGAGATGCTTACGGAACTCGACTTCGTCGTTGAGAAGAACGAAAGAGACTCGTCTGCGGGCAGCAGTACTGCGCCGGAGCCTCTGGCCATCGAGGAACCGGGTGAGTATCTGCTGCAGGCCGGATCATTCTCGACACCGCAGGATGCGGACAGGCGCAAGGCCGAGCTCGCCCTGCACGGCATTGAGTCTTACGTGCAGAGGGCGCGCGTCAATGGGCGTGATTATTACCGCGTGAACATCGGGCCGACCCGCGACCTCAACACACTCAATGTGACCCGCAGCCGCCTGCGGGCCGCACAAATAGACGTCCTGCGCATCAGGGTCGGTGACTAGACTCACCCCGCTAATCCTCTGCCTGGCGCTCTCCGCCTGCGCAGGGTCCGGTTCCAAACCGTCGGGTCCGGTTCCGGCGGCGCCGGAACCGGACCCGACAATACCGGAAGAGCCGCAAGTATCTGAATCCCTGTCTGATAGCGAATCGGACCGGAACCGGACCCAGGAGTTCGGAACCGGACCCGACGGTTTGGAACCGGACCCTCGGGTGGACCCTCGGGTGGCGCGGCGGGTTACGATTGCGGCTGTCGGGGACATGATGATCGGCACCGATTTTCCGAAGAATCATTTGCCGGATGATGATGGGGTCAGTTTTCTCGCCGAAGTGACGCCGTACCTGACTGCAGCGGACGTCGCTATCGGTAATCTCGAAGGCGTGCTTGTCGATGGCGGTGAACCGGCCAAGAAGTGCAAGAACCCGAACGCGTGCTACCTGTTTCGATCGCCCACTCGCTACGCTCGTTACTATGCCGAAGCAGGTTTCGATGTACTCAGCCTCGCCAATAACCACGCCCGCGACTTTGGCGAAGAAGGCCGCACCAGCAGCATGGAGGCGATCGCCGCACAAGGCATGCTGCATTCCGGCCGTGAAGGCGACTTCGCGAGATTCGAAAAAGACGGCTTGAAGATCGCCGTTCTCGCCTACGCCGTCACAAAAAACTCCAACATGCTGCTCGACTACGAGCTGTCTTTCGAAACGGTTGCCGAGTTCGCAGCAACTCATGACATTGTCATCGTTACGTTCCACGGCGGTGCCGAAGGCGCCGACGTGACGCACATACCGTTCGCCGAGGAGGAGTACTACAACGAGCCTCGCGGTGATGTCGTCTGGTTTGCGCGTGGCGTCGTCGACGCGGGCGCAGATCTCGTCATCGGTCACGGCCCGCACGTCGTACGCGGCATCGAGCGTTACAGGGACCGACTGATCGCCTACAGCCTCGGCAACTTCGCGACCTATTACGGCATCAGCGTTGCAGGTCTAAAGGGCATAGCGCCGATTCTCGTCACGACTTTGGATGGCGAAGGCAGATTTGTAGAAGGCGAGATTATTTCCACACGGCAGATTCGTCCGGCCGGCCCGAGCATCGATCCGGAACAGCGCGCACTGAACATCATGCGAGGGCTGTCGATCGAGGACTTCGGGGAGCCGGGACTGACGTTCGCACCGGACGGGAAACTATTGCCAGCGGAGCGTAGCGAAGTCCCCACGCATACACTCGCCGAAGATAATTAGCATTGGGGACACTTTCACAAAGTGTCCCCTTTACTTGACTCTTTCCCGTCGCGGAGATTGGTACAGGGGACACACTGGAGTGTGTCCCCCGTGCTAATCATCCGAACCGACAGACTTGAAATCCACGCCTAACGATCGCAGCTTGCGATAAAGATGCGTGCGTTCCATCCCGACGCGCTTCGCGAGCTGCCCCACTTTGCCGTCGCACAGCACCAGTTGCTGTTGCAGATACGAGCGCTCGAAATGTTCGCGCGCCTCACGTAACGGCAGTGCCAGCAGATCCTGCTTGACCAGCGGCTCGTCGACCGGCGCGGCCGCACTGATCTCGGCCTCGACCTCCTCAAGCCCGATGTCTTCGCCGTTACCCGACAGCAGCAGGCGACGCACCAGGTTTTTGAGCTCACGCACATTGTCCGGCCACGGGTAGTTGCGCAGCCGGTTTTGCGCAGCGACGCTGAAGCGTCGGAATGTCAGACCCTCCGAGTCGACCAGCTTGTCGACGTAGTAAGTCAGCAGTTCAGGCACATCCTCCGCGTACTCTCGCAGCGGCGGCACGCGCAGACTAAGCACGCTCAGGTGCGACACCAGGTCGCGGCGCAACTTGCCCGACTCGATCAGGATCTCAAAGTCTGCCGACACAGTTGCGACGATGCGCGCCTTCAGTTTCACCGGCGCAGTACCGCCAATACGCGTGAACTGACCGTCTTCGATAACACCCAGCAGCACCTTCTGCGCTTCCTCGCCAAGGTCCGCCATGTCGTCGATGACGAGCGTACCGTTGCCGGCACGCTCAAAAGCGCCGGTTGTCGCCGAACCGCCATCCTCGGTGCCAAGAAGCTGCTCTTCGAAATTGCTGGCGGTTACCGACGCGGCCGTCAGCGTCGTCAACGGATCATCGCCACGTCGTGACAGCGCATGCATGTATCGTGCAAATGCGCTGCGGCCAGTGCCCGGCTCACCACTGATCAACACCGAGCCATCGTGTCGTGCGTATTGCTGCACTCGTTCACGCAGTCCCTGCATGAGTGCGCTGCGACCGACGGGTGCGAGCAGCGAGGGCAACAGGTTGCGTGCCGCTCGCGACTGCTTGCCCGCTGATTCCAGGGCAGCCTCGACCGTGCGCAGAAGCTTGGCGAGCGACAGCGGTTTCTCGACAAAGTCGAATGCACCGAGACGTGTCGCCTCGACGGCCGTATCAACCGTTCCATGTCCGGACATGATGACGACCGGGCAACTCAGGTCACCCGATTCGGACCACTCGCGCAGCAACGTAATGCCGTCGGTATCCGGCATCCAGATATCAAGCAGGATGAGATCGAACTTGCGCTCTTCACGAGCTTCGCGCGCCTCGGTCGCATTCGCAGCAACCGTAACGCCATAGCTTTCATCCTCGAGGATGTCGGATATCAGTGCGCGGATATCCGCCTCATCATCAACTACGAGTACATGAGGATTACTCATGCCTGTTCCCTCCTTTTCTCGACGCGTCGCGGTGCCTTCGCAATCATCAGCTCCCTGGCCCGTTCATTGAGCGGCAAGCGGATACTGATCAGCGCCCCTCCGTCGGTACGGTTGCGCGCGCGGATCGAACCGACGTGCTCTTCCACCAGTTTCTTGACGATTGCGAGACCGAGACCGGTCCCTTTTGGTTTTGTGGTTACGTAAGGATCGAAAATCTGGTCCACGGACCCGGTCTGGAAACCCGGGCCATTGTCCTCAACCCTGATCTGCACGATCTCGACCTCGTCGATCTCGGCAAGGCCGATCTGCACGTCGATCTGCCCTTCGTCCGTGTTCTCGAGTGCCTCGACCGCGTTGCGAATCAGGTTGTGCAGGATCTGGCGCACACGCCCCATGTCCGCTTCGACCAGCGGCATCGTCGGGTCGGACGTCAGGTGAATGCTCACGTCGCTCTCTTGCGCGCGGTACAGGTCGACGATCTCATGCGCAAGCTTGTCGAGGTCGAAGCGCGTGATGTCCATGTCAGGCGCACGCGCGTAATCACTGAACGCGTTGACCATCTCTTTCATTGCCTCGACCTGTTGCACGATCGTGTGTGTCGCACGGTCGAGAATCTGCGCCTCGTCGTCGTCCATCGTCTGCAGGTACTTGCGACGCATGCGTTCGGCAGACAGCTGGATTGGCGTCAGCGGATTCTTGATCTCGTGCGCCAGGCGACGCGCCACCTCGCCCCAGGCGGCATCGCGTTGTGCCTGCAGCAGCGCGGTAATGTCGTCGAATACGACAACGTAGCCGGCGGCGTGATCCTCATCGCCCGGCAACGTCGTGCATGCACAGGTCAGCACGCGCTTGCCCACTTCACCGCGCAGCACAATCTGTTCGCGCCACTCGGTTTCCCCGGCATCGAGATGCATGTAGGCCACGTCGACGAACTGCTCGAGTAGCGGATTGTTCTTCGCCACATCTCGCAATGACTCACCCGAGCGATGTTCGAGGTTGGTGCCGAGAATGGAACCCGCCGCCTGGTTGGCCGTGCGAATCCTGAGATCGGCCTCGAGTGCCAGAACGCCCGTCGACAGCCTCGCGAGAATGACCTCAAGATTGGTGCGTTCGGCCTCGACAAGGGCCTGCGACAGGCTGGCCTCGCGGCGCGCGGTCGCAAGGCGCTGCGTCATATCGTTAAAGGAACTGATCAGGAAACCGATCTCGTCGCGTGTCGGCGTTGGCAGGCGCGTATCGAAATCACCCATCGCAACAGCCCGGGTGCCGGCAACAAGATCCTGGATCGGCGCAACCAGCCGCCGCGACAAAACGAACGCTCCGTAAATAGCCGCGAGCAGGCTGAGCAGCAGGACGAAAGCGAGAGTGACCGTTAGCAGCTCTTTCAGGTTCTCGCGGAAGAACACCAGCTGCTGGTATTCCGAGTACGAGCTCTCGACGCTGTTGATCATCGTGCCAAGCCGGTCCGGAATCGGGTAATGCGCCTGCACAACCCGCTTCTCCTGCAGTCGCCCGCCGCGCCAGGTGAATGCAACCGCTGTGCGAATTTCGGCCGTACCATTGGCGAGCCACTCAAGACTCACGAACGGTCGCTCCTGCTGCAACTGCAACACCACCTCTTCACTAAGTGGTTTCGGCAAGGTCGCGGACGGGTCCGATGAACTCGTCGCGAGAATCCGGTTATTGTCACCGTACAGCGTCATCTCGCCGGCGCCGGTCTCGCGGCGCATCATGCTGAGCTCGAACAGCGCCTGGCGATCCGCAACTCGCGACAACCGCTGCGCAGTCTGGTTGGTTGCGAACAGGTGTTGGCGCTTGCGCAGTTCGATTGCCGCCTGTGACAACGTCAGCGCATTTTCGAGGCCGTCCTCGACTTCGACGTCAAACCAGCTGTCGATACCCTGGTTGATGAACTGGATGGAGAAATAGAACACAAGCGACAACGGCACGACGGCCAGGCCAACAAACATGCCGACCATGCGCGCCTTCAGTTTTGCGCCCGGCACATTGCCACGGTAGTCGCGCGCCAGGCGCCACAGGTTGCCGATCAGGATCGCTATCAGCAGCACGCCGCCGATGATGTTGATCGCGAGAATAATGTCCTGCAGGCGATCGAAGTCGTCGGACTTCTGCACGGTCTGCGTGAGCAGGAACAACGCCGCCAACGCGAGCGCAACGCCGGCCGCACCGACGAGCGCAAAGAAGATGCGTTTTAGCGTTCTAAGGACCATTCATACCATTCGCTTTGTAACTGCCACTGGCCACGCCAGAAGAACAGCAGGCGCATGGCCGCCGGGTACTGCTGTGTATTGAGCATTGCGCGCAGCCGGAGCCGGTACGGCCTTTCCGGAACGAGCAATTCGTCATCAATAACAGGCAGTCCCTGGACCCGGCCGAGGCTGTTCAGCGCGGAGTACAGTGTTGCGAAGGAATCCTGGTCACCACTGTTGATGTTCTTAACGATGTAGCGCTGGCTGAGCGGGCGATACTCGAGTTCGTAGCGCATCGCGAGTTCGGCTTCGACGTCATCGGTCATGAAACGGCGTACGCGAATAACCTGCATCTGCATTTCGATCGTCAGCGTGACACCCGACTCGAGCGCGGCAAGCGCCTCGCTCGAAAGCACCAGCTGCAGCCGGGCATCGAGAGTGTGTACGTCACCAACGAGTTCGGTCGTTGCCGATCGAACCTCGAAATAGCCTTCGCGTTGCACCTCATCCTGGGCAAGGCCGGACGCATACATGCACGCCGCCAGAACCGCGACCAAAGCGCGGAAAGACGGTTTCAGACGAGCGACTCGTCGCAATATGCTGGCTTGCACGGACATGGTTTTCTCAGGAGACCTTCTCCGGACCCTTTGTCCCGGGCCCTTTCTCAAGACACGCAAAATAAAAGCCGTCCAGCCCTGCCGTTCCGGGCAATAACTGGTGGCCACATGCCTTGTCCCGCATTAAATCGCGGATGTTGTTATTTAGCAACACGTTGGTCTCACTTGCGTCAGCCTGTCGCTGCAGGAATGCGCTTGTTACGTGGTCGTTCTCTGCCGCCAGCACGGAGCAGGTCACGTATAAAAGGTGTCCGCCCGGCCTGAGCAGGGGCCAGAGCGCATCGAGCAGGCGGCCCTGCAGGTCCGCCAGTGCCCCGATGTCCTCGGGCCGCCGCAGCAGCTTGATGTCCGGATGACGGCGAATCACGCCCGTCGCCGAGCACGGTGCATCCAGCAGAATGCTGTCGAACGGCTCGCCATCCCACCAGTCCTTAGTTTTCGATGCATCGGCGACGCAGATGGTTGCATTGAGGCCGAGCCGCTCAAGGTTCTCCGCAACCCGCTGCATACGTTTTTCGTCGAGCTCGACGGCGACCACCTCGGCCGCGCCGCGCTCGAGCAGGTGACAGGTTTTTCCGCCGGGCGCTGCACATGCATCGAGGATCCGCGCACCCTTGATGTTCGGGAGCCAATCGGCCGCCAATTGCGCGCCGCCATCCTGCACCGAGACATCGCCGTCACGAAAGCCGGGCAGCGCGTCGACGTTTGCTGGCTGCTCCAACCGAACGCCGTCTGACAGAGCATTCAGTTTGCCTGCTGCAATACCTGTCTCGTCGAGCCGCTCGAGGTAGTCGTCGACACTGCCGCGCAGTCCATTAACACGCAACCACATCGGTGCGCGCTCATTGTTCGCATTGAGAACGGCCTGCCAGTCCTCCGGCCAATCGGCCCGCAGCTGGTCAATCAGCCACTCCGGATGGTCGAACTCGGACGCGGGACTTCCGCCAGTCTTCTCCGCCATACCCTCGCGCATGAAGCGTCGCAGGCAGGCGTTGACGAGCCCTGCCATCTTCGGTCGCCTGAGTTGCCGTGTCGCTTCGACAGTCTCCGACACAACAGCGTGGTCCGGCACGCGCAGCGCCGTGAGCTGGTGCAGCCCGCTCGCCAGCAGGGCATGAACAACCGAGTCACGCTTCTTCAGTGGCCGCGACAACAGCACGTCGATCCATTCCGACAACTGCCAATGGTGACGGAGGGTTCCGTAGACAATCATGCGCAGCAGCGGCCGGTCGTCCGCTCGGACATCTGCTTCGTTGCCCGCGAGCGCGGAATCCACTGACTGGCCCTGTGAAACGACAGCGTCGATCGTCTCCGCCGCAACGGCGCGCAGTTTTGCTCCCCGACCGGCCATCAGCGCAGGTCGATCTGGCCGACGAACTCGTGCGCCGGGGCTCGCCGCTTGCCAGCCAGCTGCAGCTCTTCGAGTACCAGCCCGCCGTCGCCGCAGGCAATGACGATGCGCTCGCGATCGAACTGCACGATCTCGCCCGGCTGTGCGGCAACCGAGGTGTCGACCGAGGCGCGCCACACCTTGATCCGAGTGTCACCACGTTCGAACCAGGCACCGGGAACCGGGTTGTAGGCCCTGACCGCGCGCGCAAGCTCACTCGCAGGTCGGCTCCACTCAAGCTCGGCATCCTGTCTGGATATCTTCGCCGCATAATTTGCGAGGACCTCGTCCTGCGGCTGTGGCTCAAGCCCGCCAGCAATGATCGCGTCGATATCGCGAACCAGCAGTTTGCCACCGAGGCTGGCGAGCAGATCATGCAGTTCGCCGGCGCTCACTTCATCGTCTATCGCGACGGCGGCTTCGCTGAATACAGGCCCCGTATCGAGCCCGGCCTCCATCTGCATCAGGCAGACACCGGTCTCCTCGTCACCGGCAAGGATCGCTGCCTGGATCGGTGCGGCACCACGCCAGCGCGGCAGCAGCGATGCATGCACATTAAGGCAGCCGTGCGTCGGAATATCGAGAATGTTCTGCGGCAGGATCAGACCGTATGCGGCGACAACCATCAGGTCGGGCTTGAGCTCTGCCAGTTCGGCAACCGCATCGTCATCGCGCAGTGACTCCGGCTGCAGCACCGGGATGCCCTGTTCAAGCGCGTAGTTCTTGACCGGGCTCGCAGTGAGCTTGCGACCGCGCCCTGCTGGCCGGTCCGGCTGCGTATACACGGCGACAGGTTTGCGGCCGGCGTCAACGAGTGCCGTCAGCGAGGCAAGCGCGAACTCCGGCGTGCCGGCAAAAACGATGCGTTCCATGGGAGGGGCCCTAGACGGCGACGGCCTGGTGCCGCCGGTCTTTCATCAGTTTCTTGCGAATGCGCTGGCGTTTGGCTTCCGACAGGTAGTCGACGAACAGCTTGCCATCCAGGTGGTCCATCTCGTGCTGGATGCACACCGCGAGCAGGCCCTCGGCTTCCATCTCCGTCTCATCGCCATTGCGGTCGAGAAAACGCACCTTGATGTGCTCGGCGCGCTGCACCTCCTCGTAGTAACCCGGCACCGACAGGCAGCCTTCGTCCGTGAACGTGACGCCGTCCTTCTCCAGGATTTCCGGGTTGATCAGGACATACGGTTCGGAATTGTCAGCGGACACGTCGGTGACCAGCAGGCGCCTGTGCACGTCGACCTGGGTAGCGGCGAGACCGATGCCGGGCGCGTCGTACATCGTTTCGAACATATCGTCGATCAGTGCGCGCAACTCATCGTCCACCGACTCGACCGGTGCCGCTTTCGTCCTGAGCCTGGGATCAGGGAATTCGAGAATCTTCAGCTTTGCCATGAATTAAACATAAGCCCGGAGGCTGTTAATCGGTCAAAATATGGGACCGGTGAAACATAATGAAAGTCACGAATACTCGTGTGAATTACCCGAAATCAGACCTAAATGCTTGACTTTATTGAATAAGACGTCAGACAATGCCGCGAGTTTCAGGTCGATTTCCAGGCATTTTGCGCCCGGAAATGTGACGTAATTAGCAGCCTCGGCGATACCGGACCGACATAGTATAGCAACGCCTTGTAAGTACAGGCCCGAACCAAACCATGGAGCACGAGCGAATTATGTCTTTCGTGAACAAATGCCTCAAAACCAGCATTACGCTGGGTGCCGTCACGCTCGCCGCAGGCCTGGTTGGCTGCTCGTCGACGACCTCTTATTCAAGCTCGGATGCGGGCGGTCCTGTAACGATGCAGTCCACGACGCAGCCGCGCCCGGCGCCTGCGCAGAATGCCCAGACGGAGCCGTACGAGCCGCGCATGGAGCGCGTCAGCGAACCCGTTCCGCTCGCCCAGGGCGCACCAAACGAATACGTCGTCCAGGAAGGCGACACGCTGTGGGATATTTCCGCGACCTTCCTCAAGGATCCGTGGTACTGGCCGGAAATCTGGTACATCAACCCGGAAATCGAGAACCCACACCTTATTTACCCGGGTGACGTGCTCGGCCTGGTTACCATCGATGGCCAGACACGTATCACCAACGTGCGCGCATCGACCTATCGCATGTCGCCGCAGGCACGTGTGACGCCGCTCAACGAGGCTATCTCCAGCATTCCCTTTGAGGACATCGCCGCCTTCTTGAGTTCCGGTGTCGTTCTCGAGAAGTCGCAGGCTGATGCCCTGCCGTACCTGCTCGAGACCCGCGGTGATCACCTGATGGCCTCTGCCGGCAACGAAGTCTACGTTCGTGGCATGAGCTCACACGCTCCGGGAACGCGTTACACGATCGTCAAGGTTGGCGATCCGCTGGTCGACCCGGACGATAACCGCCTGATCGGCTACCACGGCATGATGATCGGCGAAGGCCGTCTGCGCCGTAGCGGCGATCCGGCCACCGTCGCAATCACCAGCTCGAATCGGGAAGCCACGCTTGGCGATCGCTTTGTGCCGGAAGAAGTGGACATCCCCATGAACTTCTTCCCGAGCTCACCATCTTCACAGATCGACGGCAGCATCATTCACGTTGTTGACGGTGTTTCGCAGATTGGCCAGTACCACGTCGTTGTTCTTAACCGTGGCTCCAACAACGGTCTGGTTGTCGGTGACGTGCTGACGGTCTGGCAGGCCGGCGAAGTCGTCGATGACCGCGTCAAGGGTGGCTCAGTCAAGATGCCGGACGAGCAGGCTGGCACCATCATGGTCTTCAAGACATTTGGTCGCATCAGCTACGCGCTGGTGATGGAAGCGACACAGGCTATCCATATCCACGACGCGGTTCGCAACCCGACCTGATTTTCAGGCCATAGCACTGAATTACGACGGCCGCGCCTTTGAGCGCGGCCGCTGTATTATGGGCGAATGGATTACGCCGCCTGGCTCACACTTGCGCACGCCTGGACAACTACCTGTGAGTACCGGGCGCTTTGCGAACGATTCGGCGATGCAACGACCATCGTCGCGCAGCCGGCAAGCCGCCTTCAGGACGCCGGTCTCTCCGGCAAGAAGGCCACCGCCATTGCCGCGCCGGATTCGCGCCTGCTGAAAACGGCGCTCGACTGGCTGGATCACGAGAATCATCATCTCGTCGTCTGCGACGACGGCTGCCCTGACCTGCTGCAGGAAATCCCCGGCCCGCCATTGCTGCTGTACGTCAACGGCGACGTCGACGCATTGCACCTGCCATCGCTTGCCATTATCGGCAGCCGCAACCCGACTGCGGGCGGCGTACGCAACGCGCTCGATTTCGCAAGACACCTCGGGGGCTGTGGCTTCGCCATTACGAGCGGCCTCGCACAGGGCATCGACACGGCTGCGCACCGCGGCGCACTGGACGCTGGCGCAAAGACCATCGCCTTTCTCGGCCACGGTATCGATCGCGTCTACCCGGCGCAGAATCGCGACCTCGCGCACGAGATCGTCGCGAGCGGCGCCCTCGTCACCGAGTACCCGCCCGGCACACCGCCGGACAAGCGGCATTTCCCGGAGCGCAATCGACTGATCAGCGGTCTGTCGGTCGGGACGCTCGTGATCGAAGCCGCGCGCCGCAGCGGCACCCTGATCACGGCACGGCTGGCTGCGGACCAGGGCCGCGAAGTGTTTGCCCTGCCGGGCTCCATTCACAATCCGCTGTCACGAGGCTGCCATGCACTGATCCGGCAGGGCGCCAAGCTGGTTGAGACGGGAGCGGACATACTCGCTGAGCTGGCGCCGCTGGCCGGGCATCTGCAGTCCCGGCTGGCTGACGAGCCGGCCCTTGAAAGCGGCGCTGAAGACCTCCATGTCGCGGACGATGATTACGATCGACTGCGCGCGGCACTGAGTCACGACCCTGTTTCGCTCGACGAACTCGAATCGCAGTCCGGATTGACGATCGACACGCTTTCCTCCATGCTTCTGATCCTGGAGCTTCATGGCGAAGTTGAGTCAATGTCCGGAGGACGTTACGCCCTGACCGCTCGAGCCTGATCTCGCAATCTGCCAACTTAAAGGAGCAGCTCCAGGCATGAAAGAAAATGTTCTCGACGTATTGATGTACCTGTTCGAAACCTACGTCGACGAAGATCTTCCCGCCGAACCCGACCAGAGCGAATTGCGCGTCGAGTTATCGCGCGCCGGCTTTGCCGATGCCGAGATTGACCGCGCACTTGACTGGCTCGACGACCTGACGGACCAGCAGGACTCACTGACGCTCGGCAACCAGACCGCGCACGGCACTCGCCTGTACAACGAGTACGAGCAGGAACGGCTCGATGTGTTTTGCCGCGGCTATATCATTTACCTGGAGCAGATCGGCATCCTGTCGCCACCGCAGCGTGAGATCGTCGTGGACCGCCTGCTGGCGCTCGAATCCGAGGATATCGACGTCGACCAGATCAAGTGGGTAGTGCTGATGGTGCTGTTCAGCCAGCCCGGCCAGGAGCAGGCGTACGCTGCTATGGAAGACCTTGTTTTTGACGAGGGAGCCGGCTCGATTCACTGACGTGCAACCATCGATTTCTTGACAGTTTGCGATCAAGCACGTAATTAAACCGCGGCACAGGCTGCGGTTTTTGCATTTCAGAGGTCACCCAACGCTCCATGTCGAAGAATCTCGTCATCGTCGAATCGCCCGCAAAGGCGTCAACTATCAGCAAGTACCTGGGCAAGGACTTCGATGTCCTGGCCTCGTACGGACACGTCCGCGACCTGGTGCCGAAAGAAGGCGCGGTCGACCCGGAAAACGAGTTCTCGATGAAGTACCAGGTCATCGAGCGCAACGAGAAACACGTCAAGGCGATCCAGAAGGCCCTCAAGAAAGCCGATGCCCTGTACCTCGCAACTGACCCCGACCGCGAAGGCGAAGCAATTTCCTGGCACCTGATCGAGTTGCTGAAAGAGCGAGGCGCGCTCGACGACAAGGATGTATTCCGGGTTGTCTTCCACGAGATCACCAAACAGGCCGTTAACGATGCTGTCGCCAACCCGCGCGGCATTTCGGGCGACTTGGTTGGCGCGCAACAGGCGCGTCGCGCGCTCGACTACCTCGTCGGCTTCAACCTGTCGCCGCTGCTGTGGAAGAAAGTGCAGCGAGGACTGTCGGCCGGTCGCGTCCAGAGCCCCGCCCTGCGCATGATCGTCGAGCGCGAGCTTGAGATCGAGGCGTTCAAGGCACGCGAGTACTGGACCATTGAGGCCGACGTCTCTAAGGGCGAGTCGCCGTTCGCTGCACGCCTCGTCAGCTACAAGGGCGACAAGGTCGAGCAATTCAGCTTCGAGAACGAAGATGCTGCGCGCGAGGTCGAGAAAACCCTGCTCGCCGCCGCACAGGGTGAACTCGGCGTCATCGAAGTCAAGAAACGCCAGCGCCGTCGCAATCCGACTGCGCCGTTCACGACCTCGACATTGCAGCAGGAGGCCTCGCGCAAGCTCGGCTTCAACACGCAGCGCACGATGCGCGTCGCGCAGAAACTCTATGAAGGTATCGAGCTACCCGGCGAAGACCAGGTCGGCCTCATTACCTATATGCGTACCGACTCGGTGACGCTCGCTGACCTCGCCGTCAATGAAATCCGCGAAGTCATCGCGGAGCGCTACGGCAAGGACAATGTTCCCGAGGAACCCCGGCAGTTCAAGAACAAGTCGAAGAACGCGCAGGAAGCGCATGAAGCCGTACGCCCGACGTCGGTTGCAAGAACGCCCGATGACCTGAAGTCGGTGCTCGACGACGACCAGTTCAAACTGTATTCGCTGATCTGGAAGCGCACGATGGCGTGCCAGATGATCCCGGCTGTGTTCGACACGGTAGCCGTGGAAATGGCCGCTGGTGACCCCGACAACGGGCACCGCATGCGTGCCAATGGTTCGGTACTCGTCGTACCGGGCTTCATGGCCGTGTACCAGGAAGGCAAGGACGACAACAAGGACGACGATGGTGACCGCCTGCTCCCGGATATCGAGGAAGGCGACACGATCAAGCTCGACGAGCTGCGCCCAGAGCAGCACTTCACCGAGCCGCCACCACGCTTCACGGAAGCGAGCCTCGTCAAGACTCTCGAAGAATACGGCATTGGTCGCCCGTCGACCTACGCGAGCATCATCGCGACATTGAAGAACCGCGAGTATGTCGAGATGGATGGCAAGCGCTTCATCCCGACCGATATCGGCCGTATCGTCAACGGCTTCCTGACCGAGCATTTCACGCAGTACGTCGACTATGACTTCACGGCGAAGCTCGAGGACGACCTCGATGAGGTGTCTCTCGGCCAGAAAGACTGGGTGCCGCTGCTCGACAACTTCTGGCGCCCGTTCAAAGACCTGTGCGTCGACAAGGAAGAGTCGGTAACACGTGAGCAGGTTGCCCAGGCGCGTGAACTCGGCACCGACCCGAAGAGTGGCAAGCCGGTTACGGTCCGCATGGGGCGCTATGGTCCGTTCGTACAGATCGGCACCAAGGACGACGAAGAGAAGCCGAAGTTTGCCGGCCTGCGTCCTGGTCAGAAGATGAACGACATCGATCTCGAAACCGCGATGGAACTGTTCAAGCTGCCGCGCAAGCTGGGGGAGACGCCGGAAGGCGAGCCCGTGTCGGCCAGCATCGGTCGTTTTGGACCGTACGTGCGCTACGGCGACAAGTACGTGTCGATGAAGGAAGACGATCCGTACACGATCGAGCTGCCGCGTGCACTCGAGCTCATCGAAGAAAAGAAGATCGCGGACAAGAACCGCATTATTCTCGACTTTGAGGACGAGGGCATCCAGGTGCTGAACGGTCGCTACGGTCCGTACATCACGAACAAGGAAAAGAACGCTCGCGTACCGAAAGACCGCGAACCGAAGTCGCTGACTCTCGAAGAGTGCAAGGAGCTGCTTGAGGCAGCGCCGGTGCGTGGTCGTCGCGGCAAGAAAAAGGCTGCAAAGAAGAAAACGGCCAAGAAGACGACCGCGAAGAAAAAGACCACAAAAAAGAAAACCACCAAGAAAAAGGCCACTAAGAAAAAAGCGGCCAAGAAAAAAACCTGAGCCATGCTCTCGATCGTCCGAGCAGCCGATGCCCTGCTTCGCGGCGGCGTCATCGCCTACCCGACCGAGGGCGTATTTGGACTCGGTTGTCTGCCCGATGATCTTGATGCTGTTGAACGCCTGCTCGACCTGAAGCAGCGTGACGCCAACAAGGGCCTGATTTTGATTGCAGCAACGACAGAGCAGCTCGACGGCTGGATCAAACCGGGCTCGGAGATACCCGAACCCGACCCGGCGCATCCGACCACCTGGATAGTTGAGCCCGGACCGCTGGTCGATCCACTGCTGCGCGGTGAGCACGCCGGCATTGCCGTGCGCCTGACGACGAATCCGGTAGCCCGCGAAATCTGCCTCGCTGTCGATTCGCCGATCACGTCAACCAGCGCGAACCTGAGCGGCCGGCCGGTCGCGCGTAACCAGTTCGTGCTTCGCCGCCGCTTCGACGCTTTGGTAGATTACGTCGTGCCGGGCGACTGTGGTCCGGCGAGCGGCCCGTCCGAAATTCGCATACTTGCAACGGGCCAGGTCCTGAGGCCTCGCTCATGAGCGACATTAACGCCGTCAAAAGCTACCTCAAGAATCTGCAGAACCGGATCTGCGCGGAACTTGAAACCCTCGATGGCAAGGCGAGCTTCGCGAGAGACGCCTGGGAACGGCCCGGCGGTGGTGGCGGCGAGAGTCGCGTACTCAGGGATGGGGCGGTTTTCGAACAGGCAGGCGTTGGCTTCAGTCATGTTTTCGGCGATGAGATGCCGCCTTCGGCGACGAAGACCCGTCCGGAACTGGCGGGCAAGCAGTTCCAGGCCGTCGGCGTATCGCTGGTGCTGCATCCGCGCAACCCGTACGTCCCGACGACACATGCGAACTTCCGGTTTTTTACAGCCGGTGAAACCGACCCGGTCTGGTGGTTTGGCGGCGGATACGACCTGACACCCTACTACCCGTTCCGTGACGACGTCGTTCACTGGCACCGCACCGCGAAAGCGGCGTGCGACCCATATGGCGAGGAGCTGTACCCGAAATACAAGGACTGGTGCGATCGCTATTTCTTCCTCAAGCACCGCGACGAGACACGCGGTGTTGGCGGGCTTTTCTTCGACGACGTCAATGAAGCCGGTTTTGACGAGAGCTTCGCGTTCCTGAAATCGGTCGGCGACAGCTTTCTCGACGCCTACAAGCCGATTGTGCAGCGGCGGCAGGATCACCCTAGCGGTGAGCGCCAGCGCAATTTTCAGCTGTACCGGCGCGGTCGCTACGTCGAGTTCAACCTGATTTATGATCGCGGGACCCTGTTCGGGCTGCAGTCCGGCGGACGCACCGAGTCGATTCTGATGTCGCTGCCACCAGCTGTACGCTGGGAATACAACTGGCAGCCGGAGCCCGACTCGCCCGAAGCCAAGCTCTACAGTGACTACCTGTCACCGCGCGACTGGCTTGGAGAATCCTGATGACTGACGCAATGCCTCCGTTTCACCTCGCGATCCCGGTGCACGATCTCGACGCGGGCCGCCGTTTCTATTGCGACCTGCTCGGCTGCGGGACCGGTCGGTCGGACACGCGCTGGCTTGATCTTGATTTCTTCGGCCATCAACTGGTCCTGCACCTGGCCGACGAGGCGAACGACGGCCCTCCGACCAACCCGGTCGACGGTGACTCGGTTCCGGCAAGCCATTTCGGTGTCGTTCTTTCGATGCAGGCGTGGCAGGAACTGGCCGACCGACTGAAAAGCGCTGAAATCCAGTTCCTGATCGAACCGAAAATCCGCTTCCGCGGCGAACCCGGTGAACAGGCGACCATGTTTTTCTATGATCCGAGCGGAAACGCGTTGGAATTCAAGGCGTTCGCCGATCCCGCACAGTTGTTTGCCAGCTGAGGGCAAGCGCCCGGAACATTCTCTTTTGCCAGCACCGATGGTAACGTCCCGGCATGTCCTGGATCGAAGAAATTGAGGTCAGTGAGGCCGAAGGAAAACTCGCTGAGACCTACGCTGCACTGATCGAACAGCGCGGCAAGGTTGCCAACATCCTCAAGGTTCACAGCCTGAACCCGGTTGCGATGGGCAACCACCTCGACCTGTACATGACCATCATGTTCGGCAAGTCCGGCCTGTCGCGCGCGGAGCGTGAGGCTATTGCCGTCGTCGTTTCTGCGAATAATGACTGCGAGTACTGCACCCATCATCACGCAGAGGCACTGCGCCGTTACCTCAAGGACGAAGACACGATTGCGTTGCTGATGGCTGCAGACGGCCTCGAGACGCTGGAGCCACGCCTGAGCAACATTGTCAGGCACGCCGAAAAACTGACCACCGCCCCGGGAGCCATGACCGAAAGCGATCTTGGCGAACTGCGCGCCGTTGGCCTTACGGATGCTGATATCCTCGACCTGACCCTCGTGGTCGGGTATTTCAACTTCGTAAACCGCATTGCGATGGGACTGGGCGTCGAATTCAATGACGAAGAACTGCGTGGCTACCACAACGACTAGATCGGTCGTTGCGCTGTTCCTGTGCGCCACGGCCCTGCTTGCCGGCGCTGAATCAGGCGTCCCGCAGCTCGCTTCACCAAACCTTGCCCCGGGCCACGAGCCCGAGGCCCGCAAGGTATTCATCGTGCAACTGCGCAGGCCGTCTGCCGGCGAGTACTTCGCCAGGGCACCACAGTCAATGTCTGTGGCGCAGGCTCCGGGGGACACGCGCCGTGTGATACCCAAGCGCGACAGTGCCGCAATGCGTGCGTATGCAGAGGAGCTGGAAGGCGAACAGCGCAAGGTACTGGCCACCGTCGGTTCCGGTACGCGCCCCGTTTACAGTTATCGATACAGCATGAACGGCTTCGCCGCCGTCATGAGCAACGCCCAGGCGCAGAAACTGCGCAAGGATCCGGATGTGATCGGGGTCTGGGAAGACGAGATCCGGCCGCTGGCCACCACCGACAGTCCGGCGTTCCTGGGCCTGTTCGACGCAGAAGTCGGATTGCGAACGCGCGGCTTTGATGGCGATGGCCTTGTGATCGGCGTTATCGACAGTGGCGTCGCGCCTGAGCACCCGGCACTCAGCGACACGCGCAAAGCCGACCGACCGAAGCTGTGTCGCAGCAACTGGGGCCAGACATCAATTCTCGGCATGTGGCTGTGCCGTCGCTTCGACAAACAACCCGACGTCCTGAACTTCGAACCTCCCGAAGACTGGAACGGGGTTTGCCAGGCTGGCGATCGTTTCGATGACACCCACTGCAACAACAAGCTGATCGGCGCTCGCTGGTATGCCGACGGCGCGCTTGCCTCGGGCCCGATCGACGACAACGAAATTTTCTCGCCGCGTGATGCTGACGGCCACGGCACCCATACAGCTACAACTGCGGCCGGCAACTCGGTACCGGCAACGATGTTCGGTACATCGGTTGGCACCGTGCAGGGCATTGCGCCGCGCGCACGTGTCGCCGTTTACAAGGCCTGCTGGCTGCGTCCGGGAGACCTGCGAGCGAGCTGTAATACGTCGGATCTGAAGAAAGCCATCGACGATGCCGTCGCCGACGGTGTCGACATCATCAATTACTCGGTTGGCAGCTCGTTGCGCGAGGTCGCAGCACCAGACGACATGGCATTGCTGAACGCGGCGAAAGCCGGCGTCGTTGCAGCTGTGGCAGCCGGTAACGAGGGTCCGAACTTCGCAACCATCGGCTCGCCGGCAGGCGCGCCATGGGTGATCACGACCGCAGCTTCGAGTCGACCGGGTAACACGGCGGAGGAAGGCTTCCAGATCGAAGCACCGGCCACCATAGCCGGCCGCTACCCGATTCGCGAATCACGCTTTTCGCAACCGCTGGCCGACGTCGATCCTGTTGAAGGCAAGCTGGTTCTCGTCGACGACGGCGACACGTCGCTGCCGACGCCGGGTCGCGTTGGCGTAACGAGCGATGGCTGCCAGCCGCTCATCAACCGCGACGAAGTCAGCGGCAATATCGCGTTGATGCAGCGCTCCGGCTGCCTGTTCACCGACATGGTGCGACACGCTGAGGAAGCAGGCGCGATCGCGGCATTGATCTATAACATCGCCGGCGATCCGATCGTCATGTATGGACAGGCCGGCCTCGTCGATATTCCGGCGCTCATGATTGGCCAGGCCGATGCAAACCTCGTTCTCGCGGAGTTTGATGAAGGCAACGACGTCACGGTCACTCTGGAGAAGAGCCTGCTATTCACCTCGCCAGAGACCGGCAACATCATGGCGTCGTTTTCGGCGCGCGGGCCCGGCCCCGGTCTCGACATCCTGAAACCCGATGTCACGGCACCCGGCGTCAATATCGTGGCCGGCTTCACGCCGGACGCCGCCAACGCAACGCAAGGTGAGAACTTTGCATTCTTAAGCGGCACATCGATGGCCGCCCCGCACGTTGCGGGTGCCGCCGCACTGCTGCGGCAGGAACACCCGGGCTGGTCGGCAGCGGCGATCAAGTCAGCATTGATGACGACGGCACGACGCGATGTGAAGTATCCGGCGAGCGAGGCGATCCCGAACCCGTTTGACTACGGTTCCGGGCATATCGACCCGAACAGGGCGGCCGATCCGGGGCTCGTTTATGACGCAAGCGATGATGAGTACGATGCTTACGCCTGTGGCATCGAGGCTCCCGAGATTACCGCGGCTCGGTGCGACGAACTGGCGGCAGCCGGCTTCTCGTTCGATGGCTTCGCTCTTAACCAGCCGAACATCGCCGTTTCGTCACTGACCAACGTGCAGACCGTGACACGACGGGTCACCAACGTAAGTGACACGGCCGATACCTACACGGTTAGCGTGAACCGTCCGCCCGGTATCTCCGTGGACGTAAGCCCATCGACGCTGAGCGTGGGGCCGGGCGAGTCAGCCACCTACGACGTCACGTTCCGGTACGACTCCGCCCTGCTCGACTACTGGGTTTACGGCTCGCTGACCTGGTCGGATGGGAAGCGCGACGTGTACTCAAGTCTCGCGGTCAAGCCGACGTCAATTACTGCACCCGAGGAAGTGACCGGGACCGGCGGCACGGGATCCCTGAGCTTCCCGGTCGAGTTTGGTTACGACGGAAGCTACACGCCCGATGTCGATGGCCTCACCCTGCCGTATGTCTTCAACCTGCAGATCCAGGACGACCCGAATAACTCGTTCAGCGAAACAGGGCCGGGTGTCATCGGCATCGGTCCCGGCTCGAACCCACCCGTCGACGGCTTGCCGGTCGTCCCGGCAAACACGCGCTACCTGCGATTCGCATTGCTCGACGAACTCACTGACGGCAATGACGACCTCGACCTGTACGTGTACTACTGCGGACTCGATAACACGAACTGCCGTCGCGTTGGCGAAAGCGGCTCGTTTACCTCGAACGAGGAAGTCAGCTTCGTCTACCCGCTACCCGGCGTCTACAACGTGTATATCCATGGCTTCGAAACGGACGAGGTTACCGGCGGGCCCGGCGCCAACTTCCAGTTCCTGATGTGGATTGTCGGCGGTGACGCCGGCAACATGAGTGCGGCGGGCCCGGCACTCGTTGCGCCCGGCACAACCGCCGACGTAACGGTCGACTGGTCAAACCTGATCTCTAATACGATTTACCTCGGCACGGTATCGCATACGACACCGCGCGGCGTCGCAGGCATTACCGTCGTGCGGATTCGGAACTAGCGGTAGTACTTTTCGGCGCCGCTTTTCGAATACCAGAGCTCGGCCACACACACGACAATCACGATCACAGGAATCGCCAGCGCGCCGCCTCCCCAGAGGTCGAGTGCGTTGCGCAGTACGAACGAGTCGAGATCCTGGATCAACACGGCGGCGAACGAAACCACGTAAGCCGGGAAAGCGAGTCGACTGCGAATCAGCAGCAACACCGACGCAATGACACCGACTGTTACGGCTGTACCGTAGGCTGCATGTGCCCACATCGGCGTCTGCGCCATGAATGCGGCCTTTTCCGGCCCGAGCGTTGCGAGCTGCTCGGCTGTCTGTGTTTTCTGCACGTAGTACAGGTAGAGGCCGATGATATTGAAGAACAGGAAAAAGCCCGAGATGGCGTAAAACCCGGCACCGGGCTTTGCAGGGGTGGCATCGGACATGGCGAACCCTCTTGTTGTTATTCGAGAGGCTTTCGATATTCCTTCTGCAATCAGGGAATTGCAAGCAGGCCCCTGTTTATTTTCTTGCCAGCGCCTTGCATTCGCTGTGCCGGAAACAGCCTTTTACGTGGTCATTCACCATGCCCGTCGCCTGCATGTGTGCGTACACGATTGTCGAGCCAACAAACTTGAAACCGCGCTTCTTGAGGTCCTTCGAGAGGGCATCTGACTCCGGCGTCGTTGCCGGTATGTCAGCATCCTTTGCGCACTTCGTCTGGATCGGCTTGCCACCGACGAATCCCCAGATGTAGTCACAGAATGTTCCGAACTCCTTCTGCACGGCGAGAAACGCTTTCGCATTTGTGACCGCCGACTGCACCTTGAGGCGATTGCGAACGATGCCCGGATCCTGCAGCAGCTTCTCGACGCGCTTATCCGTAAAGCGGGCGACCTTAACGGGATCGAAGTCCGCGAACGCCTTGCGGTAGCCCTCGCGCTTGTTGAGGATCGTCGACCAGCTCAAGCCCGCCTGCGCGCCTTCGAGAATCAGGAACTCGAACTGTGTGCGGTCGTCCCGGACCGGCACGCCCCATTCCTTGTCGTGGTATTCGATGTAGTCGAGGCTGACGCCTTCCGACCAGCGACAGCGTTTGATTGATTTGCTCATGGGCTCAATGTAGCAACGCGGCGGGAGGAATGCAGCGTGCGTTTTTCGGCGCCCGGTACAAAAAAGGCCCGCGCGATGCACGGGCCTTCGACTTAAGGGTTGTTGGGAAGTACGACTTAGACAGAACCGCCGCAGGAGCCTTCACCACAGCTGCCTTCAGCGTCTTCTTTCTTGTCCTTGTCGCCGCCGCAGGAACCTTCACCGCAGCTGCCTTCGCCTTCCTTCTTCTCGGCGCCGCCACAGGATCCTTCACCGCAAGAACCTTCACCTTTCTTGTCCTTGCCTTCCTTGTCGCCACCACAGGAACCTTCGCCGCAAGAGCCTTCGCCCTTCTTGTCGCCGCCACAGGATCCTTCGCCTTCCTTTTCGCCGAGCATGTAGCCGGCCGCGAGGGTCGACATCTCAAACGGGTTATCGGCTGCGTCCGCGTTTACGGTACCGCTGATTGCGAACGAACCGGCCAGTGCTGCGCCGACAGCCAGTGCTACGGGCTTAATCACTTTCTTCTCTGACATCTTCAACTCTCTCCTCGTTGTTTGCCCTGTACCGGGCGTTCGTTTTCCAGGCAGTGGAACTCAGGTGCTCCAGTTGACTGAATTCGTCACGTTCTGCTGAAAAGCTTCCAGCGCTTCACCCTTGTTGCCGATGATGGCAATGCTGCCGTCACCAACCGGCAGGATGATGCCGTGAATATTTTCGCCTTCAAGAGGCGTCGCTGCTTCGACCGATTCCTCGGGCATGAGCAGGATCGTGACCGGACCCGTTTTGCCCTGCATCACGAGATGCGGTACGTCACGGCCGTTGATCCGGCAGCTCATGGCATAGGTGATGAGACCGGCATCGTGATTCATAGTTGCAACATTTCCGGGCACCACCTTTAGCAGTCGCTCGTCGCTGACCGCAACGTCGGTTACGACCAAAGCATTCGGTTCAACGTCGAGATGTGCGACCACCTGCTCTGCGAGCGTCCCTTCGTGGTAATGGCCGCCCGTGTCGAACACGCGGAGGCCGACGAATGCGCCGAGTACGACGGTGGCGGCAACCGCAAACATGGTGAGGCGCGACACCCGCGGCCGGATCGCAACGACGTTTTCCGTGTCGATCTCGGGCAGTTCGGGCATATCGAGCTCGGGCACATCGACATCCATCGCCTTTGCGAGTTGTGCCTCGAACGCCGGGTCCGAATCCATTAGCTGTTTCAGTTCGTCTTCGTTCATTACTTCGTCTTCGCGGCTCATGAGTTCACCTCACGTTCCGCCTCACTCTTCAGCTTCAGCCGGGCCCGGTGCAGGCGCGTCAGTACCGCACCCTGCTTGAGCCCCATCAGCTCTGCGATCTCGTTGGTGCTGTAGCCCATCAGGACCTGCAGAACCAGCGGTTCGCGATAATCGTCATCGAGCCCGTAGATTGCCTCTCGCAGATCAGCGAGCTCTTCGTTCGGTGCCTCAGCCAGCAATGCAGACTGCGACGCCGTCAGGTTGTCTATGTCGACCGTCTCGAGACGTTTGCGCTCGAAATAGCGCGCATTCTCGCGACGCACGATCGTCAGCAGCCACGGTTTCGCTGCGGCGTCCTCGCGCAGCGCGTGCAGCGACTTCCAGGCGCGCAACAACGCCTCCTGGACAACGTCTTCGGCGATCGCCTTGTCCCGGCACAGCCAGGCCGCGTAGCGAAACATGTCCGGGTAATGCACGGCGACGATCGAGTCGAAGCGTTGCCGGCGACCGGAGCCACTGACGTTAGCGTTCATACGAGATGACCCGCAGGCCTGAGCATTTATTACCGCGCATCAGGATTTCTGTGATTAAGGCGTGGAAACGCACGTAAAATACCGGGAAAATAAGCACTTACTCTTCTTATTCTGGTTAATTATGAGTCCCGCAGACCCCGGTCAGTTCCCTCGAGTTCGCATGCGCCGTACGCGCCGCACCGATGCCTTACGGCGCCTGGTAGCGGAAACGACCCTGTCCGTGGATGACCTTATATACCCGGTTTTCGTCCTCGAAGGCAAAGGACGCAGCGAGGACGTGCCGTCGATGCCCGGAATTTCGCGTAAAAGCGTCGATCTGCTCCTAAAAGAGCTCGAAAAAGCGGCAACGTTGGGCATCCCCGCAATAGCGTTGTTCCCGGTTATCGACGCTGACGCCAAGACCCCGGACGGCTCAGAGTGCGCCAATCCCGATGGCCTGGTGCAACGCACGGTCCGGGCAATCAAGACAGAGCTGCCCGAACTCGCGGTCATGACCGACGTGGCACTCGACCCGTACACAACGCACGGTCAGGACGGCATCATCGATGACACCGGCTATGTCCTGAATGACGAAACCGTCGCGATGCTCACGCGGCAGGCCCTCTCGCATGCCGAAGCCGGAGTCGACATGGTCGCGCCGTCCGACATGATGGATGGCCGCATCGGCGTAATCCGCGACGCGCTCGAACAGGACGGACACATTCACACTCTGATCATGGCGTATGCCGCGAAGTTTGCGTCTGGGTTCTACGGACCGTTCCGCGATGCTGTCGGATCTGCCGCAAACCTCGGCGGCGGAGACAAGTCGACTTACCAGGTTGCACCGTCCAACAGTGACGAAGCGGTACGTGAGGTCGGGCTCGATATCGAGGAAGGTGCCGACTTTGTCATGGTCAAGCCAGGCATGCCGTATCTCGACATCGTGCGCCGTGTGAAGGACGCCTACCAGGTGCCGACGTTTGCTTACCAGGTGAGCGGCGAATATGCGATGCTTAAGGCTGCAGCGCAGAACGGCTGGCTCGATGAGCAGAAGACGGTACTGGAAGCGCTGCTCAGTATCCGGCGCGCCGGGGCGAGCGGAATCCTGACCTACTTCGCGATGGACGTAGCGCGCTGGCTTGGAGAGTAGATACTTGACCGACCAGGCGGCAGAAGAAACGACAACAACAATCGACCGCTACGGCGTGATGGGTTACCCGGTATCGCACAGCCGATCACCGGTCATACATCGCCTGTTCGCCCTGCAGACGCAGCAGAACCTGCAGTACGAACTGCTGCAGGTGAGCCCGGAAAAACTCGAGGCGGCGATACGGCAATTCCAGCGCACCGGCGGCAAGGGCCTTAACATCACGGTGCCGCACAAGGCCGAAGTTGCGAAGCTCGTCGACCAGATGACAGACCGCGCTGCGACCGCCGGCGCGGTCAACACACTGTCCTTCATCGGTGGAGAGATTCACGGCGACAATACCGACGGCATCGGCTTGTTGCGAGACCTCGCAGTAAATCTCGGCGTGACGCTCGAGGATGCCAATATCCTGATACTTGGCGCAGGCGGCGCGACCCGCGGCATAGTCGGGCCGCTGCTCGAAATGCGTCCTGCTTCGCTGCGCATCGCCAACCGGTCGCTTGGCAAGGCGCAGGCTTTGGTGGATCATTTTTCGGGAGCGGGACCGGTCACGGCGTGCCGCTTCAACATGGTGCCGGTCACCAAGCCCTACGACCTGATCATCAACGCAACGTCGGCGGGACTTAAGGGTGAATCGCCGCCGTACCCCGAGGCCGCGGTTTCCGAGTCAACGTTCTGCTACGACCTGTCCTATGGTCTCAAGCCGACACCGTTCAGCATCTGGGCGCGCGAAGCCGGCGCGGCTCAATCAGTCATGGGATGGGGCATGCTCGTCGAACAGGCTGCCGAGTCCTTCTCCATCTGGCGCGGCGTCCGGCCCGACACGGCGCCAGTCCTGAAGCAGATGTCCATCACCGCATAGTGACGAGCTCTTCGGCACTGGTCGGGTGGATCGCGACCGTGTCATCGAAATCGCGCTTCGTTGCGCCCATGCGAACAGCCACGGCGAAACCCTGCAGCATTTCGTCGGCGCCTTCGCCGATAACATGGCAGCCAACAACCCTTTCATCGTCGCCAACCGTGATCAACTTCATCACCGATCGCTGCTTGTCCTCGCCGAGCGCGTAGTACATGCCGATGAATCCCGAGGTATAGACCTTCACGTCGTCACCATACTCGGCGCGCGCCTCGGCTTCGGTCATGCCGACTGTGCCAATGGTCGGGTGCGAAAAAATCACGGTCGGAATCGTGTGGTATTCGAGCTTGCGCCCGTCCATGCCACCGTAAAGCCGATCAGCAAGACGGCGGCCGGCCGCAATCGCTACGGGTGTCAGCGCGTCGCGACCGGTTACATCACCGATCGCGAATACGCTCTCGACGTTTGTCTGCTGGAATTCGTCCGTCGGTATGAAGCCGCGCGCATCCATTTCCACGCCGGCCTTGTCAGCGTCCAGGCCAGCCGTGTTTGGTGAGCGCCCGATTGCCCATACGACCGCGTCGACGGGACCGAACTCGCGGCCATCCTCAGCGTCTACGACCAGGCCGTCACCGGTTTCGCGAACCGCGGCTGGAACGACGCCTGTTTCGAGTGCGATGCCGCTCTTCTGCATCGTCTCGGTAAGCTGCTCCGACAGCATGGTGTCGAAGCTTCGCAGAATGCCGTTCTTGCGAACCACGAGTTGCGTGTCGCTGCCCAGGCCATTAAATACGCCGGCAAGCTCCACAGCGATGTAGCCGCTGCCCGCGATCAGCACGCGCTGCGGTCGATCCTCAAGTTCAAAGAAACCATCGGAGGTAATGCCAAGCTCAGCGCCCGGAATTTCCGGCACCATCGGCTGGCCGCCGGTCGCTATTACGATTCTGTCCGCCTCGTAGCGCGTGCCGCCAACGTCGACGGTATTGGCATCAACGAACTTTGCCTTGCCGGCAAGATACGTAACGCCCTTGTTGTCGAGATTGCGGGCATAGATGCCATTGAGGCGCTCGATATAGGCATCCCGGCGCTGCTTCAGCGCGACCCAGTCGTGACCATTGTTCGTCAGGTCGTAGCCGTAGTCCGCGGCGTGATGGATCTGGTGCGCGTGATGCGCCGCGTACCACATGACCTTCTTAGGAACACAGCCTACATTGACGCAGGTGCCGCCGAGCGGGCCGTATTCGACCACGGCCGCGCTCGCTCCATATTCCGCTGCGCGTTGCGCATGAGCGAGTCCGCCGCTGCCACCACCTATGACCAGGAGGTCGAATTTCTGCGTCACTTTTATGTCTCCAATACTGTCTGTTTTGTGCCGCTAACCGGCGCAAACGCTGTGTTAATATGCGGCGCCAGAAAAGGATATCAACCGGCCGATGACAAACCCGCTGCTCGACACTTCTTCGCTACCGCGCTTCCGCGAAATACAGCCCGAGCACGTCATGCCTGCGATTACGAAGCTGATCTCCGACCACCGTCGCAAACTCGACGAACTCCTGCACGACGGTCACGACCCTGATTTCGAATCGCTCGTTGTACCTGTCGAACTTATGGAACACGAGCTCGGCCGCGTCTGGTCACCGGTCAGTCACCTGCAAAGTGTACTTGGTTCACGCGAGTGGCGAGAGGCGTACAAAGAAGCCCTGCCA
This sequence comes from Woeseiaceae bacterium, assembly GCA_965224725.1. Classification (GTDB taxonomy): domain Bacteria; phylum Pseudomonadota; class Gammaproteobacteria; order Steroidobacterales; family Woeseiaceae; genus UBA1847. Next base: position 2,625,354 of record CBDCZZ010000002.1, read on the forward strand.
TTACTGACCGAGCACGGTACCGAAATATCACAGAACATTCGCCTGCAGCAGGCTTACGCAAGTGTTGGTGAGCGGCTGCCGCCCGATGCACTGGAATCGCGGCGCAGTGCAGTCGAGCACGCACTGCGTGACTTTCATCTCGCCGGTGTCGATCTGGAAGACGAGAGCAAGCAGCGCTTCAAGGAAATCATGCAGGAGCTCGCACACGCACAAGCGGACTTCGAGCACCGCATCCAGGACTCGGCCGATGCCTGGTCGCTGCACATCGAAGACATTGACGAGCTGGCCGGGGTTCCGGAGCAGGCTCTCGCCCGTGCAGCCGAGGCTGCGGTTGAAAAGGGCCTCGAGGGTTGGTTGCTGTCACTTGACTACCCGACATATGACGCGATTGCGACGCACGCACACGACCGGGGCCTGCGCGAGCGTTTCTACAAGGCCTGGTCGACGCGCGGCTCCGACCTGAGCGCGAAGCCCGAGTGGGACAACAGCGAAAACATCGAGCGCATCCTGGCATTGCGGCACGAAGCCGCGAACCTGGTCGGATTTTCGACGTTTGCCGAGTACTCACTTGCAACGAAGATGGCGACCTCGTCGTCTGAGGTTATCGAGTTCCTGCGCAACCTCGCGGCACATTCGAGAGCGGCCGCCGAGCGCGAACTGGAGGAACTGACTGAGTTCGCCGGCACCGAATTGCAGCCGTGGGACGTTGCGTTCTGGCTCGAGAAGCTGAAGCAGGCCAAGTACTCGGTCTCGAACGAGGAGCTGCGCCAGTACTTCCCGTCGAAGACCGTCGTTGGCGGACTTTTCGCGCTCGCATCGCGCCTTTACGACGTGACGCTCGAGCAGCGAGATGGTGTTGCCGTCTGGCACGACGATGCACGCTACTACGTCGTACGTGACGCGGACGGCCAGGAAATCGGTGGCTTCTACACGGATCTCTACGCGCGCAGCGGTAAACGCAGCGGCGCGTGGATTGACGAGTGTGTAACCCGCTCCGAGCTGAATGGCAGCGCGTCGTTACCTGTCGGCTACCTCGTTTGCAACTTCCCGCCGCCCGACGACAGCGGCCGATCGTTGCTGACACACGATGATGTCGTGACGCTGTTCCATGAATTCGGCCACATGCTGCATCACCTGCTTACGCGTATCGACGTACCGAGCATCTCCGGCATCAACGGCGTTCCCTGGGACGCCGTCGAGCTGCCAAGTCAGTTCATGGAAAATTTCGCCTGGAGTTACGAGGTGCTCGAGCATTGCTCGTCCAATCCCGCGACGGGCGAGCCATTACCGCGCGAAATGTTCGACAAGCTCGACGCCAGCCGCCATGCCGGCGCAGGCCTCGCCATGTTGCGGCAGATCGAACTCGGACTGTTCGATTTTCTGCTGCATGCCGAGTACGACCCCGACACTCCGGCCGATGCGCTTGAGGTTCTGTCGGCCGTTCGTGACGAAGTCTCGCTGCTCAGGCACCCCGACTACAACCGCCTGCCGCACACGTTTTCGCATATCTTCGCTGGCGGCTACGCCGCCGGTTACTACAGCTACAAGTGGGCCGAGGTCCTCGCAGCAGATGCCTTCGGTGCGTTCGAAGAAGCTGGCATCTTCGACCAGGCCACTGCGCTGCGTTTCCGCGAAGAGATTCTCGAAGTCGGCGGCAGCCGTGACATTCTTGATGCCTACGTTGCCTTCCGCGGCCGCAAGCCAACGGTCGATGCATTGCTGCGACAGAACGGCATAGCCGTCGAGTGAAGGTCGCCACCTGGAACGTAAACTCGATGAACGTGCGCCACGCGCACGTGACTGAATGGCTGCAGAACCACGAACCCGACGTGCTGGTTCTGCAGGAAATCAAACAACAGACCGATAAATTTCCGAGTGACGCATTGCAGGAACTTGGATACCAGTCGCTGGCCAACGGACAGAAAACCTATAACGGTGTCGCAACCATCGCAAAGGGTACGATCGAAAATCCGGTGACGGACTTCCCCGACCTTGAGGATCCGCAGCGACGCGTCCTGGCCACAACGATTGACGGCGTGCGCGTCATCAACCTGTACGTACCAAACGGCTCCGAAGTCGGCTCCGAAAAATTTGCCTACAAACTCGAGTGGCTCGGTTCGCTGCATCGCTTTCTTGAAGGCGAGCTTGAGCGACACGAGAATGTTGTCGTGCTTGGTGACTTCAACATCGCTCCGGCAGACGCCGACGTTCACGCCCCCGAGCAGTGGGGCGAGGGCATCCTCTGCAGCCCGCAGGAACGTGCCGCGCTGCAGGGGCTGCTGGATCTCGGCCTGACCGACGTATTTCGCAAGTTCGAGCAGCCCGAGAAAACCTACAGTTGGTGGGACTATCGCGCCGCGGGATTTCGGCGCAATGCCGGGCTGCGAATAGACCTGATACTGACCAGCGCTTCTATGACCGAACGCTGTTCAGCAAGCTACGTGGACAAGGAGCCACGTGCCTGGGATCGGCCGTCCGACCACACCCCCGTGGTCGCCGAGTTCGGAACCTGAACAGCGACCCCGGTCGCTTTGACATAAGGACGAGATTGCCGCTGTGACGCCCGAGCCGCCAAGGTATGATGGCAAACAAAAAAGCCGGAGAATAATGTCACAGGATCGGCGTAACAATTACGACGTAACCAATACAGTGCAGGTCAGCAGCCCTGCCGCTGTGCGCGATGCCGTACAGGCGCTGTACGCCGAATCATTCCCCGGCATGTCATTCGACAAGCTGTGGCTCGCGTTTTACGACTTCGAGCGCCTGTTCACTGGTCGCTTCCCGGGCTATCACGGCTGCGACACAACCTATCACGACATGCAGCACACGTTGGACATGACGCTGGCGCTCGCGCGCCTCGTCGCCGGTTACGAACGCAGTGTCGAACCTGCAGATCGTCTCGGACCGCGGCGTGCACAGATGGCTGTGATTACTTCACTGTTTCACGACTCCGGCTACATTCGCCACAAGGCACGCGACGAAGACTTCACGAACGGTGCGGAGTTCACGCTCTACCACGTTTCACGCAGCGCAGACTTTCTGCGTCGCTACCTGCCCGAACTGGGACTCGCGACCGATGTTGGCGTCGCCAGCATGATCGTGCACTTCACGGGCTACGAACTCGACCTCGACAAGATCGAGCTCGACGACCCGCGCGACATTATCTGCGGGCACCTGATCGGCACAGCCGACATGCTCGCGCAGATGGCCGACCGCTGTTACCTCGAGAAATGCCGTGATCGCCTGTACAAGGAGTTCGTTGTCGGGGGTGTGGCTGTCGAGAATGCCAAGCCCGGCGAGTACATGGTGCGCTACGAGTCAGGCAAGGACCTGCTCAAGAAAACGCCGACGTTTTACCAGCAGGTAATGCGCGACCGGCTGCACTCGAAGTTCAATCGCGCCTACCGTTACATCGAGGTCCTGTACGGCGGTCAGAATCCTTACATCGACGCGATCCGCAATAACATCACGCACCTCGTGCGTATCCTCGAAAGCGGCGACTGGAGCCTGCTGCGGCGCGAACCCGCCGTCTATCTCGGCATTACTGCGGCAGTCCAGGATATAGAGCGACTTGTTGCAAAACAGCTGGCAGCACTGAAAGGCTCCAACCTGCACCCCGACGAAACGTTGTTAATGCCCGTCTGAGACCATCGGCACGTAATTCGGCCGAGCCTCTATCCTTGCAAGCCAGCCCCGAATCGCCGGGTAATTCTCCAGGCTGAAGCCGCCCTCATGGGCCACGTGCGTGTACGCGTACAGGGCTATGTCCGCGATGCTGAAGCTGTCGTTGGCAAGCCAGTCGTGTATCGCCAGCTGCCGCTCCATGACATCGAGCGCCTTGTAGCCGCCGGGCTGTTTTGCCTCAAGATCCGCCTGCCGGTCAGCGGGGATGCCGAGGTACTTCACAATGAAGCGCGACGTCGCGATAAACGGTTCGTGACTGTATTGCTCGAAGAAAAGCCACTGCAGGATATTCGCGCGAGTGTCGCGATCTGCGCCGGCCAGCGCCTCACCGTCCGCAAGCCAGCAGAGGATTGCGTTGGACTCGGCGAGACAACGACCGTCGGGCAGCCTGGCGACGGGAACCTTGCCATTCGGGTTCATAGCCAGGAATTCGTCGGACCGGGTCTCACCCGTCAGTACGCCGGTCTCAACCCAGTCATACTCAAAACCAAGCTCGGCACACGCATGTTTGAGCTTGTAACAGTTGCCCGAAATCGAATCCCCGTAGAAGCGGATCCGTTCACTCACCGACAACAGCCTCGCGATACAGGCGCAGCGCGTAGTACTGGTTGCGATTCAGTTTGCGGGGTGCGAAGAACGCGGCAACGCCGGCTGCGAACGCTGCAAAAAAGGTATCGCCGATATTCCAGATCTCGTTGAAGAACGTCGTCCAGGTCGTGGCGGTCAGCCCGTGCAAGACCTGCAGTGTGCCTATGCCGATCTCCTCACCTGACACCGACGCCGCGACGACGACGTTGGCTGCAACCGAACCAACAATCGTAAGTGCTGCCGCCAGCACCGGAAACGGCCAGTCCACGCCGCGTCCGGCAGTTCGAACAGAGAATCCGAGCAGGTAGCCGAGCACGACCGTGGCCCACGGATACACGCTGTTGAGCAGCCTGGTTGTCATCACCCAGAGCACGCAGAACAGAATGATCGTAATCAGTCCTGCCGTCACGGCATTGCGCAATGACTGTGCCTGCACGAGACGCCTGCCGTCTTCGGCGGTTACGTCACGCTTCGCTCCGTCGCCGTGCTTTTTGCGCAGGCGAAGCGGCTTTTCATGCCCTGAACTCATGCGGTGGATCATAACCCGCGAATCGATAGAATAGGCTGCAGTATGGACGACCTGAAAGAAAAAGAAGCCAGCCTGCAACGCGTCATCGCGCTCATGAAGGCCGGCAAACCGAAGGGCGCTATTAACCAGTGCCGCCGCTACCTCGCAGATACCCCGGGCTGTATCGATCACCTGCGTATGCTGAGTCACGCTCTTTCAACCAGCGGGGCGCCGGAGGAGGCTCGCTCCAATCTTGAGTTGGCGATCAGCCTCAAGCCGGAGTTCGCGCCGCTGCACGAGGACCTCGGAATGATCCTGGCGGGCGAAGGTCAGCTCGACCATGCGATCGAGTCATTTGAGAAAGCTATCAGCCTGGATCCCACGCGGCCTACCGCACACAAGAAACTTGGCCAGGTGCTGATAGCGGCCGGGCGCGGGCGCGAAGCTGACGAGGCGTACGAGGCTTACTTCGAGAAGGATCCTGCCGCGGGGGCTGTGGCACTCGGTGTTGAGCACCTGCAGATGGGACGCCATGAAGCTGCCGCGAAGACGCTGCGCGGCGTCTTGAAGCAGCACCCGAACAACGTCGATGCGATGCGTTTCCTCGCTCTCAATTACATGAAGTGGGACCGGAACCTGACTGACGCCGAAGCGTTGCTGCGACGTGCGGTTGCGATTGCCCCGGACTACGCCGGGGCGACGATGAATCTCGGCATCCTGCTGACGCGTACCAACAAGTACATCGATGCGATCAAGGCGCTGCAGACAACCATCGAGCACCACCCGGACATGCACGAGGCCTGGTCATGTCTTGGTGCCGCCCAGGCAATGGCCGGTCATCCTGAGAAAGCGGCCGAAGCTTACTCGGAGTCCATCCGCCTGGCACCAGACATTCCGAACACTCACATGAGCCTTGCTCACTCGCTGAAAACGCTCGGCGATCAGCCTGGCGCGCTCGCGGAATACCGTCGAGCGATCGAATTGCGACCCGACTTTGGTGAAAGCTACTGGAGCATGGCCAACCTGAAGATCTTCAATTTTGAAGATGAAGAGGTCGAGTCCATGCTTGGGCAACTGGAAAACCCCGACCTGACCGACGCCTCCGAGGTGCACTTCAGGTTCGCGCTGGGTAAGGCCTTCGAGGATGCGAAGGACTATGACCGGGCCTGGGAGTTCTATCATTCCGGCAACATGAAACAACGTCAGCTTGTCGGGCACGACCCGATGGTCCGCGAACTCAAGGACCAGAAAATCATCGAGACGTTCTCTGCGGAATTCCTCGAACAGCACTCTGGCAACGGACTCGATGCGCCGGACCCGATCTTTATTGTCGGCCTGCCGCGATCCGGGTCGACCCTGGTCGAGCAGATACTCGCCAGCCACAGCCAGGTAGAAGGCACAGCGGAACTGGCAGACCTGAGCGTCGTTGCGAATTCGATCGGGCGCTTCCGACCGGATGGCAAGCGTTTCCCTGAATCGCTCAGGGACGCTTCCCCACGCGACTGGCGCATGTTCGGCAAGGAGTACCTGAAACGCGCGGCGCGACATCGCGTGACGGACAAGCCGTTATTCACCGACAAGATGCCGAACAACTTCCCACTCGTTGGTTTCGTGGCACTCGCACTGCCAAACGCAAAGATCATCAATGCGCGTCGCCATCCGCTCGACAGCTGCCTTGGTTCCTACAAGCAGCTGTTCGGCAAAGGACAGAACTTCACTTACGACCTGATCGAGCTTGGCCTTTATTACGAGGAGTACGATCGCATGATGGAGCACTGGCACGAGGTGTTGCCCGGCAAGGTGCTCGACGTGCACTACGAGGAGACCGTGACCGACCTCGACGCACAGGTGCACAAAATCCTCGAACATTGTGGCCTGCCGTTCGAGGAACAGTGCATTCGATTTTACGAAACCGAGCGGGCCGTCAAGACCGCGAGTTCAGAGCAGGTACGCCAGCCGATTTATACGGGCGGCATGGGTAAGTGGCGTCGTTACGATCGGCACCTGGACGAATGGAAGGAACAGCTCGCACCGATCATCGAGCGGCTGCCCGAGGTGGTGCAGAAAGCCGGCACCTAATCGTAGGGCCAGACCTCCAGCCCGTGGATGGCGTTACGCACATCCATTGAGAGGTTGACGCGCGCGACCGTCTCGTTGCCCCGGAGGTCGTGCACCGCGATAGTCGACGGTGAGTAGCCGGTTGCCACTGTACTTTCATTGATTACGCAAAGGCCGCGACCGAATCCCTGTCGAGCAACTCCGGACGTGTCACGTCCACGCGACTCGAGTTGGTCTTTGTCAAACATCTGCACGTCCATTTTTCGATCTTCGTCACCATCGGGCGTCGCGTATCGCAGGCAGTCCGAACGCGTATCGTTAAAGATGACGCCTTTGCGAAACGGTTGTGCATTGTGGGTGCCTTCCGGCAACTCGACCGACATCTGCACCTCCTGGCCGTTCCAGAGCAGCATGCCGCGCGAACTTACGCCGGCAAACCAGAGGCCGGTCGAGTCGGCGTAGACGCTGTTCAGGTGCAGCTTGTTGAGTTGCAACGGGCCCTCTTCGGAGTTCGGGTTGAACGGGACACCGCGAAATACAAAGCCATTGAAGTCGATGTGCAGCCCCCAGCTGAATTCCTGCGAATCCAGCTCGAAGGCCAGTATTGAGTCGAAACCGGTTGAGGTCAGGTATAGCCGACGCTTGTAGACATGAATCTCGTGACAATGCTTGAGGTAGGGATTGCGCCACGATCCGATCTGTTTGAACTGTTGATCGAAGGCGAACAGTTCATCGCTCGCCGCGACATAGATGGTGTCACCGTCGAACGCGATACCGCGCAGGCCACGATCACCACCGCGGCCCTCCCAGTCAATGTCGGCAGTATTCCAGTCTACAGGCTGCAGGACCTCCTGCTTCCCGAAGTCGACCAGATAGATGCCGCCGTGGCTCTCAGATTGCTGAGAGCCACGGACAACGGATGTTGCTATGAGTTTGATCAGAAGTCGTAACGGAGCTGCAGGCTGATTTCCCTGGGCCTGTTAAAGGTGACTTCATCGCGCCAGCGTGTTTCGTTTGGCCAGTACGAGTCGATCTGCCAGTTGTTACCCGTGTAGAGGGCCTGGCGGTAACGCTCGTTGAAGATGTTGCGCACGCGCAGCGACACAGACATGCCATCGTCGTTGGCCCAGCGCACGGTCATGTTGTGTACATCCCAGGCCGGCAGGTCAACGATGCCATCCTGCGCCGATCCGCGGTTACGATACGTGTCGGTCTGGCCGTTGATGTAGTAATAGAGCGATACCTGCCCCGAAAACATGTCCCGCGGCACCGTATATTCCGCACCAACCGAGTATGCAAACTCGGGCGAGAACGGTTTCTCCGTTCCGGCCGGTGTATCGATGACCCTGGTGCGCGGATCGGTGCTGATATCCCATGAGTAGATATCTTCGGTGTACTCGCCGTCACCCCACGCGAAGTTACCGGTCAGACGAAGATTGTCCGTTGGAACGGCCGTAATGTAGACCTCGGCGCCGGTCTGTTCAGCCGCGCCGCCGTTCAGGTTACCGTTCTGCCACCAGACATTCTGGTTCCAGCGTGGCAGTTGAATATCGGTCCACTTCATATGGAAGATCGAGGTCTGCACACTCAGGCGATTGTCGAAGAACGAGCCCTTGTGGCCGAACTCAAAGTTGTCCATGTAGTCCGGGTTGTACTGCCGATCAACGAATCCTGCATTCGATGCGCGCAGCGAGTTGTAGCCGCCGAGCCGGAAGCCTTCGCTGTACAGCGCGTAGACCATATGGTCATCGTTGATGTTGAACTTGGTGCTTACCTTGATCGACGTGTCTTCGGTTTCCTGACCGTTGACGATGTCCTCACCATTGGTGTCGAACGTGCCCCACGACGGGAATTCCTGCGGGAACGTGTTGCGCTCGTAGCGATTGCGCTCGTTCCTCAACCAGCGGCCGCCAAGCGAGACTGACCACGAGTCCGTAATGTCGAACTCAAAGTTGGCGAAGGCCGAAATCTGTTCAACCGTCCGCGAGTATTCCTGTACCCAGTAAAGCTCGTTATCGGGCAGCGGGTACTGGATGTCGTAACCGTAGTAGTAGTTGTAGTAGTAAGCCCAATAGTTGGCGTATGCGAATGCATTGGTTTCGCCGAGATTGGGAATATGGTTCGCGTAGAACCATTCGTCGGTGACGTCTTCATAGTACGCGCCAACCATCCAGCGAAAGCGGCTGTCCGACAATGACGTCAGGCGCAGTTCCTGCGAGAAGCGCTTCTGCGTCTGGTCGTTGAAGTAGTAACCGATATTGTCGCCGACGTCGTACAACACGCCAAGATCGTAGTAGTTGTAGTAGTAGCAATAGTAGTTGTAGTAGGTGCAGTACAGGCTGTTCGCACCGGCCGTCTTGTAGGAGTCGTACACGTGATTGTCGAGCGTGTACCAGATATATCTGTCTACATGTGACGTGACGCTGGTCAGCTCGGCGAAGCCCAGGTCGCCCCGGACAGTCAGCGCAGCGATATCCCAGTCATCGAGGCGGTCATTCATATGGAACAACGCAATCTTGTCCTGGCCGAGCGCCGGATCCGAGTGCCAGGCACCGGTGCTCTCCTGCTTCTGGGTCATCCACAGGAACTGTGCGTCCCAGCGCTCACTGAATTCGAACGCGGCCGTCAGGCGGCCGCCCGTAACCGTCCAGTTATTGATGTTGTCCTGAACGATATCCGAGTTGTCGTGCGTCCCGGACAACGACGTTGCCGCGACATTGTCGATCCAGCCACCCTCGTCGGCCTTGTAGGCAACCATGCGGATTGCCATCGAGTCAGACAACGGGACGTTCAGGTAACCGTTGATGTCGTAGCTGTCGTCACCACCCTTGGTCGTCTTGTAGTTGGCCTCAACGCCACCTGCAGTTTCATTCGGGTCGGGCTTGTTGGTGATGATACGCATCGTGCCGGCCGTGGAGCTGGCGCCGAACAGTGTGCCCTGCGGTCCGGTCAGCATTTCGACGCGCTGGATGTCCACCATGCGCGGGTCGACCTGCTGCGAGATCGCCGTCATCGGCACCTCGTCCATGTACACAGCAACCGAACTGTCCGTGCGCCATTCATCAGTACCCGTCGTCATGCCACGCGCAATGATCGTATTGCGTCCGGGCTGTGCGGCGGAAATGGTCACGCTTGGCAACGAGGAAATCAGGTCTTCCATCGACAGGATCGACTTCTTGTCGATGTCCGCGCCGGTTACGGCCTGGATCGACTGGTCGAGATCCATGACATCGCCTTCGCGCTTGTTCGCGGTAACGATGATCTCGTCGACGGCGGTGACCTCGTCTTCCTGGGCAAGTGCGGAGCCTGCGGGCTGCAGCGCAGCAACGACGGAAGCGGCTATAGGTGAGACCTTGTACAGGACGTCGCTCATTTCTCTATCCCCCGAAATATGACGACTTTGGAATTGTCTTCTGATGGTGGCACGGCGCCACAGGTGAAGGAATGGATGTTGCTACTGAATGATGGACTATCTTACGGGCGATTGAATTCCCGCCGTATAGGCAAGAATCGGCTAAACCACTGGCGTTTAGGATGATTCCAGCGTGCCGGAATATTCCGGACTGGAATATCCGCTGATTTTCATGCCAATCCTCAGCCTTTCTTTACTGCGCGATATTTTTCAGGAGAAAGTCCCATGACTTTCTTGAAAACGCGCGAGAAGTAATACGGATCCCGATACCCGCACTCTGCGGCAACGGATTTGACCGGCCGATCCGTTGTATCGAGCAGGCGACAGGCCTGCCGAACCCGCAACTCGATGAAGTACGCCATCGGCGAGCGCCCGGTCTGCCGCCGGAACAACTCGGAAAAATGGCTCACCGACATGCCCGCTGCCCTTGCAAAGTCTTCGAGGCGTAACGACTCGCCGAGATTGGAATGCATGAAATCAACGATCGTATCCAGGCCCAGGCGGCGTTGCTTGCGCCCCTGGTCCATCGGCAGTGCCTGGTTGCGATACAGCAGCAGCGACAGAATATGCTGCACGGACTGCGCAGCGTAGATCAGGTTGGGCAGGCCGTATCCGTCATAGAGTGCATCCAGACACTCCCTGAACAGCCTGGCCGCCTCGTCCATTGTTGCGGGCTCGACGGGGACCGGATCGCCGCGGTTCGGTATGCGGTCGACGTAGTACCCCGAGTCGTCCCCGAGAAAGTGCACCCAGTAGATCGACCAGGGATCCTCGTCTGCTGCCCAGTAGCGATGCGGCACGTTGCGGGGAATGATCAGCAGCTGGCCGGGGCCCAGGCGCACCTGCTGTCCGTCGATCTCCGCAAAACCGTGACCATCGACGCACATCATCAGGTGGTCCTGTCCGGCACCACCAACGCGCTCACGAAAGTGATGCGCGGCGTTCGGAAACCAGCCAATATCTGTCGGGTACGCGGAACGCACCAGCGGGTGTCGTGCGGCGTCGGTCAGGACCGGCCGCGGTATCACGAACATGTCCTGTCCGGCAAAGCCTTCTCGTAGCTGGACGGCGGACACGGGAACCCCTCAATGACAAAGCGTAAGAATATCCATCAGAATGCCCTGAATGTCCATTTGACAGGGGGTTCCAGTCTCCTACCCTTGGAAGAATTTCAAATCGGCCGCCCCTCATGAAGAAAATCGCTGCCATGGTGTTACTGACCTCGCTTATTGCCTGCGCCCCCGAGGGGCCGCGGCCGCACTGGAACAACATTGACGTCATTCGTGAAAACGTCGAAGCGCCCCGCGCTCATTTTGTGCCGGTACGGGACAGCGGTGAGACAAAGCGCCTGTCACTGAACGGTGACTGGAAGTTCAATTACAGCGATTCGCCTGCCGGTAGACCTGCCGGCTTCGAGGACCCCGCGTTCGATGTCAGCGGCTGGGACGCCATCCCGGTGCCGTCAAACTGGGAGCGTGAGGGTCACGGCTACGCGATTTACGTCAACGTGCCGTACCCGTTCGAGATCGACGAACCCAACGTGCCAACCGAGAAGAACCCGGTCGGTTCGTACCGGCGCGACGTCGAGATTCCCGCCGACTGGGACGGCGACGAGATATTCCTGAACTTTGGCGCCGTGAGTTCGGCGTTCTACGTCTGGATAAACGGCGAGTACATCGGTTACAGCGAAGGCAGCAAGACGCCGTCCGAGTTTCGAGTCACCGACAACGTGCAGAGCGGCAACAATACCGTGGCCGTTGAGGTGTACCGCTGGAGTACCGGCAGTTATCTCGAAGACCAGGACTTCTGGTCGCTTTCAGGTATTCAGCGCGACGTTGAAATCTACGCGCGACCCGCATCCCGTGTCCGCGACTACTTCGTCCAGGCCGGCCTCAGCAACGACTACACCGATGGCGACTTTGTGCTGCGGGTCGATCTGCAGAATGACGGTGAGCCCGCCGACATGGACGTCACGGTACAGATCCTCGACGGCGACAAACCGATATACGAAGAATTACGGTCACTGTCCCTCGGTGCGGGCGCGACGACCGCCGAGTTCGCAACGACTTTGAGCGACGTGCGCCAGTGGTCGGCCGAGTACCCGAACCAGTACACGCTGGTTGTCCGGGCCGGCGAGGAAGTCATCACACAGAAGATCGGTTTCCGCACGGCGGAAATCATCAATGGTCGCTTCCTGATCAACGGCGAGCTCGTGAAGCTGAAGGGCGTGAACCTGCATGAGCATCATGATGTCACCGGCCACGTCGTCGACGAGGAAACGATGCTCACCGACATCCGCCTGATGAAAGGCTCCAACATGAACGCGGTGCGCAACTCGCACTACCCGCAGCCCGAGCGCTGGTACGAGCTCGTCAGCGAGCACGGCCTGTACGTGGTCGACGAGGCGAACATCGAGAGTCACGGCTATGGCTACGACCACGACAAGACGCTCGGCAACAAACCACACTGGATGGAGCATCACCTCGATCGCACGATCCGCATGTTCGAGAGGGCCAAGAATTTTCCTGCTGTGGTCATCTGGTCGCTGGGTAACGAGGCCGGCGATGGCGTAAATCTGGGCGCCACCTACCACTGGCTGAAAGACAACGACTCGACACGCCCCGTGCAATACGAAACGGAGGGCAACATCGAGGAGGTCGGCGAACGCCATTCAGATTTCCACTCGAGCATGTACTGGCGCCATTGGGATCTCGAGCAATACGCGCAGACGCATAACGACCGGCCGTTCGTGCTGATTGAGTACAGCCACGCCATGGGCAACAGCTCGGGCAACCTGCGCGAGTACTGGGACGTCATCGAGAAGCACGACATCCTGTCGGGCGGCTTCATCTGGGATTGGGTAGACCAGGGCCTGCTGGAGCATGACGAAGACGGCATTCCTTACTGGACCTACGGTGGCGACTACGGGCCGCCCGACGTGCCATCGAGCGGCAACTTCAATTTCAATGGTCTGGTTTTTCCCGACCGTCGCATCCAGCCGGCGTGGCACGAGGTCAAACGGGTCTACCAGCACGTAGGTTTCGACGCCGTAAGCCTGTTGTCTGGCGATCTCGTCATTCACAACCGCTACAACTTCATCAACCTCAACGAGTTCGAACTGCACTGGCAGATCACCGAGGATGGCGTGCCGGTGCAGGACGGTGTTGTTGCCGATCTCGATGTCGCTCCGGGAAGTACGGCCTCAATCTGGCTGCCCTACAACATGCGCGGATTCCGCTCGGGTCCCGAACACCACCTGCTGTTACAGCTTGTATCGCCAACTGCGCGTGACCTGCAGGCTGCGGGCAACGTGGTTGCGGAACACCAGTTCGAGATACCGGCTCAGGACATGGGCGGCATCGCGTTTGAAGGCTCCATTCCCGGCGCAGTTACGGTCGCGAGCGATAACGGCAGGGTCAATATTGAAGGGGACGGTTTCTCGGCCGCGTTCGATGAGAGCACCGGCCTGCTCGTGTCGCTGACAAAGGACGAGCAGGAATTACTGCTGGCGCCACTAACGCCGAATTTCTGGCGCGCACCAACCGATAATGATTTCGGCAACTACATGCAGGACTGGGCTGCGGTTTGGGAACAGGCGCGACACAACCGTACGCTTGAGTCACTTGTCATCAACACCGACAACGAGTGCTGTGCGAAGGTAACCGCCAGCTACTCATTTGGTGATGCCGCAACCTGGGTAGCGGAGTACGACGTCGCTGCGGACGGTACGATCAAAGTGAGCAATCGTTTTGAACGTGACCCGAACCTGCCGGTGCTGCCGCGCCTTGGCATGAACGTCGAGATCAATCGCACCCTCGACTCGGTGCAGTGGTTCGGCCGCGGCCCGCATGAGAATTACTCGGATCGAAAGGAGTCAGCGAATGTCGGCCGCTACGAGAACAAGGTCGCCGACCACTACGTCCCTTACATGCGACCGCAGGAGAACGGCTACAAGACAGATGTTCGCTGGGTATCCCTGAGCAATGACGAGACAGGGCTGCTCGTGAAGGCCGACGACCTGATCAGCTTCGGCGTCAGTCACAATCGTCTCGAGGACTTCGTGCCGCCCGTCAAGATTGCCATTACCAGCGAAGACGGACCGGGCGCACGCGACAATGACGAACGCGTCAATATCCACGTCAGCGATATCAAGCCGCGTGACCTTATCTCGTTCGACATCGATCTCGGACAGATGGGCGTCGGCGGCGATGATTCCTGGGGCAAGCGTACCCTGCAGCAATACACGCTTAACGAGCACAGCTACGAATATGCGTTTACCCTGATCCCTTACAGCAGAGAGACAACAGATATTGAAGACCTGGTCCGCCGTTAAGCTCATTCTTCTGCTGCCGCTTTTTGCGGCATGCAGCGCGCCCGAACCTGATCTTTCCAGTAACATAGCCGCCCTCTTCGAGCAATTCGAAGAGGGTGTGCAGCCCGGAGCGGCCGTAATGGTCATGGAGGGCGACGAGGTCATCTATTCCCGGGGCTTCGGCTATGCCGATCTTGAGAACAAGGTACGCATCGATGACCAGACGATGTTCCGGCTCGCATCGGTATCGAAACAGTTCACAACCATGGCCATCATGCTCCTGGCTGAACAGGGCCGACTCGACTACGACGACCTGCTGGTCGAGTACATCCCGGAGTTCGAATCGTGGCCCGAGGTAACCCTTCGCCACCTGATGCACCACACGTCGGGAATTCCGGATTACTACGAGGAAGGCTATTACAGCGAGTACAACCCAGATGACCCTATGCCGCAGCCAGCGGACATCGTGGCCATCATGCAGAACTATCCGGAGCCCGACTTTGAACCCGGCGAGCGCTCGGTTTACAACAACGCTGCATACGAGGTGCTGGTTGCCGTTGTTGAGCGCGTTTCAGGCCAGCCGTTCAGCCGCTTCGTCGATGAGCAGATATTCAAGCCCGCCGGGATGCTGACAGCAACGACCTTTAACTCGTCACGCGCCGACTTTCCAGGCCGCGCCTTCGGCTACGCGCCTGCTGACGACGGGTTCGAGGACGACGACTACGACATATTCAACGACATGCTGGGCTCCGGCGGCGTTTACGCATCGTTGCAGGATATGGCTGCCTGGGTCCGCGCGCTCAGGAATCACAATCTCGTCAACCCACATACGCTGAATGAAGCCTGGACGCGGGGGCGACTGAATGACGGCAGGGTAATCGACGAAGGCTTTGGCTGGGGCATCGGCATGCACCGCGGCCATCGTATGATTTACCACGGCGGAGCCTGGGTCGGCTTCCGCAATCTGATCGCACTCTTCCCCGACAATGACCTCACTGTTGTTTTGCTCGGAAACCGTGCGGACTTCGAACGCTACGGCACTGCACGTAAAGTCGCGGAGCTGTTCCTGCCCGAGGAGCGAGGCACCGATTTCCGACCTGACGAGTCGCAGGCCTCGGTGATCGAACATCAGCGCCGCATTCCCGATGACGACCACTGGTGGAATGTGCGTGGCCCCGAGATGGGCTGGATGCATCGGCATACGCAGCAGATGTTCCCGACTGTTCCCGTATACCGGGCAGGACAGGTCCGCGAGCTTGCTTACGAACTCAACCCGGCCATTGGCGAGGTAAAGATTGACACCCCGGAGGGACCACTTCCCTTTGACTGGTTCATCCACAGTGACCACGCAACGACCGTGGGCGTCGTCGTCCTGCACAAAGGCAGGATCGCGTACGAGGCGTTCCCGCGCATGCAGGAGTACGAGAAGTTCATGTACTGGTCGGTCGCCAAGGTACTCACAGGTGCAGTTGTCAGGCTGCTCGAAGAACAGGGCAAGGTCGACATATCGAAACCGATTGAGCACTACGTCCCGCGTCTCGCCGATTCTGTGCATGCCGGAACAACCGTACAGAATCTGCTCGACATGGCGACCGGTGTCGACTGCGCCGAAAACTACACAGATCCCGAATCCTGTTACTACATTTATTCAGAAGCTATCGGTGACAACCTGCGCGATGGCGAGTCGCCCGACGACCCGTACGAATTCATGGCAACTGTGGACATCGAGCGCACCGGCCCGCAGGGCGAGAAATTCGTTTACTCCGGTGCCACCAACTTTCTCCTGATGTGGCTCGTTGAAGAAGTCACCGGCTACACGTTGCCCGATGCGGTGACCAAGGAGTTCTGGACGCAAATCGGCGCCGAAGGCGATGCGGGCTATATTGCCTATCGCTACGGCATACCACTGTCGCACGGCGGCTTCTTCTCAAGCTTGCGGGATTTCGCCCGCTTCGGGTTGCTATACACGCCGAGCTGGAGTGTCGTCTCCGACAAGCAGATCATCAGCGATGATCATCTCGCTGCGATCATGACAGCCAATCGTCCCGGGCTGCGCCCGACCGCTTACTCCTGGGGTGGTCGCGACGAGAACGGTTACATCCAGCATGGCGGCTGGGGCGGACAGGGCTTGTACGTCAACCCCGAGAAGGACATCGTCGCCGTGTTTACGAGCTACACCAAGGAAGACCAGGATGAAGTTTCCACTCGGGATGCGGTCCTGAAAGTGCTCGCCGAGGTTTACGGAGACGACTAATGCGAATCCTGCTTTTGATGCTTGTCCTTTTTGCGGCTGCTCTCGGGCATGCTGAATCGGAATACAAGCCGACGATTGTGATCGTGCACGGCGCCTGGGGCGGCGGCTGGGCTTTTCGTGATGTTGAGCGCGAGCTGCGCGCACGTGGCTACGATGTTTATCGTCCAACGCTTACGGGACAGGGCGAACGCGTACACCTCGCTTCGCCGTCTGTGAACCTGACGACGCATATCACCGATGTGGTCAATGTGCTGCGGTTTGAAGAACTGGAGAACGTCGTGCTCGTGGGACACAGCTACGGTGGCATGGTCGTAACCAGCGTTGCCGACCGGGAATCGGCCCGAGTTTCGAAACTCGTCTACCTCGACGCCATCGTTCCGGGCGACGGCGACAGCTGGCTGTCGATGTCGGACGATGCCGGTCGCGAGTGGCTCGAATCGAACACAACAGACGCGGGTGTAATGGCTCCCTGGGTAAATGCCGATGCCAGCCCGCCAAAAGATGTGCCGCATCCGGCAGGAACACTTTCGGAGGCTGTATCACTGTCGGGAGCCGTTTACGAAATTCCGACTGAGTACATTCTCACTGCCGTCGACGCGAGCAAGCCGGGGGCCGATGAGTTTGCACAGTTTGCAGAAGTGGCACGTGGACACGGCTGGCCCGTGCACGTCCTCGAATCGGATCACAATCCGCAGTGGTCGGACGTCGACGAACTGGTCGCGATGCTTGATAAGATAGCGAGCGCAGCGGAGTAGCGAATGTCCGGATCCAGAACAGTATTGATCACAGGCGCCGCGTCGGGCATCGGCCGGCGTACTGCCGAGCGCTTTCTGGCAGAAGGCGCCGCTGTGCACATCTGCGACGTGTCGCAGGAGCATGTCGACGAGTTCCTGACCGCGAACCCGACTGCGACTGCGAGCGTCACGGACATCGGCGACCGAGAAGCGGTAGACCTGCTGTTCGAGGAACTACCTTTCGACCACCTCGATGTACTGGTCAACAACGCAGGCGTTGCCGGCCCGTCGGCACGTGTCGACGAACACGACGAAGACGGCTGGGACCGATGCGTACAGATCAACCTGTCGGGAACCTTCTACGTTACCAAGCGTGCCGTGCCGATGATCCGTGCTTCCAGCGGCGGCGCGATTGTGAACATTTCGTCTACGGCAGCGCTGCACGGATATCCGCTGCGTTCTTCGTATACAGCGACGAAGTGGGCGATGATCGGCCTGATGAAGACCTGGGCAATGGAACTCGGTCCCGAAGGCATTCGCGTCAATGCCGTATGTCCAACCAGCGTCGAAGGGCCGCGAATCGACGCTGTCATCCGCCGCGATGCCGAACAGCGCGGCCTGCCGGAGGAGCAGGTTCGTGAGGTCTACCTGCGGCAGACCTCGATGCGCACGTTCGTAACACCCGACGAAGTCGCGGACGTCGTACTGTTCCTCGCATCGGACGCCGCGCGGAAAATCTCGGGACAGACTATTTCTGTCGACGGCCACACCGAAGGCCTTTCGAACTGGCTCGACTAACAGACAACAATACGGAGACCATCGATGCGTGCAGCATGGTTTGAATCATTTGGGTCCGCGCAGGACGTTTTACAGCTCGGCGAACAGGAGACACCGGTCGCGGGCCCCGGCGAGGTCTTGGTACGCATGCACACGAGTGGCGTCAATCCGTCGGACGTCAAGAAGCGCGCCGGCTCCTTCCCGAACCTGCTCGATGGCGGACATGTAATCCCGAACAGCGATGGTGCCGGGATCATCGAAGCGGTAGGCGTTGGCGTTGACGCTGCGCGTGTTGGCGAGCGAGTGTGGGTTTACCAGGCGCAGTACGGACGTCGCTTCGGAACAGCAGCCGAGTACGTCGCTCTTGAGTCAAGTCGCGCACCGAAACTCGCCGATAACGCCAGCTTTGAAATTGGTGCCTGCCTCGGCATTCCGGTCATGACGGCACATCGCGCGGTGTTCGCGGACGGCGATGTCGCTGGCCAGACGATCCTGGTCACAGGCGGTGCCGGCCGCGTAGGGTACTACGCGATCCAGTGGGCAAGCCAGGCGGGTGCGACAGTGATCGCCACTGCAAGCAACGATGCTGACAAAGTGGCCTGTATCAGCGCCGGAGCGAAACATGTCGTTAATCATCGTTCAGATGACGTCGTGGCGGACATCCTTGCAGTAACGAACGGCGATCTCATCGACAGGGTTGTCGACGTCGAGTTTGGTGCAAACCTGCCGGTGTCGATCGAGGTACTGAAGATTGGCGGCGTCATTGCCACCTATTCCTCGACACAGGTCACCGAGCCGCAGCTGCCGTTCTTCCAGATGATGTACAAGGACATTACGATCCGCATGATCATCGTCTACGCGATGCCGGAAGCGGCCAAGCAGCAGGCGGTCGATGATATTGCAAAGGCGCTGGAGAGTGAATCGCTCGACCATCGCATCGCAGCCACGATGCCACTCGACGACATCGTGCAGAGCAATGAACTTATTGAAACCGGCACGGTGCGAGGCGCTGTTGTCCTGACCGTGTAGCACAACCTAAAACAATCCGGGGGTTGCATGGAACAGAAGCGGGTCGACTGGCCGAGCTTTGTCATTTCTGCCGCAGTGTTGCTGGCGACGAGCATTCCTTTGTTCATCTGGCCCGAGGCATCTGCCGCGATGCTCGAGTCCCTGTACTCGTGGGTTGCCAGTGAGTTCGGCGTGCTGTACCTGCTCGGCAGCGTCGCAGCGATCGGGTTCCTGGTCTGGCTCGCACTGAGCCGCTTCGGCCGTGTGCGTCTCGGCGGTGACTCCCCTGAATTTTCCGAGATCAGCTGGGTCGGGATGCTGTTCTGTGCAGGCGTTGGCGCCGGCTTGCTGTACTGGTGTGGAATCGAGTGGGGCTATTACTACGACGCTCCGCCTTTTGGCGCCGAACCGCGCAGCGTCGAGGCAGCCGAGTGGGCTTCGACTTATGGCCTGTTTCACTGGGGCTTCACGGCCTGGGCCCTCTACTGCCTGCCCGCGATAGCAATTGCCTACCCCTACTACACAAAGAAGCTCGACATCCTGCGCTTCAGCGTCGGTTGTCACTGGTTCCTCAAAGGGCGCGAGCATGGTGCGCTGGCCAGAACAATCGACACGCTGTTCATGATCGCGATGCTGGGCGGTGCTGCATCCAGCCTCGGGTTTTCAACACCAATGATCGCAGCAACGCTTGGCTGGCTGTTCGGCATCGATCCGGACGACACACTCGAGATCGCCGTGGTGTTCCTGTGCATCTCACTGTTCGCTGTCAGCGTCTGGCTTGGTCTTCGCAAAGGCATCAAGCGACTCAGTGATATCAATGTCGGTCTCGCATTCGGCCTGCTCGTGTTCATTCTCGTTTTTGGCCCGACCGCGTTCCTGCTCAAGACCAGCCTGAACAGTCTCGGCGTCATGGCCGACAATTTTCTGCGTATGAGCTTCTGGACCGATCCGTTTACCGAGTCCGGATTTGTCGAGAGCTGGACCATCTTCTACTGGGCCTGGTGGATCGCGTTTGCTCCCTATGTGGGCTTGTTCGTGACGCGGATATCCAAAGGACGAACCATCCGCCAGGTCGTATTCGGCATGCTGGTCTGGGGCTCTCTCGGCAGCTGGCTGTTCTACATGGTGATGGGCAACTACGCGCTGTTCCTGGAGCTGGAAGGCCTGGTCGACTTCACCGGCATCATGAACAGTGTGAACGGCAGCGCCGCCATTGTCGCAATGCTTGAGACATTGCCACTCGCTGCGATCGCTATCGGCGTGTTCTCTGTTGTTGCCATCATTTTCGCGGCGACGACCTACGACTCGGCGTCATATACGCTGGCATCGTCCGCGACGCTGCACCTGGCCGCCGGCGATGATCCGGCGCGCTGGCATCGAGTCTTCTGGGCCTTCGCACTCGGCGTCATGCCGGTCGCGCTGATGCTTATGGATGCCGCATTGCGTCCGATTCAGGTCGTTTTGCTGGTGGTCTCGCTGCCAATCCTGCTGGTCGGCATCGTGATGAGCGTTTCGCTGGTGCGATCTCTGCGCGAAGGCTACCAGTAGAGCGCGACGGACAGGAAGGGGCCGTGCATGGTCAAGTCGACCTCGCCGAGCCACCCGTCTTCGTCGACTTTTACGTCCAGCTGAAAGTACTGGTAGTCGAGGCCAAGCCCAATGTGCTCTGTAAACGCATAATTCAGTCCGACCGACGAGTTGACGATGAAGCCGTCGTACTTACCGATGTCAACCGCCAGCCAGTCAATCCGGCCTTGTAGCGCAAGCTTTGGAATCGGCGTAAATACATACCAGCCGCCAAGGTTCGGCATTGGACCATCGACATCAACGTACTCCTCACGAAAGCCATCACTGACGCCATTGATCGTCGCCTGACCGGCGATGAAGGCATCAAACTCCAGCCGGTGCAAGCCAAGACCGATACCAAACTCCTGCTTGTCGTCATGCAGCAGCTTGCGACCGAAGAAAAGTCTAGTGATTGTCGACGAGGCACCGGCCGAAATTCCGGTGCCAGCACCAAACGTGAGATCGCCCCAGGTAACATCGTTCTGAAGCGCCAGAGAGTCTTCTTCTGATACTTCAAAGTATTGCCCCCGCAACGACCACTTTTCGCCGAAGCGCCAGACGACGTCAAGCGAGGGGGCGACATCTGCGGAACCAAAACCGATATCCGTATCGAAGTCGATAAAGTCATTCACTCCAGCGTCGGTGCCCTGCACGCGGATCTTGAAGGTATCTTCCGGTTTGAAGGCGCCGGCTTTCACGTAAAACTTGCTGCCGACGAGCGGATGCTGGTCTGCCAGAGCATTGGCAGAAACCAGCAGGGTCAGAATCACTACAACTAAGCGCATTGTGGAATTCTAGCGGATTATTCGGCGTCTCGCGCAGCTGCTTTGGCAACGCGATAGAACTCGACAAGCAGGAAGACCGATACGGTACTCGGAAGGATGCCGAGCACCCAGACGCGATTCTGTATGGTGCCGCCGAACAGGAAGAAGGCCATTAACGTAGCAATCGGAAACGCAATGAGTCCCAGCAGCCATGCCGGGCGAAAATTGCCGGAGCTGATCTGCCAGAGTGCGTTGATAGCGAAGAGCATCAGCAGACTCCACGCCACGTAAAGCAACCCGATCGGCCTGCCTTCGGCAAGAAAGGTGCCGAGGCCGGCTGCGAAAGACGGCACTGCAGCAAGAAACAGCAGGCACGCCGGAGCGATGCCGAAGATGAACAGCACGGTGCGGCGGATATAATGCCTCTTCTGCGAAGGGCCGTCTGTCATTGGTCGGAACCCTCTGGCGTGACGTATCCCGGGCCTTTGACGAAGCGTCCGGGCGTCGCGCCCGTATGCTCGCCGTTCTCGAGAACGAGCTCGCCGTTCACGAGTACATCGCGGACGCCAGTCGCGTACTGATGCGGTTCCGAGAATGTCGCGTGATCGCTAATGGTCGCCGGATCGAAGATGACGATGTCGGCGTAGTAGCCGTCTGCAAGACGTCCTCGTTCGGCGATCTTCAGATTCTCGGCAGGAAAGCTTGTCAGGCGCCGGATCGCTTCCTGTAACGAAACGACCTGCTCTTCACGAACATACTTGCCGAGCACGCGTGCAAATGTTCCGTACGCGCGCGGGTGCGGATTCGACAGCAGGAAGTTGCCCTCCGGGGCGAGCGATTCTGCATCCGATCCGAATGCCATCCACGGCAGGGCAACCTTCTTGCGGACGTTTTCTTCGGACATGATGAAGTATACGGTGCCCACGCGACTGCCATCCTCGATGACAAGGTCTATCATCGTGTCGGCCTCATCGGTGCCGCGTATTTCAGCGACTTCCGCCAGCGTCTTGCCCGTCAGGTGTTTGAGGTCCGGGTTGCTAAAGCCGACAAGAATCAAACGGTCACCACTGCCAGCGGCCAGGTACAGGTTTTCCCACTCGTCGGTCGGCGTCATTATCTCGGTTTTGATTCGTGCACGAATCTCAGGATCCTGCAGGCGCTCCTTCCAGGTCTGGTAGCCGCCCTCCTGCACCCACGGCGGCATGGCCGCATCGAGCCCGGTAGCGCCGGCTTCGTAGGTGTACATATCCGCCGTGATATCGAGACCTTCAGCACGGGCAGCTTCAACCTTGGCAATTACCTGGTCCATCTTGTGATAGTTCGGCTTGCCGGCGGCCTTAAGGTGGTAGATCTCGGCACCGACGTTTGCCTCGCGAGCGATCGTCATCAGCTCGTCGACCGCTTCCAGGAGCGTCGCGCCTTCGCTGCGCATGTGGGAGATGTAACGACCGCCGTACTCGCCGGCGACCGAATTCAGCGCGATGAGTTCGTCGGTGTCCGCATAAAACGCCGGCGCGTAGATCAGAGAACTGCCAACGCCGAGAGCACCTTCTTCCATGGCCAGGCGCACATAGGCTTTCATGCGTTCAAGTTCTTCGTCATTGGGCGCCCGGTTCTCAAAACCAAGCTCATGAATACGTACCGTGGTCGCACCTACGAATGAAGCAACGTTGGTCGATACGCCCTTGTCTTCGAGGTGCTGCAGGTACTCGCCAAGCGTGGTCCACGGAATGTCGTACTTAAGGTCCGACTGATTTGCGAGTGCAAGCTCGCGCATTTCGTCACTGATTGGGCCCATCGACCAGCCCTCACCCATAACTTCGAGCGTGACACCCTGTCTTATGTCGCTCTGCGAGCGTCCGTCGACAAGTAACGACTCGGTCGCCCAGCTCAGCATATTGATAAAGCCTGGGGCCACAGCATGCCCGCTGGCATCAATGGTTCGTGTGCCGGTTCCAAGCTCGGCGCCGATCGCGACAATGCGATCGCCATTAACAGCAATGTCGGCCGTGATGGGGTCACCGCCGGAGCCGTCGTAGATCGTTCCGCCGGTAATCAGAAGATCGTAATTCGGAGCAGCCTGCTGACCGCAGCCTGTTACGCTGAGTAATGCCGCGAGAATTATCGTCGTCAGTTTTTTCATTCTTGTTTTCCTCCGCAGCCGCTGTGACTAGGGCCAAGATCCGGGCCACCTGTTGCTGAATCGTTTTGCGGCAAGTATCCGGCGCAAGTCAGGCCCGGTCAATCAAGCGCGGCATCGTCTCGGCGGGTCAGTCACTCTCCCGTTCACGATCGCCCTTGATAACCAACAGAAGCGCCAACACCAGTCCGGGCGCAAACATGACGTTCGATATCTGCAGCGTTCTTGCCATTATCGGGTACTGATACATGTCCCCGAATGCGACATGCCACTGGTGTACCAGCAGCGGTAGCAGGGGCAAAACCACGAACAGCGAAAAGTATTGTGGCCAGCCAACCGCTCTCAGGCGACCCGCAAACAACGGCAGGGTCAGCAGTGCGAGAAAAGCGCCGGTCGCAATGTAGCGCCCAACCCCAAAGCCTCCCGCAATCGGGATAGACAGACCGAGAATTGCTGGCGACAAAAACCGTGTCACGACTCCTGCCACAACCAAAGCAACCAGGAACTCACCTGCGCCGAGTTTGCCTCGGAACAGATATGCCTTTGCAACATTACCGATCATGTTGCCTGTTGCAGCTCTCTCTCGACCGCCGAGAGCTCTTCGTTCTCAGGAAAAAGAGACTTCGCCCTCTCAAAAGATTCTCGCGCATCGTCC
This sequence comes from Woeseiaceae bacterium, assembly GCA_965224725.1. Lineage (GTDB taxonomy): Bacteria > Pseudomonadota > Gammaproteobacteria > Steroidobacterales > Woeseiaceae > UBA1847. The sequence goes on from CBDCZZ010000002.1 coordinate 2,649,814, forward strand.
AGATTTCCCAGCCCTGCAAAAGCCAGCGCCAGTTCGCAGGCAACATGACTTTGCGTCTTCTTTGACTCAAGAATAAACCGCTTGTCGTTCAGGAGGTCCACTGCTCTCGCGAACTCGCCGGCTCTTACACAGTAGGCACCTGTAGTTGCGCGAACAGCAAGTAGCATCGGCAGGAGGTCCATTGCCGACTTCGTTAGTTTGTCTATGCGCGGAAGGTCCGGGTCGACATCCAGCTTGAGCAAAAGACACGCCAGGTTATTCTCGATTAATGCTCGCGCTTCGACGTCCAGCTCCTGTTCAAGTGCCCGCTCACAGATGGAAATACCTTCGCCGCAGCGCTTCAAATCCAGAAGAACTGCGCTGCCGGTCGCTGCGATCGCCGGATCGACCGGTTTCTCAGCAAGTGCGTCTGCGAGAAGCTCTGCCGCCCGCTCGGGCTCACCGTACAGCCACTCAAAATAGGCCTCGCCTATCGGCATCAGCTTTACCAGCTCGTCTATATCCTCGTCCGCCATCGCAAAGTGACTGAGAATCTGGCGCCCGTCGCTGGCCGTTGTGCCAAGCTGCGTCGCGGACTCCGTCGGGTACAAGTTCATTAACCCCATCAGCGTATTGATGAATGCCCAGAAGAAGACAAGAGCATCGACGATCGGCGAGGTGAACTCTGTTGTGCCCCAGGCGTACCAGGCGCCCGCAGCCAACAGCAGATTAACTACAGGACCGCCCGCCGAAATTGTTATGCGACGCCACCTGAACCCGGCGCGCGGCACGTCGGCAATTAACGTCATGCCTTCCTGTGGCCTGAGCCCGAACATGTAGAAACGCTGTCGGTACCGGACAACCTTGGTGTGCAGTCCGCTGCCAAAGCTCAATGCCACCACCCTCGCACCGACGGCTTTAGCCGCCACCGCGTGGCCCAGCTCATGCAGGACAATGGCAATGAAGGTAAGGACAGGAACAGCCAGAACGAACGCCACAGTACCTTCAACCGTTTGCGTCAGCGCACCCCCCCATAAGAGCGTCATCGCAATCGAGCCGGCTATCGATTTTGCTACACCAGACTTTTTCTGGTCGTAAACCGCACAGGTAACGCAGATTTTGTCGTTGCCGTGAACCGGCTGCCCACCAACAACAAACAGATGTTCGAGGATGGAGGATGCACCGCATTGTGTGCACGTGTGCCGCTGTATTTCGTGTTCGCTCAGAAGTGCACGCTCAGAAACAGGTACGGCCCACGGTCTTTGGTATCAATCTGCCCGCGCCAGCCCGAATCTCGCACGATCACATCCAGCTCGAAGTAGTTGTACTGCAGGCCCAGCCCGAAATGATCATTGAGATGGTAGTTGATTCCAAGCGTCGCATCGACGAGCAAGCCATCGAACGGGTCGACTCGAACGTTGAGCCAGTCAAACCTCGCTTCCATCGCCCAGTGATCATTGAACGCCTTCGTAAACCAGGCCCCAACTGTCGGCAGAGGCCCTTCGACACCAGCGTCGCCGTCACCAAACCCGACGGGGAACCCGTTTATGATGATGTCGCCAAAAATGTAATTCCTGATTTCCAGCCAGTGGACGCCGGCGCCAACGCCAATTTCATAATCGTCCGACCACTTGACCTTGCGGCCAAAGAATAGCCGCGTTACATCAAAGCCAGAGCCAATAGTGACAAAACTGCCTTCATTGAAGACGAGGTCTCCCCACCCAATATCGCTGGGTAGGACGGCCGATGCTTCGTTGATAATCTCGAAATTCTGCAAGCGAAGCGACCAGAGTTCTCCAAACCGCCACTGCAGTTCGTAGGCCTCACTGCTCTTTGCATCGCCGAGCCCAAAAACAGCATCGATGTCGATGGGTAAATTGATGCCGGAGATTTCTCCGTCAACACTCAGTGAAATGTCGCTCGTCGGCTTCATTGTGCCAGCGCGAATCGACCACTTGCTCGCCAGCAGAGGGTGTGTCGGTTCGGCCTCCTGTGCGACTACACCAACAGGACAAGCAGCAAGCACGATTAGTAACAGTGAGGGAGAAAGCGATCGCATCAGTGTGCCTGCGACGATTGATTCATCGGATTAGGTACTCAAGTAGCCGTCGTGTGAATTCAACAGCTTATGCCGCGCCTTTTGCGACTGCAAGAAGCGTGACAGTAGCCAGACGGCAGCGACTGGTTATGCGTCACCGGCGACTTTTCCAAAGGTCCGGCCTCTGTTCTTGTCGCATGATAGCTATCACAACCGCCTCGTCATTCTCGAATATATAAAAAACCCCGTAGGGGAATTTGTTCAGAAGCTTGCGGCGTACACCACCGGCAATTTCGGCGTAGCCCAATGGATTGCCGGAGACTCGGACGAGCCCCTCTTCGAGGGAGTCAAGAAACTGGCGCCCTAATCCAGGGTGTTCGTTTTCATACCAGTGAAATGCATCGAGAGCATCAGTTTCGGCTCTCGGTCGAACAATAAGCGGGTAGGTCATCGTCCAGAGACGATTCTGTCGCGCACCTCTGGCCAGGGAGAGCCTATATCTGGGTTCTCACGATACTCTCGAACCCGATCTTCCAACTCGGCGCGTTGGGCGGCCGTTAGTTGGACTGCCTCGGGTACGGCGGCGACACTGTCCCAGATCGACTGAACGAGCTCAATTCGCTCTTCAACGGGAAGTTCCAGGATCTTGGAAAGGTCGACAGACATGCGATTCAATCTACTCTGGACAAGAGACTATCGCAAGGAACGAATCTGGGTGATTTGACGTATAACGTTGAGCTAACTTGCGACCAGCTTGTGGCGCGAAGATTGCCCTTTGCAAGCGTGGCAACAAGAAACGGATGGCAGAGTTCAGCGAGTCGAGCTCGAGTATCCGATACTCGCCGCCGCAAGTTTTCCAAAACTTACAGGGAGCTTTATTCGGCTGCTGGTCGCACGGAAGTGTCGAAAGTCGCTGCTACTCGACGGTAACCGATTTTGCCAGGTTCCGCGGCTGGTCAACGTCCGTGCCTTTCAGTACCGCGACGTGATACGCAAGTAACTGCAACGGTATCGTGTACAGAATCGGTGCCTGGAAGTCCTGGATCAGTGCCGGCATACGCATCGTGTGAATACCAACGCGATCACCAAACTGCACGCGCGGATCAGCAAACACGTAAAGCTCACCACCGCGGGCGCGAACTTCCTGCAGGTTGCTCTTCAGTTTTTCGAGCAGCTCGTCATCCGGCGCAACAGTTACAACCGGCATGTCTTCATCAACAAGCGCCAGTGGTCCGTGCTTGAGCTCACCTGCGGCGTACGCCTCAGCGTGAATGTACGAAATTTCCTTGAGCTTCAACGCACCTTCCATTGCGACCGGGTTCTGTACTCCGCGACCGAGGAACAGGGCGTGGTGCTTGTCGGCAAAGTGCTCCGACAGGGCTTCAATTGACTCATCAAGAGCGAGTACCTGCTGGATAAGATCCGGCAACTCGGCAAGCTGTGCCACGAGCGCCTTCTCCTGACGCTCTTCGAGTCCACCGCGTCGAGCGAGCGAGATCGTCATCAATGCCAGAGCTGTCAGCTGAGTAGTGAATGCCTTGGTTGATGCCACACCGATTTCCGGGCCGGCGTGAGTCATCATAGTCAGATCTGACTCGCGCACCATCGAGCTTTCCGGCACGTTGCAGATCGTAAGCGTCGAGACGTATCCCGCTTCCTTCGCGGCACGCAGTGCGGCAAGCGTGTCGGCGGTTTCGCCCGACTGCGAAATCGTAACGAACAACGTGCCTTCGGGAACGACCGGCGAGCGGTAGCGGTACTCGCTCGCGATCTCTACCGTGCACGGCAGCCGGCACAGCGACTCAATCCAGTACCGCGCTACGAGGCCCGCGTGATAGCTCGTGCCGCACGCGACGATGTGAATGCCCTTTGTCTTGTCGAGTGCGTCATTCGCCAGCGGACCGAATGAGGCATCGAGCACCTTGCCATCAGCGATGCGGCCATTCAATGTGCGTGCGACGGCATCGGACTGCTCGTAGATTTCCTTGAGCATATAGTGGCGGAACTTGCCACGTTCGGCGGCATCGGCATCCAGCTCCGATTCACGGATCGGCCGTTCGATCTCATCGCCATGCACGTCCCAGATCGTCACTTTCCTGCGCTCAACGAGCGCGACGTCGCCCTCTTCAAGGAACATGAAGTTACGTGTTACCGGCAGCAGTGCTGCGACGTCAGATGCAACAAAGTTCTCATCCAGGCCGATGCCGACAACAGCCGGAGCGCCAGCGCGAGCGATGACAATCTGCTCCGGCGCGTCGGTGCACATCACGGCCAGCGCGTAAGCACCTTCGAGCTCAGCGACGGTGCGACGAACGGCTTCGATAAAGTCTTCGCTCGTCTGCAGGTTAAAGTGAATGCGATGCGCGACCGTTTCCGTGTCGGTCTCTGAGGTGAACTCGTAGCCTTTCTCTCGCAGGTCGGCGCGCAGTTCTTCGTAGTTCTCGATAATGCCGTTATGCACGATCGCGATCGTGTCACTCGAAAGATGCGGGTGCGCATTCGTCTCATTCGGCACACCATGTGTTGCCCAGCGGGTGTGCGAGATACCCGTTCCGCCTTTAACAGGCGTTTCGTCCAGCGCATTCTGCAGTTCCTGCACCTTGCCGACGCGACGAATACGATTGATGCCTGCATCGCTGCGAATAGCGATACCGGCCGAGTCATAGCCGCGATACTCGAGGCGCCTGAGCCCCTCCATCAGGATCGGTACGACGTTGCGTTCGGCAACAGCGCCAACGATTCCGCACATGTATCAGTCTCCCTTCTTCACCGGGCGCTTCCAGCCCGGCACGGTAAGTTGTTTCGCACGCTCCAGCGTCAGCTTTTCGGCCGGAACATCTTTCGAGATTGTTGAGCCCGCGCCTATCGTAGCGTTTTCACCCACCTCGACAGGTGCAACAAGTTCGACACCGGAGCCGACGAACACGCCGTCGCCGATCTTCGTCTTCCACTTGTTCACGCCGTCGTAATTACACGTGATCGTGCCGGCGCCAACGTTGACGCCCGTCCCGACTTCCGCATCGCCGATATAGGTCAGGTGATTTACCTTGCTGCCATCGGCAACTGTGCTCTTTTTGATTTCAACGAAGTTGCCGACTTTTACATTGTTGGCGAGTTCGGCACCCGGACGCAGGCGAGCAAACGGTCCGATCTCGCAGTTGTCGCCTGTTGTCGCGCCTTCAATATGGCAATTGGAATGCACGACGGTGCCTGCACCGAGCTTGCTGTCACGAACCAGGTTGTTTGACTCGATCTTCGTACCATCACCCAGGTGCACGTCACCCTCAAACACGGCGTTCACGTCTATGTACACATCCTCGCCGCAGGTCAGCGTGCCACGAATATCAACACGCGCAGGGTCGGCAAAACCGACGCCCTTCTCCATGAGTTCCGCAACGAGCCGCGCCTGTAATGCACGCTCGGCCTCGGCCAATTGTCTCTTGTCGTTGATGCCCATGACTTCCACCTGTGTTTCGGCCTTGATGCCGTGCACTGCGACGTTGTCAGCGACGGCCATTCCGACGACATCCGTCAGATAATACTCGCCCTGCGCGTTGTCATTGCCGAGGCTGTCGAGCCAGCCGCGAAGTTGATCGCCCGGGCAAAGAATGACGCCCGTGTTGATCTCGACAATCGCCTGTTGTTCCGGCGTCGCATCCTTCTGCTCGACGATCGCAACAACATTGTCGTGCTCACGGATGATGCGGCCGTATCCGGACGGGTCCTCCATATCGACTGTCAATACAGCCATCGCATCGTCGGGCGTTTCGGCCAGCAGCTTCTCGAGCGTGCCAACCGTGATCAGCGGCACATCGCCGGCCAGGACCAGCACCCGATTGCCCGCAGGCAGGTCCGGCATTGCCTGCTGAACAGCGTGCCCGGTACCGAGCTGCTCTGCCTGCAGAGCCCAGCGAACATCCTGATCTGCAAAAGCCGCCCGGACAGCGTCTCCGCCGTGCCCGTAGACCACGCAGACATCATCCGCACCGACAGTGGCCGAAACCTCCAGCACGTGCGCCAGCACCGGCCGCCCGGCCAGCGGTTGCAGCACCTTCGGCAGCCGGGAGCGCATACGCGTTCCCTGGCCGGCGGCGAGAATGACGATTGACAGGCCCAAGCCAGTAACTCCGCGGTTTTCAGCCTGCGAATGATACATGAGTTAATGAGACGAGAACCGGCTTCAGGTCTCGTTAATGAATGTGACGTATGCTGCCTGTATGAGAATTTTACTGATTCTTGCGCTGCTGCCGATGACCGCCGTTGCCGGGGGCGTATACACGCGCGACGGCGTCACCGATGGCGACACTTTTTACCTCGCCCCCGCTGCCGTGACCAACGACGACCCGGCCTACCAGAGCTGGGTGCGCTTCAGCCTGATTCGTTCGACCTGCAAACTGGAAATGGGCGGCGAGAACCCGGCCCGCAACTCGAGTTTCGACTGCGAGTTCAATGCCCGCCGGGAGCTTGTGCTGGCCTGGGAGGAGCATCGTGTCGGCGATATGTCTGTGGAGAATGTCTACCTTGATGCGCTTGCCGACGTGTATGCGAACGGCTTTCTTGCCGAGTACACCGCGTACTACTTCGGTCGTAAAGACTGGCAGTTGCCGGACGGAATTCGTACCGGTGCGTTCAGGGACTGGCGGCGCCAAAACCTGCGCGGTCACGAGCCGGTCACGCGGCTGATCGGATCCTGGAATTTCGCCTCGCGCTAGACGCGCATGCTCAGGTAACGTTCGCCGCGATCCGGTAACACGGTCACGATTGTATGACCTGGCCCCAGTTCGTTGGCCAGTTTCGTAGCGGCGATGACGTTTGCGCCTGATGAGATTCCCACCAAAAGACCTTCCTCGGTACTGAGCTCGAGCGAACGCTGGATCGCATCCGGGGTACGAATGCGGATGACCTGGTCGATCTCTTCCATGTGCACGATCGGCGGAATAAAGCCGTCGGCCAGGCCCTGAATGCCGTGCTTGCCGCGCTGCTCCCCCGACATGACGGCAGACTCATCCGGCTCGATCGCGACGATGCGCGCCTTGCTGCCGCCTTCGCGCAGAGCACGGCCGACACCCATGACGGTACCACCGGTACCGACACCCATACAGAACGCATCGATCGGTTGACGACACTGGCGCAGGATTTCCGGTCCGGTGGTGGTCCGGTGCGCTTCGATGTTGTCCTTGTTGGCAAACTGTCGCGGCAGGAAAATATCATCGCGCGACTTTGCGAGTTCCTCGGTATCACGAACGGCACCCTGGATATCGTTTATCTCGTCTAGCAACTGCAACTCGGCACCAAAAGACTGGATCATCTGGCGACGTTCCGGGCTGACCGTCTTCGGCAGCACGATGACTACGCGGTAGCCACGCATCGCACCGACCATCGACAGCGCGATGCCGGTGTTACCGGAGGTAACTTCCATGATGGTATCGCCGGGTTTGAGTTCGCCGCGGCGTTCCGCCTCGCGCACGATGTGCGCCGCGATGCGGTCCTTGATACTGCCGCCCGGGTTCAGGAATTCTGCCTTCGCGTAGATCTCGCAGCCAGTCTTGTCACTGACGTTGCGCAGTCGAATCAACGGGGTATTGCCGATCGAATCAAGCACATCGGAGGTGACCAGACAGGTCGGGGTCTGGCGTGGACATTTGACGAGTTGTGAATGCTGCTGAGCGCTCATGTGCCTGATCCGGTGTGGGCCATAACGACATTCTGGTCGCATATGGGATCCAACCCTATACGTAGAAGCCGCGCGCGAGTGGTACTCTCCGCAGGGGGGTAATAACAAGAACAAACGTATGGATGCGTCCAACCTGATACTGGCCGGGATCGGCCTCTACTTCGTGCTGATGGTCGCGATCGGCTTCTATGCCTCACGCGGCGCGAAGACAGTCACCGACTTTGTGGTCGCGGGCCGCGATCTCGGGCTGATCGTCTGCTCCGCTTCGATCTTCGCGACCTGGTTTGGCAGCGGCATCATGATGGGCGCAGCGACCTCAGGTTACGAGCGCGATTTCCTGCTGATGATCGGCGAGCCGTTTGGCTCGGGCCTTGCCCTGTTGCTCGTCGGCCTGCTGTTCGCACGCATCATGCGCCGGACCAGGCGACTCACCTGGGTCGAGTTTTTCGAAGCGCGTTACGGCAAGTTCGCGGGCGCGTTCGGTGCGCTTGCGGACATCGCGTCCGGGCTGATCTGGCTCGGTGGCATCCTGTTTACGTTCGGCGTGCTGGTCGAGACCCTGACCGGTGTGCCGGAAGCCTACGGCATCATTGGTGGCCTGTTTGTCATTGTGCTGTACACGATGATCGGCGGCATGTGGGCTGTTGCACTGACCGACCTGATCCAGACGATCGTTCTCGTTGTCGGCTTGATCATCCTGTTTATCGTTGTGCTCGACGACGTCGGAGGCTGGGGTGGCATTGCGGCGCAGTTACCGGCGGATACGATCCGTTTCTTCCCGATCGAGCACACTTACCAGAACTGGGTCGATTACGTCCATGTCTGGATGACACTGGGCATCGGTGCGATTGCGGCTAACTCGATCATCCAGCGTGCGCTCTCGGCGCGTACTGAGCACATCGCGCAGCAATCATTCTTCGTCGCGACTATCTTCTACATTGTCATCGGGACGATTCCGATCGCGCTAGGACTGATCGCGAGTATCACGATGCAGGATGGCGTAGACCCTAACGCCATCCTGGTAGACATTGCATTCGAACATCTGCACCCGGTTGCTGTGGCTATCTTCGTCGGCGCGATTATCTCGGCAATCATGAGCACGTCCGACAGCGTACTGTTGAGCACCGGAGCCATTACGAGCACCAACCTGTTGCCACTCGTTGTGAAAAGGCCAAGCGACAAGCTTCGTCTTGCAGTCGCGCGTTACACGATTCCGATCGGTGCCCTGGTAGCCACGTTCGTCGCATTTGGTGCGGAGCGCGTTGTCGAGGTGCTTATCGCGGCTGCCGGTCCATTGCTCGCCATGACAATCGTGCCGTTCACCGCGTGTTTCTGGTGGGAAAAGGCAAACAAGTACGGAGGACTTGCGGGCATCTTCGGCGGGCTGATCGGCTGGGTCGGTGCGGGACTGATGGAGACGGCTACGCCTCCGGACCTGATCGGCTTCGTCGTCTCGCTGGTATCACTGCTTGTCGTGACCTTAACCACACAGCAGCTCAGTCCGCCGCGATCACTGAAAGATATCGACGGCAACGACGTGCCGCTGGAACGGCGCGTGTTCTAGACCAGCGGACTGCCGGTGATGAAGTAGTAGCCCGCGTCGATCAGCAACCAGATACCGAGCAGGCCGATCAGCCAGGGCATGGCTTTGGTGCCGGCGGATATCATCCAGTTATTGAGCCGCTCAAGCATCGGCTTGCTGCGCTCGCCCATGACAGCAACGGCTCCAGGGACGATCGCGAACGGAAGCGCGTACCCGATGTTGTATATCGCGAGGGCGGTCAGGGAGCCGTTAGGCGTCAGGTCAGCCTTCAGGATCTGGTCGACGGCCGCAAAGTACGGCAGCGCAAACGGCACGCCGATAAAGTTCACGACCATCCCGAAGCCAAAGCATTTCAGCGGTGTGAGCTCCCACTCCGGCATTTCCTGCGAGCTCGGCTCCTGGCGGGTCGCCTTGATGGCCCAACTCAGGCAACAAACGCCGATCAGCGCGCCAAGCACGAAATCCAGTGTGCTCGGGTTCTGCATCATGTTGGTCAGAATCGCGGATATTCGTTCGACGCCAAACGAAACACCAATACCGGCCATGAAGTAGGCGAACGTGTGCCCAGCGAGCAACGATGCACTATTGGCGAACGGTTTTGACGTCCCCGCCGCGAACACCAGGATGCCAAGCAGCACCGGGTTCATTACATCGACGACGAGAATCGGCGCCAGAATTGCAACCAGCTCAGTCATCACAAATGGGTCCAGTTACCTTATTCCAAGTCTAAAGGGTCCAGTTACCTTGGACCAAGTAAAAGGTAACTGGACCCTTAAAAAAAGGCCGCTCGATGAGCGGCCTTTCTGGTCTTGCTTAGACAAGGAAACCGGTACCCGCTAGCGCTTGCCCTTGAGCTTCTGCGCTGCACGATAACGTGCACGTGCTTCGGCGATTTCGGCCTGCGCGCGTGCCACGTCGGTTTCCGTCGAAGCGCCCTTGAGTGCTTCTTCGGCTTCCTGCTGTGCAGCAAGTGCGGCAGCTTCGTCGAGTTCGTCACCACGCAGGGCCGTGTCGGCCAGGATGGTTACAGCGTGAGGCTGTACTTCGAGCATGCCGCCCGTGATGTACATCTCTTCCTCGCTGCCATCCTCGTGCTGTACACGAACCTCGCCCGGCGACAATGACGTCAGGAGCGGTGCGTGCCGCGGTGCGATACCAACTTCGCCCATCTTCGCCGGCGCGAAGACCATCGAGGCATTGCCCGAGTAGATCTCGCCTTCGGCGGATACGATGTCGACGTGAATGGTTGCCATGTCGTTTCCTTACTGGAATTTCTTCGCGTTCTCGACGGCTTCGTCGATCGTGCCACAGTAAGCGAAAGCCTGCTCCGGAATGTGATCGTAGTCACCGTTGACGATGCCGTTGAAGCCGCGAATCGTCTCGGCCAGCGTGACGTACTTGCCAGGCTGGTTCGTGAAGACCTCTGCGACAGTGAACGGCTGCGACAGGAACTTCTGGATCTTGCGAGCGCGGTTAACGATCTGCTTGTCGTCTTCCGACAGTTCGTCCATACCGAGAATCGCGATGATGTCCTGCAGCTCCTTGTAGCGCTGCAGCACCGCCTGTACGCCACGTGCACAGTCGTAGTGCTCCTGGCCGATAACGAGCGGATCGAGAATTCGCGACGTCGAATCGAGCGGATCAACAGCGGGGTAGATACCCAGCTCTGCAATGTTACGAGACAGTACGAGCGTTGCGTCCAGGTGAGCAAAGGTGGTAGCAGGTGACGGGTCGGTAAGGTCATCAGCAGGCACGTAAACGGCCTGGAATGACGTGATCGAACCGGTCTTCGTCGAAGCGATACGCTCCTGCAGAACACCCATCTCCTCAGCCAGCGTCGGCTGGTAGCCTACTGCCGACGGCATACGGCCGAGCAGTGCGGATACTTCCGTACCGGCGAGTGTGTAACGGTAGATGTTGTCGATGAACATCAGTACGTCACGACCTTCGTCGCGGAACGCCTCTGCCATCGTCAGGCCCGTCAGCGCTACACGCAGGCGGTTGCCGGGAGGCTCGTTCATCTGACCGTATACCAGCGATACCTTGTCGATAACGCCCGACTCGGTCATCTCGTGGTAGAAGTCGTTACCCTCACGAGTACGCTCACCAACACCGGCGAATACGGAGTAACCACCGTGCTCTTTAGCGATGTTGTTGATGAGCTCCATGAGCGTAACGGTCTTGCCTACGCCGGCGCCGCCGAACAGGCCGACTTTACCGCCCTTGGCGATCGGCATGATCAGGTCAACAACCTTGATGCCCGTTTCGAGCAGCTCGGTCGTTGCAGCCTGGTCTTCGTAGGAAGGCGGATCGCGGTGAATCGGGAGGCGCTGCTCTTCGCCGATCTCACCGGCGTTGTCGATCGGCGTGCCCAGTACGTCCATGATGCGACCCAGTGTCTTCTCACCAACCGGTACCGAAATCGGCGCGCCCGTGTTGGTCACATCCATGCCGCGTTTCAGGCCTTCTGAAGAACCCATCGCGATCGTGCGGACAACACCGTCGCCCAGCTGCTGCTGAACTTCGAGTGTTACTTCTGCGTCGTCGATAACGAGTGCGTCGTAAACTTTCGGAATCTGGCCAGCCGGGAACGCAACGTCCACAACAGCGCCAATTACCTGCACAGTAGTTCCAGTGCTCATCTTCTAGGCTCCTTAGCCTGATACGGCGGCAGCGCCGCCTACAATTTCTGAAATTTCTTGCGTGATCGCAGCCTGTCGAGCCTTGTTGTACTCGAGCTGCAGTCCGTTGATGATGTCGCCCGCGTTGTCCGTGGCCGATTTCATCGCAACCATCTTCGCCGCCATCTCGCACGCGAAGTTCTCAACCGCACCGCGGTAAACCTGCGACTCGATGTAACGCGTCAGCAGGTCTTCAAGCAGTTCGCCCGCATCCGGCTCGTAGATGAAGTCCCAGTGATCCTGGAGGTCTTCTTCGTCCGTACCGATACCGCGAGTCGGCAGCAGCTGGCTGACGGTCGGCACCTGGCTCATCGCGCTCACAAACTCGTTGTGCACGAGGAACAGGCGATCGATCTTCCCTTCCTCGTACGCGTTCAACATGATCGTGATGGCACCAATCAGGTCGTTCACCTGCGGCTTGTCGCCGAGGTGCGTCGCCGTGCCGACCACATTGCCGCCCATGCGACGGAAGAACGCGACAGCCTTGGCACCAACCAGCGCCAGGTCCACCTCAACGTCCTCACCCTGCCACTTCGCGATCTCGCCAATCGTGGTCTTGAATGCGTTGGCATTGAGGCCACCGCAAAGTCCACGGTCCGTCGAGATGACGATGTAACCAACCCGCTTGACGTCACGCTCAACGAGGAACGGGTGCTTGAAGTCCGGGTTGGCGTGCGCGAGGTGACCCACGACCCGACGAATACGCTCAGCGTAGGGCCGCGAAGCCTCCATCTGCTTCTGCGCCTTGCGGATCTTGGACGCTGCGACTTTTTCCATCGCGCTCGTGATCTTCTGCATGTTCTTTACAGAAGCGATCTTCGAGCGGATTTCCTTTTCGCCTGCCATCAAACGGCTCCTTAGTAAGCGCCTTTCTCAGCGAACGCTTCGCAGATCGCTTTTAGCTTCGCTGCGATGTCATCGTTGTAGTCGCCGGTCTCGTTGATCGCATCCAGGTCAGACTGGTAGTTCGAACGGGCGAAGTCATGGAACGCCTCTTCGAAGTCCACAATCTTGTTAACCGGAACCGGATCCAGGAAGCCTTCGTTGGCGGCAAACAGCGACAGTGCCATCTCGGCAACTGACAGCGGCGAGTACTGCTTCTGCTTCATGAGTTCGGTTACGCGCTCACCACGCTCGAGCTGCTGGCGGGTTGCCGCGTCGAGGTCGGAAGCGAACTGTGCGAATGCCGCGAGCTCGCGATACTGAGCGAGTGCGAGGCGAACACCACCGCCGAGCTTTTTAATGATCTTCGTCTGCGCCGCACCACCTACACGCGATACCGACAGACCAGCGTTAATCGCCGGGCGGATACCTGCGTTGAAGAGGTCGGTCTCGAGGAAGATCTGGCCGTCGGTAATCGAAATTACGTTCGTCGGTACGAACGCCGATACGTCACCAGCCTGCGTTTCAATGATCGGCAGCGCCGTCAGCGAGCCCGTCTTACCTTTGACCTTACCGCCCGAAACGTTCTCAACGTGCTCGGCGTTAACGCGCGATGCACGTTCGAGGAGGCGTGAGTGCAGGTAGAAAACGTCACCAGGATACGCTTCGCGACCCGGCGGACGACGCAGCAGCAGCGATACCTGGCGGTATGCCCATGCCTGCTTCGTAAGGTCGTCAAAGATGATCAGTGCGTCTTCACCCTTGTCGAGGAAGTACTCACCCATCGACGCGCCCGAGTACGGAGCGATGTACTGCATCGCGGGGCTGTCAGCAGCGGCAGCAGCAACGATGATCGTGTGATCCATTGCGCCTTCTTCTTCGAGCTTGCGTACAACGCCCGCGATCGAAGAGGCCTTCTGGCCGATAGCAACGTAAATGCACTTAATGCCCGTGCCGCGCTGGTTGATGATCGTGTCGATCGCGACAGCGGTCTTACCCGTCTGGCGGTCACCAATGATCAGCTCACGCTGGCCACGGCCAATCGGCACCATCGAGTCGATCGACTTCAGACCGGTCTGTACCGGCTGGTCGACTGACTGGCGTTCAATTACACCCGGGGCGACCTTTTCGATCGGCGATGACAGATCCGTATCGATCGGGCCTTTGCCGTCGATCGGGTTACCGAGTGCGTCAACAACGCGACCCAGCAGGGCGTCACCAATCGGCACCTCGAGGATGCGACCCGTCGTCTTGACCGTGTCACCTTCCGAGATGTGCTTGTAGTCACCGAGGACAACCGCACCAACCGAGTCCTGCTCGAGGTTGAGTGCCATGCCGAAGGTGTTGCCGGGGAACTCGAGCATTTCACCATAGCGGGCGTCCGCCAGGCCGTGGATGCGAACGATACCGTCGGTTACCGCGATAACGGTGCCGACATCGCGCGCTTCCGCCGATGCTTCGAAGTTCTCGATGCGTTCTTTAATCAGCGAGCTGATTTCAGAAGCTTTGAGTGCCATTTCCTTATCCTCTTTACTTGCTCAGTGCGTTCGAAAGGCCATCGAGCCTTGCGCGCAGTGAGCCATCAATAACCACGTCGCCGGCGCGAATCACGGCGCCACCGATCAGGTTTTCGTCGATTTCAGTAGCGATGTTTACTTCGCGACCGAGTCGTTCTTTCAGCGATTTAGCGATTTCCGCCTGCTGCGCTTCCGACAGCGGAGCTGCCGAGGTCACAACGGCGTCTACCGTGTTCTCAACCTTTGCTTTCAGTGCCTCGAACTGGTCCGCAATCTCGGGCACCGCGCCGACGCGACCGTTTTCAAGCAACAGCTTGAAGAAGTTCGTGCCATGCTCGCTGCCACCGGCAAATACCGAGCCCTTGCCGACCGCCTTCTCGAACAAGCCCTGCAGGAACTCGAGACGCTGTTCGTCCGACAAGGTCGGAGCCGCCAGGTACTCGACGACCTGGCCGTCGGCCAGCAGAGCCTTGGCAGCGGCAAACGATTCCGACAGTTCACCCAGGGCGTTATTCTCCTGAGCGACCTCGAATGCGGCCTGCGCGTAAGGGCGTGCAACTGTGTTGTTGTCAGCCACGGCCTAGATCTCCTGCGCGAGCTTGCCCAGGATGTCCTCGTGCGCCTTGTCGTCGATCTCGCGAGCGAGAATCTTCTCGGCCGAAGCAATAGCGATCGCAGAAACCTGGCCACGAAGCTCTTCGCGTGCCTTGTTGGTTTCCTGCTCGATCTCGGCATTAGCTGCAGCGATCTGGCGCTCACGTTCCTTTTCGCCGGCCGATTTGCCGTCAGCGACGATTTCATTGGCGCGTGCGTGTGCCTGGTCGAGAATGCCGGTTGCCTGCTTGCGAGCGTCAGCGACGATTTCGTCAGCTTCGGCCTGCGCCTTAACCAGGGCTTCCTGGCTCTTGTCGGCGGCCTGAAGACCTTCCTCGATTTTCGCCTGACGCTCTTCGATCGCATTAAGGATCGGCGGCCAGATGTACTTCATGCAGAACCAGACGAAGACGATCATCGCCAGCGTCTGGCCTCCAAGGGTACCGATATTGATATCCACAATTTGCTCCTAAAGAAAAAGCGTCTGCGCCGCACCAACGGCGCAGAATTTGAGAAATGCTTTTTCTAGTTAGCCGCCAACTGCAGCTTGTGCAGCCTGCAGCTGACCGATGAACGGGTTTGCGAACGCGAAGAACAGCGCGATACCAACACCGATCATGGCTACGGCGTCGAGCAGTGCGACGACGAGGAACATCTTCGTCTGCAGCATCGGTGCCAATTCCGGCTGACGAGCAGCGCCTTCAAGGAAGCGGCCGCCGAGGAGGCCCATGCCGATGCCAACGCCGAGGGCGCCGAGACCGATCAGAAGTGCGACAGCGATAGCCGTGAACGCGATAACAGTTTCCATCATTTTCTCCTGGGAAGGATCAAGTCCAACTTGTTGAAATCAAAAGTAATACGAATTAGTGCTTCTCTGATGCCAGGCTTAAATAAACTATGGTCAGCATCATGAAAATAAATGCCTGCAGCGTCACGATCAGTACGTGGAAAACAGCCCAGCCAAAGTGCAGCGGGAGCTGGAACCAGCCGATCAGTGCGATCAGGATAAAGATGAGTTCGCCAGCGAACATGTTGCCGAACAGTCGCAGCGACAGTGACAGCGGCTTCGCGAGCAGCGCAACCGACTCAAGAATAAAGTTGAAAGCGATTACCAATGGCGCGGCCAGCAGACCCAGTCCCTTGGTCGGCGGCGCAATCGGGTGCATTGTCAGCTCGCTAACGAATCCACCAACGCCCTTATTCTTGATCGTATAGAAGATGATAAGAACGAACACGGCAATCGACATACCAAACGTCACATTAACGTCGGTCGTCGGAACAACCTTCATGTACTCAATACCGACGGCGTAAGAAGCCAGCGGGATCCAGTCGACCGGAACCAAGTCCATCAGGTTCATCAGAAATACCCAGACGAAGATGGTCAATGCGAGTGGCGCGATCAGTCGGGACGTGCCGTGGAACGTGTCTTTGACCGAGCCATCAACCATTTCGACGATGAGCTCTACAGCGGCCTGCCATTTGGTTGGTTTGGTCGCAGATGATTTGGCGGCTGCCTTACGAAAGAAGAATACGAAGATCAGGCCGAGCAATAACGACCAGAACATTGAGTCGACATTGACCGCCCAAAAATTGCCTGCACACTGATTCCAGACCCATTCGCCAGTTTCTGCTTTGCAGACCTGGAGATTCTGGAGGTGGTGGCTAATGTAGCCTGCGCTTCCGCCTTCAGCTGCCATTCGAGTTATCCGATTCCTTAGTGTCGCCCCGCATCAGGAAGCCGGCAAAGACCACCAGTTGCGTTGCAATAAAACCCGCAAAAAGTGCCGCTGGCTCCAGCGGCCTGACTTGCGTGAACACGAGCGTGAAGATCAGCACAGTGAGCGCAAGTTTTCCTGCTTCGCCGACCCATGCAGCCCGTTTAAGGGCGCCGGGATCCCGACGAGGTGCCACAATTCGCAATCCTAAGAACGCGTTCGGGATGACACAGGCCAGGCTGCCAAGCAGCGCGGAGTAGCCTGCAACTCCTCCGAAGACGCCCCAGGTAACTGCGGCGAGGCCAACACCCGTGATGAGCTGCCACATCAGCACCCGAACGATCGTAAGGTCCAACTCGTTCGCCTCCGGCACGAAAAACGCCACTTCCTTTAGGCCGTGGCCGAAGGGGGGTGGCGCGTGTGGTGAGTTCAATCCAGGCGGGCCAAGATTTGAGCGTGCGCATTATAGGCGGCACCCCCCTGCAAGGCAACACAATTGGGGGCTTTTTCGATGCCATATTTGGGGTAGGAAAAGGCCGGTTTTTCCCGGTTTTTTAGGGGGTTTCGGCAAATTCCTGCCAATGCGACGTAACGCACATCACAGTCGCGGAAACGGGGGTATAAATGAGGGTGAATTGATGAGCTTCGGGCACCCATATGTTACTGATCGCCAGTGAAAATTTGCGTACCAGTACGGCACTGAACGACGTCGCACGCGAGATGAGCTTTTCGCTGAGCCTGTTCGCGAGCCCGGCGACCTTTGCCGACCTGATGCTCGGTCAGTCGCGGCGGGTGATCATGCTGACCGAAGAAGATATTTCCAGCGAGACGTGGCGAACCCTCAAAGCCGCAAAATCCAGGGCGCCGTTCGGGGTGATCCTGGCAGCCAACCGGGCGTCGCTACGCTCATCGGCGCAGGCTGAGCTGGTTGAAAAGCTGGCGAGCCTCGAAAACCTCGAGTGGGTGGGCCGGGATTTTGGCTTCGACAAGCTGTCCGCCTCAGCCCGTCGCTGCCGGCGTCGCATGCTCAAGATTTCAAAGAGTGAGGTCGAGGCCGCACTGGAAAACGACGAATTCGTGTTGCGCTACCAGCCGAAGGTCGAGCGTAATTCCGGTTCTGAATGGCTGACCCGCGAGGCCGAAGCGCTGGTGCGCTGGCATCATCCGGAGAACGGCCTGATGGGGCCTCTCGAGTTCCTGCCCGAGGTCGAGGCCTTCGGGCTGATGCAGGAGCTGTCGGAGTACGTGCTGCGTGAGGCTGCCGCGCAGCTGGTCGCATGGCGCGAGCGCGGCATTCGCCTGAACTCGTGTATCAACCTCGCGTCGAGCCAGCTTGGCGACCGCGAACTGGCCGAGGCCTATGGCGCCATTGTCCGCCAGGCCGGGCTGGAGTGCTCGAGCTTTACGTTTGAAGTGGTTGAACAGGACCTGACCGATCCCGATGCGCCGCACGTGCAGGTGCTGGGCGCGCTACGCGAGCAAGGGTTCCGGATCTGCCTGGACGACTTCCGGGTCGCAGCTTCGTCCCTGAGCACCTTTGAAAAAATGCCGTTCGATGAAATCAAGATTCACGCATCAGCACTGCGGCGTGCCCAGAACGATCCTGTATCGATGACGGTCCTCGCAGCCGTGACCGGCCTCGCTCATAACCTCGGCATGTCGGTTTGCGCCGAGGGCGTCGAAGACGAGAAGACGTTTGAGTTCCTGAAGACGATCGAGTGCGACAAGATGCAGGGCTTCCTGATTTCGGAGGCCGTAATTCCGTCGATTATCCGCCGCGTCTACTCGGCTGACGACGACCGCACCGACGCCGCCTAAAGGGTCCAGTTACCCTTTACACGGTCTAAAGGGTCCAGTTACCTTTTCTGTGCCTTTCGCTTGCGACGCTTTCGGACATCCCGTCCGGTTGCCCGCTCGATACCTTCGATAAACGCTTCGGTTCCCTCCGGCCTGCCAACCCGCGTTTGTCGTCTCAACTCGTCAACTTCCTGGGGATTCTCGCGCCGCCCAAGGTATCCACGCCAATCCGGAACCACGTCTCTGGTGTCATCGCGAGAGACCAGCCGGTCGTCCCTTTGCCCGAGGTTCGCCCCGGCACTCGACCAAGGCCAGTCCTCCGGATGTCGGACCAGCCCCGATCGAACCGGGTTCATCTCGACGTACCGCATTGCGGCAAGAGTGTGAGGCTCGTCCATCGCAACAGAAAAGAATCGCTCCTGCCACAGATGGCCACTCCAGTCATTTATCGCATTCGTTCGCCGTGCATATCGGCGATGCAGCTTGGCAAAGAAGCTGGACATTGAGTCCCCACAAGAAGGCACAACGACGGCGTGGATATGGTTAGGCATCAGGCAATAGGCCCATAATTTGATATCGATTTCCGTCAACAACTCGACAGCGAAGTCCAGGTAACATTGATAGTCGCCGTCATTGAAGAACGTCCGCTGCTTGCGTACACCCCGCTGTGTCACGTGATGCGGTAATCCGGGAACGACAAGTCTGCGAAATCTCGGCACCCACCAATGCTGTCATCGCCGCGCCAGCGACGCTTATTGAGATTTCGGGTGGTTTGGCCAGAAAGTAACTGGACCCTTTAGACCGTGTAAAAGGTAACTGGACCCTATTTGATGTGTTTGAGAATACCGTCGAGTTCGTCGAGGCTATTGTACGAGATCACGAGCTTGCCAGCGCCCTTCGACGAATGCTGCACATTGACCTTGGCGCCAAGCTTCTCCGATACCTCGATCTCGAGCCGGCGGATATCGGCGTTCGGTTGAGCCGGCTTCTTCTTTGCCGCAGTGCCGCCGCCGTCGAGCATGCGCTTGACGAGTCGCTCCGTCTCACGGACCGACAAACCCTTCTTGACCACCTGCCGGGCTGCATCATGCTGCTGCGTCGCACTTGAAATAGACAACAGCGCCCTGGCGTGACCCATTTCAATCTGCCGGTCTTCCAGCATCGGCTTCACTTTCTCCGACAGGTCCTGCAGTCGCAGCAGGTTCGAGACAGATGCACGCGATCGGCCAACAGCCTGTGCCGCTTCGGCATGCGTCAGATCAAACTCTTCGATCAGCCTTGCCAGCGCACGCGATTCCTCGAGCGGATTCAGGTTTTCGCGCTGAATGTTTTCGATAAGCGCCATCGCGATGGCTGCTTCGTCGGGCACGTCCCGGA
This sequence comes from Woeseiaceae bacterium, assembly GCA_965224725.1. Taxonomy (GTDB): domain Bacteria; phylum Pseudomonadota; class Gammaproteobacteria; order Steroidobacterales; family Woeseiaceae; genus UBA1847. Next base: position 2,669,611 of record CBDCZZ010000002.1, read on the forward strand.
TAACCGCCGGAACCTCGGCCAGCCCTGCCATCTGCGCCGCACGCCAGCGACGCTCGCCGGCGATGATTTCGTAGGTCGTCGAGTCGCCCTGCCTGCCAACCGGGCGCGCAACTATCGGTTGCACCACGCCCTGGGCACGAATCGACTCGGCCAGCTCCTCGAGTGTGTCCTGGCGCATGTCCACGCGCGGCTGGTATTCACCGCGGCGCAGCAGCTCGACGGGAATTTCACGCAATGAATCGCCGCCAGCCACCTCGGCTGTCGGGGTCTGATCCTCGTCGGCTTTCGCCGCCACCGGTTTGCTGAGCAGGGCATCAAGGCCCCGGCCTAATCGTTTTTTCGGACTCATACTGCCTGTGCAACCTTCTCATCTTCGCGTCGCAGGATTTCGCCGGCGAGCGCCAGGTAGGCGATCGCGCCGCGCGACGAACGATCATGCAGCAACACGGGTCGACCGAAGCTCGGCGCCTCGGCCAGCCGGATGTTGCGTGGCACAACCGTGCGAAACACCTTGCGATCGAAATGCTCAATAAGCTGTAGCGACACCTCGTTGGAGAGATTGATGCGCGGGTCAAACATCGTTCGCAGGATGCCGTACATCTCGAGATTCGGATTCACCGAATCACGTACCTGTTCAATGGTGTTAAGTAATGCCGACAGCCCCTCCAGTGCGTAGTACTCGCACTGCATGGGGATCAGCACTCCGTCTGCCGCAGTCAATGCGTTGACTGTCAGCATGTTTATCGACGGCGGGCAGTCGATCAGGATGAAATCGTATAGACCGGCGACTAGTGCCAGCGCCTTCTTGAGTTTCAACTCGCGGCCGATTTCCTGCAGCAGCTTGACCTCGGCCAGCGTCAGGTCTTCGTTACCCGGTAGCAGCGCGAAACCGCCTTCGGGGGTCGACACGATCGTGTCTGCCGCCGTCGCTTCACCGAGCAGCACGTCGCAGGCTGAATACTCGAGCTCCATCTTGTTGACCCCGCAGCCCATCGTTGCGTTGCCCTGCGGATCCATGTCGATAAGCAGCACCCGCCGCTGGGTCGCGGCGAGAGACGCGGCCAGGTTGACGCAGGTGGTGGTCTTGCCCACCCCGCCCTTCTGGTTTGCGACTGCGATGATTCGGGTCATTGATTCAATTCGCGGCCAAAGCCGCTCCTACATGCCACGCCGTAACAGCACAGCGTGCCGTGATCCCGACTCGAGACCAGGCACCTGAAGCTCAGTTACTTCGCAGCTCCACGGATGCGTAATATCTTCTAGTTCTTCCGCCGGGTAGCGCCCCTTCAGCGCCACGAACACCCCATCCTCTCCCACGTGGTGTCCGGCGATCTCAACGAGCCTCGGCAAAGCCGCCAGCGCTCGCGCAATCACGGTATCAAAGCCGTGGCCGGGTGCATAGTCCTCGCCGCGCCCTTTCACCGCGCTTACATTGTCCAGGCCCAGCAATCCGGCCGCGTGCTGTACGAACTGGATCTTCTTGTTATTGCTGTCGAGAAGTGTGAATTCGCGCTGCGGCTCCACGATCGCGAGCGGCAGGCCGGGGAAACCGGGTCCGGTACCCACATCGAGAACCGTGCTGCCCTTCAGCAACGGCCGGGCAGCCAGGCTGTCCTCGATATGCAGCGTCCGCATCTCGGAACGATTCCTGACTGCGGTCAGGTTGACCTTGCGGTTCCAGCGCTCGAGCTCATCGAGCAGTACGGCAAACTTGTCGTCGCGATCGGCCATCACTCTCCGTCGAGCAGGTGCGTCCGGAAAAACAGGATTACAGCCTGCTGAAAGAGGTCGCGATTCTCGCGTTTCCTGTAGCCGTGACCTTCGTCCAGTGCATTCATGTACCAGACGGTGCGACCACTCTCGCGCAGTGCCTCCACCATCTGCGTGGCCTCGGTTACCGGTACGCGCGGATCATTCTCCCCCTGCACGATGAACAGCGGCACATCGATCTTCTCGACATTGTTCAGCGGGCTGATCTTCTCAAGATGCGCACGCATCTCCGGATCCCGCTCGTCGCCATATTCCTCGCGCCGCAGGTCACGTCGGTAGTCCTGCGTGTTCTCAAGGAACGTGACGAAGTTGCTGATACCTACATTGTCTACGGCCGCCCGCAGGCGATCGCTGAAGTGCACGGCGCTGGCGAGCACCATGTAGCCGCCATAGCTGCCTCCGTAGACCGCGACTCGGTCGGCATCGAGATCCGGCTGCGTCTCTATCCAGTCGAGCAGCGCGCCGATGTCTTTCACCGAGTTCTCACGATTGAAACCGTTGTCGAGCCCGACATACGTTTTGCCGTAGCCCGTCGAGCCACGTACGTTCGGCAGGATCACTGCCGCGCCGAGCTCGGCCAGCCACATCTGGTAGGTGCTGCTGAACGACGGCCGCGACTGACCTTCGGGTCCGCCGTGGATCCGGATGATGACCGGATGGGGACCTTCGCCGTGGGGTTTATAAACCCAGGCCGGCACTTCGAGGTCGTCAAATGACTGATAGTGCACAAGCTCCGGGACAACGAATTCGGACGTGTCGAGTCCGCCAATCTCGCTCTCGGTCCATCGCACCAGCGCGCCATGGTCCAGTGGCGTCTCGCCCAGCTCGAGAACGTAGATGTCGCTCGGTGTCTGAGGTGTATTCAGGGTCATCGCAAGCTTGGAGTCGTCCGGGCTGAACTGGGCCCCGAACACCAGCCCTGTCGGCAAGGAATCCACGACACGGTATTCGCGCGTTGCCGTATCCATCAGGTACAGCCGTGACATGCCATCCTCGTTGGTGACGAACGCCATCCTGCTGCGGTCATGGCTCAGCGTTGCCGCCGAAACACCCCATGGAATATCGGTGGTGATTATCTCCGGCGCCGCACCGGCAGCCATTTGCTGCCAGGCCAACTGGTTGAACTCGCCGCCCCTGTCGGTGATCAGCCAGAAACCGTCGCCTGTATCGTCAAAGCCGACCGCAAGGTTAACCCCTACATCTCCCGCTCCACCGGCCAGCACCGCAGACTCCCCGGTCTCAAGATCCACGAGCACCGCACGCATCTCGTCGACACTTATGTAGTTGAGCGCAAGCAGTCGTTTTCCATCTGCAGAGAACTCGGTCGGGCCCCACCAGGACCCGTCGGGCGACTCGAGCACGACCTTCGCCGACTCGGGCTCATCCGGTGACATAACCCAGATGTCGTTGGAACGACCGTTGCGGCGCGTACTCTGGTAAGCGATGCGCTTGCCGGCACGGTCCCAGATGACGGCACCATTGCGCGACTCTCCGTCTGTCAGCAGATGTTCTTCGCCGGACGCCAGGTCGAGCTCGTAGATCTGAGTGAACTCGCTGCCGCCCGAGTCGCGGGTAAACAGCAAGCGGTCGGCGGTAATGGCAACCGCGCCAACCGGTTCGTGATGAAACGTCAGCTGGCGACGAGCACCCAGCGGCATGTCGACGCGGTGAATCGAAGCTACGTTGCCGAAGCCCGTCGACACATAGATGCCACTGCTGTCTGCCGTCCAGCCGCGAAATGCTGCCGAGCGAACACTCTGGTAGCGAAACAGTGAATAGCGGATCTCCTTGTCGATGACAGGTATGTCTTCAAGGATCAGGTTGCCGCCGTTCAGCACATCGCGGCGTACCTCAGCGTGCGCGGCGGTTACCAGGGACAGGAGAAGAATTAACGACAGCAATTTACGCACGGGTGACTCCGCGGGAACGGGCCGGCGATTTTACAGCAATCCCGAGCGCTTGATCGCCATATAGCGGCTGGTTATGGCTGCAGGCAGGTCATCGCACAGGCAGTCTTCGACAAATACGCCACGCGCTCGCAACAGGCTCTGCGCTTCACGGCGCGCTTCCATGAACTGGCTGGTCGACGCGTAAACCAGGGCTTCGTCGAAACCATGGATCGGCTTCGCGAGCGTTTCGTCGAGGACCGCCTCGCGCAGACTCGCGAGAATTACGAGGTGCTTGCGGCGCAGCAGCCCGGTTGCTGCGCGCAGGTCTTCGGAGTCTTCCTCGCGCACGTTGGTCAGAATCACGACGAGGGAGCGACGCCGCTGGCGCACCGCGAGCTCTGTCGCCGCAGCAAGGTAATCGACCTCAACGTGCTGCGGTTCGATTTCGTAGACGTGGTTCAGGAGATCGTTTATCGCATCAAGGCCCTTGCGCGGGGGCAGCCAGCTGCGCGTCGGACCCGCGGTCATGACACCGGCGCCATCGCCCTGCCGCAGCGCGACGTAGCTCAGCAACAACATCGCGTTGAGCGCATGATCGAAGTGACTCAGGTCGCCATCCTTCGCCAGCATGCGGCGCCCGGTGTCGAGCAGGAACACAATCTGCTGGTCACGCTCGTCCTGGTACTCGCGCGCGATCAGTCGCGACATGCGCGAGGTCGCCTTCCAGTCGATCGACCGCAGGCTGTCACCGTCACGATAGTCGCGCAGCTGGTGGAACTCGATGCCTTCGCCGCGGCGCCGGCTGAGGCGTACGCCCGCAAGCTGCAGGCGATTGTCGACTTCATACGCCAGCAGTTTCGAAATCGTCGAGTAATTCGGATAGACGCGAACCTCAGCCGTATTTTCGACAAACCGTTTGCGCCACCACAGCCCAAGCGGCGACGCGATCCTCAGGCTGCTGCCTTTGAAACTGTATGCGCCGCGTCGGGTCGGCCGGGCCCTGTAATCAAGGTCCGCAAAGCGGCCCGGGGGTACGCGTACGGCCAGCGGTAAGCCTTCGACTTCGAACGACTGCGGATGATGATCGAACAGCAGTACATTGAGCTCGCGTCGTTCGCCCGGATTGCGCACGGTCACCCGGATTCCGACTTCGGAAAGCAGTGACATGGACCCCGGCGTATGTCGCTCTATCTCCGGAACCGGCGCGTTCCAGGCAAGTGCCGCGTCGATAGCGGCCATTGCTCCCGCGATTCCGGCAACAGCCCACCATGCGGCCGCCGGCCACGCGAATACGGCCTGCAGCAACCCGAGCGCCAGCAGGATGGCGCCTGTGGCAAACAGTGGCCGGCGCGGTATCACGTGCGCGGTGCCTCCACGTGCTGCAGGATGTCAGCCAGTATGTCGTCGGGCCGGTAAGCCTCGATCTCAAGCTCGGGCGCGAGCGCTATGCGGTGCCGCAGGGCGGGCACGGCAACCCGTTTGACGTCATCCGGTGTTACGAAGCCGCGGTTCGCAAGTACGGCAGCGGCACGAGCCGCGCGGATGATTGAGATTGAGCCGCGTGGACCCGCGCCCATGCGAATGCCGGAGGCCTGCCGGGTTTCACGCGTTATGCGGACAGCATAATCAAGCACTGCGTCGTCAACTCGTGTTGCTGCAACCAGCTCACGCGCTGACGCGATATCTTCGGGTCGCAACACGGTTTTGACCGCATCGACATCGAGTGAATCGCCGACCTTCCCTGTGGTGACCGCGGCGACGATGCGATTTTCGATGTCGACGTCCGGATAGTCGATCAGCACCTTGAGCAGGAAGCGGTCGAGCTGCGCCTCCGGCAGCGGATAGGTGCCTTCGTGTTCGACGGGGTTTTGTGTCGCAACCGTCATGAACGGCGCCGGCACTTCGGACGACTTGCCCTCGATGGTCACCTGGTTTTCCTGCATAACCTCGAGCAATGCGGCCTGCGTTTTTGCGGGGGCACGGTTGATCTCATCAGCAAGCAGCAGGTTCGCAAACACCGGGCCACGGCGAATGTGAAACGAGCCGCTGTTCTGGTCGTACATCGCGTGCCCGGTTACATCGCTCGGCATCAGGTCCGGCGTAAACTGGATGCGCGAAAACGAGCCGCCAAAGGCCCGCGACATAGCCTTGACGAGCAGCGTCTTGCCCAGGCCGGGGACACCTTCCAGCAGCACGTGGCCGCCGGCGAGTAACGCGATCACGATCTCTTCGACAATCGCAGCCTGGCCGACGAAGGCCCGTTCGATCTCCGCACGCATCGCCGTGATCTTTTGCTGCAATGCTGTGAGCTCAGCTCCGGGTTCGGTCATAACTCTTTCCTTATGGTCTGCAGCCTTTGCATGCTGCGGGTAAATTCGCGCTGTCCGGTGTCGTGGCCACCGTACAAGGCATCTTTAATCTCGTCTTCTTTGAGGCCGGTGACCCGGGCGATGATCGCGACCTGTCGCTCGGCCGGCTGCCGGGCGATACCCGGATGAATGGCATCGGCATCGTGAACCAGCGCCGTTACCGCGCCGTCGACGAGGCTGTCCGCACCATGCCGGCGCCAGACGAACGTACCGCTCGCCGCGATGTGTTCGACGATTGAGCGGCGCGCCGCGATCGTCTCACGCACCCGCGGTCCGAAGCGCGGTATCGCATTCCACAGCCAGAGCAGCAGCAGTAGCAGGGCGGCAAGCACAACGAACATCGCGTTCTGCCAGATCAGTTCCCACAGCGGCGTAAACGCTGCGCCAAAAGTCAGCCAGACCTTGCGCGGCTGGTGCTCACCGACGACAAGGTCGGCAAACAGCCGTGCGTTGTCGAGGTTGTCCAGATAGTCGTTCGTGAAGTACCACGGCCCCGACACGAGTGATACGTAGCCTTCACCGTAGCCTACGCGTGCCGCGATAACCTGCTCGAAATGCTCGACAACCTTGGCGCTTGTCCCGACCAGCTCTATCTGCTGGTAGGGACGACCACCGGTCAGGCGATACTCATTGCGCTCGGCCAGTTCGCGTTCGGCGGCCGCCCGCTCTTCGGCGGCAGCTTCGGTATCTTCGTCCGCATCGACGGCAGGTGCCGGCGTGCCGGCCACCAGTCGCAAACCAAACTCTTCAAGAAACTCATCTATGACAGGCGAGTCGTCACGTGGCGGCAGCAGCACGAGGTGTCCACCTTCTCCGACCCAGTACAGGATGGCGTCTTTCTCACCTGCCGTTGCCAGCGGTGACGACAGCTGTACGAATAACGTGTCGTAACGTTCAGGCAGCCACTCGCTTGGCGTGATTACAAGGCGTGACTCGGCCTCAAAGCCAAGCTCACGCAACAGTCTTTCGGCCGCAAGATAGTCGTTGCGGGCCGCCTCACCGGAAAAACCGACGTAGTAGTCTTCCCAGACCTTTTCGTGGCTGGAGTAGAACCATGCCGCGAACACGACCGCCGCGAGAATGACGAGCAGGCTGGCTCGCAGCGGCGTCATGAGTTGCCCTCATACTGCTGCGGCCACTCATTGCAGAGGGCATCGACAACGCTTTCCTGCGGCACCAATGCGCCGTACGCACACCAGCTCCAGGCCGCGACCACGCGACCGAAGTACGCGGCGTGACCAACAGACGACTGCCTGCGAACCGCAGCCATACAGCTGCCCTCGGTGGCGCTTTTCGGCAGACGCACACCGTGGCGCTCGACCGCGCCGAAAACGCTCGCTCGATACAGCAGGCCCATTGCATCGCGGTGCCGACCCTCGCGCCACAGGCCCCGGACCTCGGACGGTACGTTGTCGGGCAACGACTCGGCTGTTATTTCACCGGTGGCGAGTACCACGCGCCGGCGCCCTGATGTCGTGCGCTCCAGCGGTGTCAGGTACGGAACCCAGCGCTTGTAGGTTGCTACCAGGATCGCAACAACGAGTACCGCGAGGAACCACAGCGAGAACTCGACCAGGAAAGAAATGAACTCACCCACCGATCTGAAGAAGTCGCGCAGGGTGTCGGTTTCCTCTTCTTCGGGCGGCGATTCCTCGGCCTCTTCGTCGGGAATGCGTTGCCAGGTCTCGCGCGTCGCTGTGGTTTGCAGCTCTTCGCTGGCATAAACCGTTTCCAGAGACTCCTCGACTGTTGCCTCGTCCCAGAGCGGCTCGATCTCGGCGTTCTGCGCGTAGGCCTGCCCGTTCCAGCCGGCGACCACGAACACAGCCAGCAGCCCGGCGGTGGCACCGATCCGCGACGCGCGACGTTGCAGCATGCGACGGAACGCTATCTCTATATCCCAGGCCTCCAGCATCGTGCGGCAATTGATGTAGAGCCCAAAACCTGCCCCGACAAACCACGGGTGCAAAGCAGACTGCGCGATGTAGAACAGGTAGAAATTGACCAGGTAACTGAGCGGCCCGGCGCTTTCGAAAAGCAGCTGGTACCAGGACAGCGCAACGGTATCCTGGTACGCCTCCGGTATCAGCGACAGCGCCAGTAACGCGATGCCCAGGTTGATGCACACGACCAGGTGCTGGTACGCGAGTGACACGCCGATGCCATGGTTGAGTACCAGCTGATTCAGCACCTTCGCGCGCGACCTGCGTTGCGAACCGCGAAGTTGTTCCAGTTGCACGACCGGCAGCGCCACCGAGCGCGCCATGTGAAAACGCATCGGCGTCAACAGGAACACCCAGTTGCGCATCGCAAAGCCGGGCGTCATCGCGAGAGCCTCTCGGAACGAAACGCGTTCGCCGAACAAACGCCTCGAGATCACGTGCAGGATTGCGCCGTCGACGATTGGTTCGCACCACCAGTAAACCAGCATCACCCACAGCGGGTTTTCGACGTGGAACATTGCAACCGAAGCCAGTGCAACCATCGGCAACGTGATCGCGAACCACAGTTTGTAGATGACGCGCGCGTCCCGGCGCACCATGCGGGCACCGAAATCGACGGCTTCCCAGGGACCGCGCGGTCGCAGCTCTGCTGTTACGTCATCGAGGTTCATCGCGCCCCAACAGCAGGAAATAGGCGAGCAGCAGCACCCAGAATGAAACTCCGACGGCGACCTTCACCGTGAAGGTCGGCCAGGTCGTCGAAGACCAGAATGCCTCAACGAACGCGGCCGCAACCAGCATGGTTGTGCCACCGTAAACCAGCGGCATGCTGGCCAGCGCACGTTCACGAATCGCGTGCCAGCGGGTGCGGTTACCGGGAGCCACGGCACCGGCGCCGATCATCAGTCCCGCCGCGCCAAAGATAACGATCGCAATCAGTTCAAGCGCGCTGTGCCCGGCCACGAAGCCCCAGAACGTCGTCGTGAAGCCGGCGACGGTCAGGTGCGTTGCGACCGCGCCGAAGTACAGGCCGTTAAAGCTCAGGAAAAACATGCTTCCGATTCCGAACAACAGCCCGCCCGCAAAGGTTCGAAAGCCGATTCCAATATTGTTCGCGATGTAATAGCCGAACATCATCAGGTCGGTGTCGGACTCGCGTTCCCGGCCAAGCACATCATTGGCCGGGTCATACATGTGTTCCATGCTCGCGACATCGAACGGGTCCAGCAGCGCGTAAATCAGGTCCGGGTTCAGATACACGGCGAGCGACATGCCGGCGATCGGTACGCAGAACAGCAGCATCGATGCGATGACGTAGCGGCCCTGTTCGCGGACCGCCTGCGGAAAGCCGAACACGATAAAGCGCAGCATCGCGCTGAATATCGGTGTGCGCGCCTGGTACAGGTGCTGGTGACCCTGCAATGCAAGATCGTTGAGCCGTTGCTGCAGCCCGGTGCTATAGCGTCGCGCCCTGGCAATCGCCAGGTGGTGGCAGACCTGCCGGTAACGCTTCGGGAACTCGCGCGCAATCCGCTCACCGTCCCTGTGTGCAGCCGTCGCCCGGCGTCCCGACGACAGCACGTCAATCCAGCTTTCGAGCAGCTCCCAGTCCTCACGGTAACGAGATTCGAACGCGTCCTGTTTCATTCGCGAATCTCGTTGCCGGCGAGCCAGGCTGCGTGCCCGCGCAGTTGTTCGGCCGAGATTTCGCCAAGCACCGGCTCCATCAGCCCGGCAAGCTCTTCGGCGCGCGCCCGGTTCAGGCGTGGTGCCCGCTCGCCAAAACTGACAATGGCTTGCTGCTCATCAAGGGTAAGCGGCACCTTGACCGGCGCCGGTGGGGTGTTGCCGAGCGAGGAGCGGCGGATTTCCTTGTCGGTGTAAACGACGACCGTCGCCGCCGCCATGTCGCCGAGGCGCTGGAAGTTTCTGCTGGTCAGCACTGCGATGCAGCCGAACAGGTAACAGCCGGGCAAGGTGTCGACAACGCGAATCAGGTTGCGAATCATCGAGCCGGTCCAGCCGACCGGCGTCCCGTTCGCGTTCATCACGCTCAGGCCAACGAGTTTCTTGCCCGGTGTCGCACCGTGTGCGAACACCTCAAACAGTACGTTGTAAAACCACATCGACAGGAAAAAGCCGATCAGCCAGAGGCCTTCGCCCCCCTTGCCGAGCACTGCGAGCACGATGGAGCCAACGATCAGGGCGGTTGTCTTGATGGCGGCATCGACGAGCCAGGCCAGCGCCCGCGAACCGATACCCGCGACCGGCAGGCGCAGCTCGACGCCCTCAGGCGTGTCTATTTCGCAGGTTGTATCGAGCAGCATGGGCCCGCTCTATATCTCGACAACAATACGTCCCTTAATAGTGCCATCGATGAAGTCCTGGAACGCCCCCGGAAGCTCGTCGAATTTGATCGTCGTATGTCCGATCGCATCAAGATGGCGCGGCCGGAGATCGCTGCCAATACGCTTCCACACCGCGCGCCGCAGGTCGCGCGGCGTATCGACCGAATTGATACCGAGCAGGCAGACGGCGCGCAGGATGAACGGCATGACCGTGGTATTGAGTTTGAAGCTTGAGGCAAGACCAATACTCGCGATGTTGCCGCCGTAGCCGACCGTGCGTGTGAGCCAGGCCAGGTAGTCGCCGCCGAGGTTATCGATGGCGCCGGCCCAGGTCGCTTTCTCCATCGGTCGTTTGCCAAGGTCGAGCTGGTCGCGCAACAGGATGCGCGCGGCACCGATCTCTCGCAGGTAGGCTTCCTCGGTGCCCTTGCCGGTGACAGCGACCGCCTCATAGCCGCGCCCCGCGAGCATATCGATCGCAACACTGCCGACACCGCCCGTCGCACCCGTGACGACGACCGGTCCCTGGTCCGGGCTCTGGCCGTTTTGCTCCATGCGGTGGATGGCAAGCGCCGCCGTATACCCTGCCGTGCCGATCTGCATGGCCTCGACCGGGGATATGTTTTCCGGAAGCGCGATCAGGCTGTCACTCGAAACACGCGCATACTCCGAGTAGCCGCCATCGACCGTCTCGCTCAGCCCGCAGCCATTCACCAGCACCGCTGTGCCGGCCGGAAACTCCGGGTCGTCAGACTGCTCGACGACGCCCGCGAGGTCGATGCCGCCATTGAGCGGAAAGCGCCGCAGGATTGCGCCGGCGCCGGTCGCGGCCAGCGCATCTTTGTAATTGATGGTTGAATGCGACACGCGGACAACGACGTTACCCTCTGTCAGGTCGTCCAGTGTCAGTGTCTGGAAGTCCGCGACGATCTCGTTGTCTTTCTGGTCTATGCGATATGCGCGGAATGTGTCGGTCACTTATCTCTCCTGGCGTTGCAACCAGGCCTCAAGTCCCTGAGCGTTGAGCCTGGCATCAGGCTCGAGTATGGCACGAAGCGCTTCGTCTTCGCTCGTTACGCCGTGTTCCCGCGCACGCGAGGTTTCGCGCTCCAACAGCGCTTTGCCGATTGCCGCCACCCGGTCTGCCTCACCCTGGTTCGCGCGTGCGATTTCGACGTACGCGTCGATGCCGGCATGCATGTCAGCAGCAAGTCGCTGCAGGTTGCCGACCCGGCTGTAGTGAGTAAGAAAAGCGAACTGCGGATCGCAGGCGATAATGCGATCAACTGAGCGATGTGCCTCGACCGGATCGAAGGCCGCGGGGGTTGTGGTCGGGAACACCATCTCGCCGGCCGCTGTGTCCAGCTCGCGATAGGAGACGCCGAAGTTGTCACCGGTAAATACGCCGCGCGACGTCGGATCATGCAACACGTAGTGGTGGCGCGCGTGACCTTCGGTATGCAGAGCGTGAAACTCGCGCCCGGCCAGCGAGTACGTCGCGCCATCCCCGGCGACCTCAACCCGTGCCTCTTCCAGTGGTTGCAGCGTGCCATACATGGCACGGGTCGCTTCAATACCGTACACGGCCTCGGTGCCGGCGATCAGGCGGGCAGGATCGACGAGGTGCGGTGCGCCCCGCGGATGTACAACGCAACGCGCGTTCGGCAGTGACTGCATCAACAGGCCGGCGCCGCCGGCGTGATCGAGATGAATGTGCGTCAGGAATACGAAGTCGACATCGGCGACATCGATGTCGCACTGCCTGAGCGCATCAAGCAGCAGCGGAACAGAATAGTTTGTGCCGGTATCGACGAATGCTGCGCGACCGTTCTCTACAACCAGGTGGCTGGCGTCCTGCAACGGCCGCACATACTCCGTGTCGATGGCAGTGATGCCATCGTCGAGTCGGGTCAGTGACGCTGCATGACCCGCCAAGATTTACTCGGGCTTGGTCGTCTCGAGACCCTTGAGGCCAGCGAAGTATTTCGCGAGTTTCGCGACGTCCGCTTCCTCAATCAGGCCGGCCTGGACCGACATGACCGGATCGCTGCGCGTGCCGTCGCGGTACTGCTTGAGCGAGTGCAGCAGGTAGTCTTCGTGCTGACCGGCGAGCGTTGGCCACATCGCGTTGACGCTGACGCCGTTCGCGCCATGGCATGCGGTGCAGGCTGCTGCCTTGTCGTAGGACGCACCCTCGGTACCGCCGGACTCAACTCCCGATGTGTTGAGGCTTGCGAGATACGCCGCGACGTCCTCGATCTGCTGGTCCGTCATGCTCTCCGACTGGGCTTCCATCGTCGGGTGCTCACGCGTGCCATCGCGGTAGCCCTTCAGCGCGATAACCAGGTAGCCGGCCTTCTGGCCGCCGAGCTTCGGTACCCGGTAGGACGGGTAGGCATTGCGGTAGCCGTCGATGCCGTGGCATCCGAGGCAGGCATAGCCAAGCTCTTTTCCAGCCTCGATATCGCCTTCTGCGATGGCGGGCTGCGCAAAAATTGTGGTCGCGAGGAGCGCAATCGCGGCACTGGCAACGATTTTCATGTTTGTAATCACTTGATTTCTATCGGGTTTTAATGAGCGGCGCCCATGAAGGGCGACGTTCGAGGCAGGTATGGTAGTGACACTTGTCGCGCATTTCCAGCGACGGCGCCCGGACATCCGCGAATCGCGTGCTAGCATCGCCGCATCTGCCCGTCCGGAAAGGTGAATTCCCGTGAAGAAAAGTGTCATCGTCGTGATCCTGGCGCTGGTCGTCATACTGCTTTTGTCGCCGGGAATCGTCGGACGCATCGCCGAGCAGACCGTTGACGAGAATGTGAATCGCGCAGCCGACCAGAGCGACACGCTGATGGTGACTTCGAGCGGCTTTGAGCGAGGCTGGTTCTCCTCCGAGGGTGAACACCGCATCGAGCTTTCCGAAGGCGGTATCCGCGACACGCTCACCGCGGCCGCGGGACTTCCCGACGATACCGACCTGCCGGTTCTCATAGTCAAGACGCATATCGATCACGGCCTGATCCCGGTGACGTCGATGGGCCGCGACGAAGGCTCACTTGCCCCCGGTCTTGGCAGCGCCGTATCGACGTTGAGCATCGAAATGCAGGATGGTGGCAGCGTCGATGTCCCGGGCACGATATTCAGCCGCGTCGCGCTCGATGGTGACCTTGAATCCCGTTACGTGCTCGAAGCAGGTACGGCTGACGTCGATAGCAACGCCGTTACGTGGCAAGCGGTCAGTATCGAGCTTGTCGCTGATGCGACCGGCGCCAGTTATTCGATTGACGGTGAGGCGCTTGGCGTCGAGGCCGTTGACGGCGCCGACCGGCTGACACTGGGTCCGATGGAGTTCGCCGGGGAGTTCGCTCCGAGCGCCTACGGTTTCATGACCGGAAACATGACGATGTCGATGGAGTCCGTTGTTGTCGATACCAACGGCAACAAGGTGGCTAACGTTCTCGGGCTGAGCGGCAGCGGCTCCACCGAGATCGACGATGATCGCGCCATTGGTGATCTCGCAATACATTTCGACACCTTCACCGTGCCCAACTATGGCGATGTCGCACTCACGACGGCCGTGAGCTCGAATCTGGATGCGGCCGCGCTCGGCCAGCTCGCTCGAACAGCAGACCGGCTGTCCGCCGGAACCGATCCGATGGACGCCCAGGCAGCCATGCTCGAAGATCTCCAGGCGATGGTGGCTGCTGGCTTCAAGATTGACGTCAGCCAGCTCGATATTACAGTGCCAATGGGTGGTGTACGCACTGTGATTCACCTGTCTGCGCCACCGGTTGATGCCGCGTCGTTCGAATGGACATCGTTGCTGCTTAATCTGAAAGCGTCGATGGACGTGCGCGTTTCGAGTGAGCTCGTCGAGTTCGCGACTTCGATGGATCCCAAGGCCGGCATGATGCTCGCGGGTGGTTACCTGCGTCGTGACGGCGAGGATTACGTGATGGAAGCGCGCATGGAGAAGGGCCTGCTGACGATTAACGGCGCACCGATGCCGCTGCCGATAGGCAGCTTTTAGTTAATCTCGGTCGCCCTCAGACACGCGACCTGGGAACCATCGAGGTCACTCAGTGCCGGTCGCGTTTTACGACAGCTATCCACGGTAAAGCTGCAGCGCGGATGAAACACGCAGCCTGGTGGCGGCTCCAACAGCGAAGGAATCTCGTCACCGAGTGATGCCGGTCGAGGCGGTACCAACGGATCCGGAACCGGAACGGCCTCAAGCAGAGCTCGCGTGTACGGATGTGCCGGCGCATCGAACAGCTTCCTGCCAGAGGCAACCTCGACCAACCGACCCATATACATCACCGCGACTCGATGGCTGATGGTCCGCACCACCGCGAGGTCATGCGAAATGAAGATGATGGAAAGCCCGGTGCGCTCCTGGGCATCGCGCAGAACCCTGAGAACCTTCTCTCGCACCGAGCTATCCAGCGACGCAACCGCCTCGTCGCAGACCAGAACGCCGGGCTCGAGTATCAGCGCACGCGCTATTGCGACGCGTTGTGCCTGACCGCCGGACAGCTGGTGCGGAAAACGCCTGAGCAGTTTCGTGTCGAGGTCGACCTGCTCCATTACGTCGTGTACGCGCGCAACGCGCTCTATGCGCGACAACCCTGGCTCGTGCGCCAGCAGTGGTTCTTCAACGGTTGCCTGAATACGCATCTGCGGATTCAAGGCACTCATCGGGTCCTGGAACACGAGCTGCAGGTTTCTCTTCTTCTGAAGTGCGCGGCGTTCGACCAGTCCCGACAGTTCTTCCCCCGCAAACACGACCTTCCCCTGTGCCAGCGGCTGCAGGCCGAGAATGGCATGCACGAGACTGGATTTTCCGGAGCCGGATTCGCCGACGACGGCCAATGTTTCACCTTTCCGCAGCGAAAGCCCTACGTCGACAACGGCGTCGAGCTTGGCTCCGCCCTGCACGTCATATCGAACGGCAGCACTTTCAACCGCGAGCACGGTGCTTCCGGTTTGTGATGACGGCGGGTCGCCGCGGTCGATGCGTGGGGCCGCATCGATCAGTGCTTTCGTGTACTCGTGTTTTGGCGCCCGAAACACTGCGTTCGTGGGCCCGGCATCAACGACACGACCCTTTTCGAGCACAACGAGATGTTCGCAATGACCTGCGACGATGCCGAGGTCGTGCGTAATCAACAGCAGCGCCGTGTTGTCGCGGATTTCTTCGAGCAGATCGAGGATCTGCGCCTGCACCGTGACATCGAGCGCTGTCGTCGGCTCGTCGGCAATCAGGAGGTCCGGTTCCGCAATTAGTGCCGACGCGATCATGACGCGCTGGCGCATACCGCCGGAGAGCTCATGCGGATAAGCGCTGAACTGCCGTGCGGGGTCCGGCAATCCAACGCGGGCGAGCATCGCAACAACGCGTTCGTCAGACTCGGCTCCTGTGGCGATCTCGTGCGCCACGAGTATTTCGCGCAGTTGGCGCCCGATGCGAACGTAAGGGTTGAGCGCGCTCATCGGGTCCTGGAAGACGACGCCGATACCCTTGGCACGAACCGCGTTAAGCGCTTCCTCGTCGGCGCCCTGCAATTCGTTGCCGTTGTAGAGAATCTGGCCGCTGACCTCCGCGGTGGGCGACAACAAACCGAGGATCGCCATCGCGGTCTGCGACTTTCCCGATCCGGATTCGCCAACCAGCCCGACCGACTCGCCGCGCTCGATGAACAGGTCGACACCGTCTACGACGGTTTCGTCGCCGTAACGAATTGTGAGGCCGGTAACGTCGAGCAGGCTCATTGTCCATGCCTCGCGTCGAAGTAATCACGCAGTGCGTCGCCAAGGAAGTTAAAGGCGAGCAGGATGATGGCCAGGATCGTTGCCGGTATCAGCAGCATCCACGACGCGTTTTCCATCTGGTTGACACCGGCATCGACCAGAGAACCGAGCGACGTTTGCGGCTCCTGGATACCGAGGCCGAGGAAGCTCAGGAACGATTCGACGAGAATCGCCTGCGGGATCGTCAGCGTGACGTACACAACAACGATGCCGACGAGGTTCGGAGCAATGTGGCGGAAGATAATGCGCGGCGTCGAAACGCCCGTGAGGCGCGCGGCCTGCACGAACTCGCGCTTGCGCAGGCTCAGTGTCTGGCCACGCACTATGCGCGCCATGTCGAGCCAGTTGATCGCTCCGATTGCGACGAAGATCAGCAGGAAATTCCGCTCGAACGCGACCATCAGCAGGATCACGAAGAAAATGAACGGCAGCGCGTACAGCGTGTCGACGAAGCGCATCATCACGGCATCGACACGGCCGCCAACGTAGCCGGAAATCGCGCCCCACGTAACACCGATCACGAGGCTCACGAGGCTGGCGACGACGGCAACAAGCAGCGTCATGCGAATGCCGTGCAGTGTGCGTACGAACAGATCCCTGCCGAGATCGTCGGTTCCGAAAATCTGCATGCCGGCGAAGGTCGGCGACTGCAGGATTGCGTTGAAGTTGGTTGCGAGCGGGTCGTTCGGACTTAAGAACGGGCCGATAATCGCTGCGAGCAGCACGATGCCAAGCACGATTGCGCTGCGCTTCATCGCTGCCGCACCCGCGGATCAATGATGCCGTACAGGATGTCGACGAGCAGGTTCAAAGCGATGACGAGCATCGCGTAGAAAATCACTATGCCGAGTACGAGCGTGTAGTCACGATTCAGAGCACCGTTTACGAAGTACTGGCCGAGACCGGGAATACCGAACACCTCTTCGACAACAACGGAACCGGTCAGTATGGCGGCGATGGCGGGTCCCAGGTAGGACAGCACCGGCAGCATCGCGGGCTTCAGGGCGTGCAGGCGAATAATGGTGTTCGTACCGAGACCCTGCGCTCGGGCGGTACGAATGAAATCGCGACCGAGCACGTCGATCATGCTCGCGCGGGTCAGGCGCGCGATGTAGGCGATCTGCGGCAGCGCTAGCGTAATTACCGGCAGCACGTACCTGGCAGCTCCGTTCGTGCCGGTCCAGCCGGCCGGCAGCCACTGCAATTTCACGGCGAGCAGCAAAACAAGTACCGGCGCCACCACGAACACCGGTATCGAGATGCCGGTCATCGCGAAGCCCATAACGAAACGATCCGGCAACGTGCCCTGGCGCAGCGCCGCGAAGGTGCCTGCGCTTACGCCGAGCAGCAACGCCAGCAGCATCGCGAGCAGACCCAGTTTTACGGACAACGGAAAGCCAACCTTGATCAGGTCGGTAACGGTGTAGTCTCGATAACGCATCGATGGACCGAAATCGCCGCTCAGCACGCCGCCCAGGTAGTTTGCAAACTGCACCGGCAATGGATCGTCGAGCCGGTACTTGGCCTCTATCGCCGCCTTGACTTCGGGCGAGAGGACGCGTTCGTCGTCAAACGGCCCGCCCGGTGCGGCATGCACCATCAGGAACGCAAGGGCGATGACCAACAACAGGGTCGGCACGGCCCCTGCCAGTCGGAGCAGGGCGTATCGCAGCAAGTCTTTGATCCAGCGCGGCTATTCGGCCGCTTTGAAACTCAGGTGCTGAGAGTAATGGTAATCCAGAACATTGTCTCCCCAACCCTCGATGTCAGGGTGCACAAGATGCTTGGAGACGTAGAAGTAAATCGGAATCGTGGGGTGCTCGGCGAGCATCACGCGCTCTGCTTCTTCGAGGAACAGGCGCCGACGGTTCAGGTCGGTCTGTGATGCGGCGCGCTCCATCAGAGAATCGTATTCCTCGTTCGCATAGCGCGGCATGTTCGCCGCGTTGCCGCCCTGCATCACTGACAGGAATGTGTGCGCGTCGTTGTAATCACCGAGCCAGCTCGAGCGGAATACCTGCGTGACCTCCGCCTCGCGCATGTTCGCGAGCAACACCTGGAATTCCTCGTTCACAAGCGTCGCCTTGACTCCGAGCACTTCGGCCCACATCGACTGGATTGCGAGTGCGACACGCTCCTGCGTGTCCGACGTGTTGTAGCGCAGCTCGATCTCAAGTGGGTTGTCGTCGCCGTAACCGGCCTCCTTGAACAGCCGTTGTGCGATCTGGTTGCGTTCGGCCTGGCTAAGCGGCGCATAGCTCAGCTGCGGTGGTTCGTAATTGTCGACGCCCGGCGGTACCCAGCTGTACGCCGGTTGCTCGCCGCGGCCGGTCACGCGCTCGACCAGCAGCTCGCGATCTATTGCCATCGACAATGCCTGGCGCAGTTCCGGATTGTCCTTGAACGGCGGCTTGGTCAAATTGAAGCCGTAGTAGTAGACACCCAGGTACGGCGCTACGCGCAGTTGGTCGCCCAGCTCTTCCTGCACCTGCTTGAAGTTTTCAGGCGGCACCGATCCCGTGATATGAATCTCGCCGGCCCGGTAGCGCGCGAGATCGGACGTTTCCTGGGTAAGAACGATGTGCTGCACGTTATCGATCGCAGTCGCGTCGTTATTCCAGTAATGCTCATTGCGCTTCAGCGAAATGAGCGAGCCCGGTACCCACGCATCAAGACTGTAAGCGCCATTGGTGACCAGCTTGCCGGGGCGCGCGAAGCTGTCGCCGTGTTCTTCGATCGATGCGCGGTGCATCGGGAATGCGGCCGGGTGCGTCAGCAGGCTCAGCAGGTACGGGGTCGGGCGGCTAAGTCCAAGCACCAGGGTACGGACCTCCGGCGCCACAACAACATCGATGTCGGCCAGGAACTCGGCATAAAACGCAGCGGTATCCGGGTCGGCGAGGCGACCAAATGCATAGACGAAATCCTCTGCCACAACCGGATCGCCGTTCGACCAGCGACCGGTCTCACGCAGTGTGAACGTGTAGGCCAGTCCGTTTTCCGAAACCGTCCAGCTTTCGGCTGCACCGGGAATCAGTTCGCCGGTCGCCGAATAGGTAACGAGACCTTCGCCAAGGTCGCGCAACACGTCGGCCGCCTGGATGCTGCGCGCCTTGTGCGCGTCAAGCGATTCGGGCTCGCTTGACAGGGCTCGCTTAAGCGTGCCGGTGTCTGTTTCTTCGACATTGCCGCCGCACGCAGTGACGAACAGCAGCAGCGAGAGTGCAAGCAAATGTTTGATATTCATACGGCGTAAGATACCCGGTTGAGCCCGAACTCAGGCGCTTTTTTTCAGCTGCCGCTTCTTCAGGTGAATCAGGATCAGCGAGACGGCCGAAGGCGTCATGCCTTCGAGTCGTGACGCCTGTCCGAGCGTCGCCGGGCGCGCGGCCTTGAGTTTCTGGCGCGCCTCATGCGAAAGGCCATTGACGTTCTCGTAGTCGAGGTCCTCGGGCAGACGCAGTGACTCCTGCTTTGCGTGCTTCTCGATTTCCCGCTGCTGGCGGTCTATGTAGCCCGCATACTTGGCCTGCACCTCAACCTGCTGCTCGACCTGTTCGCGTTGCTCGGCCGGCATCGCGTCGAGCATCTCGTTGCTGCCGACTTTCTCGATTTCTACGACGTCAGCGTAACCGAGCTCGGGGCGCTTCAGCAGCGCCTCCGCGTTCGCGCCCTTATCGCCAACGTAGATGCTCTTCAGGCGTTCCTGCTCTGCGGCAACCGCGGCACATTTTTCGTTGAACGCGACCCAGCGCGCATCGTCAACAAGGCCAAGCTCACGACCCCCGGGTGTCAGGCGCAGATCGGCATTGTCCTCGCGCAGCATCAGTCGATACTCAGCACGACTTGTGAACATGCGATACGGCTCCGATACGCCGCGAGTGACGAGGTCATCGATCAGTACGCCAAGGTAAGCCTCATGGCGTTCCGGGAACCAGCCATCGCTGCCTGCAGCACGGCGCGCGGCATTGACGCCCGCGAGCAAGCCCTGGGCACCTGCCTCTTCGTAACCGGTCGTACCGTTGATCTGGCCGGCGAAATACAGGCCGTCGACATGTTTCGTTTCGAGCGTGGGTTTCAGGTCGCGCGGGTCGAAGTAGTCGTATTCGATCGCGTAGCCGGGCTGCGTGATAACCGCGTTTCCGAAGCCGACGATTGAGTGCACGAAGCGTTCCTGCACATCGGCGGGCAGGCTTGTCGAGATGCCATTTGGATAAACAACGTCGGTCGTGAGCCCTTCGGGTTCTACAAAAATCTGGTGCGAGTCCTTGTCGGCGAAACGCACGATCTTGTCTTCGATCGACGGACAGTAACGCGGACCGACACCCTCTATGAGTCCCGCGTACATCGGCGACTTGTCGAGTGATTCACGAATAATGTCGTGTGTTTCGGTCGTCGTTCGCGTAATCCAGCACGACACCTGGTCCGGGTGTTCCCGGCGCTCACCGAGGAACGAAAACACCGGCATGGGCACATCGCCAGGCTGTTCCTGCATGACGCTGTAATCGAGCGACTTGCCATCGAGTCGCGGCGGCGTGCCGGTCTTCAGACGTGCGACATTGAACGGCATTTCCCGCAGGCGTTCGGCCAGTCGGTTTGACGGAGCATCGCCAACACGACCACCTGACGTCTCGGATTCGCCGACCAGGATGCGGCCGCCGAGAAATGTACCAACCGTCAGCACGACGGCGGCGGCTTCGAATCGGTCAGCCTTTTCGCAAACAACGCCGGTCACCGCATCGCCGTCGACCACGAGATCGGCAACCATGTCTTCGTGGATCTCAAGACTCGACTGCGCCGCAACAATTGCCTGGATCGCTTCGCGGTACAGCACCCGGTCGGCCTGCGCGCGGGTCGCGCGAACGGCCGGACCCTTGGACGCATTCAGCGTGCGGAACTGGATGCCGGCCCGGTCTATCGCCTGCGCCATCGCACCGCCCAGTGCGTCGATCTCCTTTGTCAGGTGACCCTTGCCAATACCACCAATCGCCGGGTTGCAGCTCATCTCACCGAGAGCCGAGGCGCGTTGCGTCACGAGCAGCGTAGACGCACCCGCCCGTGCGGCGGCAAGTGCGGCCTCCGTTCCGGCGTGTCCGCCGCCAATCACGATGACGTCGTAAGCCTTCGGCATTGGTCAAAAAATAAGCAATTCGGGCCGCGCATTCTAGTCGCCGGCCCGCATCGAAACCAGTGAAACTTTACTCTTTCGGGGCGTTTGTCCAACATAGCCGGCCATCTATCGCTTTTGGTTGCCAATGCTTCGACTTTTGCTGGCCGCATTAGCCCTCGCCCCGCTGGGCGCACTCGCTCAGAACCCTGAACTCGAAGACTGCCGAATAAGCGCCGGTGCCGGCATGCCAAGCATGAAGGCGCGCTGCACAACGCTGACTCGCCCGCTGGACCCCAGCGGTGAGATCGAGGGTGAAATCGAACTCCGCATTGCCGTCGTTCCGGCACTGAACCTGACGCCCGAGCCCGATCCGGTCGTACCGATCGCCGGTGGTCCCGGCCAGGGCAGCGTACAGTTTTACACTGCCTATTCGCCGGCCTTTGAGCGACTACGCCGCAATCGCGATATCCTGCTTGTCGACCAACGCGGTACCGGCAAATCCTCGACCATGGACTGCAACTTCGATGACGAACTCGTCGAAGGCCAGTACTCGATCGAGCTGACCGTGCAGTACACCAAGCAGTGTCTCGACGAACTTCCGCACGACGCTCGCTTTTTTACAACGAGTGTTGCCGTTCAGGACCTCGAAGCGGTGCGTGAGGCCCTCGGCTACCCGGCGCTGAACCTGTACGGTGTTTCTTACGGCACGCGGGTCGCCCAGCACTACGCTCGACGCTACCCCGACACGACCCGCACGGTGATCATCGACGGGGTGGTGCCGCCGCAGATTTCACTTGGGCCGGACATCGCTACCGAAAGCCAGAAAGCCGTCGACCGGATCCTGTCGCGCTGTCTTGAGGACGAGTCCTGCGCTGAACGCTTTCCCGATATTGACGACACCTTTGCAGAGGTGCTCGAGACGTTGACGGAACAGTCGGTAGATATCGTCGTGCCGCACCCGAGTACGGGTCGACCGGAGGAGCTTCGCTTCGGTCGCAACGAGTTCGCACTCGCGATCAGGCTGCTCGCTTATAGCCCGCGCTCGATCGCGATGTTGCCGTTGCTGGTGCACGAGGCCGGCGAGGGCAACTATGTTCCGCTCGGCTCGCAGTTCATGATGACGGCGATAGGCCTCGACGATGCGCTCGCGATGGGCATGCACAACAGCGTGATGTGCACCGAGGATGCCCCGTTCTTCGATGAGGCAGAAATCGATTTCGACGCTCTCGATGCGAGCTACATCGGGCCGCTGCAATACGAGGCCCTGAAAGCAATCTGTTCGGTGTGGCCCGCCGGTCCGCTTGATGAGCAATTCAAGGAGCCCCTGGATACCGACCTGCCTGTCCTTTTGCTGTCAGGTGACGCCGATCCCATTACGCCACCTGGCTATGCGGACCTGGCGCTGGTCGACCTCGGCAATGCTCGACACCTGATCGGCAAACACCAGGGGCACGGTCAGATTGCGGTGGGCTGTATGCCGCAGGTGGTTGCAGACTTTGTCACGACGGCCGACCCGCAGGAACTCGATGTAAGTTGCATGGAGAGAAGCTTCGTGATGCCCTTCTTTATCGACTACTCGGGGCCGTCGCCATGATTACCGTCAGCGGAATCCAGAAGTCATTCGGCGACGTGCACGCGGTGCGCGGCGTCAGCTTCGATGCCCCGGACGGCAAAATCACCGGGCTGCTCGGCCCGAACGGTGCGGGCAAATCGACGACGCTGCGCATTCTCTACACGGTGCTTAAACCCGATGAGGGAACCGCTGCCATTGACGGTGCGGATGTGGTCACCAACAGCCTGACAGCGCGGCAGCGAATCGGTGCCTTGCCGCACGGTGCCGGTCTTTATCCGCATCTGACCGCGCGTGAGAACATCGCTTATTACGCCAGGTTGTGCCGTATGGATGCCGGCATTATCGACGACAAGGTGGACAGCATCGTGAAGATGCTGGAAATCGAAGATTTTGCGGATCGACGCACCAAGGGTTTCTCGCAGGGGCAACGCACAAAGGTTGCTCTCGCCCGCGCGCTCGTACACGACCCGCAAAACGTCATTCTCGACGAGCCGACAAATGGCCTCGATGTCATGGCAACGCGCTCGCTGCGCGACCTCATTCTCAAGCTTAAAGATGCGGGACGTTGCGTGCTGTTCTCCAGCCACGTCATGCAGGAAGTAGCGGCGCTGTGCGACGACATCTGCATCATCGCCAACGGCCAGGTTGCGATCGACGATTCGGTGGATGGTATTCGTGAGCGAACCGGCTGCGACGATCTCGAGGATGCGTTCGTGGCCGCCATTCAAATGGTGGAGGAAGACTGATGCTGACGTCGCTGACCGTTTTCCTTAAAGAGGTGATGGATAACCTGCGCGACCGGCGCACGCTCGCGTCGGCGCTGATCATGGGACCGATATTCGGGCCGGTGTTGTTCGCGTTTGTGATCAACCTGTCGATTGAGCGCTCGCTCGACACGGCCGAGCGGACGATGGAGCTGCCGGTGATTGGCGCGGAACACGCCCCGAACCTGGTCCGCTATCTCGAAAGCCGCAGGATCGACACCGTTGAAGGCCCCGCCAACGGAGCCGCTGCAGCCGAGGCCGTGAAGACCGGCAAGCACGATGTCGTGCTGTTGATTCCCGAGTCCTTTGGTGAGGATCTTGCAAACACGGTTCCGGCGACCGTGGAAGTGTATTCGGACCAGGCCAACACCCAGGGCGATCGGGATGCGCGTCGGGTGCGCAGTGCGCTGTACTCCTACAACCAGGAGCTGATGGGTATTCGTGTTGCGGCGCGTGGCATCAACCCGAACATGCTCAGGCCGCTGAACATCGATGATATCGACGTCTCTACCCCGAGCGGCCGATCAGCCATGCTGCTTGGCATGATGAGCTACTTTTTTATCTTCGCGTTGTTGATGGGTGGTATGTATCTCGCGATCGACACGACCGCCGGAGAACGCGAGCGTGGCTCGCTCGAGCCGTTGCTGGCATTGCCGGTCACGCGGGACCAGCTTATTTACGGCAAGGTAGCCGCGACCTGTGTGTTCATGGCGTTTTCCTTAAGCCTGAGCCTGCTATCGTTCTTCGTCGTGCTCAAGTTCATGCCGCTTGAGCAGCTTGGCATGACACCGAATTTCAATCTGTTCGTCGTCGTCGCTGCGTTCCTGCTGCTATGCCCGTTCATCCTGCTCGGCGCTTCATTGATGACGCTCGTGGCCTCGTTCACGAAAAGCTACAAGGAGGCGCAGACCTGGCTCAGTGTCGTACTGGTCGCGCCGACCCTGCCGATCCTGATCGTCAGTATCCTGACGCTGAGACCGCAGACCGGGTTCATGTTTGTACCCTCCCTGAGCCAGCACCTGATCCTCGTCGACATGGTGAAGAACGAGCCATTGAACGGGCTGCACATCGCGATCTCGGTCGTCAGCACCCTGGTCATCGGCGGCGCCCTGACCTGGGTCTGCGCGCGCCTCTACCGCCGCGAGGGCCTCCTCGGCTAACCAACAGGGTCCAGTTCCGACCCACAGGGTCCGGTTCCGGCGCCGCCGGAACCGGACCCTGTCCTTAGGAACCGGACCCGGATGCTTGGAACCGACCCCGATTTGGGTCAACATGGCCGCCCCGGAACAGAAAAACAACGATATGGGACTGTTCTCCGAACTCCGGCGGCGCAATGTGATGAAGGTGGCGCTGCTGTATGCGCTGGCAAGCCTTCTCATCGTGTGGTTCGTCGGCGGCCCGTTGACCGCGCTCGGTGCACCGCCGTGGGCCAACGAGTTTGTCCTGCTCGTACTGATCATCGGCTACCCGGTTGCCCTAATCTTTGCGTGGACCTACGAAATCACGCCGGCTGGGCTCAAAAAGACGCTCGACGTCGACCAGACGCAGTCGATCGTCTACAAGACCGGTCAGAAGCTGAATGCTGCAATGGCGGTCCTTGGCGTACTCGGCCTGATGGCGCTCGTCGGCGAGCGGCTCATGCCAACGTTCGAGTTTGAGCGCATTGTCGAGCTTGAGCCGCTGGTTCAGGAGCCTTTGTACGAGTCCCCGAACAGCCCCGATGTACCGCAGGAAATCCGCTCCTACACGCTGGACAACGGGCTGCGCGTCATCGTTTGGCCAAACACAAACGCGGATGCCGTTTCGCTCTACACGCTGATTCGCGCCGGCAGCCGCAATGAGCACATTGGTATCACTGGTGTCTCGCATTTCCTGAGTCACCTGCAGCGCTCCCCAGCGGCCGATGCAGAACAGTCCATGGTGCACGACGCCTTCATGACCCAGGACCTGACTTTTCATCACACGATCTTCAGTCCGGACGCTCTCGATGCCGCACTGGAACGGGTCGGCGCGAGCCTGTCGTCAATCGAGGTCTCGCGGGAACGCTTTGACACCGCGCGCCGCGCTGTCGCGGCCGAGCGCAAGGAGCGTGTCGACCAGAATCCCAATGGCCGGCTGTTCGAGCGGGTGCTCGGTACGGCCTACCTGAGTCATCCCTACCGACTGCCCGTTCTTGGCTGGCCCGGTGATATCGCCGGCCGTAATGTCGCCGATACCGAGGCGTGGTTCCGGCGTCATTACGTCCCGGGTAATGTCACGCTGGTGTTTGCGGGCAACGTCGACGCCATCGAGGTTTTCGAGAAGGCGAATGAGCGGCTGGGTGGCCTCGACGAAGGTGCGCCAGTACCGGCCGTTTCCGTGGCGGAGCCGGTGCAGAATGGCGTCCGCCGCATAAGCACGGAAGCTGCGGCAACGACGCCTCTCTTGCATGCCGCGTTTCACATCGGCCGTGCGTCAGACCCGGACACCCTCGCCCTGACCGTACTGCGTCGCATTCTTGCGGCGGCGGACACCGGTCGACTGCAACGCGAGTTCGCGGCAGCCGGTGGCGCAGCGATCAACAGTTTCCTTCTGGGCGGTCTGGACCCGGGTTTGATGTACTTCTATATTTCACTTCCCGACGGTGCCGATCTCGCGGCCGCAGAGACGCTGTTTCTTGAGACGCTGGCTGAAGTGGCCGCCAATGGTGTTACCGAGTCTGAGTTGTCTGGGGTCCGCGGCCTGATGATGCAGGAGTACCTGCTTGCGCTGGCCTACGACGACGGGCGCGCACTTGCGCTCGGCAATGCAGAGGTGTTTTACGGCGACTACGAGCTGGCGTTTTCGGTAGAAGATGCGCTCGCCGCGCTAACGGTTAACGACATCCAGGCCGCTGCCCTCAAGTACCTTCGCTCCGCCAACATGACGATCGGTACATCTGCTTCGTCAACGCCTGCGGAGCAGTAGTACGTCCACCAACAAAAAGGCCCCGCCGAAGCGGGGCCCGAGTCACTGATTGCCACACGGGAAAGGGCAATCAATCGCCAAAGCGGCTCTTTTAACGTCCGAAGTAGACGCGCGCGCCGACGCCGTATCCCGTCGCGTCTTCCTCTACATCTGCGAACAGGCCGATCGCGAACGACTTGTTGAAGTTGTACCAGGCGGCCGCGCCAACAGAAGTGCCATCGGCACCATCGCCGAGATCAGCGTAGGCAAGGTGGCCCGCAAGCTCGAAGTTATCGGTGAGATTTGAACGCAAGCCGATAGCAATTCCGTAGCCGTCGTCCGATGCTGATCCAAGGCCACCGGCGTCCGCTTCTGCGCGAAGCCACGAGAGGTCCGCAAAAAAGCTCGTGTTTTCGGAGATCCCGGTGTGGAAACCGAAGCCGACGTTCGCCTGGTTCAGGTCGACGCCAAAGCCGAAGTCCACGGTGCTGTAGCCGGCATTGACGTGCCAGTTCTCGCCGATCTCGAATGAGCCGCCAAGACCAAAGCCGTCTCCGTCGAAGTCTGCTACCGGTCCGCCATCGACATCGATGCGCTGATAGCCACCCTGGATGTAGTTGTAGCTCGGTTGCTCGGCGAGCGCCGGAACCGTGAGTGCGACAGCAGCTGCCGCAGTGAGTAAACGAAACATAATTGTCCCCTCAATTGATTTGCCCAAGAAATTTGTAACCACCGCCACTTGCGCGGCAGCGCCGTTTTACCGCCGGAAACAAACTGAAAAAGTGCACTGGTTATCACTACGACAGTTCTTTGCATAATGCGGTTCAACGCACCTCTCCGCGTTTACGGAGACTGAACTATGCGCGATGAACCACACATGAACATGTGGACGGTCTGATGATTCGCTGATGTTGGCCTGATGCGGCCTTTATCCAGGCTATTTGCCGATACAGAAGTCGGAAAAGATACGTCCCAGCAAGTCGTCGGAAGACACGGCGCCGGTGATTTCACCGAGCGCCTGTTGCGCGAGGCGGAGCTCTTCGGCGAGCAGTTCGCCGGCGCGGGTTTCCTCCAGCGCGGTGCGGCCGGTTTCAAAGTGAACTGCCGCCCGCTCAAGTGCCTCCAGGTGCCGGCGGCGCGCTGTATATGCACCCTCGCCAAGGTTCTGATAACCGGCCAGTTCGCGCACGCGACTGCGCAATTCATCAATTCCCGCGCCGGTTTTCGCGGACAGGTTAATGGTGTCTTCGTCGAGCCTGCCGGCCGGCTCGCCGGTCAGGTCGATCTTGTTACGAACGATGGTTACGGGCAGGCCGGGCGGCAATCGCTCGTGAAGCTCGTGCGACTCTTCATCGGTTGCGTCCTGAATCAGCAGTGCCGCATCGGCGTTGCCAAGAGCCGCTTCTGCTCGCCGGATACCCTCCTCTTCAATTCGATCCGGGTTATCTCGCAGGCCCGCGGTGTCGACGAGCTCGACGGCAAGGCCGTCGATGTCGATCTGTTCCCGCAGGATGTCGCGCGTGGTGCCGGCAACCTCGGTGACGATCGCCGTCTCCTGGCCGCTCAGGAGGTTCAGGAGGCTGGACTTGCCCGCGTTTGGCTTGCCGACGATGACAACCTGGAAACCATCTCGCAGCAGGCGCCCCTGTGTAGCTCCATCGCGCAGGACCTCAAAGGCCGCCCGGCATTCCTCAACCCGTGCCAGCAGAGTCTCATCCGACAGGAAGTCGATCTCTTCTTCGGGAAAATCGATAGCTGCCTCGACATGCACACGCAAACGGACAAGCTGCTCGGCGAGCGCATTCACAGCCTTTGAGAAACGTCCCGACAGCGAGCGCAGAGCAGCGCGCGCCGCCTGCGTTGTACCCGCGTTGATCAGATCAACAATTGCTTCGGCCTGTACCAGGTCGAGCTTGTCATTGAGGAACGCCCGTCTCGAAAATTCACCGGGCTCGGCGCGGCGCGCCCCCAGCTCAACGATCGCGTCGACGATTGCCGCTATGACGAGCGGACCGCCATGACCATGCAGTTCGAGCACGGACTCGCCGGTAAACGAGGCCGGCGCTGGGAAATACAGTGCGAGACCACCGTCGAGCCTCTCGCCCGCACGGTCACGAAACGTGCCCAGCGTCGCTTGCCTGGGTTGCGGAAGTTCGCCCAGCAGCGCGGCGGCTATCTGTTCGGCCTGTGCGCCTGACACGCGCACGACGCCGATACCGCCCGTGCCCGGCGGCGTTGCTGCTGCGACTATGGTGTCGGTCTCGCTGGCCATGCGAGACAGTTTACTAAAAAGGGTCCAGTTACCTTTCAGGAAAAAGTAACTGGACCCTTTAGAATGGTTAAAAGGTAACTGGACCCATTAGTCAGTTCTTGCGGCGCTTTTTCTCTTCTGCTTCGACCACGCGGTTAATTTTCCACTGCTGCGCAATGGAGAGCACCGTGTTGGTTACCCAGTAGAGCACGAGGCCCGACGGGAAGAATGCGAAGAACACCGTGAACATGATCGGCATGATCTGCATGACCTTCGCCTGCACCGGGTCTGCCGGCGCAGGGTTCAGCTTCTGCTGGAACAACATCGCCGCGCCCATGATGAGCGGCAGGATGAAGTACGGGTCACGCGTCGAAAGGTCGGTAATCCACAACGCGAACGGCGCCTGGCGCATCTCTACGCTTTCGAGCAGAACCCAGTAGAACGCCAGGAAGAACGGCATCTGGATCAGGATCGGCAGACAGCCGGCAGCCGGGTTGACCTTTTCGCGTTTGTACAGGTCCATCATCGCCTGGCTGAGTGCCTGGCGGTCGTCCTTGTAGCGATCCTGCAGCGCTTTCATGCGTGGCTGCAGCGCGCGCATTTTCGCCATCGAGCGGCCGCTCGACTCCGTGAGCTTGTAAAAGATCAGCTTGATGAGCAGCGTCATGAGCATGATCGCAACGCCCCAGTTGCCGACGAAGTCGAAGATGAAACTCAGCACGATGAACATCGGCTTCGAGACGATCGTCAGCCAGCCATAGTCGACTGTCAGCGCGAGTTCGTCGTGGATCTCATCAAGCTGCGCCTGCAGCTTCGGGCCGACAAACGTCGTTGTTGCGAACACAGCCGTTTCGCCCGGGGCGACACTGCGCGTGCCGCCGAGCGTCCGTGCGGTTGAGCGATCGCCGCTTACCGAGACGCGATAGGTCTGATCGGTGCCCTGCTCCGGTACGATGGCACTGACAAAGTGATGTCGGATCGTGCCGAGCCAGCCATTTGCCGACGAGAACTGCACGGGATCGTCGAGCAGGTCGTCACGATCAAGTTTTTCGGACTTCTTGCCGTCGTAAACGATCGGGCCGATGAAAGAGTAGGACTCGACGTTGAACATCGAGCGTTCGACTTCGCGAGAGACCTGGCGAATCTGCGCATATTCGGCGCCGCGCCACTCTGTCGAACCGCCGTTGGTCAGCGCCTGCTCGATTCGGATCGCGTAAGAGCCGCGAGTAAATACGAAGCGCTTTTCCAGCTGCACGCCATTCGCGCCGGTCCAGGTAAACGGTACGACGAGCTCTTCTGAGTCACCGAGGTCATAGCTGGACGCCGCCGCGCTGAACGTCGCCTCGTGAGTCGGGTCCGAATGGTCGGCCCCGTTCTTCACGGATACCAGGCCGGTCTGGATCAGGCCGAAATCTGATGCGGCCGGACTCAACAGCTGAACCAGCACGTCCGGGCGGTCTTTGGCGACCGGGTAGCCGCGCAAAATTGCAGATTGCAGCGTTGCACCCTGGGTGCTGATCTCGAGATCGAGCACGTCGGTTGTTACGCGAACAACGGGCGCGTCTACGGCGGCCTGCACCGTCGGTGTCGACTCAACCGCAGGTACTTCGCTCGCGGTACCCGTATCGACTACGGTCGGGAGTTCATCGCCGGCGTCCGGTACGGGGGCCGGGGCGGCTTCTGTCACCGCTGCTTCGGCCGGCGGCGTCACGGGCCTGGGGCCGTAGTCCATCTGCCACGTCTGGTACGTAATCCACGCCATAAGGCCGAAGAAGGCCCAGATCAGCAGTCGCTGGTTATCCATACCTTGTTTAATCCTGGTGCTTTGCTTTCTTTGCTCTTTGCCAGTGTACTTCGAGACTGTCGCTCAAGGCCGGCCGGCTCGCGTTTGCTGCCGCTGGCTTGTTGATCACGACGATGTCGAGACCGGCCAGTTCGTCTTTACGTACCCGAAATGACTCGCGCACGATTCTTTTAATAAGGTTTCTCGACGTGGCTTTGCGACAATGCTTTTTCGAGATCGCGAGACCCAGTCTCGCTGTCTCCAGGTCATTGCCCCGGCACAGGACCGTGAACAGGTTGTCGCGGCTGCGGGTCGCTTTTTCGAACACGCTGCCGTAAGCCGCCGCATCCAGTAACCGGTTGCTTTTGGAAAACCGATGACCTTGGCGGAGACTCAATCGAGAGATTTGGTACGTCGTGGAGACGGCCGTCGTAACGTTACGGCGTCAGCTTGGCGCGGCCTTTTGCACGGCGGCGCTTCAGCACGAGACGCCCGGCTTTCGTCGCCATGCGGGCACGGAAACCGTGGGTGCGTGCACGCTTGATTTTGCTGGGCTGATAAGTGCGTTTCATGACTGTTACCTGGTTCGGGTACCGGGCTTTTCGGGGCCCGTATTTCAGAAGGCCGGCAAGGGTACTGGCACACCCGGGATGTGTCAATAGACGGATGTAAACACACACTTTTCCGTATAAACTGCGCGGTCTTTCTGTGAACGTATTTAAGGTGTAGCCGCGACCCGCTGGTGACGCCTCTTGGGGAATGTCCGTGCCTGCTGATTCGACACTCTGGAACCAGTGCCTCCGAGCACTGCAGGCCGAGTTGCCAGAACAGCAGTTTAATACCTGGATACGGCCGCTGCAGGCCGAGCCGGCCGAGGACCAGCTGCGGCTGCTGGCGCCGAACCGCTTCGTGGTCGATTGGCTGCAACAGCACCACATGCCCCGCATTCTCGAGCTGGTGGCCCAGAATGGCGGTGGCACCGAGGTGGTTGTCGAGGTGGGTTCACGGGCCGGAGCACCGGCGTCCGAGCCGCCGAAACGTAACCTAGCCCGACCCCCGCAGGCGCCGTCAAACCAGCCGCCGCCGATTGCGTCGCGATTGAACCGGTCGTTTACTTTCGCGACCTTCGTAGAGGGCAAAAGCAACCAGCTTGCCCGGGCGGCCGCCAGCCAGGTCGGCGCTAATCCTGGCAAGTCATACAACCCACTTTTTATTTACGGCGGCGTCGGGTTGGGCAAGACCCATCTCATGCACGCTGTCGGTAATTCGATTCTGGAGCAGAATCCTGACGCCAAGGTTGCTTATGTGCATTCCGAGCGGTTCGTTGGCGACATGGTTAAGGGGCTGCAGCACAACACGATTTCCGAGTTCAAGCGCTCTTATCGCTCGCTCGACGCACTGCTGATTGACGATATCCAGTTTTTCGCCGGCAAGGAGCGTTCGCAGGAAGAGTTCTTCCATACTTTCAATGCGCTCCTCGAGGGCCAGCGGCAGATCATCCTGACCTGTGACCGTTACCCGAAAGAGGTCGCCGGTCTTGAGGAGCGGTTGAAATCCCGCTTTGGGTGGGGCCTTACGGTCGCCATCGAGCCGCCCGAACTTGAAACCTCGGTCGCTATTCTGAAGAGCAAGGCTGAAGCCGAGGCCGTGGCCCTGCCCGATGAGGTTGCGTTTTTTATAGCGAAGCGGATCCGCTCGAATGTTCGCGAACTGGAAGGAGCGCTGCGTCGGGTTATTGCGAACTACCGATTTACGGGAAGGGCCATCGACCTGGATTTTGCGAAAGAAGCGCTGCGTGATCTGCTGGCCTTGCAGGAGAGGCTGGTCTCTATCGAGAACATCCAGAAAACGGTTGCAGACTACTTTAAGATTCGCGTTGGCGACTTGTTGTCGAAGAAACGCAGCCGCTCGATAGCAAGGCCCAGGCAGTTTGCGATGGCGCTGGCGAAAGAGCTCACGAATCACAGCTTGCCTGAGATTGGAGATGCTTTTGGTGGCCGGGACCACACAACGGTTCTGCACGGCTGTCGCCGCATCGAAGCTCTGCGCGAAAGCGACAAGCGCGTCGCGGACGATTATTTGAACCTGTTGAGAACTTTGACAGGATAATGTGGATAAGTGGTGGAAAAGTTTTCTCGGCATAGTTATCCACAGACAATACACAAGGTCCCCGCAGCTCGATCAGGTTTTATGAGTTTGCGGATTTGGTTTTAAGTTATTGATTTTTATTGAGTGTATAGAGTTATTCACAGGCATTCCTTGCCTTAACAATAACAATAAAATATATATTTCCAATATTTATTAACAGGTGGAACGTATGAAGTTTAGCGCCGCTCGGGAAGCGTTATTGAAGCCGCTGCAGGCCGTAATCGGTGTTGTGGAACGCAGGCAGACGATGCCGATCTTGTCAAACGTCCTGGTAATCGCTCGCGATGGTCAGCTGTCGGTAACGGCAACGGATCTTGAGGTTGAGCTGGTTGCGCAGGCCGACGTTGAGACTGAGTCGGGAGGCGAAGTTACGGTGTCCGGGCGTAAGCTGCTCGATATCTGTCGAGCGGTTCCTGAAGGCACTGATATCAACATCAGCCTGAGTGGCGAGAAGTTGACGGTGAAAGCCGGGCGAAGCAAGTTTGCGCTCGCGACGTTGCCGGCTGCGGAGTTTCCTGTTGTTGAAGACATCAAGGCAGGCCAGACAATCGGGGTCACCCAGGAGACGCTCGGACGCCTGATCGAGAAGACGCATTTCTCGATGGCGCAGCAGGACGTGCGCTACTACCTGAACGGAATGTTGCTCGAGACGGCAGGCAACACACTCAAGGCCGTTGCGACAGATGGACACCGGCTGGCATTGTGCGAAGCGGAACTGGGTGATTCTGCCGGTGACGGGCAGCAGGTTATCGTTCCAAGAAAAGGCGTTCTGGAACTGCAACGCCTGATGACAGGCGAGGGAGACCTGGAGATTGAGCTTGGCGCGAATCATATTCGGATTCAGCTGGATGGAATTCGATTTACGTCAAAGCTAATCGATGGCCGGTTCCCGGAGTACGAGCGGGTAATTCCGAAAGAGTCATCGAATGAGCTCAAGGCCGACCGTGGCGAGTTCCGGGGGGCGCTGCAACGCACGGCAATTCTTTCGAACGAGAAGTACCGAGGTATCCGTTTGGTCATTCGCGATAGCGGTGTGGTGCTTCAGGCGCACAACCCGGAGCAGGAAGAAGCAGAAGAAGAACTCGCTGTTGAATACGGCGGTGAAGATATAGAGATCGGCTTTAACGTGAACTACCTACTAGATGCGCTCGGTGCCGTTGACGGTGACGATGTGACCTTATCGGTTCAGGACAGTAATTCGAGCTGCCTTATAAGAGACCCAGGCAATCAGGACTGCAAGTTTGTCGTTATGCCGATGAGGCTGTAACGCGGAGCTGAAACAGAAATGATCGGCCGGGTCCGGTTCAGCAATTTTCGATGTCTTGGAAGTGTCGACGTTGAGCTGAGCCCCGACTTTAACCTGGTAACGGGCCCTAACGCCTCGGGAAAGACGAGCTTTCTCGAGGCGTTGGCGTATCTGGGGCGGGGCAAGTCATTCAGGGGTGCCACTACGCAGAATCTCGTCAAACACGGGGAGTCCGAGTTTGTGCTGTTTGGCGAAGTCTTTGATGGAGGCAGGGATGTGCCGGTCGGGGTTCGCAATGGTAAAGAGGGGCTGGAGATTCGCGTAGACGGCGAAACCGCTCAGGGCTCGGCGGCGCTGGCTGAAGCGCTGCCGTTACAGATCATCGACCCGGATGTGCATAACCTGATCGCGGGCGGGCCGGATCTGCGCAGAAAATTTCTGGACTGGGTAGCGTTCCACGTGGAACACGAACACCTTTCTGTGTGGCGGAGATTCAGGCGGGCGCTGAAACAAAGGAATGCGGCGCTAAAGGCAAAACAGGGTCGCAAGGCAATTGCCGGGTGGAATGCCGAGTTTGTCGAGCTGGGCGTAGCGCTGGACGCATCGAGGCGGGCGGTGCTGGATGCGACGATCGATGCACTGACAGAACATGGTGATGCCTTGCTTGGGACAGCGCTTGCTTTCGAGTACCAACAGGGCTGGGCGAAAGACAAGGACCTGGCCGCGGCGTTGGAAGAGGGCATGGAGCGCGACATCCAGCTCGGGGCAACCCAGCTTGGTCCGCACCGGGCCGATATCAGGATTGCGTACGACGAACGGCAGGCCAGGAAGCTGGTCTCGCGGGGGCAGCAAAAGCTCCTGGCGAGCGCGATGATCCTGGCGGCCGCCGAGACGGTCCAGGCATGTATCGAGCGCCCGCTGCTTCTGCTGTTGGACGACCCGGCCGCTGAGCTCGATCGCGATGCCGTCGATCGTCTTATGGCGGCCGTCTCGACATTGGGCTGCCAGGTCGTGGCTACGAGCCTCGATCCGACAGCGCTCCGGTACCCGTCCGAGCCCCGCATGTTCCACGTGGAACATGGCGAGTTAACCACCGCCGAACACTGAGTTTCCGGTTCGGTAAATATAAGCGCCGATCAGGCCCCTCGAAAAGGCCGAAAACACCTTAAAAAATAAAGCTTTGAGGGTTCTTAACGGGGCCTCATTTGATACAATGCATCGGTTGCGTTCAGAGGATTCGGGATGACCGACGAAACAGAATATACTTCCAGTAATATCAAGGTCTTAAAGGGCCTCGAGGCCGTTCGGAAACGGCCCGGAATGTATATCGGCGATACCGACGACGGTACCGGCCTGCATCACATGGTATTCGAGGTCGTCGACAACTCGATCGACGAAGCACTCGCCGGCCATTGCGACACCATTACAGTTACGATTCACGCCGACGAATCCGTCACGATCTCTGACGATGGACGCGGTATCCCGGTCGACTTGCACCCGGAAGAAGGGCGCTCGGCCGCCGAAGTCATCATGACGGTTCTGCACGCCGGCGGTAAATTCGACGACAACTCCTACAAG
Source organism: Woeseiaceae bacterium (assembly GCA_965224725.1). Lineage (GTDB taxonomy): Bacteria > Pseudomonadota > Gammaproteobacteria > Steroidobacterales > Woeseiaceae > UBA1847. The sequence continues at coordinate 2,705,116 of CBDCZZ010000002.1, forward strand.
GTCTCGGGTGGATTGCACGGTGTCGGTGTATCGGTTGTTAACGCACTGTCCGAACATCTCGTTCTTACGATTCACCGCGAAGGCGAAATCCACCAGCAGGAATACGAACACGGCGAACCGACCGCACCACTTGCCGTAATCGGCAAGACCGATCGCACCGGCACCATCCTGCGATTCAAGCCCAGTGCCGGCACGTTTTCGAACATAGAGTTTCACTACGACATCCTGGCGCGGCGTCTGCGCGAGCTGTCGTTCCTGAATTCCGGCGTGCGCATTCACCTGGTTGACGAACGTGAGGAAGATAAAGAAGACATCTTCCAGTACGAAGGCGGTATCCGCGCATTCGTCGAGCACCTGAATCGCAACAAGACGCCAATTCATCAAAACGTTTTTCACTTTACCGCGATGAAAGATGACGTCGGGGTTGAGGTGTCGCTGCAATGGAATGACGGCTACCAGGAAAACATGTTCTGCTACACGAACAATATTCCGCAGCGCGACGGCGGTACTCATCTAGCAGGTTTCAGAACCGCGCTGACACGTACGCTCAATTCCTATATCGAAAAAGAGCTGTCGAGCAAGAAGGACAAGTTCACGCCATCGGGCGATGACGCGCGCGAGGGCCTGACGGCAGTACTGTCGGTCAAGGTTCCGGACCCCAAGTTCTCGTCCCAGACCAAAGACAAACTGGTTTCATCTGAAATTAAAGGCATCGTTGAGCAGGCCATGGGCGGCCGTCTCGAGGAGTTCCTGCTGGAGCACCCGCAGGAAGCGAAACAGATCGTCTCGAAGATTGTCGACGCTGCACGTGCGCGCGAAGCGGCGCGTAAAGCTCGCGAGATGACGCGCCGAAAGGGCGCGCTCGACGTTGCGGGCCTGCCGGGCAAGCTCGCCGACTGCCAGGAAAAGGATCCTGCGCTGAGCGAGCTTTTCCTGGTCGAGGGTGACTCGGCCGGCGGTTCCGCCAAGCAGGGCCGAGACCGCAGAACCCAGGCGATCCTGCCGCTTAAGGGCAAGATTCTTAATGTCGAAAAGGCACGCTTCGACAAGATGTTGTCGTCTGCGGAAGTTGGCACCCTGATTACCGCGCTTGGCACGGGAATCGGACGCGAGGATTTCGATCCGGACAAGCTGCGCTACCACCGCATCATCATCATGACTGACGCCGACGTCGACGGCTCGCACATTCGAACACTGCTGCTGACGTTCTTCTACCGGCAGATGCCGGAGCTGATCGAGCGCGGCCACGTCTACATTGCGCAACCACCGTTGTACAAGATCAAGCGCGGCAAGCAGGAGGTGTACGTCAAGGACGATGCTGAGCTCAATACCTACCTTCTGAACGCGGCGCTCGATGGCGCAGCGCTGCACGTCAACGCCGAGGCGCCGCCGCTCGCCGGCGTCGGCCTTGAGACCCTGGCCAAAGAACACATTACGGTCGAGAGCATCATCGCGAGGCTGGCCTCCCGCTACGATGAAGCTGTGCTGCGCACAATAGCGACCTTACCCGAAGTATCTGTCGAAGACAGCGAAGACTTCGACAAGCTTGAGGCCTGGACAGAGAAGCTGACCGCGGCACTGCCGAAGAGCAGCGGCGACCGCGCCGAAGGCAATAACGGTGGCAGCTACAGCGCCGCGCTCGAACCGGGTGACGAAGACGGTGAAGGTGTGCGCATTGCGATAACCCGTGTCCAGCATGGAATACCGGCCACGCGCTACCTGCCGCGGGAGTTTTTCTCCACCAACGAGTATCGTCATATCGCCGACCTGCAGGGCAAGCTCGTTGACCTGCTCGCCGAAGGCGCCTTCATCAAGCGAGGCGAAAAGGAAAACCCGATCGCATCGTTTGCTGAGGCAGTCGACTGGCTTATGAGTGAGGCACGCCGCGGACAGTCAATCCAGCGCTACAAGGGACTCGGTGAAATGAACCCGGAGCAGCTCTGGGACACGACCGTGAACCCGGAAACGCGCCGCCTGATGCAGGTGAAGGTTGAGGACGCCGTAAAGGCGGACGAAATTTTCACAACGCTGATGGGCGATCAGGTCGAGCCACGCCGGGAATTCATCGAGAAGAACGCGCTTACGGTTGCGAATCTCGACGTTTAAGCAGTGCCGGCAACAGGCTCAGGTCGCTGATCACAGCGCCGGCCAGCGCGACAGCACAGTAGAGCGCGAACTGCCGAGTTGTCGGGAAATCGCTCAGCAGGCATAACAACAGGCCCAGGCACAGCATGCCGGTGCTGAGTACCACGCTGTACTCGATACTGCTTCCTGAAATACCACCACCGTAACGGTGGCGGTAAAGGATGTGGATCGTGTCGTCAACGATGACACCCAGCGCGACCAGGAACACCCAGGCCGTTACGAGATTAAGGGGATCACCTGCCAGCCAGATTACTCCGAACACGATCAGGAGCGGGATTGCATTGGCGATCACCGAAGCGAAGAAAATCCGCGTCGACCGAAATACGAGAATAATCACGCCGAGAATGATGCCCAGTGACAGCATCAATGACTCTCCAAGTGATTCAAGCGCCTGGTTGTCGATGCTCTCGTAATCAAGCTGAGCGCTGCTTAGTAACAACTCGAAATTTTCGCTGTTTTCCCGTGCCCGGTCGCGCAGACCAGGAACAAGATCCGTTGCAACCGCCTCCGAAGAGCTGATGATGGTCAGCAGAAATCCACCACCGTCGACAGCGGCTGTAACCGTTGCGCTGCGAACATCAGCGTTCTCGACAAGCTCGTCGCGAACTCGGCCAGCAAGTTGCAGCGCCTCAACAGACCCGGCGTCCCCGCGTCGGTCCCGGACGAGTACGCGCAACGGAGCAAACACGTAAAAGTTATCTTCGAAGGTCGCAAACGCTTCTGTGAAAGGCGCATCGTCCGGAAAGAAAATCCGCGCGTCAGACCGTACCTCTATCCCGGGCAGCGCGGCCACGCTGAGCGCAGCAGCAATAACGAGCACGCCGCATGTTATGCGCCGATGCTCGCGAAGCTTTTCCGAGCCCCAGTAAAACAGCCGTGAAGGCTTGCGCCCGGATCGCCCGAGATGCCAGCCCAATGCCAGCGGAGCAAACAGAAGCACCACAAAAAATGCGACAACGAGTGAGGTTGCAGAAACCAAACCGAGCTGCCGAATCGGCGCAATCTCGTTGAAACCCAGCGAGCCCAGCGCAACGGCGGTCGTAAGACAGCTGACCAGGTATGGCACACCAACCCGCTCCATCGTGTAGACGACCGCCCGGTCAATGTCTTCGTCAACGAGTACCCGGCTTGCCTTCGACAGGAAATGACAACTGTTGGCCAGGGCAACGATCAGCACTATCGGTAACGCCAGCAATGTAACGAGGTTTATCCCGATACCGGCAATACTCAACACCGCAAAAACAATAACTGACGATGCAATGCTCGCAACCGCCGGGAGAATCGCTGACCGCCATCGGCCGAACGCAATCAGCAAAGCACCAACCATGACGAACACAATCCCCGGAATCAGTCGCCGTAAGTCCTGCTGCAGACCGGATACAACATCGAGCTCCAGCTCTTTGGCTGACAACACATCAACAATCGCAAGCTCGCCCGGCAGCCGTAGCCGCTGAAGCCTGCCAAGCACCGCCTCCTCTTCGTCACGCTCAACGATGATCGAAGCGGCAAACATCGTGTTGTCCCTGCCGATAAACAAGGCGGCATCAGCGTTCCCGCGTAAGGCATCGAGGAGCTCGGTCATCGCGTCGTCGTCGTCGAGCCCGAACAGGAACAGCTGCGACCTTAACGACAGCGGGGAGCGCACCTCTGTGCCAGGCAAGGCCGCCTCGAGTTCCTGCAGCGCCGCAAAAGCCGACCCTATGCTCGCTGTGCCCGGGTCGAGCATTACGACCATTGTCTCGTTCGTACCGCGTGCTTGTCGAACCTCTGCTGCCGCCTGAAGCTGCGGGTTGATGCGCCCGATCTCGTCGCTCAGCGAGCCATCAAATTGCGGAGAGCGAATCTGCGATCCAAACATCACGGTGATCAGGATCGCAAGAATCGCCGAAAACCGCCGATGCACGGCAATGGCGTGTACTGAGCGGACGACGAGCGCCGTCACCGGAACGTCTTTCCTGATAGCATCTTGGTCACGGTTCCTTCTAGATTTTGCATCCCCATGCGGGAATTGTACCCATGACAGACAGACGACTTCTGATCCACGCCATTTTTATGCTCCTGGCACCAGTCCTGGTCGCCTGGTTCGGGCTTTCGGTTCTGTCCGCCACGCTGCTCGTTCTCCTGCTTGTTGCCTGGCGTTGGGCGATCGTCATGAGTGGCTGGGTCATGCCGGAGAAGACCCCTGACCTTGTTCTGCAGACAATTTCGATCAGCCACTATGTCGAAAAGGTGCGTTGGTGCATGGACCGTCTCGCTCTCGAGTACGTTGAAAAGCCGTCGGCCGGCACGCTGGGCGCTTATTACCGCGGCTTTACAGTGCCGCGCCTGCTCGCGAAGACGGGTTCGGTACGCTCATCGATTGGCAACTCAACGGAGATCCTTCGCTATCTCTGGGGTCGTTACGGCTATCCGGACCCGGCCGCGGCCGCATTCCTGGAACCGACCAATGAGCGCGTCGAACTCGAAGAACGACTCAATCGCCACGGCGCCAACCTGCAGGTCTGGGTCTACTATCGAATTCTCGACGAGCGGGACCTGACCCTGCATGCCTGGGGCGTCGCGAACCCGGCAATCCCGGGGTGGCAGCGTCAGCTCATGAAACTGCTGTACCCGGTTCAGGCCTGGCTGATTCGCAAGTCGTTTCGTATCAATGACGAACACTTTGCCCGCGCGGTCGCCCACATCGAAGATCTGCTCGCGGATATGAATACCTTGCTCATGGATGAGCGCGTCTCGCTCCTCGGCGACGACACGCCGAATTACACGGACTTCCAGTTTGCAGCGATGGTCGGCCTGTGGCTGATGCCGCCGGAATACGGTGGCGGCAAGGCCGATACGGTGCGTACGGAGCGGGAGGTAGTACCGGAGCCGATGCGGATGGACATTGAATCCTGGGAAGCCGCTTACCCGCGTGTCGTGAGCTTTGTAAAGCATCTGTACGCGACAGAGCGACACACGTAGCGTGCACGCTTCCAGGCTAAGCTAGGTGTAGAAGAAAGGCCAGCTTGGCTCGAGCCCAAGTCGCACCTGACCAACTGATTCCATGCGCGCCTCGCAGAAGTACGCGTGCTGAGTGATCACATGGATATCACGCTTGAATCGCTGAAACGGTTTGTCGTTACGAATTGCGTCAGTCCCGATTATCGTGTGAATCAGATCGACAGCTTCCGTGCACGAGAGCAGCAAGTGCGTAATCGCCTGCTGGCAGCTGGCCCTCTCGTCCATGCTCAGAAGCTCGTGACCGCCGGCTGTGGTCCACGCCCGTTCGAAGGTGGCATACAGATACGCTCGCGATGAATCGACTTTCGCCTGGGCCTTCGCCAGGCGCATCTGGGCGAGCGGCTTGTCGCGCAGGGTTACACCGGTATAGGCGTGGGCCTTTTTGTCAGCGAGCTCTATGAATGCATCGACCGCAGCCTGCGCAATACCAAGTGCCGGTACCGCATTAATGGCGACACATGGCCACACCGTCATGTAGCTAAGAGGCACGTCGTAACCCGGTGCCGGCGTTACCATCGGATGGAACGCAACGGCTTGAGAATGCGGCACAAACAAATCGATTACCTCGACGTCGTGACTACCTGTGCCGCGCATGCCCATTGTGTCCCAGTTATCGACGATGGTCGCATCATCGGTGCTGAATATGGTCAGCAAAGTCTCGGGGTGGCCGTCGTCAGACATTCTGGGCTGATCATCGTCGTGGACAATTGCAAGGCCCTGCAAGTGAGTGGCCGCGTGCACATTGCTGTTGAAGTCACACCTGCCACTCAGCAAGTAGCCGCCATCAACGGGCACCGCCTTTCTTGGCGGATTGAACCCGCCGGCAAGAACTGCCTTGGGGTCGCCATGAATGGACATGTTGGTCTCCTCGGGAAACCAGGCACCGAACGGTTCGCCCGCGTTCGCAAGCGCCACATTCCAGCCCAGCGCACTATCGATTCGGGTCAGCGCCTCTACCACCCGGAATGCGGAAACCGGATCAAACCCGGGACCACCACGCGACGGCGGACGAAACAGGTGGAAACAGCCCATGTCTCGCATCATCTGATTCAGCTGATCCGGTAGCCGGCAATGCTCCTCAGCGTTTCCGACAAGACTCAGGATCTCCGCTTTCGACGCTTCTATCTGGCTCAGAATGCTTTCAACGGAGGTTTGCTCAGTCATTGCGGGCGTTGGGTCGACGGATGCATTCATGGTGGACTCCTCGGCGTTGCTCGTGGCTGGAATTATTCTTGCCCAGCCTCACCCTGTGGCACAATGCCAAAGAATCGAATAATCCTGCCAACAGACCTCAGCACAAGCAGGAGAGAGATATGCTCGAATTCCGCGTACCAACGGTCAAGGACCTGCCGCCACGCAGCCCGGAAAACAGCAAGAAAAACGTGGTCATGGTCGCCATACCTCGCGCCAACGCTTCGGAGCTCATTGGCCCTCTGTCGGTACTGACAGTCGCCAACTATATGCTGGAGCATTCAGGCCGAACCGATATCGGTTACGACATCGAAATCGTGACCCTAGAATCAGGTGACGTTTTCGAGTCAGGTGGCATGCGCATCGTCGTAGAAAACACTTACGAAAGCGTTGTCGGCCCGATTGACACGATCATCTTTCAGTCGGTCGATGAGGAGGGCCGGTGCCTCGAAAATGAGGCCTTCCTGAACTGGGTACGAAACCTGCCAAAGCGGTCGCGTCGCGTCGCATCCATCTGTATCGGTACTTATGTCCTCGCCGAGGCCGGACTGCTTGATGGTCGACGGGCGACCACACACTGGTGTTCCGCGGACGATTTTCGAAAGCGATATCCGGCAGTCCAGCTGGATGAAGACCCGATTTACATTAGAGATGGCGATTTCTATACATCTGCTGGAATGACTTCCGGACTGGACCTGATGCTGGCGCTTGTCGAGGAGGATTTCGGTGCGGAGCTCGCCCTGAGGACCGCACAGGAGCTTGTCCTTTATCTGCGGCGACCCGGCAACCAGTCGCAGTTCAGCACCCATATTTCGGGTGACGGTCCGGGAGATCCGAGAATTCATCGGGTCCAGTCGTTCATCGTCGAAAACCCCGGATCCGCCCTGAAAATGGAAGAGCTTGCACAGATCGCAGGCATGAGCGCACGAAATTTCGCCCGGGTTTTCAAGCGCCAGGTCGGAATGCCACCCGGCAAGTACGTTGAACGAGTACGCCTTGAACATGCTCGGGCATTGCTGGAAAGTTCCAACATTCCGGTATCGGAAGTAGCAAGACGCTCCGGATACACCACGCAGGACGGTCTTCGCCTCGCATTCGATCGGCACATGCAGGTCAATCCGACCGAATACCGACAGAGATTTTCATCCAGCATCCATACGCGAGTTAATTGAATTAGCCCCGGAATTCGGGAATTCCTGCAACCGTTTCGGGTCGAAACGCATCCAAACAGGTGAAAACGTATGAAACAGAACCTGATTCTGATCCTGGCCATGTGCATGGTCGGTTGTGCATCCGGCGACGAGAAGACCGCCGAGGAAAAGCAACTGGAAGCGGTGAAGGACCGTGACCGCATAGAGGATTTCGTTACCTCGGCCGAGCTCGAGGAGGTTGAAGAAGCACGTACACGCACGCAGCTGAATCACAAGATTCTTACGGATGAATACATCATCCTGAGCGACCGGAAGAGCCGCTACCTGCTGCACTTCACGCATCGATGCCGAGAGCTGTATGAACACACGCCACGGCCGGACTACCGAACAGAGCGCAATGTCATACGCGCGAAGTTCGATACCTATCGAGGTTGCCGGATCAAGGCGATGTACCAGCTGACGGGAGGCCAGGAAAAAGAATTGTTAGCTCTCGACGAGATGTCAGAGTAAAACCAGACCAAGGGAAGACAAAGTGAAAAAGATTTTGATCGGCGCGACAGCGCTGGCAGTGCTCGCCGCATGCGGCCAGCAGGCCCCGGAAACACAGGTCGCCGAAGAGGCGGCACCGCTCAAGTCGGGCGTCATCGTCGCGAACATGGACACCTCCGTTCGCCCCGGCGATGACTTCTTCAAATACGTGAACGGCAAGTGGGTCGACGAAACCGAGATCCCCGCCGACAAATCAAGCTACAGCGTATTTGCGTCGCTCGATGACGAGGCGAAAGAACGCGTCCGCGTCATCATCGAAGAATCTGCAAATGGCGATTTCGCGAAAGGCACCGATGAGCAGAAGGTCGGTGACATGTACCGCTCGTTCATGGATACCGACACGCGCGACGCGCTCGGCACGGCTCCGCTGCGGCCGGAACTCGATCGCATCGCGGCAATTTCCAGCCACGACGACCTGGCCGTGTACTTTGCCAGCACGGTGAAGCGCGGACTTGATGCGCCGTTCGGCTTCGGCCAGGTTGCCGACTTCATGGACCCGACCGTGTACATGATCTACATGGCGCAAAGCGGCCTGGGGCTCCCTGATCGCGAGTACTACCTGAAAGAGGGCGAGGCTTCGGACAACATCCGCAAGGCTTACGTCGAACACATTGAAACCATGTATGGCCTCGCCGGGTTTGACGGCGGCGCCGCTGCGGCAAAGACGGTCATGGCGCTCGAAACGCAACTGGCGAAGGAGAACATGACCAAGGAAGACCTTCGCAACTGGACCGCGAACTACAACAAGGTTGCGACGGCGGATCTCGCTACCGTCATGCCGAGCTTCAACTGGTCTGCGTACCTTGAAGAGGCAGGCCTTACCGAGCTGCCGGATATCGTCGTTTTCACAACCGACTACATGAAGGCGCTCGACGGCATCATCGCGAATACCGACCTGGACACGTGGAAGACGTACCTGACCTGGATGGCACTCAATGAGTCGGCCGGTCGCCTGACGTCGGATCTCGACAAGCAGAACTTTGCGTTCTACGGCACTACGTTGTCGGGAACCGAGGAGCAGCAGCCGATGTGGAAGCGCGCGACGAGCGTCGTGAACGGTACGCTTGGCGAGGTTATCGGCAAGGTATACGTGAAACGTCACTTCCCGCCCGAGGCCAAGGAGCGCATGCTTGAACTGGTCGGCAACCTTGTTGCGGCGTACGAAAAGAGCATCAACGAACTTGACTGGATGTCTGACGAAACGAAAGTCGAGGCGCTCGACAAGCTGTCGAAGTTCACGCCGAAGATCGGTTACCCGGACGAGTGGCGCGATTACTCGGCACTCGACATCGAGGCCGATGACTACTACGGCAACCTTGAGCGAGCAGCCATCGCCGACTTCCAGCGGCAGATGGATCGCCAGGGTGGCCCGGTCGACCGGACCGAGTGGCAGATGACGCCGCAGACGGTAAACGCGTACTACATGCCGCCTCTCAACGAGATCGTATTCCCGGCAGCGATTCTGCAGCCGCCGTTCTTCGATCTTGAAGCGGACGACGCCATTAACTACGGCGGTATCGGTGCCGTGATTGGCCACGAGATTGGCCACGGCTTCGATGATTCCGGCAGCACCTTCGATGGCGATGGTGTTATGCGCAACTGGTGGACCGATGAAGATCGCGCGGCGTTCGATGCGCGCACCGGCAAGCTGGTCGCTCAGTACGATGAGTTCCAGCCGTTCGAGGACCTGAACGTGAACGGCGAGTTCACGCTTGGTGAGAACATCGGAGACCTGGGCGGCATCGCGATCGGCCTGCTGGCCTACCAGATGTCGCTGGGCGGCGAAGAAGCACCGGTTATTGACGGCTTTACCGGTGAACAACGCGTGTTCATCGGTTTCGCCCAGGTATGGCGGAACAAGTACCGCGACGAATCGTTGCGACTGCAGATAGAAACAAACCCGCACTCACCGGCCATGTATCGCACCAATGGCCCGGTACGGAACGTGCCGGAGTTCTACGATGCATTTGATGTGCAGGAAACAGACACGATGTACCTGCCGCCTGAAGAGCGGGTAAAGATCTGGTAGGAATTTCCGGATACGGAATGAGGGGATACAGCTTGCTGTGTCCCCTTTTTTACTGAGTAAGGATCTCGCCCTGCTCTACAGATTTTTCGAGCTCCTGTTCGGTATACGGCCGACACTCGACATCAACGACATGCTGGTATAGCTGCAGGCTCTTGTAGATCCAGCGCATCGAGCGGAAGTAAATGCCGAATCCCTCGACCTGGCACGCGGCGTTCTGGTGCGGGATGTTGGCGAACACGTTTTCTTCCGGGTACAGCATGGTCGGGAAGTACAGGCTGGCCTCGATCAGGTAAAACTTGCCGTTGTCGGTTTCGGTGCTGCACGGCAGCGAGGTGCAACCGCCAAACTGGTACAGCTCGCCGGTTTCGATTTCCTGCTTGCCGGTAACGTAGACGGTTTCTTCGAAGGCGGTTGTGTAGAAGTAGATGGCCGAGAACAGCACATGCAGGCTGAAAACAGCAACACCGCTGATCATCAGCCGGATCGCGGTTTGACGAGTAGAGAACGACGTATCACCGGTGTCGTCTTTCTCAAGTGTTACCCACCGCAACCAGCGAGCGAGCAGCCCGAAAATCCAGCCTGTAAACGTACCGATGGGGCCAAGAACCTTCATCATCGAGGCAAATATTGAGCTGATGCGCCGGAACCAGCCGGTACTTCGAATTTTCTCTTCGATTACCGGTCGCGCCGGTTCGGCACCATCACCTTCTGCACGCGACTCAAGCTCTTCCGCGCGCCGTAACAGGTCGTCGCGGTCGTTACTCATGCGGCGCTCTCACCCGGCGGATGCAACACAACCTGCTGCGTCTTTTCGTCATAGTCGATCATGATCGTGCCGCTGGCGCTCTGGTTAAACAGTACGGTATTGGCAATCTCGGGCTTGATGACGCCTTCGATATAGCCCGTGATACCGCGGGCACCGGTAATCGGCTTGTAATGATCGCGGCACATTGCCGACAGCGCCTTGTCTTCGATGGCCACCGAGACGTTTGGCAGCGTCATCTTGACCATGTCGTCGAGGCGACGAATGTCACGAGCCGCGATCAGCTCGATGACATCAAGACCAAGCGTATTGAAGCAGACAATGTTGCGCTTGCCATTGAAACGAGCCAGGAACTCGGGCCGGTACTCGTCGTCGAGCGCCTCCATCGCGAGCGTTGTCGCGACGTCAAAGTTTTCCTCGGACAGGAAGTGCGTCGTGCCGATATTGGTCGTCATCAGGATGATCGCATCACGGAAGGACACGGTAAGGCCGCGATTATCAGTCAGTCGAGCGTCGTCGAGAATCTGCAGGAACACGTTAAAGATGTCGCTGTGTGCTTTCTCAATCTCGTCGAACAGGATGATGCGACGCGGGTTGCGACGCATCTCATTTGTCAGGATGCCGCCGGCTTCATAGCCTTCGTATCCCGGCGGCGCACCGATGAGTTTTGCGACGGCATGCTTCTCCATGTACTCGGACATGTCGAAGCGCAACAGTGCGCGCTCATCGTCGAAAAGCTCGGCCGTTAGCGCCTTGGCCAGTTCGGTTTTGCCGACGCCCGACGGGCCAAGGAACATGAAGGCCGCCTGCGGCTTGTTGGGACTCTGCAGGCCGGCGCGCGCGACGCGCACCTGGTTCGACAGCTTGCTGACAGCCTCTTCCTGGCCAAACACACGTGCGCTGAGATTTTCATCGAGGTTAAGCAGCTTCGCACGCTCGTCCTGCGTGAGTTTGCTGACCGGAATGCCGGAAATGCTGCTGAACTCGGCGAGAACATGATCTTTGGTCAGCTCAAGCTTCTCGTTGATCTCGCTCGTCAGCGCGTCAAACTTCGTCTTGTTCTTTTCGACTTCGACCTGGTACTTCGCGATCTTTTCCTTAACGGCAGCAACGGCGTCTGAATCGTAGCCTGCCCCGGCCGTGCGAGCCGCGAATGACAGAAAATTCTTCTTCTCGGTCTCCTCGTCTTCGCCGGCGTCGAGCAGCTCCTGCTCGCGCTCCTGGATTTCCTCCACCTCGAGCTCAAGCCCGCGAACGGCATCCTCGCCGTCGCGCAGCTCGGTGTAGATCTTCTTGATTTCCTGCTGGCGCTCCGCCCAGGCAGCGCTTAGCGTGTCGATCTCGGCTTGCAGCTCCTTGCTTCTGGACTCGTCTTCAGCTGCGGCCGCGAGCTCTTCTTCCAGGTTCGCAATGCGCGGGTCGCGAGCGTGAGCATTGAGCCGATACGTGGTCAGCGCGCGATCCAGCAGAGTCAGAGTACGTTCCGGCTGGGCCCTGCTCAGGCCGATGTCGCGAATACGGTACTTGCTCGTGACATCAATCGCGGTGTCGATCGCCGCCTGCGAAATCTGAATCTTGTGGTGCGGCTGCAGGCGGCTTCCGGCTGCGACGTTGATGATGCGATGCAGCAGTTCGTCGTCCGGCTCGTTGATGTCGAGCATCGTGTAATTCTCGAGCATGTCGGAATGACACTTGAGAATTGTTTCCAGGTCGTCGTCACGGGCCTCCATGATGACCTGGAACTTCTTGCGCTTTAGTGCCCGCATCAGGGCGTTGATCAGGTGCGTGCAGCCATTGTTGCGAGCCGCCTCGATGAAGTCGCGCATGTCATCGAGGACCAGCACGGAATCCGGCGTGCGCGACAGCGTACGCAGTGCCTTGTCAAAACCCTCGCCGATTCGACCCGGATCTCCCGATGAAAACAGCAGGTCGCTGTCCAGCCAGAAGAAGCGCTTGCTAACGATATCGAACGGTGTGTCGGGCTTTGCCTTGCTCTCCTGCAGCCCCAGGCAAATTGCCGAACAGCCCACGCCGCCGGCGCCAATCAGCAGGACGTTGTTGGCCCGCTTGCGCATCAGGATCGCGGTCAGCTTGTGGATGACCTCTTCGCGGCCGACCAGCTCAAAGTCAGGGTGGCGAGCGAGCTGGTCGTGGCCTCGGGTCAGGTAATCGCGAGTTGCATCCTTAACAGCCTCAGTCATTCGAGTCCGCCGTGCTTACTGGTTCAGCCGGCCGAACGGATCGCCACCACCCTTCGGCTTGTCGTCGTTGTCGGGCTCCGGCTCGTCGGCGGAGTCGCTCATGACTTCGGCACCGACGGCAACAGCATCCTTTACGGCATCTCCGACATCGCGTGCCGTGCGCTCGAGCTCGGCCAGGTTTTCCTTCATCTCCTGGTAACCCTCGCGGCTGATATCCGTCGCCGCGCGAGCGATCTTGCCGTAACTCTCGAGTTCCTCGATCGCCTTGATCAGTGCGTCGTTCTCGAGACTGATGCCCATGGCATTCTTGAGAGCTTCTTTCTGCGTGATGCGGTTCGTCTGCTCGTTCATCCGGTCCAGCGTCATCGTCGCGACCTCGGAAGACTCGGACAGTGCCGCCATCGAAACGCCCTGCAGCACCGTGCTCAGGCGACTGGCCACACCGGAGACGCCCTTGCTGTTCAGGCTGCGCGTCTTCGCGACCTGGCTGTTGTTTGAGTCTTTCATCGACTTGATGCGATAGCTTTCTGCGGTCAGGTCGCTGAACGTGCCCATCGTGTCGACTTTCGCAGCGGTCAGTGCGGTCACGTGGTCTTCGACTGCCATCTTCTGGTTTTCACGATTCATCTTGGCGATGTTGCTTTCATCCGCCGGCTCCACCATCAGGCCATCGCGAACCTCGGTATTGCGCTCTTCGGCCTCTTCGACGGCCTCGCTGATCACGGCATAAACATTGCGCATGCCACCGTTGCTGTCGGCGAGGCGGTCGACCTGGTCGTTAATGCCCTCGAGGTGCAGCAACACGTTACCTGTACGTGACTCAGCCATGTCGACGAAGCCGTTAGCAGCGTCAACGAGCGCTTGCTGGCGAGCTTTGTGCTCGTCAGAACTGATGTCGAGTAATTCGCGAAGCTTGGATTTTTCTTCGGCAAACTCGGCGAAACGAGTTTCACGGTCGAACTTGGTATTGGCGATCTCTTCGCTGAGATTGACGATCGCCTTGCGCTCGTCTTCCAGCGCTTTTTCCTTGACCTCGATCTGTCGCAGCGCGCTCTTCTTGGTGCCGCCAAGGCCAAACCAGCTGCGGTCGTCACGGAGCTTTATGATGTCGGAGTTAAGCGCATTGACTACCGAGTTGTGCAGCTCAAGCTGCTTGTCCTGCTCGGCACGCAGGGCCGCGATCCGCGCTTCTTCTTCCTTGTCTTCCTGGATTTCCCTGAACACATCAAACATCGCACCGTCACTGGCCATGCGAAGCTTGTAAACGGCGTCGAGGATGTCGGTCAGTGGGGCCATCTGGCGCTCGAAGTCGAGCAGACCCTGGTTCATCTGGTCAAACACGTCCTTGAGTTCGGAAAATGCGTCCGTGTCGGTGAGGTTGATGATCTCCTGCGCCATGTCCTTGCGCTGGTCCATCAACCATTCCTTGAACAATTCAAACTGCGCGAGCCGTTCCTTGTTTTCGTTCTTTTCGAGCGCCGTGTCGTAGGCAAGCTGGCGCGCGATGGCGTCTTTCTTGGCCTCAGGTTCGCCTTCGTCGAAGACGATCTTGTAGAAGGGATTGCTTTCGATGTTCGCGAACTTCTTGTTCGCAGTCCGTTGCTCGGACTTTTCTGCTGTATCGGATGATCGCCGGGCCTTGCGGTCGCGATTCAATGCGACATCGAGAATATCTTCCGTGGTTTCCTGCCGCTTGAGCTTGGCACCACTCTCTCTATCTTCAGCCATCGTCCTTCTCCCTTTTCGCTTTGTTGTCGGGCACAGAGATTATATGTGCCGTTCGTTGATTAAGCCGAGCTTTTGCTCTGTCGGCAAGCGCGTGGAACGAGTCTATTGAAACGTTATGGTGACGAAATCGTCATTTTCAATTTAGCGGCGGCCGAATGTCTCGCCGTAGAAGTTGCCTTCATTCCACGTTGGCCTTTCAGCGGTGGTTCCGATTGTGAAGCCCATGCGCGTGTGCGCACGCGCGAACCGCAGTGCGGAGTCCCAGTCGACCGGGCGGGTCAGGTCGTCGCTCGGCCGGTGGTAATGATTTTTCAAGTGATCGCGAAACAGGGCTTCGCCATCGATGCTTTCGTCGGTCGAATTGAAGCCGGTCGTCAGGTACACGGCGGGAATGCCACCCTTGACGAACGAATACTGGTCGCTGCGTACGAACAGGTTTTCTTCCGGAATCGGATCAGGCGAAAACACAAACCCCTCTTCACCCGCCGATGCTTCAGCGACCGCATGCAATGAAGAATGTTGCGAGCCGTATGCCACGAGGTCGGCGACCGGGAACAGGAACAACGGCATGTCGAGATTAATGTTCGCGACGATAGACTCGACGGGCACGGTCGGGTTATTGACGAAGTAGTCCGAACCGATAAGGCCCCGTTCTTCGGCGGTCAGGGCAATAAACAGCACCGAGCGCCTGGGCGGCGCCGCAACCAGCGAGCGGGCGGTTTCCAGCATCAGGGCTACGCCAATCGCATTGTCGTATGCGCCGTTGTTAATGCCGTCCTTTATCTCGCCGGATTCTTCATCTTCATGACCATGATCATCGTGGGCGCCGACATGATCGAGATGCGCCGTGTAGACGATGTACTCGTTTGCCAGCTCCGGGTCCGTTCCCCGGATTAACCCGATAACGTTCGGGCTCGTGATGCTCGAGTGTTCGCTGTTGACCGAGACAGAAACGGTTGCAGCAAGAGCTGCAGACAGGGGCTCACCCTTTTCTGCCGCGTCGAGCGCCTGTTCGTAGCTGATCGGCGAAACGTCGAACAGTTTCTCGGCAGCGGCCTGCGACAGTGACGCCATGCCCAGGATCTCGGGGAAGTGGCCGGACGCCCGACCGTCTTCGGTCGCCCACGCCATGCTCTTGCTCTTGCCGATGCGGTCCTTGAAGCGTTCCCATGGATAGCGCTCTTCGGAGCTTCGCGTCCGCAGACTGATGGTGCCAATTGCGCCGCGGGAAACGGCTTCCGCGAGCTTGATCCGGGATGATGCGTAGTGAGAACGTACAGCTTCGTCTATGACCTCGGGCGCGCCCGAGAATCCGGCCACGATCCTGCCCTCGATGTCGATGTCATCGCCGAAGTCGCTGTAGCCATGTTCCGGTGCGTGAATGCCATACCCGACATACACAACTTCGGCCGTCACGGACGCAGACTCCAGCACCGGGTTCGCCCGTACCGAGAACTCTTCACGATACTCGAGAGCGAGTTCTTCACCGTCTCGTACAATCGTAACGGCCGGATCGTCCCCGGCGACCTGGTAAGTGCGCAGCTCCACGGGCTGGTACCAACCATCACTGCCCCCGGCCTCGACGCCCATGAGCTCAAACTGCTCGGCAACGTAAGCGGCGGCCCTGTCGTACCCCTCTTCTCCGGTCATGCGCCCGCCGAGCTCATCGGACGCGAGATACTCAACATGCGCAGTCAGCGCCTCGATCGTAATGAGGTCGAGTGCCGCCGCGGCCTGCTCGTCGGTCGTATGGGTTGCCTTGCCACACGCCGTTGCGAGCAGCAGGGGGACGAACAACAGTCTCTTCATGCTTCGGGTTTGTCCTGGTAGGCGCTCGATATCTCGCGCATCTTGTCTTCGATCCAGGCCTGCACGATCAGGTTGGTTTCCTTGGGCGACTGTGCGCTGGCGTCGATAGGTGGACCTATAACAAGGCGCGCAGTTCCGGGGCGCTTGGTAAATTCGCGTCGTCGCCAGAAGTCGCCGGCATTCTGGGCGACCGGAATGATAGGCACGCCGGCTTCTTTCGCCAGCGCCGCACCACTGACCCCATACTTGCGAGTCTCGCCGGGTGGCATACGCGTTCCTTCCGGGTAGACCGTCACCCAGGTACCCTCTGCGAGCTTTTGTTTGCCCTGTGAAATTACCTGCTTGACCGCGCGACCGCCTGCGGAGCGATCGATTGCGATCGGCCGAAACAGCAGCTGCAGCGCCCAGCCAAAGAACGGAATCAACAGGATGTCTTTTTTTATGACCCACGACGTCCTGGGGAAGAACGGAACATGTCCGTAGGTCTCGAGCGCGGTCGTGTGCTTGATCATGATCACACACGGTGTGTCGGGAAGATTCTCCTGGCCCTCGGCAACGAGCTTCAGGCCGCAGAAGAACTCGCCGGCCCACAGGGTGAGTCGACAGTAACTTGTTACGAACTTCCACAGAAACGGTGCGGGTGCCCAGAAGAAAAGCAGTGCCACGAGACCGTAAACCATGGCACTCACGAAACCGAATGCAATAAACAGTGCGGAGCGAATCCAGCGAATCACGAAACATCTCCATCGATCAAAGCGGTCGCCACGGCAGCAAGATCGTCGTAGACGTCGACCGAGCCGAGATCGTCGGCCAGCAGGCCCTCGGTTTTTGTGCCATTGCCAGTTCGGACCAGGATCGGTCGTGCCCCGGCAGCGACGGCCGCCTCCAGGTCGCGACGTGAGTCGCCGACTGCCGGCACGCCCTCCATGCTTTTGCCAAGCGCGGCCGAGGTTTTCTTAAACAGGCCTGGCTTCGGCTTGCGGCAGTCGCAGCCGTCGTCTGGCCCGTGCGGGCAGATTTCAATGTGGGCAATGCGCCCACCGGCCATCTCGACGAGCGTGATCAGTTTCGAGTGCATGGCATCGAGAGCGTTACGATCAAAAAGCCCGCGAGCTATTCCGGACTGGTTGCTGGCGACGGCGATAGTGAAGCCGGCCTCGCTCAGGCGTGCAATAGCCTCAATGCTTCCCGGCAAGGGAACCCATTCGTCACAATTCTTGACGAACTCCGCCGAGTCGCGGTTGATCACACCGTCGCGATCGAGAATTACCAGGCCCCGGTCGACGGCGTTCATGGTCAACCGATTGCGAGTCGCGAGATGTCCGCCACGTTCAGGAAGAGTGCGCGCAGCTCACCGAGCAAAGCCAGGCGATTGTTGCGTACCTTTTCATCCTCGGCCATGACCATGACATCGTCGAAGAAGCGATCAACCGGGTCACGCAGATCGGCGAGCTCACCAAGAACCTCGGCATAGCTGCGCGCTTCGACCATCGGGGCGACCTTGTCGCGCGAACCCTGCAACGCATTGAACAGGATTTTCTCGGCATCCTCGCTAAGCAGCTTCTTGCTGACAGACAGCCCTTCCGGATCGCCGGCCTTGCGCAGGATGTTCGCGATACGCTTGTTCGCAGCAGACAGGCTGGCCGCCTGTTCCAGTCGTGCGAACGTCTGTACGGCGGCGAGCCGGCGATCGAAATCGACCAGCGAGCGCGGCCGGCGCGCCATCACCGCCTCGAAGGCCTCAGTCGTCAACGTCGCATCACGATCGAGGAAGTAACGCTTCAGGCGGTCGGTAATAAAGGCGTAGAGGTCGTCCGCGATTTCTGCGGGATCAGACTTGCCTTTTGGCTGTGTCTTGACTGCCAGCTCGATCAGCTCGACAAGATCGACATCGATGCCGCATTCGATCAGGATGCGAACAACACCCAGGGCAGCTCGACGCAGCCCGAACGGATCGCGGTTGCCGCTGGGCTTCTTGCCAATCGAAAACACGCCGGCGAGCGTATCTATTCGATCAGCGATCGAGAGCACCTGTCCTTCCCTTGTCGATGGCAGGTCGTCGCCGGCGAAACGCGGCTGATAGTGCTCGCCGATGGCAGTCGCAACCGCGGATGGCTCGCCATCAGACACGGCGTAGTAACGGCCCATCGTACCCTGCAGCTCCGGGAACTCTCCGACCATGCCGGTAACGAGGTCGCACTTTGCCAGCAGTGATGCGCGTTCGACCGCATCCCTGTTCGCGTCAGCCACACGTGCGAGCCATCCCGCAAGCTTGGCAACTCGCACGCTCTTGTCGTGCATTGAGCCCAGCCCACGCTGATAAACCACTTCGCGCAAAGAGTCCTGACGGTCGCCAAGCGTCTTGCGGCGGTCGCTGTCCCAGAAGAACGCAGCATCTGCGAGGCGCGGTCGAATGACGCGCTCATTGCCGTCACGTACCTGCTCGGGATCCCTGCTCTCCAGGTTTGCCACGGTCACAAATCGCGGCAGCAGGTCGCCATTGGCATCTGCTACCGGGAAATATCGCTGGTGGCCCGTCAGGGTCGAGACGACAACTTCGCGCGGCAGCGCGAGAAACTTCTCGTCGAAGTTGCCGACCAGCGGCACCGGCCATTCGACCAGGGCGGCGACCTCGTCATAGAGTGCATCGCCTTCAACAACGACGCCGCCTACGCTCGCAGCTGCCTCGTCGACGCCTTCGCGAACCATGTCGCGGCGGCGTTCGAAATCCGCGATGACGTGCCCGTCTTTCTCGAGCGTCGCGAGGTAGTCGCTGGCAGAGGCTATTTTCAGGGCGCCTTCAGAGTGGAAGCGATGTCCTTGCGACTCGGTGCCGGCTTCGATGCCCATGACGGTACCCGCCACAGGGTCTTTGCCATGCAGCATGACGACCCAGTGAATCGGCCGCACAAACTCGGCCTCGCCGGCCCCCCAGCGCATGCGCCGCGGAATCGGCAGTGCAGCCAGCGCTTTCTCGATCAGCCCCGGCATCAGCTCGGCGGCCTTCTGGCCCGGCTCGTGCTTCTGGTAGACCAGCCATTCGCCTTTGTCGGTTTCGACGCGATCAAGGTCATCCACACCAACGCCGCACTTCTTTGCGAACGCGTCAGCCGCCGGTGTTGGCTTGCCATCGTCGTCGAACGCGATACGGACAGGCGGGCCCTTCTGCTCAACCGTGCGGTCTTCCTGCTCTCTTGCCAGGTCCGCGATTCTTACAACGAGGCGTCGCGGGCTCGACCAGGCATCGACCTCGCCATGCTCGAGCGGTGCTTCGTCTACAGCGGCCGCGAGGTTGTCGCCAAACGCCTTCATCAAAGAGCGCAGCGCCTTTGGTGGCAGCTCTTCGGTGCCGATTTCTACGAGAAAGTCATTGCTGCTCATTTCGAAGCGTCCTTCACCGACTGAACCATCGGGAAGCCCAGCGCCTCGCGGCTCGCATAGTAAGCCTCGCAGATGGCGCGCGACATCGTGCGCACGCGCAGGATAAAGCGTTGCCGCTCGGTTACGGATATCGCGCCGCGAGCATCAAGCAGATTGAACGTGTGTGATGCCGTGAGCATCTGTTCGTAAGCCGGCAAGGCGAGGTTCAGCTCGATCAGGCGCTCTGCCTCATGCTCGGCATGGTCAAACTGAGTAAACAGCGCGTCGACATCAGCCTGTTCAAAGTTGTACTTCGATTGTTCGAACTCGTTCTGGTGGTACACATCTCTATAAGTAATGCGTCCAAGCGGTCCGTCGGTCCAGACGAGATCGAAGATGCTCTCGACATTCTGCAGATACATGGCGAGCCGCTCGAGACCGTAAGTGATCTCGCCGGTCACGGGACGGCACTCGAGTCCGCCAACCTGCTGGAAGTAAGTGAACTGCGTGACCTCCATGCCGTTCAGCCAGACTTCCCAGCCGAGACCCCACGCGCCGAGCGTCGGCGACTCCCAGTTGTCTTCCACAAAACGAATGTCGTGCACGGTCGGGTCGATGCCGATTGCCTTTAGCGAATCGAGATACATCGCCTGGATGTCGTCCGGCGACGGCTTCAATACGACCTGGTACTGGTAGTAATGCTGCAGGCGGAACGGGTTGTCACCGTAACGGCCATCGGTCGGCCGACGACTGGGCTGCACGTACGCGGCGCTCCAGGGCTCGGGCCCTACAGCACGCAGGAACGTTGCCGGATGAAACGTGCCCGCACCCATTTCCATGTCGTACGGCTGCATGATCGCGCAGCCGCGCGCAGCCCAGTACTCCTGCAAACGCAGAATCAGGTCCTGAAAGGTGGCTGGCGCAGACGGAAGGTCGCTGCTCATAAGTGTCACGGTGGCTGAAACGCGCGAAGTATACGAACTACGGAGATGAAAAGGTACCAACGCCGCGGCCGGGAATCACACATGCGAGAACTCAAGCGTACCTCGGTCCCGCTTGACGGGAGCGAAGCGAGCCATTCCGCATGTGTGTTACCGGCGGAAGCCGGCGTCGGTACCATTTCAGGCTAGATTGCACTATATTGGTGCGCTTCAAGCCACCGATGCACCGTTATGGTGCGCAATGAATGTAGGGAACCAATCTAAGTCCAATTAAAACAAGAGCTTACAGAGCGCACCAAGTTGGCACGCTACGTGCAATAAACAATGCCAACGGACCGTGGAAGCGGTCCTTTCGTATTCGCACTTATTTAGCTGGAGGAAACACCCATGACGCCCGCAGAGGTAATGAGCCTCATTGAAGAAAATGAGGTCAAATTCGTCGACTTCCGTTTCACGGACACGATCGGCAAAGAACAACACGTAACCGTGCCTGCGCACACTGTCGACGATGACCTTTTCGAAGACGGCAAGATGTTCGACGGCTCGTCGATCTCCGGCTGGAAGGGCATCAACGAGTCCGACATGATCCTGATGCCGGATCCCGAGACGGCGGTCATGGACATCTTTTCTGACGAAGCCACGCTTAATGTCCGCTGCTCGGTTGTCGAGCCTGCAACGATGCAGGGCTACGATCGCTGCCCGCGTTCACTTGCGCGTCGCGCCCAGGCGTATCTCGAATCGACGGGCGTTGCTGACGCTGCATTCTTCGGTCCGGAGAACGAGTTCTTCGTATTCGACAGCGTGACCTGGAACGACAACATGCAGGGCGCGTTCTACAAGATCGGATCCGACGAAGGCGCCTGGGCATCTGGCGACGGCCACAAGGACGGCAACGTCGGTCACCGCCCGGGCGTGAAAGGTGGTTACTTCCCGGTACCGCCGGTTGATTCGCTGCACGACCTGCGCTCTTCAATGTGTCTCGCCATCGAAGAGATGGGCGTTACGACTGAGGTACATCACCACGAGGTGGCAACGGCTGGCCAGTGCGAAATTGGCACTAAATTCAACACCTTAACGGAGAAGGCCGACGAAGTTCAGATCATGAAGTACGTCGTCCACAATGTTGCTCACGCGTACGGCAAGACGGCGACCTTCATGCCGAAGCCGCTTGTTGGCGACAACGGTAACGGCATGCACGTGCATCAGTCGCTGTTCAAGGATGGCGAGAACCTGTTCTCCGGTGACGGCTACGGTGGTCTGTCCGAAACGGCGCTGTACTACATCGGCGGCATCATCAAGCACGCGAAAGCATTGAACGCGTTCGCCAACCCGTCAACGAACAGCTACAAGCGTCTCGTCCCGGGCTTCGAAGCACCGACGATTCTTGCCTACTCGGCGCGTAACCGCTCGGCTTCGATTCGTATTCCGTACATCGCAAACCCGAAGGGTCGCCGCATCGAGGTTCGCTTCGGTGATTCGATGGCCAACCCGTACCTGTGCTTCGCCTCGATGATGATGGCCGGCCTCGACGGCATTCAGAACAAGATCCACCCGGGCGATGCTGCGGACAAGGATCTCTACGACCTGCCGCCGGAAGAGGAAAAAGAACTGAAGCTGGTCGCATTCTCGCTGGACGAAGCTCTCGCAGCGCTCGACGAAGATCGCGAGTTCCTGAAAGCAGGCGGCGTATTCACCGATGATCTCATCGATGCCTACATCGACCTGAAGATGGAAGATGTCACGCGCCTGCGCATGACGACGCATCCGGCCGAATTCGACATGTACTACAGCCTGTAAATTGCAAAAGTGTGAACCGGGCGGCATTTTGGTCGCCCGGTTCACTGGCTGGATTCGGTCTTAAGCTGCTATGCTAACCCCATGGAAACACGTCCGATTTTCGCCCTCCTTGGGCTGCTGGCCGCCGGCGCAATTGTTGCCGACGAGGCCTATACGTGGACGGACGAAAATGGCGTGGTCCACTTCTCGGACCGGCCGCAGCCAGGCGCCAAAGCCATCGACCTGCCGGAATCGCAGGCACGCAGGCCGGCACCAACGCGACGCAGCACACCGACAAACTCAACGAACGAGCCGGCCGCAACAGACGATGCGGCTGACGAGCCGTTCTCTTACACGTCGATCGACTTTGCATCGCCTGCCGCAGAAGAAACGTTGTGGAACATAGAAGGCGTTCTCAACGTGTCACTGAACCTGCAACCGGCGCTGCAGCCGGGGCACCAGGTCCGGGTGTACTTCGACGGCAATGCACAGATAGTGGGCGGAACGTCGTTCCAGCTCGAAGAGGTCTGGCGCGGAGTGCACAACATCCAGGCGGAGGTTCTGGACGAGACGGGCACCCTGATGATTCGCAGTCGGACGAATCGCTTCTACGTTCAACAGAACACCGTCTTCTAGGTCGTGGCCGGTCGTCCGGATCGGGCGGCGGCACCCTCACTTCAAATTCAAGCACCATCATCGACGCCCTGAGTTCGGGCGTGGTCCTGCTTGATGACCATCTCCTGATACTCGGCATGAATCCCGCCGCCGAGAATATTCTCGGCATCAGCGCGCGACGCGCGACGGGCAGTTCGCTGCTGCAGCTCGTTGACGACGAGCCGGAGATGCGCGACATCCTGAGTCGCGTACTTGTCACTTCCAATCACTACGCAAACGAACTGCGGCTGGCACCGAACGAGGCTCACAACGAAGAGCGCATCGTCGACTGCCGGGTTTCACCGGTCGACATCGACGACGCCCGCCTGCTCGTTGAAATGACCGACGTAACTCGACGTTCGCAAATCAGTCGCGAGAACGCGTTGCTGATCCAGCACGGCGCAGGGCGTCAGATGATTCGCCAGCTCGCGCACGAAATCAAAAACCCGCTTGGTGGTATTCGCGGCGCGGCACAGCTGCTCGAAAGACAGCTCGAAGACGCCGAGCTAAGCGAGTACACCGACGTTGTCATCAGCGAGACCGACCGCCTGGCCGGCCTCGTCGATACCTTGCTTGGTCCGGGCGGACCGCCGAACAAACAGCCCGTCAATATTCACGAGCTGCTCGAATACGTCATTCGAATTGTCGAGGCGGAGGATCAGCGCACCTTGTCTATCCGGCGCGAATACGATCCCGGACTGCCGGAAATCAGCCTCGATCGCGACCAGATGGTGCAGGCGTTATTGAATCTTGTGCGCAATGCGACCGCAGCACTCGACGGCCAGGGAACGATGACTCTTCGCAGTCGGGCGGTCACAAACTTCACCATTGGCGATGTTCGTCACCGCGTCATAGCGACTATTGAAATCGAAGACGACGGACCCGGAATACCGACCGACATGCAGGACTCGGTGTTCTACCCGCTGGTTACCAGCAAGCCGGATGGTACCGGCCTCGGTCTGCCGGCGGCCCAGGAGTTGCTGAGCCGACATGGCGGCCTGATCGAATTTGACAGCCGCCCCGGTCGCACCGTATTCATGGTGCGGCTGCCGCTGGAGCAGGCAGATGACTAGTCGCCCGCTCACCGTCTGGGTTGTCGACGATGACCAGTCCGTTCGCTGGGTCCTCGAAAAAGCCCTGAAGCAGGCGGACATGCTGACGCGATCGTTTGAACGCGCAGAGCATCTGCTCGAAGCGATTGACGGCGAGCACCCGGACGTCCTGATCACAGACGTTCGCATGCCGGGCATGAGCGGACTCGCATTGCTCGAGCGCCTGCAGCAGGCAGCGCCCGACCTTCCGGTTATCGTGATTACGGCACACTCGGATCTCGAGAATGCGGTAGCCGCTTACAAGGGTGGAGCCTTTGAGTATCTGCCGAAGCCCTTCGATATCGATGAGGCCGTAGAGCTCGTCCGCAAGGCAGCACGAATCAACGGCGGGGATTCAAGCGACGAAGTGCCGGACTCAATGGCGTCGATGATCGGCCAGGCTCCGGCCATGCAGGAAGTATTTCGCTCGATCGGACGGCTGTCAGCATCGAGTATGACAGTGCTGATCACGGGCGAATCGGGCACTGGCAAAGAGCTCGTCGCACGTGCACTGCACGATCACAGTCCGCGATCGAACAAAACGTTTGTGGCACTGAATACATCAGCGATCGCTTCCGAGCTGCTTGAATCTGAACTGTTCGGCCACGAGAAGGGCGCGTTTACGGGCGCCGACTCGAGGCGTATCGGACGCTTCGAACAGGCTGACGGCGGCACGCTATTCCTTGATGAAATCGGCGACATGTCACCGGCACTGCAGACGCGCCTGCTGCGCGTGCTCGCTGAAAGCGAGTTCTATCGTGTCGGCGGTCAGACGCCGATCAAGGTAGATGTTCGCGTCATCGCAGCGACCAACCAGGACCTCGCGCGCGCCGTGAAGGAATCGAGGTTTCGCGAGGATCTGTTCCATCGCCTCAATGTTATTCGAATCAACACGCCGCCCCTGCGCCAGCGCCGCGAAGATATACCGCTGTTGCTCAGCCACTACCTGGTGG
Source organism: Woeseiaceae bacterium (assembly GCA_965224725.1). Classification (GTDB taxonomy): domain Bacteria; phylum Pseudomonadota; class Gammaproteobacteria; order Steroidobacterales; family Woeseiaceae; genus UBA1847. Next base: position 2,730,457 of record CBDCZZ010000002.1, read on the forward strand.
AAGCGGCAGATGAGCTGGGATCGCCCGCAAAGTCACTCGACTCCGATGCGCTCAACGCACTGCAGGCCTACAACTGGCCGGGTAACGTTCGTCAGCTCGTCAATGCCACACGCAGGTTGACCGTAACGGCACCCGGCAGCGTGATTACAGCAGAAGATATCCCGGGCGATCTCGGCGGAGACGAAACACCGCTGCAAGCATCACGTGAGTGGACTCGGTTGCTGGCTTCGTGGGCGGAGGGCCAGGTGGGAAAGCAGGACGGACCTCTGCTGGATAAGGCATTGCCGGAATTTGAGAAGACGCTGATTCGGTTTGCGATGGCGCAGACTAACGGCCATCGTCAGGAGGCCGCCAAGCTGCTTGGCTGGGGCCGCAATACCCTGGCTCGCAAGATGAAGGCGCTGCACCTCAATTAGCGGCACGCAAAGACAATCATAATACGGTCGTAATGTCCGCATCACGACTGCGACGGGTCGCTGTATCAAGGTTCTCTCTTTAACCACCGAGGAGACGAACCATGATCCGCAAAGCAACCAGCGCAGTAATTTTGGCATCCACTTTGTTGATGCCGTGGCTCGCAAGAGCCGACTGGCTCGGTACGGACTTTGACGCCAGCCAACTTACGGGAAACTACATAATTGAAATGTCGGGAGCGTTCGCGTCGCCACCGCCACCGTTTACCGGCGCGCCACTGCAGCTGATGGCTGCCGAGCTGGGGCGCCTGACTCTCGATTCGTCGGGTAATGCTTACGGTGAGAAGACTCTCACATTCCACCACCCCGACGTGCCGTTCGGTGTGCGCCAGCGAATTGCTCTGGCCGGTTCATTTGTCGTTGAGGCCGACGGCAGAACGATATTCGCTCTGGACGAGTTCCCCATAGCGCCCGACGGTAGCATTGCGCCGCAGCGTACGGGTTCGATCAAGTATGAGTGCTACATCGAGGTCCGCCATTGGCGCGCCGCATGTATTGCACACACTCTCGTGTCTAACCAACAGGGCCCGCAACCGAAGGCTCTTCCGGTCACGATGTCGGGATCCCTGCAGCGCCAGCGCTGACACCACCAAACCGGCACAGTTGTCCTATCCTTGAAGTATGGGGCTGTCATATCGGTACGTGAGCAATGACGGGGCGTTGAGGTCACGCTATGCGGTGCTGCTTGCAGTCGGGCTGCTCATCGCGCCCCGTGCCGAGACAGCGGTGCTAGAGGAAATCGTCGTCACGGCGCAAAAGCGCGAGCAAGACTTGGATAGCACACCTGTATCCGTGAGCGTGCTATCCGGCACTCGCGCCGAGCAAACAGGAGTCATCGAACTTGCAGATGTCGCCGCACAGGTCGCCTCTTTCGCGATCGTCGACAGTACCGGCCCGGTAAGCACCAGCCTGCTGATACGACGAATTGGCAACGAGGGAAGTATTCCCAACTTCGAGCCAGCCGTCGGCGTGTTCATGGATGGTGCGCCGCTCGGCCGGACCGGTAGTCTGGTTGCTGACCTTTTTGACGTGTCTCGAATCGAAGTTGTCAGGGGACCACAGACAACACTGTACGGAAAAAATACAACAGCCGGTGTTGTCAACATACTGAGCAGACCGCCCGAAGATGAGTTCCGCCTGCGCGGCAAGCTCTCAGCAGGCGCCTTTGACGGCGCGCAAACGGCCGGTATCTGGCGCGGCGAGGGAATTGTAAATATTCCTGTTACTGACACCCTTTCTGCGCGGGCAGGTATTGCCGTATACGACCACGAACCCACGTTGGTCAACACCTTTAACGGCCAGCATAGCGACGATATGCAGCGCTATTCGGGTCGAGGCCAGCTTCTTTATCGACCCGGGCGGCGTCTATCCGTGCGTCTGATCGCCAACCGTTTCCGGATAGACTCCGCGCGTGCCGGTGACATCGTCATCGATGGCGGTGACGCGATATCGGAACTAAATTCCGCGTTTGGTGTTTCCTGCCCGACGAGTGACATTGACAGGCGTTTGTTCTGTAGTGATCGTGCTGGCCGCTTCGATCTCGCAGAAAGTAGCGCCATCATCAATATCGCCTGGCGCAACGCGGACTGGCAGCTTGATGCAATCAGCAGTTGGCAGGACTTCGATTCGAAACGGGTTTTCGATGCCGACCAGCTAAACGTTGATCTGCTGACTGTTCACGACAGGCAGGACGCACGACACTGGTCACAGGAGGTTCGCCTCGGCCATGCCGGCCGCACAGGTTTCAGCTGGCTCGCCGGACTGCTGCTGCAACAAAGCCGATTTATCCGCGGCGATTCGTCGGAGCCGACAGCAACGCTGGGCACCGCGGCACCAAATCTGTTGATGCCGCAAGGGCTGGCATTCGGCGAGATCGGGGATTCAGGGTTCTTCGAATCCTTGTCGCGATCCCGGCACGCTTCGCTATTCGCGGCGGGTAACTGGCGGGTTACCCATCGGTTGACGATGTCGATGGGAGTGCGTTGGCTGCGCGAAAAGAAAAGCAGTGTAATAAGGAACACAGCCGACCATGACCGGCCAACGGCTATAACGATGCTGCTACTACCGGCGGCGGCCGACGCCGACCTCAGCCGAACTACATCCGGCAGCTCGTGGACCCTGAATGGACAGTGGCATTGGCATGAGCGCTCTCTGTCCTTCCTGCAGCTTACCCGGGGGTTCAAGGGAGGTGGTTTCAATGCGGGGTTCGGCAACATACGGCCGGCGGACCGCGAGTACGGTGATGAGCATGTCGATTCCGTTGAACTTGGCCATCGCGTTCTCAGCAAGGAACGTCGAAACCGGCTTTCTGTGGCGGCCTTTGTTACGCGCTACACAGATTTCCAGTCAGCCGGATGGGTCAGCCTGCGTTTCCTGGTGAACAATGCAGAGCGCGTTGATGTTTCCGGATTCGAGGCGGACTTCGAGTCGGCACTGTCCGAACACTGGCTCCTGGCGATGTCGCTGTCATATGTAAATGCCCGCTATAAATCGTACACGGGCGGGAGCTGCTCATACGATCGGGCGCCGGACAGCGGCGGCGGATCCGCCTGCTCACATTCCGGTAGTCGGCTGCCGCTCGCGCCGCTGCTAACCGGGCATGTCGGTCTGGAGTACCGTCGCGAAACCGTGGCGGGCGAGTTCCTCGGGTACCTTGGCTGGCGACACTCCGGTGGTTACTGGACGAACGCGTCGCTGGATTCGCGGCACTATCAGGACAGTATCAATGTGCTGCACCTGCGAGCTGGTTTGCGGATGGATCGTTGGGAGGTTGTTGCCTGGGTTCGCAACCTGAACGACGAAATGATACTGACACGGCAGGGGCCATCTAACCTGTTTCCGCGCGACCGGGCATTTGGTTCCTTTGCAGAATCGCCGCGGTCGGCAGGTCTGACGGTCAGTGTGCAGTTCTGACGGTGCACTATACTCATTGTGAGGAGTGGCTGGAATGATGACGCCCGTCCAATATTCGTTTGGCGATTTTCGTGTCGACGTGAAGGAACGTCGCCTGATGTGCTCCGGCGAGGTCGTGCACATTGAACCGAAGTCCTTCGACGTCCTTTGTTATCTGCTCGAATCGGCCGGTCATCTTGCAACCAAGGATGATCTGGTGGCAGCAGTATGGCGCGGTGGTATCGCGTCGGATAACTCGCTGACGAGATGCGTACACCAGGTCCGTACCGCATTGGGAGACGACGCAGACTCACCGAGCTACATAGAGACTGTTGCTGGCACGGGCTACCGGTTTGTCGCAGCGGTCGACATTGAATCCGATCCCGATCTCGATCCCGAGTTCGTTGCTGCACCGCCGTCCACCCTTCGCCGCAGGTTCACTGTAGCTCTTGCGATGGCATTGTTGCTGGCAGTAACGGTATTCACAGTGATGCGCCCGCCTGTACCGGCCACGCCAACCATTGAACGACTGGCAATCCTGCCACTCGAGAACCTGACGGGCGATCCCGGGCAGGAGTATTTCGTACAGGGCGTACATGACGCGCTAATTGCGGAACTTAGTCGGATAAGAACGATTGAGGTAATTTCGCGAACCTCGGTTCTGCAGTACAGCGGCACAAAGCTGCCGATACCTGAGATCGCGCGGCAATTGCAGGTCGACGCTGTTCTCGAGGGCACGGTGCTGCGTGCTGGTGAAAAGCTGACGCTTACCGCGCAACTGATAGCAACAGAACCGGAACGCCACATCTGGGCCGAACGCTACCATCGCGACGTCGACGAGCTTTTCGAAATCACGACCGACATCACGAGCGCAATAGCCCGGGAAATCGCCGTCGAGCTGGAACCGGTGGATACCGCTGTGGAGACCCGTTCCGAGGTTTACGACGTGTACCTTCAAGCAAGATTTCAGTTTGAGCAGCGTACGTCGAAGGGCTACAGGGCTGCAGCGGCAGGCTTTCAACAAGCGATCACGATGGACCCTGATTTTGCACCGGCATATGTCGGCCTGGCTCATACTCAAGCATCGCCAGCCATATTCGGCGCAGTTGCGCCCGCTGCGGCATTTCCGCGAGCAAGAGAGTTGGCAGAAAGGGCAAAGACATTGGATCCGCACCTCGCTGAAGCACACTTGTTGCTAGGCGGAGTGGCGTTTTACTGGGACGGCGACACCGAAGCGGCGGAACAGCAGGTACGTTACGCGCTGACGATCAACCCGAGCCTGGCAAATGGCTACCGACTTTTGTCCGAGGTGTTGTCAGTTAGCGGAGAACACACAGCTGCGTTCACAGCTGTTGAGCGTGGACGGGCTCTCGATCCGTTACCGCCGGTCGCCCAGTTCAAGCCTGCGCTGATTCTCTATCTGGCACGAGACTTTGATGCGGCGTTAAGACGAACCCGCGAAGCCATGTCGAGCTATCCGGCCTTCTGGCAGGGGCACTGGCTGGAGTGCGTTTCGCTGTCGGCGCTGGGCCGGCATTTGGAGGCGTTGCCATCCTGCCGCAAGGCTGTGGAACTGTCCGGCGGGATGCCGATGGCGACGGGTGTGCTTGGACAAGTACTGGCGCATGCCGGTAATCACACCGAGGCACGCAGGCTTGTCGATGGGCTGCGCGTACGAAGCGAACAGAGTTATACGAGCAAGGCATCATTGGCGATGGTTCTCGCTGCACTCGGCGACAGAGAGGCTGCGTTCGCCTATCTCGAGCAAGCCACACAGGAGCGCGACCAGCTTCTGGTGCACATTCAAAACGCGGCGTACTTCGATGTGCTAAGGAACCGATAAGCAGACTGTAACCGGATCATCACGCGGCGATAACGACAAGTTGGCGCCGTGTCGTAATGCTTGTCTTCAGGTGGAACATATGGGTGAAGACGATGCGTTACATCATGACAGTTTTTCTGGCACTTGGAGTCGCAGCTTGCGGAAATGGGGGCCAGACACCCCGAACAGGCGTCGAACTGCCACCGCCGGAAATCCTGCCGGCCACGTGGACGCATTTTGAGGGCGTCTGGCAGGGTACATTGTCTCGTGATGACAAAGTCGTGGAGAACGTGATTGCACTTGCTAATGGCTGGGGCGAGACGCGTATTCTGCTGAACAAGGGCCAGCTGGTGGGTTTCCTTTCCGTCAGCCGGGGATCGGTAAGTGGGACCATTACGGCCATCGCATCGGTCGGTGCCCGGTGGCGCGATCAGAGCCGAATCGCCGACATGGTCGTCGAAGGGACATACTTCGTGAATCGCCAGCTCGACATCCGGTTTGCCGGTGGAGGCGAATCCGGCAGGCTCGAGCTGAAGCCGGTCGCGGGTTCATCCACCTGGCGTACGCCTGCAGACGTCGAGGGTCAGTGGGTTTTACGGGACGGCAACCAGAACATCATTGCATCGTTTCTGGTCGAAAGCCGTGACGAATTGACCGCTGGTTTTACTGGCAGCCATGTCAATGGTTGTATGTTGGCAGGCACAATCGGTTCCTGGACATCTGTGTTCTCTTACGACCTCTCTTCGATAGAGGTATCCGGATGCCCGCTGTATGTTGAGGGGGATGTAAACGGAACCTATATCGGCACCGGCGCGTCATTCGATCTCGGGTTTGATGAAATTGACGACGAGCGCTTTGTCATCGCATTGAGCAATTCGGAATATGAGCTGACGTTGCTTCTGGAGCCAGTCTGACGCTATGTATAATTCGCTCGGGTAATAGAAAAACGATCGCTGGCCGGCCCACAAGCCGACGCACAGAAAAACGTATATTCCGAGAAGAAGCAGTATTGCGCTTCTGAGTGCCGCCACTACAGGATCAGCGTTCCAACAAGCTCAGACGCCGCCGACATCTCGTGGCGTTCGAGATAGTCAACGATGCCCGAGTTGATCTTCCTGCAGACCAGCGGATCGTAGAACAAAGCCGTGCCAACACCAACAGCAGACGCGCCGGCGATCATGAACTCGATTGCATCGGTTGCTGTAGTGATACCACCCTGGCCGATGATCGGAACGTCGTGGTCTTTCGCAACTTCGTAGACCTGCTGTACCTTGAGTAGCGCAACCGGCTTTATGGCCGGTCCGGAGAGACCGCCGCGCACGTTACCGATAACTGGCCTGCGTGTCTCCGCGTCAATTGCCATTCCCATGAGCGTGTTGATCACCGCGAAACCGTCGGTGCCGGCCTCGATGCACAAGCGTGCGTTGTGCTGGATATCGGTCTGGTTCGGCGACAGCTTGGTAATAAGCGGCTTCGACGTCTTCTTTCTGCACGCTTCAACAACGCGCGCCGACATCTCCGGGTCGTTGCCGAACTGCACACCGCCTTCCTTGACGTTCGGGCAGGAAATGTTGATTTCGATTGCGTCGATGTCCGAGTCGTCAAAACGACTCACAACCCGCTCGTATTCCTCAATGGTCGAGCCACTCGCGTTTGCAAAGAAACGCGTTTCCGAAAAATCGAGTCCCGGCAGGATGTCGTCAACAACCTTGTCGACGCCGGGATTTTGCAGGCCGATAGCATTCAGCATACCGTCCGGAGTCTCGTAGACCCGATGCGCAGGGTTTCCGAGCCTGGGGTCACCCGTCGTCCCCTTGAGCACGACCGCACCAACGTCGGCATTCGAATAACCCTCTACGCGGGTGTATTCTTCGCCAAATCCGACACAGCCGGACAGCAGCACGATAGGCGAGGCCATGTCGATGCCGCAAAGGGTCGTCTTCAGGGGGTTCGTACTCATCGGGCCGGGATTCTACAGGGTTTTGGATGTTCAGCGTCATTCTTTATGAGCCGGAGATACCGCCGAATACCGGCAACATCATCCGCCTGTGCGCCAATACCGGAGCAGCTCTGCACCTGGTCGAGCCACTTGGATTCGAACTCGATGAGCCACGTCTGAAACGCGCCGGACTCGACTACCATGAGTTTGCCAGCGTACAGACTCACGCCTCACTCGATGCCTGCCTCGAAGCACTCGGGCAGCCGCGCGTTTTCGCGCTGAGCGTCAGAAACTCAACGCGCTACGACGAAATTGATTACCAACCCGGCGACGCCCTGCTGTTTGGCCCGGAGACTCGGGGGCTGCCACAGGAATTACTGGATTCCCTGCCCGATGGGCAGCGCCTGCGCCTGCCCATGCGCGCCGGCAACCGCAGCCTCAATCTTTCGAATGCGGCTGCGGTCGTTGTCTACGAAGCCTGGCGGCAACTTGGCTTCGACGGCGGTGCTTAAGCGGGCTCGATGTTGCTGTTCAGCCGGAACAGGTTGCCCGGGTCGAACTGACCCTTGATGCCCTGCAAGCGCGCAAAGTTCGGACCGTAGTTGGTCGAAACGGTACCGGCCGTTTCCTGCTCGATGTTGTCGTAGTAGCCACCGTGGTGCGCGGACAATGCAGCGTGCCATTGCTTGCACAGCGCGATCCCCTGTTCGTCTTCTGCCGGGTCCATCCAGCCCGCGAAGTACACGATCATCGTGTCGGCATTGCGGTGCGGGAACGCCGTGTCCAGCTCACCATGGTCTTTCACGGCACCGCCAGCGGTATGCGTGAATATCGCCGCACGCGGATCCGCGATGTAGGCATCGATCATGTCGTCGACCAGCCCCTGCGTAAACTCGCCAACCATGCCGTTGCGCGCATACGAACGAATGCCATGCGCTGTCGTCGCGTCCTCCATGGTCTGGGTGACCTTGTAGTCCTGGACCATCACCGCGTCGGCTTTCAAAGTGCCGATGGCGCGCAGCGGCGCCAGCTCTTTCTCGCCGGCCGCCGGGTCACCGTTGTAGACAACCTCAATGACAACGACGTGACCAAGTTCGGGATGCGTGACCATTGCCGGACCGGTGTACATCTCGCGTGACAACCCGCCCTGCCACTCGGCATAGAACTCAAGCACGTCGCGCGCCTGTTCGATCGGCCACACAAGCACACCGGAGAGCACGTTGCGGTCGAACGGATGCAACTGGTAATGGAATCGACTGACAACGCCGAAGTTGCCGCCACCGCCGCGAATTGCCCAGAACAGGTCGGGCTCGTTGTCCGCGCTGACCATGCGCACCTGGCCATCGGCTGTAATGAGTTCGGCGCCGATGACGTTGTCGATTGTCAGGCCGTACTTGCGGTTCAGGCGACCGAAGCCGCCGCCCAGCGTGTATCCGCCGACACCCGTATGCGAAACAACGCCGGCCGTGGTAACGAGTCCTTGCGCAAGCGTCGCGTCATCGAGATGCCCGAGCAGCGCACCGCCGTCGCACCAGGCCGTCTGCCCTTCGGTATCGACATCAATGTTCGTCATCTCGGCGAGGTCGAGCATCAGGCCACCGTTGCACACCGACTTGCCCGGCCAGCTGTGGCCGCCGCCGCGTACAGCAAGCAACAGGTTGTTGTCGCGCGCGAAGTCGACCGCATTGCAGATGTCGGCCGTGTTCTGGCAGCGAGCGATAAGCGCCGGGCGCTTGTCATGCATGCCGTTCCACACCATGCGAGCCGCGTCGTAGCCGGGGCTGTCGGACAACAACACCTTACCCTGCATTGCGTCGGCGAGTTCCCCAACCTGCGCCTTCGTAATCTCGGTTTCGGCACCATCCAGATTGATAGCAGGAATATTCGTGTCGACAGCGGTTGCCTCTACGGGCGCCTCCGAGCGGCTGCATGCGCCAAGCATCGGGTATGAGGCTGCGATACCGGCAGCCACGGCAGTCTTGCAGAACTTGCGTCTGTTCATTGGAACCCCCTGATTCTGATTGTTGTTCTGATTCTAGTAGATGTTACAGATACTGCTACTTCCCAAAATCCCAGCGTACACCAAACGTGATCTCATCTTTGCCCGGGGTGCCGTTTACCAGGCGACTGTGGTCGCGACGGTACTCGACGTACAGCATGCGCTTGAATGAATCGAAAGAATAACGCCCCCCCCACACGGTGTAGTGCGTTCGGAACTGGCCTGCATCGGGTCATTTTCGTCCGGGTTGAGCCAGTTGCCGCCACCGATCAGCCACCAGTTATCCCGAAACTCCCATTGGGCGTAAAACTCGATGCCCTCGGCGTGCACGTAGCGTCCCTGGTCCGTGAGCTCCATGTTCTCAAGATGCGAGTACAGCAATGACGCATACCAGTGATCGCCATACCAGCGCGTCGCAAGAGCCAACGCCGTCGCATCACCATCAATGCCGGCTGCCGCGATCGCGGGTCGGCTCGGGTCATCGATGTCAGATCGGTTGTACGCGATACCAAGCATGAATTCTTTCTGTGTCTCGAGCGTCGCGCTGGCTGCGAAACCGCGTGCGTAGCGTTCACCCATGACGTTCGGAATCGGTTGGTCGAACTGGTACTGCAGGTTCAGGTTGAATGGCTTGAAGCGTGCGGTCCAGCGCTTCGGGTCGACGTAAATGCGCGCCTGAATGACGTCATCGGCCCGCCCGGTGCCAGTCGCCTGCCCTGATGTGCCGGCGTTGTACGTGCCCGACGCCGAGCCACCAAAAATAGCGAAGCGATCGGTCATGCCCGCGACCTTGTAATAGGCACCCCAGTTCTTGCCGTAAGTGAGCGTTATATTTTCGTGGTCGATACCAGCGAACAACAGGCGTTCAGTGATACCGCCTTCGCCGAAAAGGTCGCCACGAGTTGAGAAGCGCTCAACGAGGTCGACGCCAGCCTCGGCACGCCCGTAAAACCACCATCCCGGTTTGAATTGATACTCGCCGCGAAATCCAATCCTCGAGTTGCCATCGGAAATCCTGTCGGTGCGATTGCCTGTCTGGAGATTAATAGTATTGATGGCGTGCACGCGGGCGCTGGCGTAAAACTCGAAATCATGCTTCGGCCGCTCAGCCGCCGGTGCGGCGTCTTCGTCCGATACAGGGATTTTAGCGAGGGCGCGGCGCTGTGCTTCCGGATCCTCTTCAAGCGCGGCTTCGTCTTTACGCCGTTCTTCGACAACCTCGGGGGCTGGCGGCTCGGCAACAGGCTCTTCTTCTGGCTCCGCGACCTCATCGTCGGAGTAGGCGCCGACGGAGATTAGTCCGATGATAAGGAAATAAACGATTCGCATTGGTTGGCCTGTGCTGCGGAGCAGACAGTTTACCGGATTAGAGCGAATCCAGAACCGCGGATGACGGGCATCCGGGCCTTATTCTGAAGTGAGCTCCCGGCCCATCAATTCGCCGACCGCCTCGCGCGGCGAAACGCCCTGGTAAAGGATGCGATAGACCTGGTGACAAATCGGCATCTCGATGTCGAGCTCTTCGGCAACTTCCTTGACGGCCTCGGCGGCGAGCACCCCTTCGACGACCTGCTGGATTTCCTCCTGCGCCTCGTCAATCGACTTGCCGGCCGCGAGTGCAAGGCCCATGCGGCGGTTGCGGGAAAGATTGTCGGTGCAGGTCAGTACGAGGTCGCCCATGCCGGCGAGCCCCATCATGGTTTCTGCCTTTGCGCCGAGCGCCGTTCCGAGGCGCATCATTTCGGCGAGGCCCCGGGTTATCAGCGCGACGCGGGCATTTGCGCCAAAGCCGAGCCCGTCACACATGCCCGCGCCGATGGCGAGCACATTCTTGATGGCGCCACCCACCTCGACGCCGACAAAATCATCCGACGTGTAGGCACGAAAACTCTTGTCGGAGATCGCGACTGCAAGCTCCATGGCGAAGTCGGCATTGTTGGACGCGACCGTCATCGCGGTCGGTAATCCCTGGCCCACCTCTTTCGCAAACGTAGGACCGGACAGAACAGCCTTCGGCAATTCTTCACCGAGAACTTCGGTCGCAACCTGGTGCGGCAGTTTGCCGCTGTGCAGTTCGAAGCCCTTGGTGGCCCAGCAGACGCGGGACGCGTCGCCGAGCAGCGGCTTGATCTGCGTCAGCGTGTCGCGCAGACCGTGGCTGGGTACAACGACCAGGATGTCGCGAACACCCCGCAGGCATTCAGCAAGATCCGGGTAAGCGGTCAGGTTGAACGGAAACTCGATACCCGGCAGGTAACGAACGTTTTCCCGGTCACCGACCATCTCCTCGAGCAGGTCGAGCTCGACGACGCCGCCGAGGCGAACATCGCTGCCGGCGCGCGCCAGCTGCAGCGCCAGTGCGGTTCCCCAGGAACCGGCGCCTATGACAGCGATGGTTTGAGCCGGCTCGGCGATCAGTGCGTCTCCGTGGACTCGGCGCCCTGTGCGGCCTGCTGTGCTTTCGCCTGCATATAGAGCGCGTCAAAGTTGATCGGCTGCAGGACAAATTCGGGGAAGCCGCCCTTCTGGATCAGCGATGCTATCGTCTCGCGCGCGTACGGGAACAGCATGTTCGGGCAGAAGCTGCCGAGGATGGCCTGCAGTTCTTCACCTTCGTAGCCGACGATCTCGAAAATGCCGGCCTGCTGCAGCTCGACCAGGAAAAAGGTCTTGTCCTCAGACTTCGCTTCGATCGTGATCGTGAGAACGATCTCGTGATTGTCGTCCTCGAGTGCCGTGTGGCCCGAGCGGAGATTCAGGTCGGTCTGCGGCTTCCAGTCCGTGTTGCGAAACACGTTAGGTGCCTGCGGTGACTCAAAGCTGAAGTCCTTCAGGTAAATCTTGCCAATCTGTAAACGCTTTTCAGCGGCTTGTTCCTCTGCCATTTTCTTTCCTGTCTCTATCTGTGCCGTGCCAGGTTGGCCGGCGGTTCTTTCGGCTCTCCGCTCCCGACTGAGAGCGCAAAGTTGTATGTCGGTTTGTTACTTCTTCGACTTTTTCGCCCTGGTCTTCTTGCCCGTGACGACCGGGAAGCCGGCCTGCGACCAGCCCGTCATGCCGCCCTTCAGGCCAACGACCGCCTCGAACCCGGCAGCGCGCAACTGCTGAACGGCCTTGGTTGATGTCATTCCGGCATCGCACACGGCGACGATCGGCGTTGACTTGTATTCCTGAAGCGTCGTCATCCGCGACTCGAGCTCGTCGGCCGGCACGTTTCGTGCGCCGGTGATATGGCCGCGCGCGTACGCATCCACGCCACGCAGGTCGAGCACGACAGCGTCGTCATTGATCAGCCGGACGGCCTCCTCGGCCTCGACATTGACCAGTCCGCTGGCCTTGCGCCGCAGCTCCGAGAAGATGAGCAGGAAAAAGCTCGCCATCAGGGCCAGCACCAGCAACGTGTGATTGCTCGTGAACTCGAGGAATCTTTCCATGGAATCTAGATAACGCGGGAATCCGCGCCCGGGAAGTTGAACGAACGGGCGATTATACCTGTTTATCGGCTGGGAAATAGCCTTTGGAAGGCTCTAGAATCACGCTTCATGAAGCATCGTTTTGCATGGATACTCGCAGCCGCCGGACTGGCATTACCGCTGCTCGCCCAGGACGACGGCGAGCTGGCGAAGGTCAAGGAACAGGAGCTCGAGGAAGTCCGGCAGCGCATCTCGGACCTGAAGGAAAGCATGGACCGGGCGGCCGATCGTCGCGACCGGCTGACGGGCGAACTGCAGGAAATCGAGGGCCAGATCGCCGAGCAGCGAACACGCCTGCGGGAGATCGAGCGCGACCAGGTCTATACGCGAGAGAAGAAGACGAAGCTTGAGGCTGAGCTCGCGGAACGGGAGGCGCATCTCGACGATGAATCAGAAGAGCTCGCGTCACAGGTGCGAGCCGCCTACATGAGCGGCGGGCAGGAGAAGATCAAGCTGCTGCTGAGCCAGAAGGACCCGGCAACGCTCGGCCGCCTGATGTCCTACTACCGCTACCTGAACGATTACCGCGCCGAGAACATCGAGGCGGTCACGGCAGAGATCCGCCGGCTGGAAGAACTGCACGCCGTGATCGCCCGAGAAGACGCGCGACTGTCGCAGCTGGCCGATGAGCGCTACGCAGAGCTCAGCCGCCTGAACGGCTCGCTGGAAGAGCGGCAGGCCGTGCTGGCTTCGCTGAAGCAACGCATTGCCGACGAAGGCCGTGAGGTGGAGAGACTGGCGGCGCAGGAGCGTGACCTGAGCAGGTTGATTGCCGAACTCACAAGCATCCTGTCCGACTACCCGATCAGTTCTGAACAGCCGTTCTCGGCGCACCGCGGCAAACTCACCTGGCCGGTCGCCGGAACGTTGCTGCACGACTTCGGTCAGCCGCGCGCCGGAGACAGCATCCGCTGGAACGGCGTAGTACTCGCAGCACCGCGCGGACGCGAGGTCCGTGCCGTGTATCACGGTCGGGTCGCTTTTGCCGACTGGCTTGCCGGCATGGGCCTGCTCGTTATCGTCGACCACGGCGAGGGTTACATGACGCTGTATGGTTACAACGAAACCATTCTCAAGAACGCTGGTGACTGGGTTGCGCCGGGTGACGTCATCGCAACTGTCGGCGACAGTGGCGGCCAGGCGCAGGCAGCCCTGTACTTCGAGTTGCGGCAGGGCGCAAAGCCTGTGAACCCGCGCCGCTGGGTAACGAGAAGGCCGGGGGAGTAGGGAGCGTGCTAAAGCGGTAGTGCCGCTGTCGGGAAGAAGACACTCTGAGCGGAATCGGCTCAAGTAAAGGGGACACATTTGAATGTGTCCCCGTTCTGTCACCTCCTATTTGGAATGTGTCCCCCGTTCTTTTTCCCGCATCTGTGCTAAGGTCGGGCGAAGTGTCACAAGAGCACCAAGGCCGGGGCACAGGGACCACCATATGTCATTGAAAATAAGAGCAATTCTGGTCGTCACTATTGGCGTCGTCATGGGCCTGTCGCTGTCGATAGGTGGAGGCCTGATGTCTCAGCCAAAGCCGCCGACCAAGGAAGAGCTGGCCTGGGAGCAGGCGCAGCTGTTTGCCGAGGTTCTGGAGCGCGTCAAGCGCGACTACGTAGAGCCGATCGATGACGCCGAGCTTCTCGAGAGCGCAATTCGCGGCATGGTTCGGGATCTCGATGATCACTCCGAGTATCTGGATGCCAGCGAGTATCGCGATATTCGCATCAGCACGACCGGCAGCTATACAGGCGTCGGCATCGAGGTCGCCGAGGTTGACGGCGCAGTACGGGTTATCTCACCCATCGCCGGGTCGCCGGCAGCACGTTCCGGTATTCGCAGTGGTGACATTCTTGTAGCCGTCGATGGTGAGTCGATAGTCGCGGGACGCCTGCAGGAAACCCTGTCGAAAATGCGCGGCCATGCGGGGACCAAAGTTCGATTGACCATCATGCGCGACGAAGTTGCCATCGATCACGAGATGCGACGGCAGATCATTCGCATGGCCAGCGTGCACAAGGAATACCTGTCGCCCGCTTTCGGCTACCTGCGCGTAAGCCAGTTCAGTGAGAACACGGCGCGCGAAATCACCAACGCGCTGGATGAGCTGCAGGAAGCGCACAACGGCATGCTCGAAGGTGTCGTCCTTGATCTGCGCGGTAATCCCGGCGGCGTACTCGATGCAGCAGTCGATGTGTCCGACCTGTTCCTGGATTCGGGCGTAATCGTATCGGCCGATGGTCGCTCGATTGAATCGCGATTTACGCGCTCGGCGCATCGCGGCGACATCCTCGACGGTGCGCCGATCGTGGTGCTGGTCAACGGTGGTTCGGCGTCGGCTTCGGAGATCGTTGCGGGAGCATTGCAGGATCACAACCGCGCGACCGTCGTCGGCACGCCGACGTTTGGCAAAGGGCTCGTCCAGACCGTGATGCCACTGTCAAAGGGGCGTGCGATCAAACTGACCACGTCGCGTTACTACACACCATCCGGTGACTCCATTCACGATGTCGGCATTACGCCCGACGTGGTCGTCGAGGACACACCGGGCTACCCGGACCTGAGTCTCGCCGGCGTTCTCGACCGCGAGGTCGACATGCAGCTCGCTGAAGCGCTGCAGCTCCTGCAACCACGCGCGGTGATGCACAGCGACGCCCAATGACTGCGATCCGTCTCGGGCTCGCGCTCCTCCTGCTGTGTTTCGGCGCCAACTCGGTGGCAACGGGACAGCCACGTATCGCAATAATCATTGATGACCTGGGTTATCGGCTCGATGCCGGCCGCCGGGCGATTGAGCTGCCCGGACCGGTAGCATTTGCAGTCCTGCCCGGCACGCCGCGGGCACATACGCTCGCAAATCTCGCCCACGAGCGCGGCAAGGAGGTACTGCTGCACTTACCTCTGCAGGCAGCAGCGGACGATATGCCTGGTGAGCAGCCTGGCATCCACCTGGACATGAGTCGGCAGCAATTTGTCGCGGCCTTCAGTGCGGCCATCGACTCGGTACCGCACGTCACAGGCGTCAACAATCATCGCGGCAGCCTGCTGACCCGGCACCCCGGGCACATGCGTTGGCTTATGGAGGAGATCCGGGCGCGCGACGACCTGTACTTCATAGACAGCTACACGACGCATGAAAGTGTCGCGCTGCAAATTGCGCACGAGACCGGTGTCTATGCCGCGAAGCGCGACGTGTTTCTCGACCCGGACACCAGTCGTGAGACCGTGGAGCGAGAGTTCGAGCGGCTCAAGAAGCTGGCCGAACAGCGCGGCGCCGTTGTCGCGATCGGCCACCCGCACCCGGCGACGCTTGAATTGCTGGAGCGCGAACTGCCGCTGCTTGAGTCGCAGGGCTTTGAACTCGTTTCCGTCGGTGACCTGGTGAGGCGCCGATGAGCTGGTACGAGGAACGATTCCTGCCGCGACTGATCGATATTGCCTGCGGCTCGAAGCCGACCCGCAAGCAGCGCGAGAAGATCGTTCCGCTTGCGAGCGGCGATGTTCTCGAGATCGGTTTCGGCAGCGGGCTGAACCTGCCCCACTACGACCGCAACAAGGTACGACATATCTGGGGCCTGGAGCCGTCCTCCGGTATGCGTCGACTCGCAGCAGAGCCGATTGATGAGTCGGGACTCGACGTCGAACTCATCGATCTCCCCGGCGAGGAAATTCCATTGGAGAACGACAGCGTCGACACAGTACTCGTCACCTATACGCTGTGTACCATTCCCGACGTTCAGTCGGCGCTTGCCGGTATGCAGCGTGTACTCAAACCCGACGGGCGCCTGTTGTTCTGTGAACATGGCAAGGCGCCGGACGAGCATGTGCGCAAGTGGCAGGATCGGCTCAACCCGGGCTGGCGCCGGTTTGCCGGCGGCTGCAACATGAATCGCGACATTCCTGCGGAGCTCGAGTCCGCAGGATTCCGGATTATCGACGACAACCGGATGTACATCCCGGGCGCGAAGATGCTGAGTTACAACTTCTGGGGAACGGCCACCTTCGGGTGAACTGAAGCTGTTTCCGGGGCTCTAAAGAGGCTATGACAAGAATACGAAACGGAATTCCGTGCGCCGTTGCGCTGATTACCTTGCTCACAACCGGTCCGGCACTGGCCGGAGGAGAAATAGATCTCGACACCCTGTTCCCTGCCAGTGGGTTCCAGCTCGCACAGTCGAAAGAGGGCGCCTGCACGCAGCAGTACGATCCGGTCTGCGGTACCGATGGCCGCACCTACAGCAACGACTGTGTTGCAGGTCTCGCCGGCGTCGAGGTTGCGAGCGCCGGCGTCTGCACCGAGGATGAGGGCGAAGGCTGCCCGGAGATATTCGATCCGGTCTGTGGTGTGGATGGCAATACCTACATCAACGAGTGTTTTGCGGACAAGTCGCAGACCGAAATCGCAGGTCTCGGCGCCTGTACGATCAACGGCTGCCCGAGTTACGAAGAACCCGTCTGCGGCATGAATGGCATGACCTACATCAATCGCTGCGAAGCCAACGCCGAGCGCATCCTCGTGCAACGCAAAGGCACCTGTGACATGGAAAACTGCCCGCGGGTCTACGCGCCGGTCTGTGCCCAAAGTGAGCCTGGTGCGGATGGCGCGGTTGCCAGCCAGACCTTCATGAATGCGTGCGAGGCCGAGGCAGCCGGGTATCGTGAGTTCACCGAGGGCATGTGCAACGTGCGTCCATGCACCCGTATGTTTGTACCGGTCTGCGGCAAGGACAATGTCACTTATGGCAATGCCTGTTACGCGGAGCGACGCGGCGTATCAATCGCGTACGCCGGTGTCTGCGATGACCTGGGCGAGAACTGTCCGCCTGACTACCTGCCCGTCTGCGGTCTCGACGGCGTGACCTACGATAACGAGTGCCAGCTCGATAACGCGGGAGTCGAGAAGGCCTACGCGGGCGCCTGCCTCGGCGACTGATCTAAAGGGTCCAGTTACCTTTGACTCAGTCAAAGGTAACTGGACCCTTTTGCTTGTGCTACCAGGCGGGGGTGAGACGATCGTTTCCGGTCATCGTGTAAGGCAGCCAGACAAGACCCGTTACCGCGACATGAATGTCGGTGCTTTTCGCACGCACGACAATCTCGCTGAGCTCTTCAGCTTGCGCATCAAATGATGTATCGAGCGCTTTCAAATCCTTCTGCAGGTCTTCTTCGAGCGCAGCAATATCGGCTCTCACCTTTTCGGCCGTCTGCTGGGCGCGCTTCACGTCGGCGGCTTCCTTGCGGGCGCTGCCCGCGGTCTTGATGGCCGAACCCATCTTTGTCGCAGTCGAACTCGACAGGCGCTTCCTCCCAAGTACCGCGCCGAGAATCGCGGTACCAAATGACACGACGGTGTCGAGCTTGCGCTTTGACGACTGTTCCTGCTGCACGGCAATCGCCTGTTCTGCACGCATCAGCCGGTTCTCAAGCGTCGTCAACCTGGTCGCGTAGCGCTTGCGCACTTTGGCAATCGCCAGGTCGCGTTTTTCGCTGGCGACATCCTGCAGCCTCGCACGAAAGTCGCCTTCGGTTTCGCCCGCGGCCGATGTGAGTCGGAAACGTTTGCTGCGATACAGCGTGATGTTCTCGTTCTGGCGCAGCCAGCGCTTGTAGTCACGGCTCCAGCGACCGTAGCTTTTCTCGTTGCCGGCGGCCGCAGGACAACTCGCATACTCGGCGCCGTTGAGCCCTTCGGACTCGAGATCCTCAACAGCTAGATCGATTGGTTCGGCGTAATCCCAGTCGATCTCGACCGGGCCATCCTCGAATTCCACCGTGTGCAGCACGCTGCGCTCGTCTTCGATGTTGTAGCGCGAACTCGCGAACACGACGTCACCGCCAGCCACGAGCCGCGGGTGATAAACGATGTCTTCGCTGCGGCCGCGCACGTAGTACTGGTCGATCGACGGCGGCAATGCGGGCGCCACCTCACTGGCCTTGCGCTTCGGCTTCGACACGGCGCGCAGTGCCGCGGCGGCCTTGTTGCGCGCCTTCGACATCAACGTGCGAATGTGGTCGCGCGTCAATGGGCCGGCAAGGTAAGAAAGCACCCAGCGCGTGTTAAACACGACAGCCTCGTCCTCGTGCACGTTATGTAGCAGGAAGCGACGCTTGCCGAGACCGGCAATTGTGCGTTCCATTGCGGACCGGTCGAAGTCGCCGCCCGAAGCGCCTTCGAGGCCTTCCATAACCCGCGCTTTGTCGCGCTCAGTCTGCAGGCGACCGATGAACCACGTGCCAGTATTTGACAAGCCCTTGTAGTCGAGATCGACCGGGTTCTGGGTTGCGAGGACCAGGCCAAGCCCGTAGGCGCGTGCCTGCTTCAGCAGCGTCAGGAACAGCTTCTTTGATGGCGGGTTTGCGATCGGCGGCATGTAGCCGAAGATCTCGTCCATGTAGAGGATGGCGCGCAGAGACGAAGTGCCGGGCTGCGCCCGCATCCAACTGATCAGCTCGTTCAGCAGCATCGAGACGAAGAACATGCGTTGTGCGTCGTCGAGATGTGCGATCGACATGACCGAAATGCGCGGCTTGCCTTCTGCCGTATACAGAAGGCTCTTTGCGTTAAGCGGTTCGCCCTGCATCCACGCCTCGAAACCGGGCGCTGCGAGCAGATTGTTGAGACGCATCGCGAGCGCGAAACGATCTTTGGCCGGGAAGAACGAATCGAGGCTCATGACGCCAACCTTTTCGATCGGTGGATCCTGGATCTCGCTGATCAGGCCGGGAACGTCGAGGCTGCGACCCTCTTGCCAGGCGTTGTCGAGCAACTTCGAAACAAGAATATGCTCGCGCGATGCAACCGGGTCTGCGTCGATGTCTAGCAATGTCAGGATGCCGGTGGCAGTCGACTGAATGCGCTCGCGATACAGGTCCACATCGTCAATCAGGCCCGCATCGGGCGCGTCGAACGACTGCAGAACCGAAACAGGCAAACCAGCATTGCTTCCCGGCGTGTAGATCGCCATGTCGACGTTCTTGTGCAGCGCCGAGATGCGCTTGCCAGTCTGGCCCCACTCGCCGAGGCCTTTTTTCCACAATGCGGCCTGCCCGGCCGCAAACTCGTCAGGAGTCTGGCCCTTGTCAGTTGCCGTGCGTTCGTTGATCCACGGTCGGAAATCCTCAGCCCGTAACTGCGGGAACGTGAGCATGATGTTGCCCATGTCACCCTTGGGGTCGATCGCAATGACCGGTATATGATCGAGTGCTGCTTCCTCGAGAATCCCGACGCCAAGGCCGGTCTTGCCCGACCCCGTCATGCCAATTATCACGGCATGCGTGGTCAGGTCCTTCGAGTCATACAGGACGAGATCATCGGTCTGCCTGTCAGCCTCCATGTCATAGCGCTTGCCGACATAGAACGCCCCGAGTTTCTCGAAGTCGAGCATGGCCCCTCGTTACGGTGCGACGTATTCGTAGGTCGCGCCGATTCCGAGCGGCGCACCGAGCGTGTAGTAGATCAGCAGGAACACGGTCCAGGTTGCGATGAACCACATTGAGTACGGCAGCATCATCGCTGTCAGCGTGCCGATGCCCGTGCCTTTCACATAGCGCTGGCAGTAAACGACTACGAGCGGGAAGTACGGCATCAGCGGCGTGATGATGTTCGTGCTCGAGTCACCGACGCGGTAAGCCGCCTGCGTCAGGTCGGGCGAGATTCCGAGCGTCATGAGCATCGGTACGAAAATCGGCGCGAGCAATCCCCACTTGCCGCTCGCCGAACCGACGAACAGGTTGACGAAACCGGTGAGCAACACGATGCCGACGATCGAAACGCCAACGCCGGCGTTCAGTGCCTGCAGTCCCTGCGCACCCTTCAGTGCGAGCAGTACGCCGAGGTTCGACTGGCCGAACGCGTACACGAACTGCGCGATGAAGAACATGATGACGAGGTAGTACGCCATGCCGTTCATCGCGTGCGTCATGCCGTCGATCATGTCTTTCGAGCTCTTCATCGTGCCCGCGACGATGCCGTAGACGACACCGGGGACCAGGAACAGCAGGAAGATCAGCGACACGATCGAGCGCATCATGGGTGCCGTGAATGCGGTCAGGTCGCCGTCTTCGGTGCGCCATGCCGAGGATTCGGGATAGGCGGTCGCAGCGAGGATTGCGATTCCGACGACCATTGAGACGAGTGCCCAGCGCAGGCCCTTGCGCTCGTTGTCGGCGAGGTCGTGCATTTCGGGCAAGTCTTCGGCGTCGCCGTCGATCTCGGTGCCACTGATGCGCGGCTCTACGATCTTGTCAGTGATGTACCAGCCGAGGCCGATGATCAGGACCGACGATGCGGTTGTGAAGAAGTAGTTGTTGAGCGGGTTCAGCACAATCTCGGGATCGAGGATTTGTGCGCCGGCCTGCGTCAGGCCCTGCAGCAACGGATCCAGCGACGACGGCACGAAGTTTGCGGAGAAGCCGCCTGATACGCCGGCGAACGCCGCAGCGATACCCGCAAGCGGATGGCGGCCTGCCGCGTAGAAGATGACGCCGCCCAGCGGAATCACGAGGACGTAACCGGCATCGACAGCCGAGTGCGACACGATGCCAACGAGGATAACCATCGGTGTTAGCAACTTCGCGGGCGTTACGTTCAGCAGCGCGCGAATCGCCGAGTTAATGAAACCCGTGTGCTCCGCCACACCAATACCCAGCATCGCGACGAGCACGACACCGACCGGGTGAAAGTGCGAGAAGTTGGTCACCATGACCGACAGGAACTCTGTCATCGCGCGCGGTGCAAGCAGGTTCTGGATGACAAGCGCTTCGCTGGTTCGCGGGTCAATGACGTCGAACGTCACGTACGACAGCAGCCACGAAAGTACCCAGGTGATGAACAGCAGGCCGACAAACAGCATTGCCGGGTCGGGCAGTTTGTTGCCCACGCGCTCGACGGTACCGAGAAAGCCGCCTGAAGTGGCGGTCTGGTTATTTTCGGACATGGTGTCCCCCTGTTATTGTTTGGCCGTTAGTTTACTCAATTCAGGCCTTTCTTGGTGAAGAAAGAATGTCACCACATCAGTTGACCGGCGTACTGAAGCTGTCGCTTGTTTCTCTGGCTCTGGCCTGGACGAGCGTGTCGGCTTCGGAAAAGCTGCTTATAGAAGACGTTCGGGTCATCGACATCGAAACCGGGGAAGTATCCGATCCGCAGGACGTGCTGGTGTCGGGCGCGGTGATTGCCAGCATCGGCGACGAAACGAGAACGGATGATATCAGGGTCATCAGTGGTTCAGATCGCTTCCTGATTCCGGGTCTTTGGGATGCGCACGTGCATTCAGCCTACAACCGCAGCTGGCATTTTCCGCTGCTCCTGGCGCACGGAGTGACGTCCGTTCGCAATATGCATACGACCAGCGAAGATGGCTTGTCCGATGTGAATGCCATCAAGCGGGAGCTGGCTGACGGAAAGATAATCGGGCCGCGCTTTATCGCTAACGGCAACATTGTGGACGGAGAAAATGCCAGATGGCCTGGCACTATCTCGGTTACTGACCCTAGAGATGTGCCCGATCTTGTCAGGCGACTGAAGAACGGTGGTGCAGATTTCATCAAAATTTACGACAACCTGTCGTTCGACGTATTTGAGACCCTACTGTCTGAGTCAAAAAAGGCAGGTCTTCCCGTGGACGGTCATATCCCCGCTATCAGGCCGGCTGAGGCGGCGCTGCATGGCATGCGCACGGTTGAGCATGGCATCGGAATTTTTCTTGGTTGTTCCAGGAATAATGACGAGAACAAAAAGTGGGCGAAGAAACTTGATGAAGAGGGATGGCCGCCTTTTCCCGAGAATATGAAGATCGGATTTCGCATGCGGAAAATAGCAGCCGAGGGTGACGACCCGGCACTGTGCGAGAAGATCATCGATCTCTGGCTGGAGCACGACGTGACCATGGTGCCCACTTTGATCAACTCGAGCAAGCTGCCGGAGATACCCGGCGAAGCGATCATTGATTCTTCTGGATTCGATCTACTGCCCGTAGCAGTTCGCGATCAATGGCGGTCAGAAGAGTCGAGCCCGTTTGTGGTCGACGCAGCCATGATAATGGCAGGCCTGCATCAGGTTAGGCGTCGCCAGTTCAAGCAAGCGCTCGACGCAGGTGTGCGCATGCTGGCGGGTACGGATACCGGAGACCTTTTTTATGTGCCGGGCCTCAGTCTGCAACAGGAGATCAGGGAGATGGTCAATGCAGGGGCTACGCCACTACAGGCACTTCAAAGCGCGACCATTAATCCCGCGAAAGTGTTTGGGTTCGAGAAGCTGGGGCAGGTTAAAGAGGGTTGGTATGCTGACCTGGTGTTGCTCCGCGCCAATCCGCTGGAAAGCGTTGAAAACATCAGCAATATTGAGGCCGTCGTTCGTGGCGGTCGATTGTTGGACCGAGCGGCCCTTGATGCGTTGTTAGCAGTCGCGGAGCAGGAGTAAGAGCCCCTGAAAAGACTCCAGGGGCTCGTTGAACCGAATTACCAGCCGCAGCTTCTGCCGGCGTTCTGTTCCTTCAGGTAGCCCATCAGCGGTGCGAAGTAATCGATGATCGCGGTCGCGTCCATCTCACGCGTGCCGGTCATTGACTCCAGGGTGTCCTGCCACGGCTGGCTCGCGCCGGCCTGCAGCATGGCGTAGAACTTTCCGCCCGCATCCTTGTTGTTGTAAATCGAGCAGGCGTGCAGCGCCCCTTCATGTCCCGCGGTTTCGCACAGCGAACGATGGAACTGGAACTGCAGGATGCGGGCAAGGAAATAACGTGTGTACGAAACGTTCGCCGGGATGTGGTACTTGGAGCCCGGATCGAAATCGGCCTCGCTGCGCTCGACGGCCGGGCGGATGCCCTGGTACTTCTCGCGCATGTCCCACCATGACTGGTTGTAATTCTCCGGTGTAATTTCTCCCGAGAATACGCCCCAGCGCCATTCGTCGATGAGCTTGCCGAACGGCAGGAATGCTATCGAGTCGAGGGCCATCTGCATCTGCCGGTTTATCACCGCGCGCTCATCATCTTCAGCAGATTTCACGAGGCCAACCTCGGCGAGATAACCGGGCGTCATCGACAACACAACGGTGTCGCCAATGGCTTCGTGGAAGCCGGAATGCGCACTGCCCTGGAACAGCGTCGGCTGTTCTTTGTAGGCGCCCTGGTAATAGTTGTGGCCGAGCTCGTGATAGATCACGCGCAGCTCATCGTAGGTCTGCTTGATGCACATCTTGATGCGCAGGTCGTTACCGCCGTCAAGGCCCCACGCACTTGCGTGGCAAACCACGTCGCGGTCCTGCGGCGCGACAAACTGCGAGCGCTCCCAGAACGTGTCCGGCAGTCGCGGCATGCCCAGTGAGACGTAAAACGCTTCTGCTGAACGCACCATTTCCTGCGGCGAATAATTCTTGGTCTTGAGCGTCGAGTCGACGTCGATGTCGCCGACGCCCGGGTACGGCTCCATCAGGTCGTACAATGCAGCCCACTCCTGCGCCCACATGTTGCCAAGCAGGTGGGCCGGGATCGGGCCGTTCTGCGGAACCTTGTCTTCGCCATGTACTTCGCCGAGCTTCGCGCGTACTGCACAGTGCAGTTCGTCGTAGAGTGGCTTGACCTGGTCCCAGAGCTTGGTTGTTTCTGCCTGGAACTCAGCCGGCGTCATATCGAAACCAGCGCGCCACTTCTCGCCAAGGTCGTCGTAACCGAGAACGTTCGCACCCTCATTCGCGAGTTCGACGTAACGTGCGTACTTGTCACGCATCGGAGCCGAGACCTGGCGCCAGCCGGTCCAGTACTCAAGCAACTCGTCGTAGTCGCGGGTCGTCGCCATCAGGCCCTCGAGCTCGGAGCCGGTCAGGCAGTTGTCATCGCCGCGGCAGTACTTGCCGGCGCCGTACATTCCCGAAAGATCGGTCGCAATCGTGGTCAGCTCCTTGCGCTTGTCCGCATCGTCCGGCGTCGGCAGCGAAGTGCTGAGCTTGAGCAGGTCCAGGGCGCGACGCGTAGCAGCATCGACTTCGACGCCGTCGTACAGCAGAGCCTGGTCGACCATGCCCGCATGCCACTCGGCGTATCGATTGGCGGCTGCAGACGCAAGGATCGCCGTGTCGCCCGTGATGTACGTTGAACGTACCCAGTTGGCAGCGCCTACCTCGTGAAAGATCTCCGCCATCTCGGCATTCGCGCGAGCGATGAACTCTTCGGCGGTTTCTGTCGGTGCGGTGACTGCGGCCACCTCTTCCTGCTGCTGTGAGCAGCCAGCGATGAGCGCGACAAACGTTGCGCCCATCGCAATCTTGCTAATGAGCTTCATAGTTAATTCCAGTCCGTAACTAGTGAATACCGTGCATCCAGCGACGTAAAAGCGGCGAAATCGCGATCATGACGATGCCCGTGATGACACCGAACCACATCAGGAATTCGAACAGCTGCGTGTAGGTTGCCAGCGCGGTTGCGATATCGGCCGTTTCGCCGGCCGAGGTATCGATCGCAGCCATCTGGCCGATACGCATGGCGACGGTTTCCGACAGCGCAGTCGCGAGGAACCAGGTGCCCATGCTGACGCCGACGACACTGCCGATCGACAGCTTGGTCACAGCCGACAGGCCTACCGGTGACAGGCACAACTCACCCATGGTGTGCAGCAGGTATGCGAGCACGAGCCAGATCGCGGCAACCTGCCCCGCCTGGTCCGGGAAGTTCGCACCCATGACAAGTGCGCCGAAACCAAGCCCGGCCTGGATGATGCCAAGACCAAATTTGACCGGCGTCGACGGCTCGAGGTTCCGCTTCGAGAGCCACATCCACAACGCGGCGAACGGGATTGCGAGCAACATGATGAACATTGCGTTGAGCGAGCCGAACTGCGACGCCGTGAAGCCACCGCGATCGACTACGCGATCAGCATACAGCGTCATTGAACCGGCTGACTGCTCAAACAGCGCCCAGAACACGATTGTCGACAGGATCAGGACCATGAGCACGACCGTGCGGCCGAACTCGGGCGAGTAATGCGTGAGGAAACCGTAGACAACGAAGCCAACGATCAGGGCGATCGAAACGTACAGCACCTGCTCGGCGTAAGCGTCGAGGCCACCGAACGACGTTAGATTTGCGACGACGGCGAGCAATCCCGAGATAATTGCGACCGCTGCAATCACGTACGCAACCGTGTTGCTGGCGTCCTGCTTCGTGTGCACCATCGAGTACAGGATGAGACCCACGATCGAAATGATCAGGAATACGTTCTGCGTCATCAGTACGACCGGCTCGTTCTGCACGAGCAGCCAGAGCACGTACAACACCGGCAGGCTAAGCAGGTAGATGGCCCACTCGACATTGATCGGTCCGAGGAAACTCTTCTTGAGCTTCTCTGGCGCGCTCGGCTCGGCGTGGCCCATGAGGTACTTCTGGCCCCACATGAATGTAATGAGGCCGATGATCATGCCGATACCAGCGAGGCCGAAGCCGTACTTCCAGCCGTAGGTCTCACCGAGGTAGCCGCAAAGAATTGTTGCGAAGAACGAACCGATATTGATGCCCATGTAGAAGATCGTGAAACCGGAATCACGGCGCGGGTCGTCCTGCGAATACAGCTTGCCGACGATCGTCGAGATGTTCGGTTTCAGGTAACCGACGCCCATGACGATCAGCGCAAGTGCAAAATAGAAGACCTTGAGTGCCGCTGTATCCTGGATAGTGATGTCCTCGGCGAGGACCGTGCCGGCGGCGAGAACCTCACCGCTCGCAAGCGTCAGGTTGTCGGCAAGTGTTGTGCCGGCCGCGTAGAACTTCGCGGCGTGTCCTTCGACGGCCATCAGTACGTGACCGAGCGACAGCAGGATGCCGCCGAACAGCACCGACTTTCTCATGCCGAGCCAGCGGTCAGCGATCATTCCGCCGAGCAGCGGCAAGGCGTAAACGAGACCCGCGTAGGAACCGAGAACGTGCAATCCGTCGGTGTCGCTGAACAGGTGGTACTTCGTGAGGTACAACAGCAGGAGGTACTTCATTCCATAAAAGGAAAATCGCTCCCACAGCTCGGTGGCGAAGCAGACGTACAGGCCTTTCGGATGTCCGAAGAGTTCTGCGTCGTGTGAGTAATCCTCCGCCGAGGCGGATACAGAGTCGGTCATATGTCCCCCGTCAGGGTGCCGGGCACCCGTTCGTTCTGGTTATAGGCGGGTAAGGGCTACGCATTAAACACTATTTGCAGCACATCCCGCTACTTGACGCTTGCGGCCGGCTTTCTGCGCATCACGCGCGACATGATGATGCCGAGCTCGTACAGCAGGTAGACAGGCACTGCGAGGATCGTCTGGCTGATGACGTCGGGCGGCGTCAGCAACATGCCGACGACGAACGCACCGAGAAACACATACGGGCGTGCCTTCGAGAGCTTCTCAGCGGTCGTAATTCCGGTGACGACCAGCAGCATGGTCGCAATTGGAGTTTCGAACGCGAGACCAAACACGAGCACAACCATCATGACAAAGCCCACGTACTCGGCCATGTCCGGCATGTAAGCCGCAGACTCGGGCGTGAAGCCGGCGGTGAACGCGAAGATCAGCGGGAATACAACAAAGTACGCGAATGCCATGCCGGCGTAGAACAACATGATGCTGGAGGCAAGCATCGGCAGCGCGAAGCGCTTTTCCTTCTTGTAGAGGCCCGGCGCAACAAACGCCCAGACCTGGTACAGAACAACCGGCATGGAAATGAACAATGCGATGTAGAACGTCAGTGAGATGACGGCCGTTAACGGCGAGATCGGACCAAGTGCAATCAAGGAGCCGCCAGGAACAACACTGACCAGCGGTTCGGCGACGATATCGAAGAGCTTGCGGGAGAACGGGATCAGCACGACGAAAACAGCGAACACCGTGCCGAAGACCTTGAACAGCCGATTCCTGAGCTCGGCCAGGTGCGACATCAGCGTGCCTTCGGCAAGCTCCTCTTTCTCGGTGTCATCACTCACGCGGGTGACTCGTCTTTCTTGTCTTCGTCCGCTTCCGATTTGACGTTGAGCGCTTCGGGCTCCTCGTCTTCTTCGTCATGCAGCGGTGAGTAGGTGTCATCGTCGCGCGGCGTGATCATCTGCGACGGGTCGAGCTGCTTTTCCATTTCCTTTGGATCGAAGCCGAAGTTCTTTTCGACGCTGGTTTCGTCTTCAAGCTGGCGTTGCAGCGAGCGCGTCATCTGACGCGCCTTGCCGACCCAGCTGCCCAGTTGTCGGGCAACGCGCGGCAGCCTTTCCGGCCCTAGGATCATGAGGCCGATCAGGCAAAGCAGTATGAATTCTGAGCCGCCGATTCCCGACATGGCTTAAATCTTCAGGAGTCGGACTTTTCGCGAGACTCTTCGGCGGGCGTGTTGTCGAAATCTGCGTCTGCCGATTCGCTGGTGAGCTGCTCGTTGGTTTCCTCGGCTTCGTTCATGGCCGAACGGAAGCCTTTGACCGCGCCACCGAGGTCCGAACCCATCGAGCGCAGTTTCTTGGTGCCGAAGATCGCCAGTACGATGACGAGAATAATCAGCAACTGCCATGGACCGATGTTGGCAAACATTCCGTTTCTCCCCGGGGCCTGATCCCCGTCCTTCCGAGTCAATGCGTCCGGCTAAGGCCGGGCGCGAATTATGTTCATGATACGCCGCTCGGTGCAACAAAACCGTGAAAAGGGTCCAGTTACCTTTGACTCAGTCAAAGGTAACTGGACCCTTTAAAAATTCAGGCTTCAAGCCAGAACGTAACCGGCCCGTCGTTGGTGAGTGAGACCTGCATGTCGGCACCAAACCGTCCTGTCTCTACCTTTAGGCCGGACCGGCGGCATTCCTCCACCAGCGCATCGAAATAAGCAGATGCCTTCTCCGGCGGCGCGCCCCTGGTGAAGCTCGCCCGGGTGCCCTTCTTCGTATCGGCCGTCAGCGTGAATTGCGGCACCAGCAGCAGCTCCCCGTCGATATCGCGAACACTAAGGTTCATGCGGTCCTTGGCGTCAGGGAAGACACGATAACCAGTGAGTCGCTCTGCCATACGAGCGACGGACTTCTCGGTATCGTCGCGATGCACGGCGACGAGCACCATCAGGCCGCGCTCGATCTCGCCAACGGTCTCGCCATCAACGGCAACGCTTGCGTGGGTCACGCGCTGTAACAGGCCGATCATTTGTCTTTGCTTTGTTCGGTTTTGTCCTCGATGCGCCCTTTATAAACGCAAGCGCGACAAACGAATAGCGGCGTCGTCGATCGTGGCTGTAACACTCGCTGGACCGGCCGGTGGGAGCGAAACCCGGGATTTCGGCGTCTCAAGCTGCCAGGGAAGGCGGCAAACGGTAATTCCTCCCGGCCGGACCATGGATGGAGGGCCCCGACAGGCGTCGGGGCCCGCTTATGGATCACAAGTGGGAAAAATAGTCAGTAGTCAAACCCCACTTCTCCTGTGTTTCGGCAAATAACAGGCCGTCTTTCGCCACATCGGCCGCATCTTCTGCGTATTGTGGATGTTCGGGCGGGCGCATAGACTAGCGGCAAACTTCAAATCCGGATCCACAATGAAAAGAAGAGAATTTGTCGGCGGCCTCGCTGTCGCAGCGGGCCTTGCGGGCTGCGCAAAAGAGGAAACGGACTGTGCGACGGGAGCCGCGGCGTCGAGCGAGGCCTTCGAATGGTCCTGCGTCACGTCCTGGCCGCCGAAATTCCCGGGCCTCGGCATGGGCGTTGAGAACCTGGCCGAGCGCGTCGAGCGCATGTCGAACGGCCGTTTGAAGATAAAGGTCTACGGCGGCGGCGAACTCGTGCCGCCCTTTGAAGTATTCGATGCGGTTAGCCGTGGCGCCGTCGAGATGGGCCACGACGCCTCTTACTATCACAAGGGCAAGGTTGACGCCGCGCTGTTCTTTACGGCAATCCCGTTTGGCATGACCAAGGCCGAGCTCGAGGGCTGGCTGTATTACGGCGGCGGCATGGAACTGTGGCGCGAGCTCTACGAGCCGTTCAACCTGGTGCCGTTCCCGTGCGGCAATACCGGCGTGCAGATGGGCGGCTGGTTCAACAAGGAGATCAACTCGCTTGATGACCTCAAGGGACTCAAGATGCGTATCCCGGGTCTCGGCGGCGAGGTGTTGCGGCGCGCCGGTGGCACGCCGGTAACGTTGCCGGGTTCGGAAATCTTCACGTCCCTGCAAACCGGAGCTATCGACGCGACCGAGTGGGTTGGTCCGTATAACGATGTTTCGTTCGGCCTGCACAAGGCGGCGAAGTACTACTACTACCCGGGATGGCAGGAGCCCGGCCCGGGCCTCGAGACCATCATTCACAAAGACGCGTGGGCCTCATTGCCGGCCGACCTGCAGGCAATCGTCGAAGTCGCCTGCCAGTCGATCTGCACGGATATGGCTGCTGAATACACGCACGGCAATGCGATGGCGCTCGAGCAGGTGAGAGGGAACCCCGACATTGAAGTGCGAGAGTTCCCGGCCGAGGTCCTTTCTCATCTCAAGGAGCTGACGAAGGAAGTCGTTGCCGACATGATGGCGAACGACCCGGCCGCCGACAAAATCGGCAAGGCCTTCTATGAGTACCTCGCACGTGTTGAGGACAACTCGCGCGTGACCGAAGACGCCTACCTCAGGACGCGATGACGCAAAAGCAGGTTGAGGTCGCCGTCGTCGGCGCCGGCATTGCCGGCATCGCAACGGCGTATTACCTGTGCACGCAATTCGGCAGGTCCTCGGTCCTGCTGATCGATCCGCGTCAACCGATGAGTTATACATCCGCGCAGTCGGGCGACAACTACCGGAACTGGTGGCCGCATCCAACGATGGCTGCGTTCACAAACGACAGCATCGACGAACTCGATCGCCTGGCTGCCGAGTCCAACGACTTCTTCCACATGACCCGCGGCGGTTACGTGCTGGCGACGCGTGGTGAGGACGTGGACGCGTATCGAGGCGCAGGCGACATTGAAGTCGATATCGTGAGCGGCGCAGATATACGCACCCGCTTTCCGGCACTGGCAGACGACATCAGCAATGTCGTACATATTCGCCGCGGTGGCGATATCAGCGGCCAGCAGCTCGGAACTTATATGCTGCAGAAACTACGCGACGTTGGCGGTCGTCGAATGACCGGCGAGGTTGTTGGTATCGATCCGGGTTATGCGTTAACCGTTTCGACACCCGACGGTAATGAGGCCATCAACGCTGATGTCGTCATCAATGCAGCCGGGCCATTCGTTAACCGAATTGCGGGAATGCTCGGCGAGAGCCTTCCGATCAAAAACATCTACCAACAGAAAATCGCATTTGAAGACGAGCGCGCTGCGATTCCTCGCGACATGCCGTTCTCTATCGACCTCGACGCAAAAACGCTCGAATGGTCTGACGAGGAAAAAGAGTTTCTCGAAAGCGAAGAAGGACTCGCGTGGCTGACTCGAGAAATTCACGGTGGCACACACTGTCGCCCCGAAGGTGGTGCGAACGGCAAGTGGGTGAAGCTCGGCTGGGCGTACAACAGCAGGACCAGCGAGCCACAGGAAGACCTCGCTAACGAACCTCGCATCGATCCACAATTTCCCGAGATCGTCATCCGCGGCGCCGCTGCGTTCATTCCGTCACTGCGCCCATATGTTGATGAGCCGCCAAAGCGATTTACGCACTACGGCGGCTATTACACGATGACCGAAGAAAACTGGCCGTTGATTGGGCCGCTCAACGACGACGGCGCATTCGTCGTGGGCGCTCTTTCCGGGTTTGGCAGTATGGCCGCGTGTGCTGCGGGTCGATTAGTCGCGACTCACGCCTGCGTTGGCGCGCTGCCCGAGTACGCAGCCGACCTGAGCCTTGCGCGGCTCGAAAACACTACACTGCTGGATCAACTTCGTGCCGGCTCTACGGGTATCCTGTGACGATGGCCGAGCAGCTGACAGAAGCGCCGTCTTCAAACACGTTCCTCGAGTTCCCCCTGCAGCTCGACCTCGAAACACTCACTGCCGATATCGCGATACTGGGCATTCCCTACGGCGCGCCGTATCACGGGGCGACCGAGCCCAACGACCAGAGCAGAGCACCTGACGCACTCCGCGGTGCTGCCATGGATGTCGATTACACGCTTGATCACTATGATTTCGACCTGGGCGGGCCGTTACTCAATGAGCGTGACATCGCAGTTGTCGACTGCGGCAACGTCATCGGTGACGTGTCGGATTACAAGGCACACTACGCGCGAGCCGAGCAGGCGGCACGCAAAATATTTGCCGCGGGCGCGACACTGATTTCACTCGGCGGTGATCACGGCATTCCGATACCGGTACTCAGAGCCCTGGAATGTTTGAACCAGAAAATCACCCTTGTGCACATTGATGCCCATCTCGACTGGCGCGATGAAATCGGTGGCGAGACCGAGGGCTATTCCAGCCCGATCCGGCGCGCGTCAGAGATGCCGTGGATCGGTGACATTATCCAGATCGGCATGCGCGGGATTGGCAGTGCGCGACAACAGGAAGTTGACGACGCGCGAGCTCACGGCGCAGAAATCATTTCGGCGTACGAGATGCACCAGATCGGTATGCAGGCCATACTCGACCGGGTTCCTGATGGCGGACCCTATTACGTAAGCATCGATGCCGACGGCGTCGACCCGACCATCATGCCCGCAGTCCTGGCACCGACCCCGGGCGGTCTCGACTGGCTGCAGCTACACAAATTTGTCCACGGACTTGTAGCGAAAGGCCAGGTAGTCGGCCTGGACCTTGTCGAGATAGCGCCGAGTTACGACATCCGCGGCCTGACGATGTTCTACGCGGAGCGGCTGCTCTGTAATTTCATAGGCGCGATCGTCCGCGCGTAATTCGCCCCGCAGAAAAAAACCGGCCACCTTGCGGTGGCCGGCTGTTGTTGCCTGGTCAGCTAGTCGATCTAGTCGAACGAGAAGATGCCCTTGAGGTACCAGGAGCCGCCTTCGTAGTTTGCCGCTGTACGACGCGGATACGGAAGGCCTACGCCCCAACGGTTTGCCCACTCGTCGGGCTCAGCCGATGAGCCGGTTCCGGAGGCCAGCTTGTTGCTCGGAATAGCGTCGACAAACTCATCGGTGATGTTCGAGCCACCAAGGACAAGACGCCAGTTGTCATTGATGTTCCAACCGACTTCGAGGTCGATAAATGTTGTCGCACTAATCTTCCAGCTCTTGTTAACAGGGCCCGTTACCCCCGGCGTGCTGCAGCTCGCGCCCACCCAGGTGTCGCCATCGACCGGATCAACAAAGATGCTGCCACACTCGCCGGCGATGGTGCCGCGTTCGTCGTAGTGCTCGCCGTAGTAGTTGATACGAGCCATCACGTTCCAGTTCTCCCCGAGAAGCAGGTTGCCCGTCAGTACGAAGCGGCTTTCAGGGAAGTTGTTCTCGATGTCCTCGATCACCGAGCTCGATACCGGCAGGATGCCGCGAATCGACTTCTGGCCAGTTACTTTCACCTTGTTGTAACCGTACGCGAGCGACAGGTCGAGGGTGTTGGACGCTCCAACGTCGAAAGACGACGTCGCGACGATATCGACACCTTCGTGCTCTACGTCGATCGCATTGGTGTAGAACGACAGCGAACGCGCCGGCAGATTCGGGTCATCGCCAGGTTGCGGCGGAACCGGAATGTCGCCAGTGCGGTAAATACGATCGTCAACCTTGATCTGGTAGATGTCAGCCGTGATCGACACGAAGTCGCCGATGTCCGCAGTAATACCAGCACTCAGGTTAGTTGACTTCTCTTCCGTCAGAGCTGTCGCACCAGCGGCCTGTGCGGCAGGGTCACTGACCGGGAACAGGCCCTCTTCGATCTGCAGACCCGAAGCGCCGTCGAACGTCGTAATGATGGTACTGATGTTCGACTGGCCCGGCGTCGGAGCGTGGAAACCCGTTGACGCCGCGGCACGGATGGCAACCGAGTCATTGATACGGAAACGTGCGGCCAGTTTGCCGTTCAGCGTGTCGCCAAAGTCAGAGAAGTTCTCGTAACGAACGGCATATTGCAGCAGCAGCTGGTCGGTAATGTCGTGTTCGATGTCCGCGTAAACCGCAACATTGTCTCGCGCATGCGAGCCCGCGTTCTTCGACTCAACGCCACGGAAACCGCTTGACCCCGAACCGAGGTAGGAATTCGGTTCGCCAGCAACCAGCGTAAACGTCTCTTCGCGTGCTTCGAGACCGAATGCGAGGTGCATGCTGTCGCTCATCTGGTACGAGAAGTCCGCGTTGAGGTTGTTCTCTTCCTGCGCATACGCACCTACATCAAAGCCCATCTGCGGCAGCATCGTGAAGTTGCCCGGGCCGAGTGACGGGTTGGCCGTGTTATTCAGGAAGTAGTCGAGTTCGTTCTTGCCATAGTTGTAGCTGAAGTCATAGCCCATGCCATTCTGGAACTCGCCACGAATGCCGACAACAAAGCTGGCATCGTGCTGCTTGCCATCAAGGAACGGGGTGAAGCCCGCTGGCAGGCCGGTAAAGCCTTGCTGGCGCAGGCTCAGCGTGTCCGTGTCGTCGAACGGATCGCAAACCGGGCAGCCGTCACCAAAAGCTCGCTGGCTCGTAAATGTTGAATGATTCGGGTCACGATAGAAGAAGCGATACCGCCCCTCCGACTCCGCGAGTCCAAGACGCGCGTACATCTCTGACGATCCGCTCAGGTCAAAGCCGGAATTCAGATAGAAGCGGGTCGCTTCAGTCTGTGGTCGACCCCAGGTCTGCACCAGCGGCGCGTCGCCGAATGGTGAGTCAGCGCCAACACCCTGCAGGCCGCCGTCGATCAGCGCCTGTGCATTCGGTCGCTGGTGACCACGAGAGAGCGCGTCATTGTCGCTGTACTCCAGCGTGATATTTGCAAAGCCGCTTTCGCCAATGCCCAGGCCCACGTTGAAGCCGGCCCGCATGCTTTGCTCGCCGTCAAAGTACTCGCCGAACTGCACGAGTGCCTGGCCGCCTTCGCGGGCGTCTTTCGTCACGAAATTGATAACGCCGGCAATAGCGTCCGAACCGTACTGGGACGATGCACCGTCACGCAGAACTTCGACACGCTTGATGGCCAGGCTCGGGATCATGCCGATGTCAGGGCCATGTGCGCCGTTACCTGCTGCAGGAGCGAGGAAGTGCACCAGCGCTGAGCGGTGACGACGCTTGCCGTCTACGAGCACGAGAGTCTGGTCAGGCGCGGTGCCGCGCAGCATGGCTGGGCGAACAAAAGCCGAGCCATCACCTGTCGCTGGTGTTGCTGTGTACGACGGTACCAGCGCCCTGATGTTGTCGGTCAGGTCCGCGGTATTACCCATGGCGCCAAAGTCGTCTGCATTGATGACGTCAACAGGGACTGGTGAGTCTCCCGCCGACCGTGGTTTGCCCGCGTTGCGCGAACCGATCGTGACTACCTCTTCGATAGCCTCGTCGTCCTGTGCATATGCGGACTGGAACGACAGCCCTGAGCAGCAAACTGCCAGCGCCAACGCACCAAAAGAACAAGATCTGAGTCTCATCTCGAATGTCCCCCTTCAGGTTTTCATGAATTGTGTTTCTGATGTGACACTCGGGGTGTCACTTTGTCTTATAACCAATCCAAATAAACGTAGCCGATCCCTTCCATTAAAGCAACAAATGATTCAATATAGCGCTTTCGTGAATCATTTGTTTCATCCCGCGCCAGTGCTCACTTTGAGCCCAAATGGCAAGGTAGCAATTTACGTTGGAAAACAGTTATCCAGACACCATCCGGCTGCTCGTCGATTCTTTCGAGAATCTGACGCCCGAGCTGCAGAAAGCAGCCCGGTTCATGGTCGAAAACCCGGAAGAAATAGGCCTTAACTCGATGCGCGGCGTCGCGCGTGAGGCGGGCGTAAAACCGGCCACGATGACGCGCCTGACCAAGTCGCTCGGATTCAGCGACTACGACGCATTACGCGAGCCATTCAGGGACCGCCTGCGGACACCGGCCCCGGAGTTTGCCTCGCGGCTGCAGGACGTCCAGAAGCGCGGCGAATCAGGCGACGCGCAGATTTTTGCCGATCTGCGCGCGCAGGAGATCGCGAATATCGAGCGCTCCCTGTCGGAGGACAACTATCCGATCATGGAAGCCGCGGCCGAAACCATGCACGACAGTCGTCGTGTCTACGTTCTCGGTCTGCGTGGCGCCTACGCGCCGGCGTTCCTGTTCCACTACGCGTATCAGCTGTTCCAGTCGAACAGCCACCTGCTCGACACCCGCGCCGGTATATTCGCCGATCAGCTCCGGGGAATCGGGCCGCAGGACAGTCTGCTCGTCGTGTCGTTTCCTCCTTACACCATGTTGACGATCGACGCGGTTGAATACGCAGCTGAATCGGGCGCCAATATCGTCGCCGTCACCGACAGCATCGTGTCCCCGGCCGCGACAGCGGCGAAACACACGATCATCACCAAGAACGCTTCGCCGTCTTTCTACCATTCCTTCACCGGTGCACTGTCCGTCGTCCAGGCACTGATCACTCTGCTCGTTACCAAGGCTGGTGGTGATGCGGTCAAGATCGTCGAAGAAGCCGAGAAGCAGCTGTCCCGCATCAGTGCTTACTGGTAGACCATGACACACGTACTGCACAGGACCCTCAAGTCGACGCCCGTAAAAGCTGTACGCGGCGACGGATGCTACGTCGTCGACGAGTCCGGCAGGCGCTATCTCGACGGCTGTGGTGGGGCGGCTGTCTCCTGCCTGGGACACAGTCATCCGCGGGTGATCGCGGCGGTTCAGGAGCAGGTAGCTGAGCTGCCGTACGCACACACCTCGTTCTTTACCACAGCAAACCTCGAGGCGTTGTGCGACAAGCTGACTGCCAGCGCACCAGGCATGGGCAAGGTCATGTTGCTGTCCGGCGGATCCGAGGCGACCGAGGCGGCGCTCAAGCTGTCCCGCCAGTACTTTCTCGAGAAAGGCGAACCAGATCGTCAGCTTTTCATCGCGAGACGTCAGAGCTATCACGGCAATACACTCGGTGCTCTCTCGGTTGGCGGCAACGAATGGCGTCGGGAACCGTTTCGCCCGTTGTTGCTGCCCGGGCATCATATTTCGCCGTGCTTCGAGTACCGCGACAGACGCGAAGACGAGGATGCCGAAGCATACGGCCGGCGAGTCGCTGATGAGCTGGAAACGACTCTTCAGGAACTGGGCCCGGAAAACGTCGCTGCGTTTATTGCCGAGACGGTTGTCGGTGCCACTGCCGGCGCGGTCACCGCGGTGCCTGGCTACTTCACGCGGATCCGCGAAATCTGCAATGAGCATGGCGTGCACCTGATACTCGACGAAGTCATGTGTGGCAGCGGCCGCACCGGAACCCTGATGGCCTACGAGCAGGAGGGCATCGTTCCTGACATGGTGACGATGGCGAAGGGACTGGCAGCCGGCTACCAGCCAGTTGGCGCATTGCTCTGCCGCGAGCAGATTACCGATGTTATCCGCGAGGGCACGGGCTTCTTCCAGCATGGTCACACTTTCATGGGCCATGCGACCGCCGTCGCAGCGTCGCTCGAAACACTGCGCGTTATCGAAGAAGAAGGCCTGCTCAACAACGTCGA
Organism: Woeseiaceae bacterium; assembly: GCA_965224725.1. Lineage (GTDB taxonomy): Bacteria > Pseudomonadota > Gammaproteobacteria > Steroidobacterales > Woeseiaceae > UBA1847. Next base: position 2,767,588 of record CBDCZZ010000002.1, read on the forward strand.
AACACAAGGCAAGGCTATTCGACACAGACTGCGAGCAGAGATTTCGGATCATCCGAACGTTGGCGACGTTCGCGGTCGAGGACTGTTCATCGGCGTCGAGTTTGTCGCGGACCGGGAAACGAAGGAGCCATTTGATCCCGCACGGAAGCTGCACAACAAGGTGCAGGCCGCAGCCATGCAGGAAGGGCTGATGTGCTATGGCATGGGCGGCACGATCGACGGGCAGCGAGGCGACCATGTGTTGATCGCGCCGCCATACATCGTCGCGGACTCACACGTGGACGAACTCGTCGACAAATTCAGCCGCGCGGTTACAGCGTCGCTCTGACGCCCGGGACTAACTCCCGTAAATCTTCTCCGGCAGCCAGGTGACCAGTTCGGGGAAGGCGGCGATCAGGATCAATGCCAGGATCTGGATCGCGACAAACGGAATTGCTCCGCGGTAGATCTGCGACGTGGTGACTTCCGGCGGTGCGACACCGCGCAGGTAGAACAGTGCAAACCCGAACGGCGGTGTCAGGAACGAGGTCTGCAGGTTGATCGCGATCATGATGCCGAGCCAGACCGGGTCGAGTCCCATCGCCAGCAGTACCGGTCCGACTATTGGAACAACGACGAACGTGATCTCGATGAAGTCGAGCACGAAGCCGAGCAGGAACATCACGAGCATTACAACGAGCACCGCGCCGACTATTCCGCCAGGGATCGCCTCAAGTACGGCGCGCACACCGTCGTCGCCACCGTAGCCCCGAAACACCAGCGAGAAGATCGAAGCACCGATCAGGATCAGGAAGACCATGCTGCTGATCCTGAGCGTGCTGCGCATGATCTCCTGCAGTCTTTCCAGGTTCAGCTGGCGACGTCCGACAGCAAGCAACAGGGCTCCCATGCCACCGACGCCCGCGGCCTCTGTCGGGGTCGCGTAGCCGCCGAGGATCGAACCCAGCACTGCAAATATAAGAATCAGCGGTGGTGCGACAGCATGCAGCACCCTGCCAAATGAGACGCCCTCATCTTCCTCACGCACGTGCGCCGGCATCGAATCGGGACGGAACAGCGCCACGCCGAGTATGTAGGCGATGTACAGCCCGACGAGCAGCAGGCCGGGGATCAATGCACCAGCGAACAGGTCGCCAACGGAGACCGTTTTCGGCGAGAAGATACCCATCTCCAGTTGCGCCTGCTGGTATGCCGTGGTCATGACATCGCCGAGCATGACGAGAATGATCGACGGCGGGATGATCTGCCCGAGAGTGCCCGACGCGCAGATGGTCCCGGCAGATATTTCAGGCGAGTAACCGCGTTTCAGCATCGTGGGCAATGACAACAGGCCCATCGTTACAACCGTCGCGCCAACGATGCCCGTGCTCGCCGCGAGCAACATTCCGACGAGCGTCACCGAAATTCCGAGACCGCCACGCAGCGTACCGAACAACGCGCTCAGTGTTTCGAGCAGTTCCTCGGCGATACGTGCTCGCTCGAGCGTGACGCCCATGAAGACAAACAGGGGTACAGCCACGAGCGTCTCGTTGGTCATGATGCCAAACAGGCGGTTCGGCAGCCCCGACAGCAGGGCCTCATTGAAGCCGCCGCCCAATACGCCGAGGCCCGCGAACAGCAGCGCCGTGCCACCGAGCGTAAACGCAACCGGGAAACCGGCAAGCAGGATCAGAACGACCGAAAGGAATAAAAGTGCGGCGACCCACTCCATCTCAGTCGCCCCGCAGTGCCCGGAGGCTCTTCAGCAACAATGCGATGCCCTGCAGGCCGAGCACGACGGGCATGACGACAAGTATCGACTTCAACATTGGCACCAGCGGGTACGGCAGGCCACCGGGTTCACGTGATGCCTCCTGCAGCCTCCAGGACACGGCGACGAAATCGACGGATTTCCAGCCGAGGAATATGCACAGCGGCAACAGGAAGACCAGCACGCCAATGGCATCGACGATCGCGCGGCGTTTCTCACTCATCTGCCGGTAGAAAATATCGACCCGAACGTGCTCTTCGCTCTGTAGCGTATAGGCGGCGCCCACCATGAAAACGAATGCATGCATCCAGACGACGGACTCCTGCAGCCAGATGAATCCGGCGTCGAAGACGTAGCGCATGACCACGACCACGAACGTGACCAACACCATGAACAGCGTCAGCCATGCGGACGCCTTGCCGAGAAACTCGCTGATGCGGTCGAGCACTAGTGGCGCCAGAAAGTTGGAGTGATCAGGACGAGCAATGTGAAAATCTCAAGACGCCCGAGCAGCATGCCGGCGATTGAAATCCACTTGGCTTCATCGGAGAGCGTCATGAATCCCGATGCGACATCGCCAAGCCCCGGACCGAGATTATTGAGCGTTGCCGCCACGGCAGAGAACGCAGTCACCTGGTCGAGTCCTGTTGCCATCATCGCGATGAGCATTACGCCGAAGACAATCACATAGACGGCAAAGAATCCCCAGACGGCGTCAACGACGCGGCCCTGTACCGCCTTGTTGCCGAGTTTGACCGGGATCTCGGCGCTCGGGTGTACGAGGCGTGCCACTTCGCGCGCTCCCTGCTTGTAGATCAGCAGCCAGCGAATCACCTTGATGCCGCCCGCCGTGGAGCCGGCCGAGCCGCCGATAAAGCTGGCAAAGATCAGCACTACGGGTAGTGCCGCGGGCCACATCGCAAAGTTCTCTGTCGTAAAGCCGGTCGTCGTCGCGATCGAAACAGCCTGGAACACGCCGCCAAGGAATGTGCCGCCGGCATTGTCGAAGCCACGGTAGTAATACAGCGATGCGACGACCAGCGCCGACAACGCGAACAGGTACGCGGTGTAGGCCCGGAACTCGGGGTCCTGCACGTAGTGTTTGACCGACACGTAACGCCAGGCAAAAAAGTGCAGCGAGAAGTTGATGCCGGCCAGGAACATGAACACGATCGATACGCCGTTGATCAGTCCGCTGTCGAAATAACCGATGCTTGCATCGTGGGTCGAAAAACCGCCGATCGCGACCGTCGAAAAGGCGTGACAGAGTGCGTCGAACAACGGCATGCCGGCGAGCCGGTAAGCGACCATGCATGCAATCGTGAATGCGAGGTACACGTACCAGAGCGCCTTCGCTGTCTCGGTAATGCGCGGTGTGAGCTTGGTGTCTTTGACCGGCCCCGGCGTCTCCGCCCGATACAACTGCATGCCACCAACGCCGAGCATCGGCAGCACCGCGACAGCCAGGACGATGATGCCCATGCCGCCCAGCCACTGCAGCTGCTGGCGGTAGTAGAGAATAGAAACCGGCAGCTCATCGAGCCCGGTAAGGATTGTCGCGCCAGTCGTCGTCAACCCCGACATCGATTCGAAGATCGCGTCCGTCACAGAAAGCGACAGCGCATCCGACAGGTACAGCGGTGTTGCGCCAAAGGTGCCAAGTACGGTCCAGAACGCAGCAACGACTACGAATCCATCACGCAGTCGCAGGTCCTTCTTCGACTTGTGCACTGGCAGCCAGATTATGAAGCCCGCGGCGAGCGTCAGCGCGAACGCCTCGACAAACGGCAGCCACGAATGATCGTTGTAGTACAGGCTGAAGCCGACGGGGGGCAGCATCGTCAGGCTGAATACCATCAGCAGGAGCCCGAGAATGCGTTGTACGACGGTCCAGTTCATGCGTCTTAAGGTTTGGCCCTAGACAAAGGAGACCCCGACCTGGAACAGGCTTTCGAGATGTTCAATCTTGCGCCGGTCGGTCATGAACAGGATCACGTGATCATCGGTTTCGACGACCGTGTCATGGTGCGCGATGATCACCTGCTCGTTGCGAACAATCGCGACGATTGCCGTACCTTTCGGCAGCTCGATGTCCTCGATCTTGCGACCCACGACCTTGGAACTGTCCTCGTCGCCGTGAGCAATTGCTTCCATAGCTTCTGCTGCACCGCGCCGCAGCGAGTGCACCTTGACGACATCGCCACGACGTACGTGCGCGAGCAGCGAGCCGATAGTGACCTGTTGCGGTGAGATCGCGATATCGATACTGCCGGACTCGACGAGGTCGACATACGAAGCGCGATTGATCAGCGCCATGACCTTGTGAGCGCCGAGCCGCTTCGCGAGCATCGAGCTCAGGATGTTGGCTTCCTCGGAGTTCGTCAGTGCGCAGAACACGTCAACGCTGTCGACATTCTCCTCGAGCAACAATTCCTCGTCGGCCGCGTCGCCGACCAGTACGATGGCCTTGTTGAGCTGCTCGGAGATCTGGCGCGCACGTTTCGGGTCGCGCTCGATGATCTTGACCTGGTTGGTCTGTTCGAGCGCGAGCGCGAGACGCACGCCGATGTTGCCGCCGCCCGCGATGACGACGCGGCGCACAGGTTCTTCGAGCCGCCGCATCTCACTCATGAAGACGCGAATGTCCTTGCGGTCGGCGATGAAGAACACCTCGTCGCCTTCCTGGATAACCGTGTCGCCGTCGGGAAGCATGGCCTTACCCTGGCGATAGATCGCAGCGATGCGCGCCTCGGTATTGGTGATGTGATCCTTAAGCGTGGCAATGCGCTGGCCGACAAGCAGGCCCTCGCGATCAGCCCTGGCGCCGACCAGGCGCACGCGCCCGTCGGCGAAGTCGAGTACCTGCGACGCACCCGGGTACAGGATCAGCTGCTCGATAAACGAGCAGACCAACTGTTCCGGACTGATGCGCACATCGATCGGAATGGCATCCTGCGTAAACAGGTTGTTGGCGTTCATGTATTCGGCGGAGCGAATACGCGCGATCTTGGTTGGCGTCCGAAACGACGTGTAGGCGATCTGGCAGGCAACCATGTTGGTTTCGTCGGTGTCGGTTAGCGCGACGACGATATCGGCGTCGTTGGCGCCGGCGCGTTCGAGTACTTCGGGATAGGCGGCATGGCCGACGACGGTGCGAATGTCGAGGCGGTCCTGCAGCTCGCGCAGGACGTCAGGCCGCATGTCGACAACAGTGACTTCGTTAGCCTCTTCGCGCGACAGGTGATATGCCGCTGATGAACCAACCTGGCCTGCGCCGAGAATCAGAATTTTCATTGTTATTGACGAGCCTTTTGAGGCGCCGCAATCCTTTAAGCGTCAGGCGCTTAGTTTACATCAGATCGAGGTTTGCATAGCTCAGGACGAGCCATTTTGTGCCGGCGTTCTCAAAATTGACCTCGACACGGGCATGCGCACCCTGTCCTTCGCAGTTGAGAATGACACCATCGCCGAATTTCTTGTGGTGAACACGCTGTCCGAGGCGTACGCCTGCCTCGTTTCCGATGGGGCTTCCGCCACTGCGTTGGCGCGCCGAGCGAGGCGAACTCACGGGTCGGCTCACCTGCACCCGTGGCCGGATTTCCTCGATATGCTCGGACGGAATTTCTGCAATGAAGCGCGACTGGTGCGAGAAATTGTCCATGCCGTGCAGGCGACGCTGCTCTGCATAAGTTATGTAGAGTGTCTGCATGGCGCGCGTGATGCCGACATAGCAAAGACGACGCTCTTCCTCGAGGCCACTTGGGTCGGCGATCGAGCGCTGGTGCGGGAACAGGCCGTCTTCCATGCCGCAGATAAAGACCAGCGGGAATTCCAGGCCCTTGGCCGAATGCAGTGTCATCATCTGTACGCAGTCTTCCCAGGCATCGGCCTGGCCTTCGCCGGCCTCAAGCGCTGCGTGTGACAGGAACTCATCGAGCGGCGGCATTTCGTTCGCGGGGTCGGGCTCGAAGCTTTTCGCGGCGCTGACCAGCTCGAGCAGGTTTTCGACGCGTGTTTCGCCCTTCTCGCCCTTGTCCTTCTTGAAGGAGTCGACGAGGCCGCTCTGGTAGATCACGTGATCGACCTGGTCGTGCAGATCGAGCCCCTTCGTCTCGCGAGCCAGTCTTTCGATCAGTGACATGAACGCCGCAACGGCGTTCGCAGCTCGACCGTGCAGGTCGTCACTCGCGATCGCGCCTGCAGCACGCCACATCGAACATGCATTCGCGCGGGCATAGGAACGCATGAGCTCCAGAGTGCGGGCACCGATGCCACGTGTCGGCTTGTTGACGACGCGCTCGAACGACGAGTCGTCATCACGGTTAGCAACCAGCCGCAGATACGCGAGTGCGTCCTTGATTTCGGCGCGCTCGAAGAAGCGCAGGCCGCCGTAGACTCGATACGGAATGCCGGCATTGATCAGGCTTTCTTCGATTACACGCGACTGGGCATTGGACCGGTAAAGAATCGCCGAGTCCGAGCGCGCATTACCTTGTGCAATCCAGTCCTTCAGGCGCCCGATGACAAACTCGGACTCGTCGCGCTCATTGAATGCGGAGTAAAGGCGTATCGGTTCACCCTCGATGCCTTCGGTCCAGAGGTTCTTGCCCATGCGCGAGCCATTGTTCGCGATGACTGCATTCGCAGCATTCAGGATCGTGGCCGTCGAACGATAGTTCTGCTCGAGCTTGACGACACGCGTACCCGGGAAGTCTTTCTGGTACTGATGAATGTGCTCAACCCGGGCGCCGCGCCAGCGATAAATCGACTGGTCATCGTCGCCGACCACGAACGGAACGCTGCCGCCGCCAGCAAGCAGGCGCAGCCAGGCGTACTGAATCGCGTTGGTGTCCTGGAACTCGTCGACCAGCAGGTGGCGAAAGCGACGCTGGTAATGTGCAAGCAGTTCCTTGTTGTCGCGCAGCACTTCGTGCACGCGCAGCAGCAACTCGGCGAAGTCGACCAGTCCGCCGCGCTGGCAGACCTCTTCATACGCCTGGTAGAACGCGATCATCTGGCGGCGGGTCGGGTCGCCGTCATCATCCAGGTGCAGAGGGCGCAGCCCTTCGTCTTTCTGGCCGTTGATGAACCACTGGATTTCCTTTGGTACCCAGCGGCTGTCATCGGCCTCGAGGTTCTTCAGCAATCGCTTGATCAGTCGCAGCTGGTCATCGGAGTCGATGATCTGGAAGCTTTGTGGCAGGTTGGCTTCGCGATAATGGCGCCGCAGCATGCGATGGGCCAACCCGTGGAAGGTGCCGATCCAGAGGTGCTGCACGGGTACGTTCAGCAGGCTCTCGATGCGACTCTTCATCTCGTGCGCAGCCTTGTTGGTAAATGTCACGGCCAGCAGGCTCTGTGGCGAGATGCCCTCGACGTCGATCAGCCAGGCAGCACGGTGTACGAGTACGCGGGTCTTGCCGCTGCCGGCACCAGCGATCACGAGCGCAGGCTCAGCCGGGGCTGTGACGGCCTCTCGCTGGGCGTCGTTCAGGCTTTCGAGAATGGGTGTTACGTCCACTTGGGGTGCCGCGCGGGAATTGCAGAAGCGCGGCAGTTTAGCAAGATTACTGCTCCCAGCGGACTCCGATTACCAGCTGGTTTCGCTCGTATTGAATACGCGTGTCGTTGGACACCGTTTCGCGGTAACTCGCCTGGGCAACGATGCTCAGGCGCCGGGTAATGTCGTATGTCGCGACGATGTTGGCGCGTGCGGATTCCTGGGTTTTCGGGCCGGCGATCGGGTTGTGAAATGCGAACGCGTTCGGGTAGTCGTACAGGCGATACTCGCCGCTGGCCTCGAGGCTGAACCGCGTGCCCGGATTCCAGTGCATCTCGACGCCGACGCTGTCGCGGGTGTAGTCGTTATAGCCGACGTATCCGTCGATACGCTCGGTGCGCTCGATGTCGAAGCCGACCCACAGACTGTCAAAGATGCGCTGCCGCGCGGTGAGCTGCAGTGCGTAGTAGTCATAGCGTGTATTCGGGTTGCCGAGACGCTGCTGGCCGTCGAGGTCGTAGGAAGGACGATCGGAATACCTGCGTGTGTAGCCTTCCACCGAAACGCGGAATAGCGACGAACCGGCAAAGCGATACTGGCCGTAGAGATTCAGCAGCAGGTATTCGTGGTCGTACTCGGGTACTACCAGAACATCCTCGTAGTTCCAGAGCTGCGCCTTGAGACGCGCTCCAATCGCGAGCCTTTCGTGTGACTGGCGGAACGTAATTTCCGGTCCGTAGCGGATGTAGTTCATGCGGTCGTCGATGACGACGCCGTTAATCGTGCGTGGGCCGCCGTTGTCGGGGTCGTAATAGACCTCGTCGTGCTGAGCGACCTTGAACGCGCTGTAAAGCTCACGCTCACGAGACTCGACCTTGCGGCGGTACTCGTTGCCGATCGCCAACTCGTGCAGGTACTCGTTGCCGTTTTCGAGCAACTCGTCGGTGTAGTAGCGTCCGGCCAGTCGGTACGCGGCATAAAAACCCTCGTACTTGTAGCTGTTGATCATGTACTTCGCGGACAGGCTCAATGGCACGAACGCGCCGGACTGAATCTCGGGTACAACGATCGGGTTTGCCGGGTCATAGAAGTCGATGTACGGCTGTGATGGGGAACGGAACACATTGTCGTCGTTGCCGTAGCCAACGCGTGCGCGCAGCTCGAGGTCGGCAAAGTTACGCTTGGCCTCGCGCTCGGCGAGCTTGATGTCATATTCGTCGGGTTCGGCCTGCTCGTCGCGAATTCTCGAGATCGCCGCTGCCGCATAGCGCTGCAGCTTCGGGTTGACTGATCCATCGCGTACCTGGCGGAACCAGCTCAGCGCCTCATCCGTCTGTCCCAGTGCGTAGGCGTTAAGCCCGAGGTTGTACTGCGTCGGCGCACGCAGGGCCGGGTCGGCCAGCGCGCGGTTCAGGCTGGCGCGGGCACGGATATGCTGGCCGGCGCGGTAGTGGGCGATGCCTTCGTTGTAATGCAGCAGCGGAGTGTCCAGCCCCATTTCGGCGGCCTGCCGGTACCTGAGCAACGCCGCCCAGTAGAGATCGTCACGGAACAGGCGGTTGCCGTCGGCAAAGTACTGCTCGGCTGTCTCGGCGTACGAAACAGCCGGTGCCAGCGATGCCGCGAATGCCAGCAGGAGGCTGGCCCGCACGATGATGAGTTTGTTGACCATCTGGATGGAAAGGTTCCGCGTTATGTCAGATTGGAAGGTTACCCACTTCAGGACCTCGAAAATATGACGCAGTCCAAAAAAATCCCCCCGATTGGGTCACAAACGGGGGGATTGGGGTGCTTGTCGAGTCAGAAGACTATTCGACGACTTCGTCGGTTTCGGGATCTTCTTCCTCTTCCTCCATCTCATCTTCTTCGCGGTCAGTGCGATCTTCGTCGACATCGTCGCCATCTTCGAAGTCATCGTCGCGCTCGAGTTCGTCTTCCTCACGAATCTCGTCACGTTCGAACTCGTCAGATTCTTCCTCGAGTTCTCCTTGGCGCTCGCGCTCGTCGGACTCGCGTTCGTCACGCTCGTCAGACTCTTCTTCTTCACGCTCGTCGCGTTCCTCGTCTTCCCAGTCCTCATCTTCGAGGTCGTCGTCCGGGCCGTCCATCTCCGACATCTCTTCGTCAAAGTGCTCGGCCTCGTCAAGTACGGTCATCGTGACATCGAGACCCTCGAGCGTATCCTCGTCCGCGAAAGCTGCGGCGGGGAACATCGCAAACGCCGTCAGTACCAGCGTTGCGAGAAAAATGTTGAAGTGTTTCATGGTCCTACTCCCTGGCGAAATCGCTTATCCAATCTCGACGCGCAAGCGGAACGTACGCCCGCGGTCGTTGTGTTCGAGTCGAGCCAGCACTTCACCACCGATCGGTGAGGTAGCGACCAGCTTCAGTGGCAGCAGGTTGCGACCGGCATCAAGGCTTGCCTGCCAGGTCACTTCTCGCTGTCCCGGGAAACCATCCAGCTCGACGCCAGCCGGCAGCATCACGGTCAGCGTCGCGAAATCGAGCGCTTCCTTCGAGGCGAACACGAGGTTGATCGTGCGCGGTTCTTCGAGCGTCATCGTTACTGCAGGCACCGGCGGATCCAGCGTCGGCGTCTCAGGCGTCGTCAACAGCAACGCGCCGACCATCCAGATAGCTACACCCGCAGCAATCGCCGATCCAAACCCGGTCAGCAACCAGCGATTGCGCTGGCGCCTGGTGCCTTCGTGCGTCGCACGGACGAGGGCCTGGTCATAGAATGCGGCGGAGGCAGATGGCATAGGATAGTCCCTTAACAGTTCCCGGATCTCCTGATCCTGCTTTTCGATGTCGTTTTGCATGGTTTTTCCCTGCTTGACCCCTTACACGCTTATGCCCCGAAAAAGGTTCCGTCGTCCTCAAGAATTTCCCGTAATCGGGCCCGGGCGCGATGCAGACGGGACTTGACGGTACCCTCCGCTAGCCCCATAAGCTCCTGTATTTCCTTGAGTTTGTAGCCTTCCGTGTCGTGCAGCAGTACGACCACGCGGTGTTCGTCGGAAAGTTGCAAAATTGCCTTGTCGAGGAGCTGCAGTCGCTCGAATCGCTGCTGGTCGGCCTCCACATCCTCGTTGCCCGCGAATGCGGCCAGACCTTCAGCCCCGAGTTCGCCCTCGCCGACTACGCGCATGCGCTGACGCGAGTAGCGGCGCCGTTCGTCGATGAACAGGTTGTACATGACGCGGCAGAGCCAGGGGCCCGGGGAGTCGATCTCGACCAGGTCATCGAGCTTGCCGAAAGCCTTGATCAGCACTTCCTGGAACAGGTCCTCGGCCTCGGCTTTGGAGCCAGCCAGACGCCAGGCGAGCCGGTACAGCCGGTCGAAATGCGGCCGTACCAGTTTTTCGAATGTCTGCTGCGCCCGGTCCATGGCCGTCACTTTAACTCGCTATTGGCACGGTTTGTCGTGACGCAGTGCACTTTGGCAACCTGTCTGTGTCATAGCTAGCCGACGCAAATAATCAGGGGAGATTCTGCGTGGTTCGATTCAAGGTCGATGCCAAGGACGTGACGTTCGATGGTGGTGACGACACGCCGCTGTTGTGGGTCCTGAGAGACGCACTGGGAAAAACCGGGACAAAGTTCGGTTGTGGCATGGGCCAGTGCGGTGCCTGCACCGTACATGTCGACGGTAATGCGCAGCGGGCCTGCGTGACGCCGGTCGCCGCAGTCGAAGGCCGAGCCGTGACAACCATTGAAGGTCTTGCCGATGGCGACGAGCTGCACCCGGTGCAGCAGGCGTGGCTCGAGCACGACGTGCCGCAGTGTGGCTACTGCCAGGCAGGCCAGATCATGGCGACCGTCGATTTCCTGAAGCGCAACCCGGATCCGAGCGATGCCGAAATCGACGCGGGCATGACCAACCTGTGCCGCTGTGGCACCTACGTGCGAGTACGTAAGGCAGTGCACCGCGCAGCCGAGCTCATGGAGGATGAATCATGAGCGCTGTTTCCAGTGACCTGAAGCTTTCGCGCCGTGGTTTCCTGATCGCCGGTGCCGGGGTAGCGGGCAGCCTCGTACTCGGATTGCCGTTGGCCGGGCGCGCCAGCGAACCCAATCGCATGATCGGCTACTTTGTGCAGATCGATGCAGACGGCAGCGTCATAATCGGTACCAACCAGCCGGAGATCGGACAGGGCATCCGCACGGGCCTGACCATGTTGATAGCCGAAGAGCTGGACATTGACTGGGACAGGGTCTCGGTCCGACAGATGCCGCTCGGCATTCTCAAGACTTCAGACGGCTTCACCTGGAAGTATGGCGGTCAGGGCGCCGGCGGCAGCAACGCCATGGTGTCCAATTTCTCATTTATGAGAGAGGTTGGCGCAACCGCCCGGCAGCAGCTGATTCGGGCCGCGGCCGACAGGCTCGGCGTCTCTGAAAGTGAGTGTCGCACCGAACCGGGATTCGTCATCTGCGATGGCATGAGCGCGCGGATCGCGTACGGCGACCTGATCGAAGACGCCGCAAGGCTGGATCTGCCTGAATCGGCGCCGCCTCTCAAAGCCAGCGCGGACTATCGGATTGTTGGCACGCGCCGCGACACGGTTGATGCACGCGACATCGTTACTGGTAAGGCAAAGTACGGCATCGATACCGTGCAGCCGGACATGCGCTACGCGGTGATCGCGCGAGCGCCTGTTCTCAATGCGACGATGAAAACGTTCGATGACAGCAAGGCACTCGCGGTCGATGGCGTGCTGGATGTGGTCCCGATAGACGGTCCGGCTCCCGGCGAACCATACTTAATCCTGGCGAGTGGCGTCGCCGTTGTTGCGACCTCAACCTGGGCGGCACTCAAAGGGCGCGAGGCGCTGGAGATCGAGTGGAACGAGAGCCCGAATGCGAATGACAGCAGCGAGAAGTTTTGGGCCGAGAACGAGGCGATGCTCGAGGGTGACGGGCAGGTTATCCTTGACGACGGCGACTTCTCGCAGGCCATGGCGGACGCAGACACAACCCTTATCCGTCGTTACCGCGTGCCGTTCGTCTCGCACGCGCCACTTGAGCCGCAGAACTGCTACGCGTACGTCGAGGAAGACCGCGTGCACGTAATCGCACCGACACAGTCACCCAGCGGCGCATCGCGATCGGCGAATGCCATTACCGGAATTGATCGCGAGAAGATTCACGTGGAGATGACGCGTGTGGGTGGTGGATTTGGCCGTCGGCTGACGAACGACTACGTCGCCGAAGCCTGCATGATTTCGAAGGCGACTGGCTGGCCGATCAAGCTGCAGTGGACTCGCGAAGACGACATGAAGAATGACTTCTATCGTCCAGGTGGCCTGCACGAAATGCATGCTGGGCTTGACGCCAGCGGCAAGGTAACGGCCTGGGCGCAGCGCCTGGCGAGTGGCAGCAAGTACTACCGTCGCCCGAACATGCCCGACGAACGACTCTATTCCGCCGAGCTCTATGTAGATGTGTTTCCGCGCCGTCGCGTCGACAACATTCGTATGGAGTACTTCCACAATGCGATCGGCTTGCCCCGTGGTTCATGGCGTGCGCCGGCGCACACGGCGAATGCTTTCGTGATCGAAAGTTTTGTTGATGAAATCGCACACGAGACGGGGCAGGACCCGTTGCAACTGCGCCTCGATATGCTCGGTGAGCCGGAGGAGCTTGAGTATGGCGGACACGGCGGGCCGGTTTTTAACCCGGGACGCCTCGCGAAGCTCATAAAATTCGTTGCCGAGAAGATTGGCCATGGAAGTGAGCTTCCCGAAGGTCACGGCATCGGCTTCGCAACACATTTTACGTTTGGTGGCTACGCGGCCCACGCGATGGAAGTATCGGTGATTGACGGCAAACTCACGATCGAGCGCATTGTCGCCGCAATCGACTGTGGCCTCGCGGTGCACCCGAATGCGGTCGAAGCCCAGTTACAGGGTGGCACGATCGACGGCATTTCTACGGCGTTGGGACTGGAGATTACCGTGAAGGACGGACAGGTCGAACAGTCCAACTTCCACAACTACCCGCTGGCGAAGCTGGCTGCGATCCCGAGTCGCTTTGAATGCCACATCCTGCCGTGGGACGACAAACCGACAGGTGTTGGCGAAATCGGCCTGCCGTCAGCGGCGCCCGCATTGACCAACGCAATCTTCGCGGCCTGCGGCAAACGCATCCGCTCATTGCCGATCGGGAATCAGTTACAGGTTTAGCTGGAACAGGAAGTAGTGATCGATCAAGAGGGCTGCAAACAGGTAGCCGAGGTAACTGATCGAATATTTGAACGTTGCCATCGGCAACTCGTCGGCTTCGGGTTCACGGTACATGCGAATGGCGTAGTACAGGAACCAGGCGCCGAGCACGACCGCCGTCACGAGATAAATGAGCCCGCTCATACTGATCAGGTACGGCAGGATCGTAACCAGGAACAGCAGGATCGTGTACAGCAGGATGTTGAGGCGTGTATATGCTTCGCCGTGCGTGACCGGCAGCATCGGGATGTCGACCTTGGCGTACTCTTCCTTGCGCGCGATTGCGAGCGCCCAGAAATGTGGTGGCGTCCAAACGAACACGATCAGGAACATCAGTAATGCGCCCGCTTCTATCTGGTTCGTGACCGCGGTCCAGCCGAGGATTGGCGGCGCGGCACCGGCGGCACCGCCGATGACGATGTTCTGCGGCGTCGCCCGCTTCAGCCAGGCCGTGTAAACAACGGCGTAACCGATCAGCGAGAAAAACGTCAGGATCGCGGTCAGCGGATTCACGAGGAACCACAGGATCAGCATCGAGATGATGCACAGCACGGTCGCAAACATCAGCGCCGACTTCTCGGTCAGCTTGCCCTGCGGCAGCGGCCTGCCCTGCGTGCGCATCATCTGGATATCGATGCGCGCGTCGAGTACGTGGTTGTAGACAGCGGCCGAAGACGACGCGAGACCGATGCCGAGCGTGCCGGCGATCAGCGGCATGACGCCGGGCCAGCCCGGCACCGAGACGAACATACCCACGATCGCGGTAAACACGATCAGCATGACGACACGAGGCTTTGTCAGCTCGTAATAGTCACGCCAGATTGGCAGTGTATCGACTTCAGTATTCATGAGTAGCGCTTTACCCGATACGCGACAGCTTCAGCAGCCGCTTGATGTCATCTACCATGTCGCGCGGGTTAATGGTTGGCTCGAAATACATCACGAGGTTACCCAGGGGGTCCATCAGGAAGTATCCGCCAGCCGGAAGGGTCTCAGGTTTCTTGTTATTCAGCAGTCCGGAGAAACCGCTATCCTGCGCTGTTACCAGCCCCGCGTGCTCGTCGGCGATGAACAGAGTATCGGGCGGGGTATCCCCGTGCAAGAAGATGCGCTGGACTCGGTCCATCTCTTTGCCGAGCATCAGCCGTGACTGGCGTGTCGTGTAGAGCCCGTCCTTGCAGGCGTCGTCGCACGGACCGTCGTTACTATAGATAAGAGCCCAGTAGCCGTCGGCGCCCTTTACCGTCTCGGATTCGGGCAATGCGTCGGCAACACTGACAATCGGCTCGAGCAATGTGCCGGCATTGACGCGACCTTTGGGATTGAAAGCACCCGTGTAGTACATGATCGTCGCCACGATCAGCGGCCCGAAGAAAATTGCGGCGACTCCGAAGATCTGGAATCGCGCCCATGTGGTCCTTTTTTCACTCATGTGTCGAATCGCTTCTTGCGATAGTTCCAGACCAACAGCCCCGAGAGTACGGCGCCCATCGCAAACCACTGGAACGCATAGCCGAAGTGCTTGCTCGGTCCGAACTCGCTCGGCACCCAGTGGCGCACAAAACCGCGGCCCTCGTCGGGGTCCATGAGCAGGACGAAGGGTTGAACCGCGCGACCAAGTTCGGCCTCGATGTCGACCTGGCTCGGATACACCGCATGCTTCGGCCATGTGGCTGATGGCTGGAAGGCCTCGCCCATCTTGTAACCGGCCTTGGGCAGGGAACCCGCTCGCCCGCGCACAGTCAGGTGGTCTTCGGTAACTTCTATAAGAGATGCGTCAAACCCGGCCGGGCTCTTCTCGAACCAGCCGCGATTGACGAGCAATAAGGGCGCGTCGTTTCCAAGATCCAGCGGGGTCAGTACGTAGTGACCATAGCGGCTGTTCAGGATGATGTTGTCGAGAACCACCTGGCGGCGGCTATCGTACTGACCCGTCGCCCGCAGGCGTTCGAAAGAACGTACTTCCTGGCCATCGTTCCATTCGCGGAAAGTCGCGGAATCCCGGTAAAGCTCCTGGGTAGTGCGCTTTTCCAGACCACGCGAAATCTGCCAGACGCCGAGTCCTGCAAACTGCACAACCAGCAGGCTGCCAACTACCAGTGGCAACCATCGGGGCAACGGCTTTTTCGCTTTGTCGTTCACGATATACTGCG
Source organism: Woeseiaceae bacterium (assembly GCA_965224725.1). Classification (GTDB taxonomy): domain Bacteria; phylum Pseudomonadota; class Gammaproteobacteria; order Steroidobacterales; family Woeseiaceae; genus UBA1847. The sequence goes on from CBDCZZ010000002.1 coordinate 2,783,218, forward strand.
CGCTCCTTACAAGGAGTCCTGAATGAAATACGTCGTCTACATCCTGCTGGCCGCGATCGTCGCGAGCCTCATGTCCGGCCTATTCTACCTGCGGAAAGACGGCGGCGATTCCGAGAAGTTGCTCAAGGCCCTGAAGGTCCGTGTCGCACTTTCGGCCGTTCTCGTCGGATTCCTCGTCCTCGGCTACTTTATGGGCTGGTTCCAGGCCTAACTTGTTCTCTATAGAAGAGGGGTCGGTTCCTTCGGAACCGACCCCTTCTTGATTAGTTTCCCGATGATTGTCGCCAGGGTCCGGTTTCCCCGGAACCGGACCCACCGGGTAGGAACCGGACCCATCGGGTAGGAACCGGACCCTACCTTTCGGAACCGGACCCTGCTGACAGAATTACATCCAGTAAACGAACACGTACAGGCCGACCCAGACGACGTCGACAAAGTGCCAGTACCAGGCAACGGCCTCAAACGCGAAGTGCTTCTCCGGCGTGAAGTGACCTTTCACGACTCGCAGGAAAATAATCGTCAGCATGATCGCGCCGAGCGTTACGTGCAGACCGTGGAAACCGGTCAGCATGAAGAACGTCGAACCGTAGATGCCTGAGTCGAGGCGCAGGTTCAGGTCCTGGTAGGCATGCACGTACTCTTCAACCTGCAGGAACAGGAACACCGCGCCAAGCAGGATCGTCGCACCCAGGAAGATCGTCAGCTGCGTGCGCTTGCCCGCGATCAGCGCGTGGTGCGCGATCGTGCAGGTGATTGATGAGGTCAGCAGCAGCGCCGTGTTGATCAGGGGCAGGCCAAACGGGCCCATTGCCTGGAACTCACCGCCGACAGCGCCCGGACCGTTGGTCGGCCAGGTTGCCTCAAAGCCTTCCCACAGCAGCAGGTTGGTGAAGAAGTTGTTGCTGTCACCACCGAGCCAGGGAACGATCATGTTGCGGGCATAGAACAGCGCACCGAAGAACGCCGCGAAGAACATGACTTCCGAGAAGATGAACCAGAACATGCCTTGTCGGAATGATTTGTCCACCTGGGCGTTGTAAAGGCCGTTCAGGCTTTCGCCGATGACTTCGCGGAACCAGCCCGTGACCATGAAGATCACGATTGCCATGCCGAGGAGCATCGAGTAAAAGCCGAGGTCCGCGCCATTCAGCCAGCTCGATACGCCGACCATCATGAAAAACAGGCCGGTCGAGCCTACGACAGGCCAGTGGCTGCCGTGCGGGACGTAGTAGATTTCGTCAGAGTGTGGTGCTGCCATGTGTCTTCTCTAAAACAACGTTGTTTACTGTGTGTTCGACGCCATCTGCGTGGTGTCGAAGAATGTATAGCCGAGCGTGATCGTGTCGACGTACTCGGGCAGGTCAGGGTCAACCACGAACTGCAGCGGCATCGGCCGCTCCTCGCCCGCCGCGAACTCCTGGCTCGTGAAGCAAAAGCACTCCAGCTTCTGGAAGTGCGACGACGCCGCAACCGGAGCGACGCTCGGAACGGCCTGGGCGACAGTGTCGACGTCCTGCAGGTTCTTTGCCGTAAATGTCGCGTAGTACATCTTGCCCGGGTGTACCGTCATGCTGTCGACGTCGGCTGCGAACTCAAACTGCGCGTACTCGTTAGTGGTCGTCATGAACTCGACGCGAATCTCGCGATTGAGGTCCGGCGCTTCCGCTACGACGGCCGCCTCGCTGTTTGTGCGACCGCCGAAGCCGGTGATCTCGCAGAACACCTCATATAAAGGTACCAGTGCGAAGCCGAACGCAAAGAAGCCGATCACCACGACGACCAGCTGTGCAACGAGCGAGCGGTTTTCCTTACGCACGCAGCACCCCCATCGCGATAAAGCCGAAATAGAACGCGAGCGCAATCGCCGCCACGACTATGGTCGTACGGCGAATACGTTTTTTGCGCTCGAGGTCGTCCATGCTCTATTCGAACGACTCGTTCGCGATACGAGCTTTCGGCGGCGTCGTGAATGTGTGCCACGGAGCCGGCGACGGCACGGTCCACTCGAGACCGTGTGCACCTTCCCAGACACGGTCGGTCGCTTTCTCGCCCTTCTTCGCCGTGAGCAGTACCCACACGAAGATCAGCTGTGACAGACCGAAGCCAAATGCGCCGATCGAGGCCCACAGGTTGAAGTCCGCGAACTGCGTCGAGTAGTCCGGGATACGGCGCGGCATGCCGGCGAGCCCTAAGAAGTGCATCGGGAAGAACGTGATGTTCACGAAAATCGTCGAAGCCCAGAAATGCACTTTGCCCAGCGTCTCGTTGTAGTAGTAACCGGTCCACTTTGGCAGCCAGTAGTAGGCGCCAGCCATGATCGCAAAGATCGAGCCCGGTACCAGCACGTAATGGAAGTGCGCGACAACGAAGTAGGTGTCGTGGTACTGGATGTCGGCCGGGGCGATCGCGAGCATCAGGCCCGAGAAACCGCCGATCGTGAACAGGAATACGAAGCCGAGCGAGAACAGCATCGGTGTCTCGAAAGTCATCGAGCCGCGCCACATCGTCGCGATCCAGTTGAAGATCTTCACACCGGTCGGAACGGCGATCAGCATGGTTGCGAACATGAAGAACAGCTGGCCCGTGAACGGCATACCAACCGTGAACATGTGGTGCGCCCAGACGATGAACGACAGGAACGCGATGCAGGATGCGGCGTAAACCATCGAGTCGTGGCCGAACAGTTTCTTGCGGGCGAATGCCGGGATGATCTCGGAGACCACACCGAACGCCGGCAGAATCATGATGTATACCTCGGGGTGACCGAAGAACCAGAAGATGTGCTGGAACATGACGGGGTCGCCGCCACCGGCCGCGAGGAAGAAGCTCGTGCCGAAGAACTGGTCGGTCAGCAGCATCGTCACCGCGCCCGCCAGAACCGGCATGACCGCGATCAGCAGGTAGGCCGTGATCAGCCAGGTCCATACGAACATCGGCATCTTCAGAAGCGTCATGTCCGGTGCACGCATGTTGATGATCGTCACGATGACGTTGATCGCACCCATGATCGACGACAGGCCCATGAGATGGACCGAGAAGATCAGGAACGGGAACGCATCACCGGTCTGCAGTACCAGCGGTGGGTACATCGTCCAGCCCGAAGCAGGAGCACCACCCGGCATGAACAGCGTCGACAGCAGGATGCCGAAGGCAACCGGCAGGATCCAGAAGGACCAGTTGTTCATACGCGGCAGCGCCATGTCCGGCGCGCCGATCTGCAGCGGGATCATCCAGTTGGCAAGGCCAACGAAGGCCGGCATTACAGCACCGAATACCATGATCAGTGCGTGCATCGTCGTCATCGAGTTGAAGAACTCAGGATGTACGAACTGCAGGCCCGGCGTAGCCAGCTCGGAGCGGATGACCATGGCCATCGCGCCGCCGATGAAGAACATCACCAGGCTGAAGATAAGGTACATCGTGCCGATGTCCTTATGGTTGGTGGCGTACAGCCAGCGCTTCATGCCCTTGGGCGGCCCGTGATCGTCGTGGGCGTCGTTGTGCTCCGCAGCGTGCGAGTCAGCGGTTGTCGTCGTCATTTCGTGTTACTCCAATTCTTTACTGCGCACGGGCGAGCTGAGCGTCGCCGTCCGAACGGGCATCAACCCAGGCCTGGTAGGCGTCCTGCTCCACGACTTCAACCACGATCGGCATGTAGCCGTGGTCCTTGCCGCAAAGCTCGGCGCACTGGCCGCGATAGGTGCCAACCTCGTTGGCGCGGAACCAGGCTTCGTTGACGATGCCCGGGATCGCGTCTTTCTTGATCGCGAGATCCGGCACCCACCAGGCGTGGATCACGTCGTTCGACGTGAACAGCAGGCGAACCTTGGCGCCCTTGGGTACGACGACCGGGTTGTCGACCTCAAGCAGGTAGTTGTCGACGGTGAACGGATCGACGGCGGCCTGCTTGCGGCGTGCTTCGAGACTCGACTGTGCGAGGCTCGAGTAAAACTCGACGTCCGAGTCCTGGTACTTGTAGTGCCACTTCCACTGGTAGCCGGTGACGACGATCGAGACGTCAGGATTACGCGAATCCTCGAGCTTGATCATCGTTTCGGCAGCAGGCACTGCCATCAGGATCAGGATGACAACCGGAATCGCGGTCCAGACGACCTCGGCGGTTGTGCTGTGGGTGAAGTCAGCCGGTTCAGCGCCCTGCGATTTGCGGTGCTTGAACAGCGAGTAGATCATCACGCCAAAGACGACGACGCCGATAGCGACGCACCACCAGAACACCATCATGTGCAGGTCGTAGGTCTCGACGCTGAGATCTGTCACGCCCTTGGGCATATTGAGTGCCCATTCGGCTTCAGCCGTGCCGGCTACCATCAGGCCGAGCACGCTCAGTAGCAAGTTTCGAATCATTGATTGTTCACCTTGCGAACCGCCCCAAAACGGTCGCAGTAGTTCATAAATTCCGGAAGTTTCGGCAGACGAACCGAGGGGTATATCCATCCCGGGAGCGCCAGGAAATCGTCTGCCAGCCGGTTTTGGACGGGTACCCGGCCAAAAAGCTCGCGAAGTGTACTGAAATCGCGACAGCCATGCAATCCTGCGAACGGCATAGATGGAATATTAAGCCCTTTAGATACAAGGACTTAGAGAGACTCCAAACATTCCGTTCTAACTAGCGCGAACGGATACCTATCTGCGTGGCATCGACGCGCCAGTTACCGGGGTCCTGTTTGGGACCTGCGCCCCAGCAATGGCCGTAAACGAGCTCGAGATCGAGGGCCAGGTCAGTCTCCCCGAGGGCATCGCGCATGGCCTTGAACCGATCCTTGCCGGTCAGGCTTTTTGTTCGGTCGATCAGGCAGTTGCGGCTGCCGGTCGCGGTCAGGTCGGTGAGCAGTCGTGACAGGTTTTCATAGCGAACATGCAGACGGTCGACGTCGAGGACCGGGTCGCGCAGCCCGGCCCGCACCAGGCCGTCGCCAAGGTCGTGCATGTCCGGGAAGCGACCGACATGGGCACCGTCATCGACGCTGCGCCAGGCGGCGGCGATCTCGCGCAGGCTGTCGGGCCCGAGGGTCGCGAACGCGAAAACGCCCTCCTTCCTCAGGACACGGGCTACCTCGCTCAGCAGGGGGGTCGGATCCTCAAACCACGGCAACAGCAGGTTGGCAAAGACGACATCGACGGATTCATCGGCGAGTGGCAGCGCACTGCAGTCAGCCTGCAGGAATGACGATTTTGAGAACCAGCCTTTCTTGGCGCGTGCCTGCTCGAGCATTGCGGCGGCGATATCGACGTTCAGGATCCGAGCACCTTTGAAGCGTTTCGCCAGCAATGCCTGTGCAGCGCCCGTAGCGCAGCCAAGGTCAACGACAATCTTGGCGTCGATCGTCAGCGGTTCGAGGCGCGCAAGTACACCGTCACGAGTTGCCTCGTGAACGAAATCCGAGTCATCGAAGGTCGTTGCTGCCCGTTCGAAGCGCCGGCGCATGTGACGAAGGTTGTACATGGGCGCGACGTTAGCATTTTTCTGCGATAGCCGGCCCGATTTAGCGGTGTACCACAGGGGACAGTCACCATAATTTCGTTCGATGCTGCAGCAGCTCCTGAATCTCGTGGCTCCGCCCACCTGTGCATTCTGCGGGACCCCGGCATCGCAGGCCGAGGATGCCATCTGCAATGGCTGCTTCGCTGACCTGCCCTGGAGCGAAGCCCCGGCCAGCGTTCCGCCGAAGCCTCTGTTCATGTCGATCGCGATGCTCGACTACGCGTTTCCTGTCGATGTGGCGATCAAGGCGCTCAAGTTTCAACGTCGGCTCTGGTATGGCCCGGCATTCGCGGAGATCCTGGGGCGTGCCGCCCCACTGTTGCCGCAGGACATCGACGGCGTCCTGCCGGTGCCGCTGCATTGGTTCCGGCAATGGCGACGCGGATTCAACCAGAGCTACGAGATTGCCAGGCCACTGGCAAAACGGCTCGATCTGCCAATCGTCAAAGGCGTCGTCCGGCAACGAGCCACACCCTTTCAGTCAGGACTCGACGCCTCACAGCGGGCGGGAAACCTGCGCAATGCATTTGTCGTCAGGCGAGCGCTCGACAGCAAGCACATCCTGGTCGTGGACGACGTGCTAACAACAGGCGCTACTGCAACCGCACTTGCGCGTTGTCTGCGGCGGCACGGGGTCCCGCGAGTCAGTGTCCTTGTGGTCGCGCGTGCCTAAACAATCGGATTGAAAACGTAGTGCAGGGCGATACCGAGGAAGACGACGAGGCCGATCCAGTGGTTGTGCAGGAATGCCTGGAAACAACCGGCGGGCTGGCGATCACGGGCAAGCCACAGGTGGTAAGCCATCATTCCCGCAGCGATAAGAACCGACGCGTAGTACCAGGGGCCGAGCTCGGCACGATAGCCGATGAAGACGAGAGCCAGCAGCATGACACCCTGTAGCCCGGCGATAACGAACAGATCCACTTCACCAAACAGGATGGCTGTCGACTTGACGCCGATCTTGCGGTCGTCTTCGCGATCGACCATCGCGTAGAACGTGTCGTAAATGACGGCCCAGATCATTGTCGTACCGAAGACGAGCCACGCGACTTCCGGTGTCTGGCCGGTCTGCGCGGCAAACGCCATCGGAATCGCCCAGCCAAAAGCAGCGCCAAGAATGAATTGCGGAATCGACACGTAGCGTTTCACGAACGGATACACCACCGTGAGGACAGCTGCGACCACGGCGAGCAGCTGTGCGTAGCTGTTCAGCATGCTGGCGAGACCAATTGCGATCAGTCCCAGTGCCGCGAACAGGACAAGTGCTTCGGCCGGCCTCACAGCACCCGTCGCCAGCGGGCGGGCGCGGGTACGCTCGACGTACGGGTCGATCTTGCGATCCGCGAAATCGTTCAACACGCAGCCCGCGGCACGCATCACCAGTACACCCAGCACGAACACGATAAACAGACCCTGGTCCGGGTTGCCTTCACCGGCGAGCCACAGTGCCCAAAGCGTTGGCCACAGCAGCAGGTAGTTGCCGATCGGCTTGTCGACGCGCATGAGCTTGCCGTAGTTGCGCAACTGCCCGACGACTTCGGGCGAGATGAACTGGCGCAGGACCTTCTTCATGCGGCGGAGTTTACACCTTGCCGTAGCGACCGGCATCGCCGAGCCAACGGCGTACGATTCTGCCGGCAATGCGATCATCAGTTTTTCGGATCTCCTCGGCTGCTATCTGCACCTGCGGCATCAGTTCCGAATCGCGAACCAGGTTGGCGACCCGATACTCGGGCAGACCTGTCTGTCGCGTGCCGAGCAGTTCGCCGGGACCGCGCAACTCAAGGTCGCGTTGCGCGACGACGAAGCCGTCGTTGGTTTCGCGCAGTACGGACAGCCGTTCTTTCGCGATGCGTCCGAGTGGTGACTTGTACAGCAATACGCAATGACTCTGCGCCGCCCCGCGGCCGACGCGACCGCGTAACTGGTGCAGCTGCGACAGCCCCATGCGTTCGGCGTTCTCGATGATCATCAGGCTGGCGTTCGGCACGTCGACGCCGACCTCGATCACCGTTGTCGCAACCAGCAGCTGTATCAGGCCTTCCTTGAACGCCTTCATGCCCTTGTCTTTCTCAGCCGGCCGCATGCGGCCGTGTACGAGGCCGATGCGTAACTCGGGCAGAGCCTCGACCAGCATTTCGTAGCTTTTCTCCGCGGCCTGGTAATCGAGTACTTCGGATTCCTCGATCAGCGGACATACCCAATACGCCTGCTGACCGGATTCGCACGCGCTGCGAACCCGCTCGACGACTTCGCCGCGCCTGCTTTCCGGAATAGCGATAGTCGTGACCGGCTGGCGCCCGGGCGGCAGCTCATCGATCACTGATGTATCGAGATCGGCGTATGCCGCCATGGCAAGTGTTCGCGGAATGGGCGTGGCGGTCATCACAAGCTGGTGCGGATGGCCGTGTTCGCTAATGCCCTTGTCGCGCAGCGCCATGCGTTGATGCACGCCGAAGCGATGCTGTTCGTCGATGACGACAAGCCCGAGCTTTGCGAACGCGACGCCTTCCTGGAACAGCGCATGCGTGCCGACGACGAGTTGTGCTGAGGCATCCGCAATACGCTCAGTTGCTTCGCGTCGAGCCGCTGCGCGCTGGCTACCGGACAGCCATGCAGGCTCGATACCGAGCGGTCGAAACCAGTCGGAAAAGCTGCGCCAGTGTTGTTCGGCAAGAATCTCTGTCGGCGCCATGATCGCGGCCTGCACGCCGCAGGCAATTGCCTTGAGACAGGCAATCGCAGCGACAATGGTCTTGCCGGACCCAACATCGCCCTGGATCAGGCGCATCATCGGGTGCGGTTGTGCGACGTCGGCGAGGATGTCATCGACGACGCGACGTTGTGCGTTCGTTAGTTCGAACGGCAGCTCTGCCACGAAGCCGGCAACGTCTTCATTGCCTTCGGTCAGTGAAATCGCGTCCTCGGTTTCCGCCAGTGCTCGCAGTCCTCGCAGGCTCAGGTAGTGTGCGAGCAGTTCCTCAAACGCGAGTCGCTGCTGGCACGGATGTGTGCCTGTCATCATTTGCTCGGTGTCGGCATCCGGTGGCGGCCGATGCAGGTAACGAATCGCATCGGCGAGCGAGGGCATGCCGAGCTTCCTGGTAATACCTGATGGCAACAGCTCCTGTGGCGGGTCTGTTGCCATGAGTCGCAGGGCCTGGTCAGTCAGGTTGCGCAGCCTGCCCTGCTGCACGCCCTCGGTTGCCGGGTAGATCGGTGTCAGGGAATCGGTGACCGCGGCACCTTCGTCTTCGCGCATCAGCCGATATTCGGGATGGATCATCTCGAGACCGGCCGAGCCCTTACGCGCCTCGCCAAAGCAGGTCACGCTCGCCGCGTTTTTGAACTGTTGCTCCTGCTGGCGTGAGAAATGAAAGAAGCGCAGCGTCAGCTGTCCACTGCCATCGCTGATGCGCACCAACAGGTTGCGGCGACCCCGAAATGCGACCTCGGTTAGCAGCACCTCACCTGCAACGAGGCAGCGTGTCCCCGGTTCGAGTGCGCCGATCTTCACGAGCTGCGTTCGATCTTCGTATCGCAACGGCAGCAGGAACAGCAGGTCGTCGACCCGCTTCAGGTTGAGCTTCTCGAGTTTTCGCGCGAGCGCCGGTCCGACGCCGCGCAGGTCCGTTAACGGCGAATCAGATTGCAAGGACCGCGTCTGCCTCAACGTCGACGCCCTTCGGCAATGCCGCGACCTGCACAGCTGCGCGTGCCGGGTACGGCTCGTCAAAGTACTCGGCCATGACGCTGTTAACCGTCGCGAAGTCGTTAAGGTCAGTAAGGAAGATGGTCAGTTTGACGGCGTCGCCGAGCGAACCACCTGATGCTTCCGCAACGGCTTTCAGGTTTTCGAAGACCTGGCGCGTACGTGCGGCGAAGTCGCCGTCGACGATCTCCATCGTTTCCGGCACCAGCGGAATCTGTCCGGACAGAAATACGAGGTTGCCAGTCTGCACAGCCTGCGAATAAGTGCCGATCGCGGCAGGGGCGCTGTCGGTGTGAATGGGGTTTTTGCTCATTGTTTTGTTCTCTCAGGCGCAGTCGCGCGACAGACGGATGACGTTTTTCATGTTGCGCACGTTGCGCATGATGTTCGCAAGGTGCACTCGATCCTTGACCTGCAGCAGGAATGACAACACCGAACAGTCCTCGTGTCGACCCAGTACTTCGACCTGCTCAATGTTTGAGCCGGAGTCTGCGATTGTCGCCGCGACTTCGGCGAGTACGCCGGGCTTGTTGCGTGTGTCGCAGGTGATGCCGCAGGCGAAGTCCATATCGATGTCTTTCTCCCACGATACCGAGATCCACTTCTCGGGCTGCTTGCGGAAATTGGACAGGTTGCCGCACTGGTTGCGGTGGATCACGATGCCGCGACCCGCGGTCAGGTAACCCATGACGTCATCGCCAGGGATCGGGTAGCAGCACTTGGCATAAGAGACGACCATGCCTTCGGTACCTGCGATAACGAGGCTTGCCGGGGCGGCTTCCTCGTCGCCCTCTTCGGTGACGCCGGCAAGGAAACGCGCTGTCAGCGGTGCGAGTCTTTCACCAAGCCCGATCTGTTCGAACAGATCGGCATCGTTGTTGAGCCCGAGTTCCTCGAGTGCCTCTTTCATGCGCACCTTGCCGACTTTCCGCAGGCTGCTGCCGATGTCCTTGAGCGTGCGGTCGAGCAGACGTTTGCCGAGGTCGACCGACTCCGACGAACGCAGGTTTTTCATGTGCTGGCGAATGGCGGTGCGCGCCTTTGCGGTGCGTACAAACGTAAGCCAGTTCGGATTGGGTTTCGCGCCCTTTGCCGTGATCACCTCGACGGTCTGGCTGTTAAGCAGTTCGGTGCGAAGCGGCACAAGTCCGCGGTTGATTTTTGCGGCGACGCAGCGGTTACCAACGTCCGTATGCACGGCGTACGCGAAGTCGACAGTCGTTGCTCCCTTCGGCAACGGCATGATGTCGCCTTTCGGCGTGAACACGTAGATCTTGTCCGGGAACAGGTCGACCTTGACGCTTTCGAGAAACTCTTCGGAGGTGCCTGACTGCTGCAGTTCTGCCAGGTTCGACAGCCATTCGCGGGCGCGCCGTTGCGGGGTCGCATCCGACTTTTCATCGGCCTTGTACAACCAGTGCGATGCAACACCGGATTCGGCGACGCGGTCCATGTCGCGCGTGCGAATCTGCACTTCAAGCGGCAGGCCCTTGGGACCAAACAATGTCGTGTGCAGTGACTGGTAACCGTTGATGCGAGGGATCGCGATGTAGTCCTTGAAGCGGCCCGGCATGGGTTTGTACAGGCCATGCACGATGCCGAGCATCTGGTAGCAGCTGTTAACGTCATCGACGATGATGCGGAAACCGTAGACGTCGACGACGTCGGAAAGAAGCCGCTTCTTTTCCGCCATCTTCTTGTAGATCGAGTAGAGGTGTTTCTGCCGGCCTATTACCTCACCCGAAATGCCCTCTTCCTCCATCGCGCCTTCGAGCTCTGTCGTAATGCGTTTGACGATCTGCCGCTGGCTGCCCTGGCTTTTTTTAAGCGCCGTACTGAGTACGCGATAGCGGAACGGATGCAGGTGACGGAAACCCAGGTCTTCGAGCTGCACCTTGAGGCGATTGATACCGAGACGGTTCGCAATCGGTGCGTAAATGTCGAGGGTCTCGCGAGCGATGCGTTTCTTCTTGTCGGCAGGCATCGCGCCGAGTGTCTGCATGTTGTGCAGGCGGTCGGCGAGCTTGACGAGGATTACCCGAATGTCCTCGATCATCGCAAGCATCATCTTGCGGAACGATTCGGCCTGCGCCTCGGCGCGACTGCGGAACTGGATCTGGTCGAGCTTGCTGACCCCGTCGACAAGAAGTGCCACCTCGCTGCCGAACTTCTCGGTGATCTCGTCGAGCGTTGCTTCGGTGTCTTCTACTGTGTCGTGGAGTATGGCCGCGACGATCGCCTCGGAGTCGAGGTTCATCTCGGCGAGCTCCTGGGCGACGGCAACCGGGTGCGTGATGTAGGGCTCGCCGGTCTTGCGCGTCTGCCCTTCATGGGCTTCGGCACCGAACTCGTAGGCGGCGGTTATCTTCTCAAGCTGCTCGTCATTCAGGTAGGACTGCAACGTATCGACGAGCCGCTGCACGCCGGTGTCGCGCTTCGGCATGCCCGGCAGTCTTGACAGTATGGCTGCAGCGTAATCCATGCCCTGATCATACCCAGAGATCAGGGACCGGGGACAGTTACCTTAATTATTAGTCGCCGATAGAGATTCCGCGAACCGGCAGGACGTCGTCTACAGCTTCAGGCTGCAGCAGTTCTTCCGTAACCGGCTCCTCGATCTCTTCAAGGATCGTCGGCGTAACCAGGCCGTCGGCGATTTCGCGCAGTGCGATAACGGTCGGCTTGTCGTTCTCGAGCTCAACCATCGGGTCGGCGCCGTGGGCGATGCGACGCGCGCGCTTCGACGCGACCAGCACCATCTCAAAAATGTTCTCAATGTTCTCGAGGCAGTCCTCGACAGTAATACGTGCCATCTTCGTTCTCGCGGTAAGAGGGTCCGGTTCCGAACGGCAGGGTCCGGTTCCAAATCGCCGGAACCGGACCCTGCCGTTCGGAACCGGACCCAAGTGTGACCCAAGTGTCAGGCGCAGGAGTGTAGGCGTGGCGCGGTTTTCAGCGCCAGCGGTTATAACCAAAAGATATAAGGGGTCAGTCGAAAACGGCCGCGACGCGGGCCCTGAGCTCTTCGTTTGAGGTGGACGAAGACTCGCCATTGCCTTCCAGAACCGCTTCCAGGTCGTCGATTGCGCGCTCGAGGTCGTCATTGATGATGACGTGGTCAAACTCGTCCCAGTGCGACATGTCGCTCAGCGCGTCTCGAAGGCGGCGAGCGATGACTTCGTCGCTGTCGGTATTGCGCGATCGCAGGCGGCGTTCAAGTTCTCGAACCGACGGCGGCAGTATGAAAATCGAAATGCACTCGGGCATCGACTCGCGAACCTGCTGTGCACCCTGCCAGTCGATCTCGAGGATGACGCTGTGCCCTTCGCCAAGATGCTTCTCGACCTGGCTGCGGCTCGTTGCGTAGAGGTTGTCGAATACTTCGGCGTACTCGAGCATCTCGCCCGCGTCTCGCAGCCGCATGAACTCGTCCTTGTCGACAAACAGGTAGTCGACACCGTCCGCTTCGTTGCGACGCGGCTGGCGAGTCGTGTAAGAGATTGAGAAACGAAGCTCCTCCTGGTGCTTCGTTACGACCGCATGCACGAGTGTCGTCTTGCCCGCACCCGATGGTGCTGCGAACACGAACAGTTTTCCTTTTTGTACTGCCACTTCCCTACTCGACGTTCTGAATCTGCTCACGCATCTGCTCGATCAAAACCTTGAGATCGACCGCGGCCTTTGTCGTCTCGGTATCAGCCGACTTTGATCCAAGCGTGTTGGCCTCACGATTCAGTTCCTGCATCAGGAAGTCGAGACGACGACCTACCGGCTTGTCGCCCGCGAGTGCTTCGCGAATCTCGACGAGGTGACTGTCGAGGCGATCAACCTCCTCGTCCACGTCGAGTTTCTGCGCAATGATCGCAAGTTCGACTTCAAGACGTTCCGGATCCGCTTCGACATTCAGCTTTTCGAGTCTTTCCCGCTGCTTCGCGCGAACAGCATCGAGGACCTCGGGCATGCGCTTGCGTACAGAGGCAGAAATATCCGCAATCTCGCTGCAACGTGACTCGAGCATTTCGGCTATTCGATCGCCTTCGCTGCGACGCATTTCATTGATCGCGGTCAGCGTCTTGTCGAGCAATGCTGTCGCTTCATTAAAGAGCGGCTCTACATCGACCTCGGGCGGCTTTAGCACACCAGGCCAGCGCAGCAATTCAACCGGGTTCACCGCAGCCGTCGAAACGCTCACATGGCTCGACGCCTCGGCGAGTCGCTTGCCGACCAGTTCAATGAGATCTGTATCGATCTGCAACTCGTTCTGCTGGTCCATCGCCCGTCGGAAGAACAGGCCGCACTCCACCTTGCCGCGACCAAGTACTGCGCTGGCCTGCTGCCGGAACGCCTGTTCTTTCGGGCGCAGATCCTCAGGCAGCTTGAACTGCACATCGAGATAACGGTGATTGACCGCGCGAATTTCCCAGGTCAGCGTGCCGATCTCGGTCTCGGCCGACTCTCGCGCAAAGCCTGTCATACTGTGTAACATCAGCACCGTTCTCCGGGTATGCTTTCTGACCTTGGCAAACTGCCGAAAAGGTCACAGAAAAAGGAAGTGACAACATTCTAAGCTGCGCCTGCTGATAAAGGCCACCTGCACAACTCTCCATGCGAATCGAATACGCCAAAGTTTCCGCCCTCGGCGATCGCCAGGACAACCAGGATCGCGCTGCTGTTGTTGCTTCAGACGATGCCGCACTGATGCTCGTATTCGACGGCATGGGCGGTCACTCGGACGGCGCCAAGGCTGCCGAAACCGGCCTGCAGGTTGTGCAGGACCTGTTCATGGCAGCAAAGCAGCCGATCTTCGATCCGCAGGGCTTTCTTTATATGGCCTTGTCGAAAGCCCATGACGAAGTCGTCAAACTCGGCGCGGACGTCGCCGTCGACTTCCGACCACGCGCGACCTGCGCCATCTGCCTCGTACAGGAAGGCGGCGCGTACTGGGCGCACATCGGCGACAGCCGCATCTACCAGGTACGCCACCAGCACGTGCTCACCCGATCGCGCGATCACAGCCACGTCGAGGTCCTGATCCAGGAAGGCGCGATCAGCGAAGAAGAAGCGCAGGATCACCCGATGCGCAACTTCGTAGAATGCTGCATCGGCGGTGATGCACCGGTTCCGGATATGAGCATTACAGCGAAGATGGCACTGCAGCCCGGCGACGTGTTGCTAGCCTGCACAGATGGACTTTGGTCCGGCCTGTCGGACGACGAAATGGCCACAATTGGCAGGCCCGGCCAGGACAATCTGGTCGACAACCTCAAGACGCTCAGCATGCAGGCGTTGAACGTCAACTCCCCTTACAGCGACAATACGACCGGAACCGCGCTCCGCTGGCTTGGCGACTAGCCCGCAGCGCACCTCGCAACCAGTCCGGAGAACACCATGCGACCAAGCGGCCGCAAGCCCGATGAGATGCGCGTACTGCATTTCGAACCTGATTTCACCAAGCACGCCGAAGGCAGCGTCCTCGCTTCGTTCGGCGACACCCGTGTGCTGTGTACAGCGAGCATCGAAGAACGCGTGCCCGGATGGATGCGCGGCAAGGGCTCCGGCTGGGTGACCGGCGAGTACGGCATGCTGCCGCGCTCGACTCACACCCGCTCGGGACGCGAAGCCGCGCGCGGCAAGCAGGGCGGGCGCACGCTGGAAATCCAGCGGCTGATCGGGCGCTCACTACGCGCCGTCACCGACATGGATGCACTTGGCGAACGCACCATTACGCTCGACTGCGACGTCATCCAGGCTGACGGTGGTACGCGTACCGCGTCGATCAGCGGTGCCTATGTTGCGCTGGCGATCGCGATGGAGCGACTCGCGAAAACCGGCAAGCTGAAAAAGAACCCGCTGCACGGCCAGGTGGCCGCGATTTCGGTCGGCATCTACGACGGCACCGCGGTGCTCGATCTCGATTACGCCGAAGACTCCGAGGCCGAGACCGACATGAACATCGTCATGAACGAGGCGGGCCGCTTCATCGAAGTACAGGGAACGGCCGAAGGCCACGCATTCACCGACGACGAGTTCGCCTCGATGATCGGACTGGCAAAGAAAGGAATCGACGAGATCATCGTCGCCCAGCGCGACACGATTGCCGCTGCACTCTCGTGAGCGAACGGCCGAAGAAGATCGTCATGGCCAGCGGCAACGCCGGCAAGATTCGTGAAATCGCGCGCCTGCTCGAAGGCATAAACGTCGAAGTTGTTCCACAGACAGAGCTCGGCGTCGACGATGCCGATGAAACCGGCACAACCTTCGAGGAAAACTCAATCCTCAAGGCTCGTCACGCGGCAGAGGCGACAGGCCTGCCGGCCATCGCTGATGATTCCGGTCTCGCGGTCGACGCTCTCGACGGCGCGCCGGGAATTTACTCGGCACGTTATGCCGGTACTCACGG
The DNA here is from genome assembly GCA_965224725.1 of Woeseiaceae bacterium. Taxonomy (GTDB): domain Bacteria; phylum Pseudomonadota; class Gammaproteobacteria; order Steroidobacterales; family Woeseiaceae; genus UBA1847. Next base: position 2,798,833 of record CBDCZZ010000002.1, read on the forward strand.
CAACGATGAGGCGAACAACGACAAGTTGCTGGCAGCACTCGACGGCGTGACTGATCGAGGCGCCGCATTCCACTGCGTCGCGAGCTATGTCGAACCCGGCGGCGAGCCACTCGTGGCTGAAGGTATCTGGCGCGGCGAAATCCTCGAGGCACGACAAGGCACGGGTGGCTTTGGCTACGATCCGTTGTTCTTCGTGCCAGAGCGCGGCATCAGTTCAGCGCAACTCCCGGCGGACGAGAAAAATGAACGCAGCCATCGCGGCCAGGCGCTGCGCAAGCTGGTCGCATTGATCGAACGCCACTACTCGTGATCAAAACGCCGCTCTCTCTCTACGTCCACATGCCGTGGTGTGTAAAGAAGTGCCCGTACTGCGATTTCAACTCCCATACTGCAGGTAATCGCGCCGCCACCGACCGCTACACCAACGCACTTCTCACGGACCTCGAAAACGAAGCGGCGCGGAACGACGGTCGACCCATTGAAACGATCTTTATCGGTGGCGGCACCCCGAGCCTGTTCCCGCCGGGCGAAATTCGTCGGCTGCTGGAAGCGATTCGTTCCCGGCTCGAAGTTGCGGTGGACGCCGAGATCACGATGGAAGCAAACCCGGGAACCGTCGAGTGTGGCGCGCCCGCGGGCTATCGGGAAGCCGGCGTCAATCGGCTTTCGATCGGAGCACAGAGCTTTAACGACGATATGCTCACGATCCTGGGTCGCATACATCGCAGCGATGACATCCGGCATGCCGTCGAGGAAGCGCGCTCTGGCGGTTTCGACAACATCAACCTCGACGTGATGCACGCCTTGCCGGGGCAGGATTCGGACGGTGCGCTCGCCGATCTTGAGGCCGCAGTATCTCTCGAGCCTGAGCACCTGTCCTGGTACCAGCTGACACTCGAGCCAAACACAGTCTTCCACGCGCGGCCGCCAGCCGGGATTCCGGACGGCGACGAGGCCTGGGAAATTCAGCTGGCGGGTCAGGATTTCCTGGCCAGGTCAGGTTTCGATCAATACGAGGTGTCCGCCTATGCTCGCGACGGTCGCCGCTGTCGGCATAACCTCAACTACTGGCTGTTCGGAGACTACCTGGCAATCGGCGCGGGCTCCCACGGCAAGTACAGCGCCGGCGATGAGATTCGCCGCTTCCGGAAGCCTGCCAATCCCGAGCAATACATGCAGGCGATGGAGTCGGGTGCCGACCTCGATCCGGGCGAGCCGGTTGCATCGCACGATCGGGTGTTCGAGTTCATGTTGAACGCACTCCGTACGACCGACGGATTTGAGGAGGCCCTGTTCGCGGAGCGCTCGGGATTGCCACTCGAGATGTTGGAAAAATCGACGAATAAGTCGCGAGAAAAAGGCCTGATAGAGCGCAGTGCAGCGGGGCGCTGGCGGCCAACAGGTCTCGGAAGGCGCTTTCTCGACGATCTGGTCGCCGACTTTCTTTATGCACAGGAAAGAGCGTAGCCCTGTATTTTCAGTGTCAGACGCGCCTCAATTCACCCGGCGGTTTGCAAATGGCGTGTAACTTATTGATTTGGCAGGCCCAATGAAAATGGACACAAAATGTTCATATTAACGGGCTCTTAAGAAAAACCGCAGCTTAGGGCACTCGTTCAATTTTCTTCCACAAACTTATCCACAGGTTCTGTGGATAAGATTCGGGGGCTTGCCACGCAAGGCGCTTCCCTATATATTACGCGCCCTTTTTACTGACCGGCGCGCGCCAGACTATGGCAGCGCGCTTAGGACGAGCCAAAATGAAAGCCGATATCCATCCCAATTACGACGACATCAAGGTCACGTGTAGTTGTGGCAACGAATTCACGACGCGTTCGACGCTCGGCGAGGATCTCCTTATTGAAGTGTGCTCGTCGTGCCATCCTTTTTACACGGGTAAGCAGAAGATCGTCGACTCTGGCGGTCGCGTAGACAAGTTCCGCAAGAAATACGGTATGGGCGCCTAAGGCCGCATCCCGTTTCGGACGTCCCCGCCGGCTACTTGAGTCGGTCTGCAAATACAGAGATACCACGACTTCGGGATACCGAAGCCTCTGCTATGCTCGTAGAGTTCGCGGCACCTAAAAACAGAGGAACAAGATGAGCGAGGACGCCTACATCTTAAAGAGCCCTGATGGCTCGGAAATGGAGTTACCTGTACGGAAGGGCACTACCGGCCCGGACGTCATTGACGTCGCACGTCTATATAAGGAGCAGGGCGTATTTACCTACGACCCGGGCTTCGTATCGACCGGCAGCTGCGAATCTGACATCACCTACATCGATGGTGAGGAAGGCATTCTCATGTACCGGGGTTACCCGGTTGAACAGCTCGCGAAGCACTCAAGCTTCATGGAGGTCTGCTACCTGCTGCTGAACGGTGAACTGCCGAACCAGGATGAGCTCGACAAGTTTGAGAACACGATCCGTCGCCACACGATGCTCAACGAGGGCATGCTGAGCTTCTTCAAGGGCTTCCGTTACGACGCACACCCGATGGCACAGCTGTCGGCGGTTGTGGGCTCCATGTCGGCGTACTACCACGACGAAATGGATGCCTCGAATCCGAAGCATCGCGACATCTTCGCGCATCGCATCATTGCCAAACTGCCGACGATTGCGGCGGCGGCGTACAAGCTGAATATCGGCCAGCCGTTCATCTATCCGCGCAACGACCTGAACTACTGCGACAACTTCCTGCACATGCTGTTTGCCGTGCCGGCAGAGGAGTATGAGATCAGCCCGGTTGCATCGGAGGCGCTGGATCTGCTGTTCATCCTGCATGCCGACCATGAGCAGAACTGCTCGACGTCGACGGTTCGCATGGCCGGCAGCTCGGGTGCCAACCCGTACTCGGCAATCGCAGCCGGCATTTCGGCGCTTTGGGGCCCGGCTCACGGTGGTGCCAACGAGGCCGTCCTCAACATGCTCGACGAGATCGGCGACGTGTCGAATATCGGCAAGTATGTTGAGAAAGCGAAAGACAAGAACGATCCGTTCCGCCTCATGGGCTTCGGTCATCGCGTCTACAAGAACTTCGATCCGCGTGCGACGATCATTCGCGAGATGGCGCACAAGGTTCTCGACGCACTCGACAAGGAAGACACGCCGCTGTTCGATCTCGCTCGCGAACTCGAGCAGGTTGCGCTGAACGACGACTACTTCAAAGAGAAGAACCTGTACCCGAACGTCGATTTCTACTCAGGGATCATCTACAAGGCGCTCGGTATCCCGACCTCGATGTTCACGGTCATGTTCGCGCTCGGCCGCTCGGTTGGCTGGGTATCGCACTGGCGCGAGATGATTTCGGATCCGGCCGGCAAGATCGCTCGTCCGCGTCAGCTCTACGTTGGTGCCGATAAGCGCGACTACGTCGAAATCAGCAAAAGATAATAAGTACGGGGACACGTTTCACGTGTCCCCTTTACTTGAGTATCGGCTGCTCCACTGTTTCTACTGGAGCATCTCCTGCACTGTATCCACGGTAGCGCGCTTCATCGGCTTGCCATCAATTGGTGACATCGGCGCCTGGCGTATTCCATCGAACGGGAACACGGTTGCCTGGATCGTCTCGTTCCGGTGGCTGAATTCGAAGCCTGCGTAAGTATCGAACTGGCCGTGCCGGCTCTTGAGGCGTCGCTCGTAGGAGCGGAAGTGAATGCCGAGATCGCCGATCATCATTGCGACTGATTCCGGGCTGTCGGCAAAGACGTGCAGATTTACGGTTGAGTTTTCGTCGGCTGTGCCTGCCAGTACAGGTCCGACCAGTCGCGGCGAGAACTCGGTAAGCATTTCCATTGCGGAGAGCGCCGCCGTACGCATCAGCCGCAGCAGGTCGGCGTGCTCTTCGCCACCGAAGATCTTCAGATGTTCGGCAACGGCCTGCTCGACTTCATCATTGCCGGGGAGGGTGCCGCGACCATCGACGCCGAGGCGCTCGGCCGCCTTCTGTTTCGCAACACGGTAGTCGCGTACACCGTGGTTGACGATGACGCGTGCAGCTTCCTGGGCGACGACCTGTCGCTCTCTAGAAGAGTGATTCCTCTTCTTCTTCATCCTCTTCCGTTTCGGCCCCGGGTTCTTCTTCCTCGGGTTCGGGATCGATTCCAGCGGCATTGTTAAACGGATCGTCCACCAGTTCCAGCTGTTCGCAGTCGGGCACATGCCCAACCCGGAACACCTCGAACATCGTGTTGCTCTGGCCCGCACGCGCAGGGCATCCGGTCTGGCGGTCAATGCGCTGCGAAACGATGCCCTCAGGCATGTCCATCTGGTGCTCCGGCACGCCGTCGAGCGCGATATCCATGAAGTCGATCCAGATCGGCAGTGCCGTGCGGCCACCTTCCTCGCCGGCGCCGAGCGGCAGGTCATCGTCATAGCCAACCCACACGACCGTCGCGATATCGCCGTTGAAGCCGCCGAACCAGGCGTCGCGGCGATCGTTCGAGGTGCCGGTCTTGCCCGACAGGTCGCGGCGGCCCAGTGTCAGCGCCTTACGTCCGGTACCTTCACGAATAACCGAGCGCATCATGTCCTGGATCAGGAACGCGTTCTGCGGAGTAATCGCCTGCTCGGCAACGTTGACGTTTTCGAACAGCTCCGGCGCCTGCGACGCATCAGGCCTGTACGTCATGACCACATCAGCCATCGCCTCGAGCATTTCCTCTCGTTGCAGCAACGCAACCGCCGGATCGAGTCCTCCGTCGCTTTCGCTAATCGCGGGATCCGACCCCAGGTCGTTGAGGAAGAACGGCAGCTCGTCGTCAGATTCCGTTGCGGTGCATTCGTCGCAAACGACCGCCGGGTCTGCCCGGTAAAGTGGCTCACCCTCGGGTCCATAGATTGCGTCAATGACATACGGCCTCACGGCGTGGCCGCCATTAGCGAGTATTGCGTAGCCCTGCGCAATGTCGAGTGGCGACGCGCTGCCGCCACCCAATGCCAGCGAACCGTTGCGTGGCAGGGCGGCGTCGCCGAAGCCGAACTTCTCAAGATGACGCACCGTATTGCCGACGCCGGTCTCGAACAGCAGCAGCCGCACCGAGACCAGGTTCATCGAACGCTTCAGAGCCTCGCGCAATCGCGTCGGACCGTAGAAGCGGCCACTGTAATTAATCGGTCGCCAGATCGCCTCGAGCTCGGACGAGACCACAACGACAGGCGCGTCCAGAATCACGGTTGCCGGTGTCGCGCCGTGTTCAAGTGCCGCCGAATAAATGAAGGGCTTGAATGAAGAGCCCGGCTGGCGAAACGCCTGGGTTGCGCGGTTGAACTTTGTCAGGGTGAAGTCGAAGCCGCCGGTCAGTGCCGAGATGCCACCGTCGTGCGGGTCGACCGTCACGATGGCGCCCTGAGCCTCCGGCACCTGTGCCAGCGCCCAGCTGTCATTTGCCGTCGGCATGACATGAATGACGTCACCGACGGCAAGCACGTCAGCAACAGCTTCGGGCTCCGCGCCGGTTGTTTCACGATCTATAAACGGCTTCGCCCAGCTGATTCCGGCCCATGGGAGAGACGTTGAGCGGCCGTCCTTGAACATGACGGTCGCCGAATTGTCTTCATGCAGCGCTGTCACAAGTGCGAGTGACAGGCCGCCGGGTGCATAGCGATCGAGAGGATCGAAGATCTCATCGGGCCATTCCTCGACGGGTGTGGCGAGCAACTCCTCGCTCAGGTCTACCCGTTCTTCAGGGTCCGGCATCCGGAAACCGCGACGACGAGTAAAGCCTAGCAGGCCGTTACGCAGTGCGTAGTTGGCGGCCTCCTGCAACTGCGAATCGATCGACGTTACTACCTGGTAGCCATCCGTCGAGTAGGCATCGCCGTAACGCCGCTGCATCTCAGCGCGCACCATCTCGGCAACGTATGGCGCATTTACTTCGACGGCTGCGCCATGCAGTCGCGACTCCATCGGAAACTCATTGGCCTCATCGTGCTGCGCCTGGTCGATGTAGCCGAGTGCCAGCATGCGGCCGAGAACGTAGCCACGCCGTACCGTTGCGTTGCGAGCGCTGGTTACCGGGTTGTAGCGGGAAGGCGCGGGCAGGATGCCGGCCAGTGTGGCTGCCTCGGCGACATTCACATCAGCCAGATTCTTGTTAAAGAAAACCTGTGCCGATGCAGCGACGCCATAAGCACGCTGGCCGAAGAACATCTTGTTAAGGAACAGCGCCATGATCTGTTCCTTGGTGAACTCCTGCTCGATCTTCCAGGCAAGAAATGCCTCGTTGAGCTTGCGTGCGATCGTCTGGTCGCGAGTCAGGAAGTAATCACGCGCCAGCTGCTGCGTCAGCGTGCTGCCACCGCCGCCAGAAGCGTCGCCAGTCTGCAGGAAACGCACCAGGGCACGCAGGATACCGCGGTAATCGATGCCCGGATGCTCGAAAAAGCGCTGGTCTTCCGCGGAAATGAACGCCTGAACCACGTGCTGCGGGATTTCGGGGTATGTCACCAGGATGCGGCGACGCTCGCCAAACTCGCTGATCAGGCGGCCGTCACGGCTGAAAACGCGCAGTGGCACCTGCAGCGGGATGTCCCGGATCGTTTCGGCCTCGGGCAGGCTGGGCTCCACGTAATACCAGGCCCCGATGACGCCGGAAACCACGCCAATCCCGCCCAGAACGCCAAATCCGGCGAAAACTATCAGGAGGCGGAGCAGCTTATGTCGCCTAATGTGACGTGCGTTGGCTTTTTTTCGCGATGGATTATGCATAGTTACAGGCGTTTTCGGTCAAACCACCCGAATTCAGAAGGCGTTTCGACACCTTAGTAAAGAGTACGTTGGTGGTTGGCCGGTGACGGAAATGTGGCTTTTTTGTGGCAGTGGCAGAAGTGTTTTACCCAAGGCCGCGATGATAGTCACAGCGACGCCGGGGCTGCAATAACGAGTCGCGCGTTGTGAGGTCGACTGGTTCACGGAATCCGGCCCGTTTCGTCACTAACATAGGGATGGTTGGATCGTGAACAAAGTCACGTTTTATTTAACATTTTCTTGATATATAGTTAAATCGCTTTGCTCAGAACCGGCCTAATTTTGACTCGCAACTTACCGACTTAGAAGGAAAAAAACGTGTTTTTCGGCAATAAATCACAACCATTGCTGGGCCTCGATATCACGACGTCGTCGGTCAAGCTGATTGAGCTATCCCAGAGCGGAAAGCGCTTTCGCGTCGAGTCCTATTCAGCAGAGCCCACACCGCCCAGTTCCGTAAACGAAAAAGCCATTGTCGACGCCAAGGCCGTCGGTGAGGCGATTCGTCGAGCCGTCAAGCGCGCCGGTGCAAAAGCCACCGACGTTGCCGTCGCAATTTCCGGCGACGCGGCCATTACGAAAGTCATCCAGATGCCAGCGAGCCTGTCCGAACGCGACCTCGAAGGCCAGGTAGAGATCCAGGCGGACCAGTACATCCCGTTCCCGATGGAAGAAGTCAGCTTCGATTACGAAGTCATCGGCCCGAACGAGAAAGACCCCGAACTCATGGACGTTTTGCTGGTTGCCACGCGCACCGAGAACGTCGAGCAGCGCCAGTCGGCCGTGAATGCGGCCGGCCTTGCGACGCAGATCGTTGATGTTGAGGCTTTCGCCCTCGAGAACGCCTGCCAGCTGCTGTCTCACCAGATTCCTGACGGCGGCATGGGCCAGTCGGTCGCGGTTGTCGATATCGGCGCCTCGTCCACGACGTTCTCCGTGCTGGCCGACCTCAGGGTTGTTTACACGCGTGACTTCAACTTCGGCGGCCAGCAGCTGACCGAGGAAATCATGCGGACCTACGGCCTGTCGATGGAAGACGCCGGCCGTGCGAAGAAGCAGGGCGGCCTGCCTTCAAACTACCAGCCCGAAGTACTCGAGCCGTTCATCGACGACATGACCCAGCAGGTCAGCCGTTCGCTGCAGTTCTACCTGGCTTCGGGTGGCGGTCGCGAGCAGCCGGACATGATCCTGGTCTGCGGCGGTTGCGCGAACATTCCGGGCATCGCGGACGTTATTTCGAGCCGCGTCGGTATCCCGACCGAGATCGGTGACCCGCTCGGCCAGATGAAGATTTCTTCGAAAGCCAAGTCTCAGGGAGTCAACAAGGATGCTACGGCGTTGTTGACGGCCTGCGGCCTCGCACTCAGGAGCTTTGACTAATGCCAGCTATTAATCTACTCCCCTGGCGCGAGGAAGAACGCAAAAAGCGCCAACGCGACTTCGGTGTCGCGGCCGGTGGAGCCGTCATCGCGGGCATTGCCGTCGTGATGCTGACGATCTTCTTTTACAACACGATGATCGACAACCAGCGCGAGCGCAATGACAAGCTGCAGGAAGAGATCGCCGAGCTCGAAAAGAGCATCCAGGAGATCGACAGCCTGGAGCGCCAGAAAGAACGCATGATGGCGCGCATGGAGATCATCGAGCAGCTGCAGAAGAGCCGTCCGGAGATCGTGCACCTGTTCGACGAACTGGTTCGCCAGCTGCCTGAAGGTGTTTACCTGACGGGTATGAAGCAGAACGGCAACCGCATCGAGATTCGCGGTGTTGCACAGTCCAGTACTCGCGTATCGACGCTGATGAAACAGATCGACGCTTCCGAATGGCTCGCCGACCCGGAAGTGGAACGAGTTGAGACGACGCAGGCTGGCAACTCACGCCAGGCCGAGTTCGTTGTTTACGCCAAGCAGACACAGCCTGGCTCTGGGGAGGACGACGTATGAACATCGTAGAAGAACTCCAGAGTCTTGACGTCAATGACGTTGGTCGCTGGCCGCTCCTGTTCCGGGCCGCCGTGATCGTACTGGTCTTCATCGCCGTTACCGCGATGGGCACCTACTTCTTTATCGTCAAGGACAAGGCACCGGCACTGCAGCGCGCGCAGCAGGAAGAACAGGATCTGCGCGACGTGTTTGAGAACAAGCAGCGCAAAGCCGCGAACTACGATGACTACAAGGCACAGCTCGAGCAGATCGAACAGTCGTTCGGCACGATGCTGCGCCAGCTGCCGGGCGAAACAGAGATCCCGCAGCTGATCGTTGATATCTCGCAGACGGGTCTCGCATCCGGCCTGCAGGAAAAGCTGTTCGTGCCGCAGGCAGAGATTCCGAAGGACTTCTATGCCGAGAAGCCGATCAAGATTCGCCTGACCGGCAGCTATCACGAGATCGGCAATTTTGTTTCCAGCATTGCGGCACTGCCGCGAATCGTGACGCTGCACAACATCACGATCACACCTGAATCGACTGACAGTTACGACAACCTGAGCATGGACGTGACTGCACAGACGTATCGCTACATCGACGAGGAGGGCAGCTAGGATGCGCGCTTCCGCAATCAAGACGGCGATCGTGCTGCCGCTCGCACTGGCCCTGTCGGCCTGTGGCGGCAACATGGACGATCTTTACGCATACATTGACGAGGTGAAGGCGCGTCCGGGTGGCCGCATCGAGCCGCTGCCGGAGATTACGCCTTACGAAATCTTCACCTATGTCGCCGACGCCGAGGGAATGCGTTCGCCGTTCCGTCCGGACACGCCGCAGGTCAGTGGCGCAGCCGGTGGTGTACGGCCCAACGTCAACCGCAGTCGTGAGTTCCTCGAGGGCTTTCCTCTCGACACGCTCGGCATGGTTGGCACGTTGTACATCGGCGAGACGATGTACGGCCTCGTACAAACGTCAGACGGCCTGATTCACCGCGTCGTGCCCGGTAACTACCTGGGTCAGAACGACGGACGAATTACGGATATTTCAGAGTCGGAAATCGTGTTGGTAGAAATTATTTCCGACGGAATTGGCGGCTACATCGAGAGAGACGCTGCGATCGGTCTTTCAGACTGACGCGCCTGAATGGAACTGGGAGTAATGGGAATGATGCTCAAATTCAAATCGTCGGCTGGCCTCAGGCTGGTCGCTTGTCTGCAGGCAGCAGTGCTGCTCTATCTGGGGGCGCAGGCTAGTGCCCAGGAAGGCAATCGGCTGCAGGATATTCAGGTGCAGAGCCTGCCCGGCCAACGTGTCGAGCTGAAGCTCATCATGAGCGAGGCGGCTCCCGAGCCGCTGGCGTTCACGATTGAGAACCCTGCGCGTATCGCACTCGACCTGCCGGAAACGGCGCTGGGTCTGAGCTCGCGTCGCAGGGACGTCAATCTCGGCCCGCTTAATACGATTCTGACCGCGGAGGCCAACGGCCGTACCCGCGTCGTCCTGAATCTCGGTTCAATGGTCGATTACCAGACTCGCCGCAGCGGCAACACGCTGACGGTGATGCTCGGTGACGGCGATGATTACGACGCAGGTTCTACCCAGTTCGCCGCCGCGTCGACTCCCGCATCGCAGTCAACCCCGACTTATGCCGCTCCCGGCAGCCGTGCCATTTCAAGTGTTGATTTCCGCCGTACGCGTGACGGTGGTGGTCGCGTGGTCGTTAGCCTGACCGACCCATCGACGCCGGTTGATATTCGCCAGGAAGGCGGCCGCGTCGTTGCGATCTTCAAAGACACGAGCCTGCCTGCAGAACTGATGCGTCGCCTCGACGTCATGGACTTTGCAACGCCGGTTACGACGGTCGATACGCTGCGTACCAACCTGGATACGCGCATCGTTATCTCCGCTGATGGCAAGTATGAGCAGCTTGCCTACCAGTCGGACAACGAGTTCACGATCGAAGTAAATCCGGCTCCGGAATCTGCGGCCGAAGAATCGAGCCTGTTCTCGGAGACGAAAGAATACGAAGGTCAGCGTCTGACGCTGAACTTCCAGGACATCGAAACGCGTGCCGTACTGCAGCTGCTGGCTGAAACGTCCGGTCGCAACATCATCGTGTCGGACACGGTGCAGGGCAACGTAACGCTGCGTCTGCGCAACGTTCCGTGGGACCAGGCACTCGACATCGTCATGACGACGAAGGGTCTGGACATGCGCCAGAACGGCAACGTCATCATGGTTGCCCCGGCTGAAGAGATTGCTGCTCGTGAAACGGCAGACCTCGAAGCCAAGCAGCAGATTGCCGAACTGGAGCCGATGTACTCGGAGTTCCTGCAGGTCAACTACGCGAAAGCACAGGACCTGGCCGACCTGATTTCAAGCGGTGGCGACGGCGGCATGCTGTCTGATCGCGGCAGCATCGCGGTCGACGATCGCACCAACACGCTGCTCGTACAGGACACGGCCGAGCGCCTGCAGGACGTGCGCCGCATGGTTCGCACGCTGGACATCCCGATCAAGCAGGTTTTGATCGAGTCGCGCATCGTGGTCGTCAATGATGACTTCAGTCGCGATTTTGGTGTGCGCCTTGGCGTAACTACCGACAATATCGGACCGCGAGACCTGGTTGTCACATCCGGTTCCGGTGTTGCCTCAAATAACTACTTGTCGTCCATTCTGGACGCTGCCAACGATCCAACGGGACTTACACCGGTTACGTTTCCGGGTATTCCCGAGCGTTATAACGTGAATCTGCCGGTAGACAACGCGGCGGGACGTTTCTCCCTCGCGGTACTCGGGTCGGATTATCTTGTCGATCTTGAGCTCTCCGCGATGGAAGCCGAGGGTCTCGGTGAGATCGTGTCGACGCCGCGCGTCATCACGGCAAACCAGAGTGAAGCATCGATCAAGCAGGGTGTTGAGATTCCGTACCAGCAGTCGGCTTCGTCGGGCGCAACCACAATTCAGTTCAAGGAAGCTGTCCTCGAGCTGACGGTGACGCCGCAGATCACGCCGGACAACAACATCATCATGGACCTGCACGTATCCAAGGACAACGTCGGTAAGGTTATTTCTACCGGTGGTCTCGGCGGCACGGTACCGTCGATTGATACGCGTTCGGTACAGACGCAGGTACTCGTTGCCGACGGCCAGACGGTTGTTCTCGGCGGTATCTACGAGACCGAGCGTCGCGAGACGATCAACAAGGTTCCGTTCCTTGGTGACATCCCGATTGCCGGCGCGCTGTTCAAGAACAAGCAGCGCAAGGACAACAAGGCTGAGCTGCTGATCTTCGTCACGCCGCGCATCCTTGAGGAAGGTTCGACGATTTACTAGCGTAGCGACTCCGCAGTCGTGCTGAGTCAAATATAGGGGACACCCGCCTGGGTGTCCCCGTTCTTTATGAATACACCTCGCAATATATTTCTCGTTGGCCCGATGGGCGCCGGCAAGTCTGCTGTTGGTCGTTACCTCGCCAGGGAGTTGCACCTGAACTTCTTCGACAGCGATGACGAAATCGAGGCACGTACCGGCGTTGATATTCCGTTCATCTTCGAGAAGGAAGGCGAAGAGGGATTCCGCAAGCGCGAAGCCGCGGTTATCGATGATCTGAGCAAAATGGACGGGATCGTTCTCGCAACGGGCGGCGGCGCCGTGATCAATCCCGAAAGCCGCAGCCGGCTCGGCGGGCGTGGGTACGTGATCTACCTGAAGACCTCGGTCGACCAGCAGGTCCGGCGGACCAGTCGAAACCGCAATCGGCCGCTGCTTGAGGACACCGATCGACGCAGGACGCTCGAGACCTTGCTTGCGACACGTGAGCCTATGTACCTTGAGATCGCGGATCTTGTCGTCGAAACCGATAACCGCAAGGTCGCCGCGGTCGGACAGGAAATCATTTCCAGTGTAATTTAGTACGGGGGACACTTTCTAAAGTGTCCCCTATACTTGAGCCTCAGTTGCTCCAGAGACTCTGGAGCGATACATAGTCAAGTAAAGGGGACACCCAATAGGGTGTCCCCGATTCTCCAATCTGTAGTCTTCGCCGAATGTTCAATGTAAATGTCGATCTGGGACAACGCAGCTATCCGATTCACATCGGGTCGGACCTGCTCGCGGGCGGCTTCGACCTGGCCGAGTATGTATCCGGCAGCGATTGCCTGATTGTGACGAACGAGACAATCGGACCGCTGTACCTCGACAGTCTCAAGTCTTGCCTCTCCGGCAAGACGATTTCGTCGATCGAGTTGCCGGATGGCGAGGCGCACAAATCCGTCGCCACAATGCAGTCGATTCTCGACAGGCTCATAGAGGCGCGTGCCAATCGCGATACGACGGTCATCGCACTTGGCGGTGGTGTTGTCGGTGACATCACGGGCTTCGCAGCGGCCTGTTACATGCGTGGTGTGTCGTTCATACAGGTACCGACGACGTTGCTCGCCCAGGTCGACTCATCGGTCGGTGGCAAGACGGGCGTCAATCACCCGAAGGGCAAGAACCTGATCGGTGCGTTCCACCAGCCCGAAGTCGTGCTGATCGACACCGATACACTCAGCACGCTGTCAGAGCGTGAGCTCAGGGCCGGCATCGCCGAGGTCATCAAGTACGGTGCTATCTGCGATTTCGAGTTTTTCGAATGGCTGGAAAGCAACATGCAAGCGTTGCTGGCGAGGGATAAGCAGGCTCTCGGGCACGCCATTCGGCGCTCCTGTGAATTGAAAGCCGAAGTGGTTGCCGAAGACGAACGCGAAGCGGGTCGCCGCGCCATCCTCAATTTTGGTCACACCTTCGGTCACGCCATTGAGCATTGCCAGGGCTACGGCGACTGGCTGCACGGCGAGGCCGTCGCGGCCGGGATGATCATGGCAGCCGAGCTCTCGGGCATCGACGGACAGGATCGCCTGCGCGCGCTTGTCGAAGCTGCCGGCCTGCCGATCGAACCACCGGCGATTGGGCATGACGACTGGATGAGCGCGATGGGCATGGACAAGAAAGTGCAGGGCAAGCAGCTTCGATTCGTCATGCTCAATTCGCTCGGCGACGCTTACGTGAGCAGCGAGTACGACGAAGCTCGCCTGAATCGGTTGACGGGCGCCAGCTGATGGGTGCTGCGCTCGCCTCGTACGCCGCAGACGAGTCGCGCAGCAGCGGTCGCAGGTTTTCGGAGGCGCCTCCCACGCATCGCGGTGAGTACCAGCGCGATCGTGATCGCATCATCCATTCAACGGCATTCCGAAGGCTCGTCTACAAGACGCAGGTGTTCGTCAATCACGAAGGTGACCTGTATCGAACGCGCCTGACGCACTCGATTGAAGTCTCACAGATCGGCCGCAGCGTCGCTGTTGCACTCGGCCTGAACGAACCGCTTACCGAGGCAATCTGCCTGGCGCACGACCTCGGCCATACGCCGTTCGGTCACGCAGGGCAGGACACACTGAATGCGTGCATGCGCGACTTCGGCGGTTTCGAGCACAACCTGCAGTCGCTGCGCGTAGTCGACGAACTCGAGCAGAAATACGCTGACTTTCAGGGTCTTAACCTGATGTTCGAAACCCGTGAAGGGATTCTCAAACACTGCTCGAAAGCGAACGCACGGCAACTTGGCGACGTAGGGCAAAGGTTTCTCGATCGCACCCAGCCCGGTCTTGAGGCGCAGCTCGCCAACATCGCGGATGCGATCGCCTACAACAACCATGATGTTGATGACGGTCTTCGGGCGGGACTGCTGACAGTAGAGCAGATGCTCGAGCAGCCGCTGTTCGCGGTCGCCTGTAACGAGGTTCGCGAGAATTATCCCGACCTGGACGACAGGCGCCTGATCTACGAAACCATCCGCCGCATGATTGGCACCGTCGTTACAGACCTGATCGAAAACACCGTACGCAATCTCAAGGCATCGGGTGTTGAAACGATTGACGACGTACGACAGGCGGGCAATCTGCTGGTCACGATGTCGGACGAGACCTACGAGCAGCACATCGCCCTGAAGCGCTTCCTGCACGAACATCTCTACGGCCACGAGCAGAAACTGGAGATGACGCGCCGGGCGCAAGCCATCGTTCGCGAGCTGTTCGACGCCTACGCCAGCGACATCGGTCTTATGCCGCCGGATTTCTCGGCACAGGCGGAGGCCGCGGACGATATGGGCCGGGCGCGGGTCATCGCCGATTACATCGCCGGAATGACTGATCGCTTCGCGATCAAGGCACACGAAGCGCTCGCGGGCTGATAGAATCGCGTCCCGCGCCAATCGAGCAAAGGACACCACGTGCAGCACAAAGATATTCCGAATCGCGAACGCCTGATCTTCGCCATGGACGTACCCACCGTCGACCGGGCGAAGCAAGTCGCCGAAGAACTCGGCGATGCGGTCACTTTCTACAAGATCGGCCTCGAGCTGATGATGAGCGGCGAGTATTTCGAACTGCTCGACTGGATGCTGGCGCGCGACAAGAAAGTCTTTTGCGACCTGAAGTTCTTCGACATACCGGCAACGGTGGGTTCGTCGGTACGCCAGCTCAAGGATCGCGGTGCCTCGTTCGTCACGGTTCACGGCAACCGCTCGATCATGGAAGCGGCGGCCGAGAACAAGGGTGATTCGCTCAAGGTGCTCGGTGTAACGGTCCTGACGAGCCTTGATCGCGGTGACCTCGATGATCTCGGTTTCGACTGTGACGTCGGTGACCTGGTGCTGTCACGCGCACGTCAGTGTCTCGACTCCGGGTGCGACGGTGTCATTTCTTCGGGCCTGGAAGTACCGACGCTGCGCGAGCACGTCGATAACAAGCTGCTCGTCGTTTCCCCGGGGATCCGCCCGGTAGACAACAAGCCGGTTGGCGACCAGAAGCGTGTGGTTACGGTTGAGACTGCGTTCCAGAACGGCTGCGACTACATCGTGGTTGGCCGCCCGATCCGCGACGCCGAGAGCCCGCGTGAGGTCGCAGAAGCCATGCAGGCTTCGATCGAAGCGACGGTGGGCAGTTAATGGCTGCGCTCCAGAATGACGTATTCCTGCGGGCGCTGTTGCGCGAACCCGTAGAACGCACACCGGTATGGATCATGCGCCAGGCGGGTCGTTACCTGCCGGAGTACCGGGCAACGCGTGCCGAAGCCGGCGACTTCATGAGCCTTTGCCGCAACCCGGAACTGGCCTGCGAAGTGACGATGCAGCCACTCAGGCGCTACGCGCTCGATGCGGCGATCCTGTTCTCGGACATCCTCACCGTTCCGGACGCAATGGGCCTTGGCCTGTACTTCGTTACCGGCGAAGGGCCGAAGTTCGAGCGTCCGGTACAGACCGCCGACGCGATCAAGGCACTCAAGGTGCCCGATGTTGAGAAGTCGCTCGGCTACGTCTTCGATGCAGTAAGTACGATTCGCCGAGAGCTGGACGGCAAGGTTCCGCTGATCGGCTTCGCCGGCAGTCCGTTCACCGTCGGCACGTACATGGTCGAAGGCGGCTCGAGCCGCGAGTTCCCGACAATCAAGGGGCTGGCGAAAGAATCGCCCGAGATTCTCGATCGCCTGATGAACATTGTCGCGGAAACAACGACCGAGTATCTCAATGCCCAGATCGAGGCCGGCGCACAGGCCGTGCAGATTTTTGATACCTGGGGAGCTGCTCTCGAGGGTGACGACTTCCGTCGCTTCTCACTCGCGAGCATGCAGAAGATCGTCGACGGCCTGACGCGTGAGAAAGACGGCCGCAGGATTCCCGTAATCCTGTTTACGAAGGGTGCTGGCCCGCTACTGAAGGATCTCGCCGAGACCGGAGCCGATGCGCTCGGTGTCGATTGGACCACGAGCCTCGCCGACGCACGTGGCTATGTCGACGACAGGGTCGCACTGCAGGGCAATCTCAATCCGGCGACGCTGCGTGAAAGCCCCGAAGTGATCAAGCAGGGCGTCGCTGAGACGCTCGCAAGCTACGGCAAGGGCCCGGGCCACGTGTTCAACCTCGGCCACGGCATTACGCCTGACATTAATCCCGATCACCTTGGCGCACTCGTAGACGCAGTGCACGAGTTGAGTCCCGCCTACCACGAGTAAGGAGTCGTACCATGCGCAGAATCATCCTGTGTCTGTTGGCTGTTTTGTTTGCTGTTCCAGTCCAGGCCGAGATGGTCCTGCTCAAGGCGGACAGCTACCTCGACGTTCGAACGGGCAAACTGATTGGCCGCGCGAATATCCTTGTCGATGACGGTCGCATCGTAGGCATCAACGGTCGGGTGCCGAGCGAAGGCGTTCGGGTTGTTGAGTTGCCCGGGAAGACACTGCTCCCCGGACTCATGGACATGCACGTCCATCTCGATCTCGACTTCGAGGCCGCGAATTTCGGTGTTGTCGTAACCGAAAGCGGCAGCGAGGCGGCACTGCGCAGTGCCAAGAATGCCGAGAGAACACTTTTGGCCGGATTTACGACCATCCGCGATATTGGCCAGGTTCATCCGACGCTCGACCTTGTCGGCGCAGCCATGGCGCGTGCATCGGATGAGGGCTGGATCAGGGCTCCTCGAATCGTTCCCGCCGGCCACATGATTACGATTCTTGGTGGTCATGCCGACCTCGCCATGGCCGAGGGCCTGTCCGAAGGCATGCTGGAGCTCGGTCCCGAGCATGGAGTGGTGAGCGGCGTTGACGATGCGATCAAGGCCACGCGTTTCCAAATCAAGCATGGCGCAAAGGTAATCAAGATCCACGCGACAGCAGGCGTCATGTCACTCGAGGATTCGGTCGGCTTGCAGCAGCTTAGCGACGAGGAGATGCGCGCTATTGTTGAAGAGGCGGAACGCCACGAGATTCCGGTCGCCGCCCATGGGCATGGTACCGAGGGCATCAAGGCCGCCATTCGGGCCGGGGTTCGTTCGATCGAGCACGGTTCGATTCTCGATGACGAAGCCATTCAGATGATGGTCGAAAACGACGTGTTTCTCGTTCCCACGTCCGGTCTCATGGACCTGATCAACTACGAGATGCTGCATCCGAAGAAGCGCACCAAAGCAGAGTATGTCCGGCCGCTCGCAAGCGAGTCTCTGATGAAAGCCATCGCGGCAGGAGTGAAGGTTGCGCTCGGCACTGATGCACCGCTGATTCCGCACGGCGAGAACGCCTACGAGATTGTCACGATGACCGAAAAGGGCATGACGCCGCTGCAGGCGATTCAGTCGGCGACGATTGTTACGGCGGAGCTGATAGGCATCGAGAAACTCGGTGAGATCCAGGAAGGCTGGCACGCCGACATCATCGGTGTGGACTCGAACCCTCTGGCCGATATCAACGCACTGAAGTCCGTCAGTTTTGTAATGAAGGGTGGCGAGATCTACAAGAACGAAGACTGATCCGGAATCGCGATGAGCCTGTTCGAGATAAGGTGCAGGCCGACGCCGTTGCGCAGCGCGAGAAAGGTGGGGCGCTGCGCCCCATGGCACTGTGTCGAGATGCCAGCCTTTGTGTACTGAAGCGCTTCCAGGGAATTTGCGGCTTCTGCATTTCCGTGCTCGCTAGTTCCTTAACTCGCGTCGCAGGATCTTGCCGACATTGGTCTTCGGCAGGTCCTCGCGAAACTCGACAATCTTCGGTCGCTTGTAACCGGTCAGGTTTTCCTTGCAGTAGTCGAAGACGTCCTGCTCGGTCACGCTTTCGTCCTTGCGGACCACGAACACCTTCACGATCTCGCCGGAGCGGGTATCGGGTATACCGATAGCTGCTGCTTCGACGACCCCGTCCATCTCGACGATGACGTTTTCGATTTCGTTCGGATAAACGTTGAAGCCGGACACCAGGATCATGTCCTTCTTGCGATCCTCGATCGAGATGTAGCCGTTCTCGTCCATGCGTCCGACATCGCCGGTGCGCAGCCAGCCGCCTGGCAGCATGACCTCGGCCGTCTCTGCGGGTCGTTGCCAGTAGCCTTCCATGACCTGCGGGCCCTTGATGCAGATCTCGCCAATCTCGTTGATCGGTAGCGGGTTGCCTGCTTCGTCGGCAATCATGATGTCGGTTGACGGAACCGGCAGGCCGATCTTGCCCGTAAAGCGCTCGTCGAAGCGGCTAGTCACCGCGACCGGTGAGGTTTCGGTAAGGCCATAGCCCTGCAGGATCCAGTTGCCGGTCTTCTGGTGCCATTCCTCGGCAACAGCCGGCTGTACGGCCATACCGCCACCAATGCAGACACGCAGGTTGCTGAAATCAATTGCCGAGAAGCTCGGCGTATTCATGAGTGCCGCGAACATGGTGTTCACACCTGTGAACAGGTGGAAATCGTACTTCGTGACCTCCTTGGCGAAACCTTCGAAATCCCGCGGATTCGCGATCAGCACACTGAGCCCGCCCTGCGCCATGCCCAAGAGGCAATTAACCTGCAGCGAGAAGATGTGGTACAGCGGCAGCGCCGTGATGGCCACGATCGGCTCAGCACCTTCGTAGACGTTGCCCTGCCAGGAAAGTGTCTGGAAGACGTTGTAGACCATGTTGCGATGGCTGAGCATCGCGCCTTTCGACACGCCCGTCGTACCGCCCGTGTATTGCAGGAAAGCGATATCGGCAAAACCGATATCGACGTCGTCGAGCGCCTGGCCGGAGCCACGCTTGAGCGCCTGCCGGAATGAGCAGCTCTTCGCAAACGAATATGCGGGCACCGCCTTGCGCACGTAGCGGAGCACGAAGTTCGTCAGTGCTCCCTTAGGGAAGCCCAGCAGGTCGCCGACACCGGTCGTCACGATGTGCTCGATTTCAGTCTCGCCAAGGACCTCTTCGAGGGTGTGGGCAAAGTTCTCGAGAATGACGATGCACCTGGCACCCGAGTCCTTCAGCTGATGCTCGAGTTCGCGTGCCGTGTACAGCGGGTTGACGTTGACGACGACGAGGCCGGCACGAAATGCGCCGCACATGACGATCGGATACTGCAAAACATTCGGCAGCATGATCGCGACCCGCTCACCACGCGTCAGCCCGAGCTCCTTCTGCAGGTAGCAGGCGAACTGCATCGACAGGCGATCGAGCTCGGCATAATTGATCGTCTTGCCCATGCTCGCGTAAGCAGGGTTGTCGGGGTGTTTTTCGAACGACTGCTCGAACAGATCGCGTACCGACTTCCACGGTGGCGTATCGACCTCTGCCGGCACGCCAGGCGGATAGGATTTCAGCCAGACTTTCTCCACGCAGGTCCCCTTGTTATTGTTCTAGTTGTCGAGCGCTGACTTGATTATAGGCCAGGCGTTGTCGAGCAGGATGGACTGCGCCTCCTCGTTCGGGTGAATACGGTCCTCCTGCAGCAGGTCGTCATTCATCGCGACGCCCTCCATGAAGAACTCGATCCACTCGATCTCGAGCTCTGCCGACACTTCGCGGAACACGTTTTCGAAGGCCTTTGAGTAGCGTTGGCCGTAGTTGGTCGGAATACGGATGCCGAGCAAAACCACGTCGGCACCACTTGCTTTCGCCGTTGTCACGATTTTTCCGAGGTTTTCCTTCATACGCGCCGGCGGGAAGCCGCGCAGGCCGTCATTGCCGCCCAGTTCGAGGATAATCAGGTCCGGCGAAAAGTCCGCCAGCGCCGTCTGGATTCGGGTCGCGCCGCCTTCGGTCGTTTCGCCGCTGATGCTGGCGTTCACGACCTTATGTTCGTACCCTTGGTTACTGAGCCGCGTTTGCAACAAAGTGGCCCAGGATTGGTCCACTTCAATGCCGTAACCGGCACTGAGGCTGTCGCCGAAGATAAGGACAGACGGCTGCTCGGTTGAGTGAGCACCGCTCGTCGCAAGAATTAACAGCAGGGAAATCAGTAAACGCATGTCGAACTCGAATGTTGCCGAAAACGCCGTTCTCGAAGCCAGTGAAGTTACCAAACAGGTTAGCAGCCCCGAAGGGACTCTGACCATTCTTTCCGATGTGAGTTTCCAGGTCGAACGGGGCGATTCAGTTGCCATCGTCGGCGCCTCGGGCGCCGGCAAGTCAACGTTGCTGGCATTGTTGGCCGGACTGGACCTGCCGAGCCATGGACACGTTGTGTTGAATGGCAACAACCTGTCGGATCTCGACGAGGATGGCCGCGCCATTGTGCGTGCCGATAACGTCGGCTTCGTATTCCAGTCGTTCCACCTGGTGCCGTCGCTGAACGCACTTGAGAATGTCATGCTGCCACTCGAACTCGCGGGGCAGGAGACGGCGCGACAGTCGGCACAGTCACTGATCGAAAAGGTCGGCTTGGCGGATCGGTGGAGCCATTACCCGGCACAGCTGTCCGGCGGCGAGAAGCAGCGAGTTGCCATTGCGCGAGCGTTTGCGGCAGAACCCGCGCTGTTGTTTGCCGATGAGCCTACCGGCAACCTCGACAGCAATACGGGCGCGAACATCATGGAGCTGATGTTCGAGCTGAATCGCAACTCATCGACCACGCTGGTACTCGTTACCCATGACAGTGGTCTTGCAGATCGTTGTGACCGGGTGCTTGCACTCGACTCGGGCAAGCTGGTCTCTGACACACGGGCGGCCGCATGAAGGCGCTGGTCTTCGCACTTCGTAGCTTCGGGCGTGAGCTGCGCTCGGGCGAGGTGCTGGTACTGCTCGCCGCTGTTGGTCTCGCGGTTGCGGCCCTGTCCGCGGTTGGCTTCCTGACTGATCGCATCGGCAAGGCGGTTGCCCGCCAGGCCAACGAGGTACTGGCCGCCGATCTCCGCTTGCGTTCGCAGGATCGCGTGCCTGCCGAGTGGGGCGAACTGGCAGAAGAATTCGGGCTCGATACCGCACAGACGATGTCATTCCCGTCGGTTGTCTTTGCTGGCGACGAGAGCGTGCTGTCGACGGTCAAGGTCGTTAGTGAGCAGTATCCGCTACGCGGTGCCGTAAGAATTTCGGATGCGCTGTTCGCCGAACAGCGGGTAGTTGACGGCATCCCGGAGCCAGGTGAGATCTGGGCTGACGGCGCGATGCTTGCACGAGTTAATGCGGACGTCGGTGATTTGCTGTCGGTTGGCGAACGCGACTTCCGGATTTCGGCGGTACTCACGTATCGCCCCGACCAGTCGATCGGTTTTGCATCACTCGCACCGACGCTGCTCATGAATATTGCGGACGTCGAATCAACCGGCCTGATCGGCGAGGGCAGTCGGGTGCGCTATGCGCTGCTTGTTGCCGGTGACGAGGATTCCGTTACGGCTTTCAATGATGCGATCCAGGACCAGCTGCCGGATGAGATTCGTACGCGAAGCGCCGAAGAGAGTAGTGAGCGGGCCTATAACGCGGCAGACCGCGCGCAGCAATTCCTGTCACTGACTGCAGTTATCAGCCTGTTGCTCAGTGCCGTTGCGGTAGCAATGTCCGCACGACGGTTTGCGCATAGGCGTATGGACACCGTTGCACTGATGAAGAGCCTCGGTGCGACTCAGGGCTTTGTCATTTCGGTCGCGCTGATCCAGCTGTTCATGCTCGGCATCATGGGCGTGGCCATCGGCTGCGTCGTCGGCTTCGCAGCCGAAAACTTCCTGTCCGGAATCATCGGCGGGCTTATGCAGGGTGGCGATTTGCCGGATCCCGGTATGCAGCCTGTGGTTCTTGCGAGCGGCAGTGCGCTCGTCCTGTTGGTCGGCTTCGCGTTACCGTCGCTGATCCAGCTGCGCAACACGCCGCCGCTCAGGGTGCTGCGACACGATGAAATGCCACCGGCGCCGTCGCGTGTGTTTGTCGCGGGCACTGCGCTCGCAGCCGTAACGCTGTTGCTGTACCAGTCGGTTGGCGATGCTGAGATGCTGGTCATCCTGATCGGCGGCATTATCGTTATCGCCGGCCTGCTGTATGGCGTTGGCCGCCTGATGGTGAAGATGATCGGCAATGCCCGCTCCGGCGTCGGCGTTGCCTGGCGCTACGGGTTGGCGAATGTTGCTCGCCGTGGTCGCGACAGTGCGGTGCAGGTCGTCGCATTCGGTCTGGGTATCACGGTATTGTTGCTGCTGACACTTGTGCGTACCGATCTCCTCGACGGTTGGCGTCAGATGCTCGACGAGGACGCCCCGAACCACTTCCTGATTAACATCCAGCCGCACGAAGTTGAACCGGTTAAGGAGATCTTCGTTGATGCTGGCGTTGAACCACCGGTTGTGCGGCCAATGATTCGCGCACGTATGCTGACAATTAACGACGAGTCGGTGAAGGACCTTGAGTACCCGACGGAAGAAGGTCGCTGGTTTGCGAACCGCGAGGCGAACCTGTCGTTCGCCGTTGATCTCAGCGACAGCAACGAACTCGCGAGCGGCGAGTGGTGGGCACCGGACTATGATGGGCCGCCGCTTGTTTCGATCGAAGAAGAGGCGGCGATGGAGACGGGCCTTCAGCTTGGCGATCGCCTCAAGTTCATTGTTGCCGGCCGCGAAGTCGAGGCCACGATTGCGAGCACGCGTAAGGTCAACTGGGATTCGTTCCAGCCGAACTTTTTCGTCGTAATGTCGCCGGGCTCGCTCGACGGTTTCCCGACTACCTACATTTCCAGCATGCGCGTTGCCGATGAAGACAAGTCAGTATTCGTCAGCCTGGTGCGCAGCTTCCCGACAATCTCCGTCATCGACCTTGGTGCGATCCTGCAGCAGGTTCGTGACATCGCCGAGAAAGCGAGTCTTGCCGTGCAGGCTGTGTTCGTCTTTACACTGGCAGCCGGCATCGCCGTATTGTTCGCGGCGGTGCAGTCGACGATTGATGAGCGTCGTTTCGAAAGCGCCATGCTCAGGGCATTGGGTGCACGCCGTCGTACCGTGTTCTCGGGCGTGATGGCAGAGTTCGCCGCACTCGGCACGGCGGCCGGTGTTCTTGCGTCCGCCGGCGCGACTGCTCTCGAATGGGTGGTGGCCGACCGACTGTTCGAGTTGCCGTTTACCTTTAATCCGCTGCTGTGGATCGTAGGTGTCGTCGCCGGCATTGTTGTCGTATGCGTAAGTGGCTACTTCGCAGCACGTGGTGCCGTAAACGCACATCCGGTTGATGTGTTGCGAGGCGCCGCCGCGTGAGCACCAACAAGCTGTCCTGCGGATTCGTGCTCGCGCGCGAGACGCCGGACGGCTGGATGACACTGATGCTGCGCGCCTATCACCACTGGGATTTCCCTAAAGGTATTCGTGAGGCTGGCGAGGAGCCGATGCAGGCCGCGATTCGCGAGGTTGGCGAAGAGACGAGCATCGACGACCTGCAACTCGACTGGGGTGATCGTTTCTTCGAGACCGGACCGTACAGCAAGGGCAAAGTGGCGCGTTATTTTCTTGCGCGCACGAGCCAGGAAGAGGTTGTCATGGGCATCTCGCCCGAGACCGGGCAGCCCGAACATCATGAATGGCGCTGGGTGACATTCGACGAGGCGTACGACCTCGGCTCACCGCGCGTCAAATCAATCGTCCAGTGGGCGAGGCAGGTTATTGGGGCCTGAAAAGGTATGATGGCGCTTTCAGGGGAGTAGATGCGCCAGCGACAAGCGAATTTGCAGGAGATGTCGCGACGCAATCGTGTCCGCCGGCTTTCGTCCTGGATTATGGCGCGCGATACCAGCGGCAGCTTCGCCGAATCCTTTGAGCTCCTCTTCGTCGCCGGAACGCTCGTAACCCTGCTCGGTCTTGCGCTTCCTTTCTACACCGTCGCATCTATCAGAGCCGAGCTTGCCGAAGTTCTCGGCGTTTCAGCAGTAACCCGGTTAGAGATCGTCGTAGAGCGCTCGCTGACAGGCGAATGGCCGGACAGCGAGACATTCGTTGACCTGGGCACGATGAATCCTGAGTACGACCTCGGTAAGTACACGAGTCGATTCGAACTCGACTCCCATGGCGTGCTGACAGCGCTGCTTCGCGAAGAAGAAACCGCCAAAGAGATTGCCGGGCGTCGCATCAGTTTCCTGCCGGTCGTTGTTGCCGAGAATATCAGTGCACCAGTGTCATGGGTGTGCGGAAATCGCAAACCGGCCCCCGGGCTTTCTACGGCCGGAATCAACAGGACCAATGTGGCTGACGAGATTCTGCCGTCCGTCTGTAAGGAGAAGTAGTCACCGTGTTTACCGCGAAATATGCCGATCGATTGGGCTTTGTCAGCCGGCAGCTTGCCGGCCAGCTGCCGGCCCGTGACCTCGAAACGGCGCTAAAGACTCTCGAGCAGACTTTGCCGCAGGAGTACGCAGCCGACGTGCAGACACTGCGCAGCGTCCTGAAGACCGGCGGCGAAGCGGTAGGTTCGCGTTACCTCGGGCCCTGGCACGCCCTGCGGCGAATGATCGCGGCGGTCCCCGACAAGCGCGCCGAGTTGTTCGCACGTTTCCACGAGTACCTCGGCCAGAACCAGGTGTTGATATCGACTTACTGGGCCGGTGTCGTAAGCATTTTTTCTTACCTGGCGGCGATCAGCTCGGTCGCATTGGTGGTTGCCTATATTTTTGCCACCAAGGTGATTCCATCTTTCGCGGAGTTTTTCGGTTCATTTCGCGCTGAGTTGCCGTTCCTGACACGCGCCGTGTTCGAGATCGGAAGCGCCACGATACTTATCGGAGGACTGGTATTACTGGCAGTCGTGGCGGCGGCGGGTTGGGCGACTTTGACGCTGAACAGTCGAATCCGCTACCTGGAGCCGTTGCCAAACTGGCCGGGCTGGGTACCGTTGATCAGCGGTGTGTCCGAAAGCTACAACAACGGACTGTTTATCAACATTGCACGAATACTTCGTGAGAGCGGCGCCCCGATCGATGATGCGATTGATATCGCCTCGCTCGCGGCGAACAAGCCGCACGGATTTACTCTGGACGGCATTGTCGCTAACCCTGAAGAGTTGCCCGACAACTCTGTCCTGCATGAACTTGCGTACGCGAAGAAGCTGGGCACGTTTGACTCGGAACTGCAGTTTCAGTGTGACCGGCATCTCGAACAGATGACGTTCGTTCTTGCCAATGCGCGTGACCGAATCGCGCTGTTGGTCAAGACCGTACTTTTTGTTTTCGTCGCGACTCTCGTCGTCGCGATGTACCTGCCCATTTTCAAGATGGGCTCTGTAATCTAGGTGAGCAATATGAAGCAGAAGGGATTTACGCTGATCGAGCTGATGATTGTTGTCGCAATTATCGGAATCCTCGCATCGATCGCCATTCCGGCATACCAGGACTACACGATCCGTGCACAGGTAACGGAGTCGCTGACGATCACCGGTGACATGAAGTTGTCTATCAACGAGTACTACAAGGATCGCGGCAGTTTTCCGGTCGACAACGCACAAGCCGGGGTGCCGAAGCCCGAGCATATGATTGGCAATCACGTAACCCAGGTAGAAGTGGTTGACGGAGCGATGCACGTAACGTTCGGCAACTACGTGCACGGGACGCTGAAGGGGCAGATCATGTCGATCCGGCCCATCTACGTTACGGAGAGCCCGACCAGCCCGATCTCCTGGGTGTGCGGTCACCGTGAACCGCCGCCGGGTATGAGCGCTTCCGGCGAAGACCGGACGACGCTTCTCGACAAGCACATGCCCGCCGCCTGCCGATAGTCATGCGAGGACTGAAGGGCAAGAACGTCATCGTCACTGGTGGTGCCAGCGGTATCGGGCAGGCAACGGCGGCGCGGTTTCTTGAAGAGGGGTCGTCCGTTTGCGTGTTCGATTGCGATGCGGCGGCGCGGGGAAGGGTACTGGAAGAGCTGCCGGGAATGACTGCCGCGATCGATGTCGATGTATCAGAACGCGCCCAGGTCGAGGCCGGGTTTGCCGAGGCTATCGAGCAGATGGGTTCGGTTGACGTTCTCATCAACAATGCTGGCATCAGTATTCGTCATGACTTTCTCGACATAACACCCGAGGAGTGGGACAAGGTCCTTGCTGTGAACCTGACGGGTATTTTTCACGTCGCGCAGGTCGCCGCACGACACATGGTCGAGAAGGGCGGTGGTGTGATTCTCAACACGGCCTCGACGGCCTGCAACACAGGCTATCCGCACTACGCAGATTACAACGCGAGTAAGGGCGGTGTTATGGCGCTCACCCTGGCAATGTCGCTTGAACTCGCGCCGACCGTCCGTGTGAACGCGATATCACCGGGATACACGCTGACACCGATGCAGCGAGCCGAGTACAGCGACGAGATGCTTGCGGCCGTGAACAGCAAGATCCCGATGGGGCGGCACGCGAAGCCCGAAGAGATCGCGGCATTGTTCGCATTCCTCGCATCAGACGATTCCGGGTTCGCGACCGGCCGTGAGTACGTGATGGATGGCGCGGAGACGACCGGCGGACTCTGCAGTCAGTGGAAACACGAGTGAGGCGTTTATGAAACTGAAAGGAAAAGTTGCACTAATCACCGGCGGAACCTCCGGCATTGGCAGTGCCTCTGCGGTGAAGCTCGCGAGTGAAGGTGCGAAGGTTGTAGTCACGGGCCGTAACCCGGAGCGCGGTGCCCAGGTTGTCGCAGACATCGAAGCGACAGGCAGCGAGGGGTTATTCGTTGCGTCTGATGTGCGACAGGCGGCGGATTGCAAGAATGCAGTCGAGCAGACGCTCGAGCGCTTCGGTCGTATCGATGTTCTGTTTAACAATGCCGGCGTGTTTCACCCGAAGACGATTCCGGAGTGCACCGAGGAGGAGTGGGACGAGACGATCGACTCGAGCCTTAAGGGTGCGTTCCTGATGTCGAAGTATGCGTTGCCATCAATGATCGAGCAGGGTTCCGGATCGATCATTCACACGAGTTCAGGCTGGGGCATTCTCGGCGGCAATGATGCTGCTTCTTATTGCGCAGCAAAGGGCGGGCTGATAATCATGGCCAAGGCAATGGCGATCGATCACGGCCCGCAAGGGATTCGTGTTAACTGCGTCTGCCCGGGCGATGTCCTGACACCGATGTTGTACGACGACGCCGAGAAGCGCGGCATGTCGTGGGAAGAATACGAAGAAGGAGCGGTGCAACGGCCTCTCGGTCGCATAGGCACCGTCGACGAGATCGCGGATGCGGTGCTGTTCCTCGCCTCGGATGATTCGTCTTTTGTAACCGGAGAAGCGCTCGTCGTCGATGGCGGCGGAGTCGCGGGCTAACCTGGAGAACCGATGAAGAAGTTCATGCTGCTGCATTACGGCCTCGAAAAGCCGACACCCGAATTAATGGAAAAGTGGAACGCGTGGTTTGCGTCAGTCGCGGACCGTTCTGTTGAGCACGGCGGCTTGATGAACGGGCGGGAGATAACGGGTGACGGCGCGAATAGCTTGCCGATGGACCTGTCCGCGATTACCGGCTATTCGGTTATCAATGCTGAAAGCCTTGAGGAGGCCGAGTCCATCGCGGCCGAGAATCCGTTCATAACATCGATTCGCGTCTACGAGGTTTTGAACCACGGTTAGACGACGCGGTTACGCCTTTCGCCTCGCAGAAACGCCGCCACGTTCTCAACAAGTTCGTCAATAGCATTCTGGCGCGCTTCATTGGTTGCCCAGGCTATGTGCGGCGTGACCATCAGGTTGTCGCCCTTGTAGTCGAGCAACGGATCACCGTCTACAGGCGGTTCCAGTGGCAGAACATCAACAGCAGCAGCGCCGATCACACCGTTGCCAAGTGCATCAGCCAGTGCTGCAGAATCAACGAGCCCACCGCGCGCGGTATTGATCAGGAATGCATCGTCCTTCATCTTCGCGAACTCTTCGGCACCAAACAGTCCGCGCGTCTCTTCGGTGAGCGGGCAGTGCAGGGAAATGGCGTCTGATGTCGCGAGCAACTCATCGAAAGAGACGCGCTCCTCGGGAACGTCATCACTGCCAGGGCGCGCCGAAACGATAACGGTCATGCCGAACGCTTTGGCGATTCGTGCAACTCCCTTGCCGAGCTCGCCGTAGCCAACGATGCCCAATGTCATTGCCGACAGTTCGCGAACAGGATGCGCGAGCAGGCAGAAGTCGTCGGATTTTTGCCATTCGCCGGCGCGTACTGAGTCAGTGAATCCGGAGAGGCTGTGAGTGAGGTTTAGCAGGCAGCCAAATACATGCTCGGCGACCGATTCTGTGCAGTACGCGCGAATGTTGCACACAGCGATACCATTCTTCTCTGCGGCGACGGTATCGACATTGTCTGTACCGGTGGCCGTGAGACCGACAAACTTCAACTCCGGGTTTGCAGCGATCACCTCAGCCGTGATCTTCGCCTTATTGCCAAGCACGATAGCGGCGCCGTCGATGCGTTCTTCGACCTGATCATCGTTGGTGACTTCGTGGACCGTCAGTTCTGGCAGCAGCGCGTGCATGGCGCTGATGTCGAGGTTAGGGCCGAGGGTGGCAAAGTCGAGAAATACGGCTTTCATGTGGATATTCGGTCGCGGCTATCGCAAAGTACCGGACGATGACCGAACCGTTCTGGAAACGCAAATCGCTTGCAGACATGAACCGCGACGAGTGGGAGTCGCTCTGCGATGGGTGCGCGTTATGCTGTCTGCACAAGTTAGAGGACGAGGACACGGGCAATATCTACTACACCGATATTGCGTGTCGACTGCTGGACATCGACAAATGCCGCTGCGTTGACTACTCGCAGCGAGCGAAGCTGGTATCGGAGTGCCTGGTGCTTGCGGCCGACCAGCCCGAGACGTTTAAATGGCTGCCCGCGAGCTGTGCATACCGGCGGTTGTCAGAGGGCGGTGACTTGCCAGAGTGGCATCCGCTGGTTACCGGTGACCCGGAATCGGTGCATGATGCCGGCATCTCGGCACGCAGTTTTGCCGTATCTGAAAACGAGACAACCGAGTGGAGTGTGATGGCCGATCTCGGTGCAAACGAGGACTGAATGAGCGACTACCCGACGATACCGCTGGACCAGTACCGGGAATACCCGGTGGAAGAGATGCGTGAGCGGCTGAAGACGTTTTACGAGGACATAGACCGACGACGCACAGTGCGAGAATTTTCTGATCGGCCGGTGCCGCGCGACATTATCGAGACAGCATTGCTGGCGGCGAACACGGCCCCAAGTGGAGCAAACCTGCAGCCGTGGCATTTCGCAGTTGTGAGCGGGGCAGAAACAAAGAAGAAGCTTCGTGAAGCAGCGGAAGTCGAGGAGCGCGAGTTTTACGAACATCGTGCTTCCGAAGAGTGGCTAGCAGCACTCGAGCCGTTGGGTACCGATGAGCACAAACCGTTTCTTGAAACTGCGCCGTATCTAATTGCTGTTTTTCTGCAGAAGTTCGGCGCGTTACCGGATGGCAGAAAGGTAAAGCACTACTACCCGACAGAGTCGACCGGACTGGCGACAGGCATGTTGATCACCGCACTTCATACGGCGGGACTGGCAACGCTGACGCATACACCAAGCCCGATGAAATTCCTGAATGAGATTCTCGGACGACCAAAAAGCGAGCGCCCATTCCTGTTGCTCGTGGTTGGCTACCCGGCGGATGATGCAGCGGTTCCGGATATTTCCAGGAAGCCGCTGGAAGCGTTCACTTCATTCATTGAGGATTGAAATCTGCGGCTGTCACCGTCTGCTTTGCACTCGTTAGCCGTCGTTCAACCGTCCGCTTCCAGGTTGCGGTAGACTTCTGACTTTGACCCTTTGCGGAAATTCGTGTTTTAGCTCTCCAAACATTTCGATCGAGATCATGTTTCATTGGAATCGCTTGCTTGCTGGAACCACTGCACTGTGCGGTCTTGCTGCACTGTCTGTTGCCGATGCTGATCTTGGAATCCCGTTGATTTTGTCGGCGGGGGTTCTTTATGGAGCTTTACTCCGGTTCTCATTGCGTGATGCACCAGGAGCATATCGAAGCACCTTCGGGTTACTGATCCTCGCAGTTGCAGCAGCCTATGCCCCTATTTACGTGGGCGCTGGTGCCGCGTATGTGTTTGGTTCCGCAGGCTTCATTGTTCCTGCTGTAGTTGGCGCGCTGATCACACTAGCTGTTCTAACTGGCATGTGGCGTCTACAGTTAGAAAGGCGAGATTGGTACCTAATTACAGCACTAACTGCAATGTCGGGGTTATGGCTTTCTTGCTACGTACATTTCTCGGGCTCCCTTTTATCGAATGACAATGTTTTTGGGCTGATGGTTGCGGAAGTACTATGGTGGATAGGTTTCGGATCTGGTCTCTACTTCGCGGACCAAAGACGAAGTGTTTCCTCGAGCACCTGACTGTCCGCTTGTGGCCGAGTCCTGAAGTTTTTTCGGAAGCGTTTTGAATGGCGGCTCACGGCGATAGCGGACGCACGGAAGGCGCGTTACCGCGGAAACGCGTCTGATCGACTGGATAGCTCTGGTTAACTGCCCGTCGATTGAAGTGTTGTAAACTGTCGCTCTTTGACCCGAAGCGGTCGCCCGAATAATTCACTTGCCAGGCGGGTGTATTGAAGAATATGGGAAAGCGAGCCGCCACATTATTAGCCCTGTGCCTGATCATATTATCGGTTGGATGTACCGAAGAGCCAGATTCTCATTTTTCGCCCGGGTCAATCACTGAAATTGTGATCCCCGCGCCCGCGTTGCAGGGCAACTTGCTCGGCGACCCGGCGGAACAGCGTTTATCGATCTATCTGCCGCCCGGTTACGATGCGTCGCCACAAAAGCGATACCCGGTACTGTATCTGCTGCACGG
Source organism: Woeseiaceae bacterium (assembly GCA_965224725.1). Taxonomy (GTDB): domain Bacteria; phylum Pseudomonadota; class Gammaproteobacteria; order Steroidobacterales; family Woeseiaceae; genus UBA1847. The sequence goes on from CBDCZZ010000002.1 coordinate 2,830,075, forward strand.
ATTCACAGGCACAAACCGAACCTGGATGATCGATCCGGATAGCACCCACAATGAACCAACCGTCGACCCACGCGACGGCGGCTACCAGCAGGCGGGTTTTCTGAAGCGAGAGCGACTCGACTCCCTAATTGCAGCCGGAATCGTGCCGGAGTTGATAGTCGTGGCTCCGAACGGACGAAACGCGTACAAGCACAGCTTCTACGTTAATTCTCCGGTCACCGGGCGCTGGGAAGATTATGTTGTTGAAGACGTAGTGGGTTACGTCGACGCAAACTACCGGACTCTGCCAATGGCGAGCAGCCGAGGAATTGCAGGACACTCGGGTGGCGCCAACGGCGCGCTGTTCATCGCCATGCGGCACTCAGATGTATTCGGCTCGGTTTACGCCATGTCCCCTTGTTGCTCCGGGCAGACTTTTTCATTGCCGCCTCTGCAAGATTCTGATAGCGGGCTACCGACGCCATTCTGGCAAGCGGTGTACAGCCGGGTTCATTCGCTTGCGACGACCGATCAATTGATGAATACGTTTACGGATCGACGGGAAGATTTCTACGTAAGCGAAGAACTTGCCGCGAGTGCTGCTTATACGCCAAACCCCGAGCGAGCGCCTCTATACAGCGATTATCTTTTCGAGATGCGAGACGGGGCGTTGGTCCTGAACGATAGTGCCCTGGAACGACGACTAGCACTCTCAGTGTTTCGCCTAATCGATCAGCATGAATCGGACTTGAGGTCGCTCCGCGGAATCCTAATCGACTACGGGGAGAATGAGATGCATGATCTGGTTTTGGGAAACTCGGAATTTGCCGAAGTCCTCACGAAACGCGGTATTCCCTTCGCGCTGGAGGTATACGCCGGCGGTGATCATGGCAACATGATTGCCGAAAGACTAGAGTCTCATGGACTTGGATTCTTTGCCGACTCACTCCAGTTTTCCAAGGAGTAACTCAGAGACTCGCCCCTCATATAGGGCCGTTAATGGCCGAGTCCTGAAGTTTTTTCGGAAGCGTTTTGAATGGCGGCTCACGGCAACAGCGCTCGCTCGCGACACATGTTTCCGCGGAAACGCATCTGACCTACCGGAATAACCTGGTTAGCTGCCGGCTAATCGAACTGTTGTAAACTGTCGTTCTTTGACCCGGAACGGACGCTGGGCTATATAGCAACTTAGCTAGCTGGAAACATGTCTCAACAGCCTCAGCGAATGGTGCGAGACGAAAATGACTGAGTACGAAGCCTACGACACTGTCATATCACTTGCGTTCCAAACATACAGATTGATGTTCGGCTACTTTAGCCTGATCTTTGCGTTCCTTGTGATGCGTTATATGCCGCCGGAGGCGCTACATGCCGGTTACGGAAGCATAGTGTTCGGGTCTCCTGTCCCGGAGCAGCCCCCAACCGGCTCGCTCTGTACGAATCGCACCGAGATTGAATGTGTGCAGTAATATCTCTTCATATTCTTCTCCTGCTTCCTCGGCCATCTCGCCGGTCTGGTCGGCGATGAATGACGTGCCGTAGAATTCGAGCGAGCAGGTTTCACCGTCTTCCCTGCCTATTCTGTTAGACACAACGATTGGCACCATGTTGGCCGCAGCGTGGCCCTGTATCGCTCGCTGCCATTGGTCGCGGCTCTTGGGGCTCGGTTCAGGGTCACTCCCGATTGCTGTTGGGTAGAACAGGATCTCCGCACCTTGCAGAACCAGGGAGCGAGCCGACTCCGGAAACCACTGATCCCAGCAGATGCCGACGCCGATGTTTCCGAATCTGGTTTCGGAGACGACAAAGCCCGTATCGCCCGGCGAAAAGTAGTATTTCTCCTGGTAGCCGGGCCCATCAGGGATGTGAGTCTTGCGATAGTGCGAAACGATCGAGCCGTCAGCGTCCGCAACCACCAGCGAGTTGTAATAGACGTTCTTGTCGCGCTCGAAGAAAGAAATCGGCAGCACGACGCCCAGCTCCCTGGCCAGATCTTGCATGTACCTTACGACTATTGAATCATCGACCGGCTCGGCGAGTTCAAAGTGCCTCTCGAGCTGATCCTTGCAGAAATACGGCGTCGCGAACAGTTCCTGAATTAGGATGATGTTAGCGCCATTTTGGGCCGCTCTGCGCACAAGCGACCCTGCCTTGGCCAAGTTGGCATCGATGTCCCAGCCACATGCCATCTGGGTTGCAGCCACCTTCACTAGTCGATCACTCATTTCCCTTCCCCTTGTCCCAGCGCGTGGCTCGAGTAGCATTACCCCAGGCCTAGCGCGTATTCGCTAGCAGACTTGGCTGCTCAATAAAAAATCGCAGTCGGCAAGCCGCACGATACCTTCAGTATTCAACTCGAAACAATACCGGCGCATCGCTTCGGGATGCTGCTTGAGATTGACCGCGGCCTGGTCGAGAACATCTTCATGCTCCCAGCGCTTGAGGCGCTTCATCGACATCAACATGCGGCCAGAACTGCTACATTATAAGGGTCTTTTCACACAGCCTCGGCCTGCAGCGGACCTTCAATTTTCAGTAATTTAAGTAGGAAAAAGTGAACAAACTCTCGCAACTCAATTGGCGATCAGCTGTATTAGACGGTGCTGCAGTCTTGATAGGCATCTTGCTGGCATTCTCAATCGATGCATGGTGGGACCTGCGCGGCCAGCGAGAGGAAGCACGCTCCTATTTGGCCGCTATCGAGACCGAGTTGGTTTCTAATCGAAGTGCCCTTGTCGAAGAGCTTCAGATTATCAGAAGCTGGGTGGCACAAAGTGAGGGCTTTCTGAATGATGTGGTCTCACCTGATGCGTCACCAACCTACGACCAGGTTCGAGAAATGGTCTGGCTGACCGGACCAAATCGAACAACGCCGATAGCGCGTGCGGCCATAGATGATCTTGTGTCCTCGGGCGGGTTTCAGGTTATTGAGACTCCGGAATTGAGAAGGGCGCTCGCCGACTATGTGAGGGCGCTCGACAACGATGCGAGTGAACTGGAGGACGTACGCGATTTCTTCAACTTGCATGTTCTGCCTTATCACATCGCGGAAGGCAGTTTTACTGAATTCGACTGGGAGGCGGGTTTGGAGTTACCTGAGTCCCCGGTAACGTTCGAAATGAATACAGCCGCATTCGCTGGAAACCGTGTGTATGCCAACCTGTTGATCTCTCGAATACTCGAATTTGGAAATCTGATGAATGCGCACCAGGTTTTGATCGACAGAATTGATGTCGTATTAGAGCTGATGGCGCATCAATCGACGTGAGTTGGAGGTCTCCTTTTTGCCGTATCCCGCCGATAAGCTGGTGATAGACTGAGCGGCAGATACTGACGAGTTCTGTCTACTCCAATACTCGTCAGGATTTGCGTTCCTATCACCCGGAATTCCCACGCTATGGACTCGAAAAAGCTTAATGATTGGCTTCAGATTATTGGCCTTTTCGGCGTTATTGCTTCGCTGGTTTTTGTGGGAATTCAAGTGCGCCAAACACAGGTAATTGCGGAAGGCGAGTCGGCAATGCTCTCTATAGAGGCGGTTGCAGCGACGAGGCAATTGCTAATCGACAACATTGATGTCTGGACCAAAGGGTGTTCCGGCGAAAAATTGAGTGCCTCAGAGGCGGCCAGATTCGCGCATTTACATAGGGCGTATGCTCAGATCAGCTACTTCGCCTGGCTAACTGCAAAACACAATATTCTCGAACTAAATCCTGATGACTTGGTTTTCGCATATGCAGCTAACGTTCATCGGTACCCGGGGTTCGCTTCGGAGAGCGCTTCTTTTCAGGAGTGGGCTGATCTCGGAATGAGTCAGAATCTTGCGTCAGGTCGCCAATTCTATCTTGCTGTCGTAGGGCGGGTTGCCGAACTTAGCGAAATCGAGCCAGATCCAAGCTACGACGTAAAGCACTGCGGAATGTGATCTAGTCAATCTTCCCGCATGACCGTGTCTGGCCGATAGTCGTCTGTCGCTAGGTGATAAATTGAGCGGCAGTCACTGATCCAAAGCGGACGACTTTAGTAATCGTAGAAAGAATCAAGCAGAAGCTCTTGGAACCGAGATTGAACCTGAAATTGTTGAGAGATCTGATCGAAGTTACAGGCCTCGTTGCCATCGTCGCTTCATTGATATTTGTAGGAATCGAACTCCGCCAGTCGCGCGCAATCGCGATCAGCGACGGAAACCTCTCAAATGCTGAAATTCAGATTCAGACCAACGATGCGATCAACGAACATGCGACGATATGGATTAGTGGAAACAGCGGTGAAACTCTGTCCGGCGAGGACGCCGTCATTTTCAATAATCTTGTGAGAAATAAGGCTATTCACGCATTCATGGAATATGCTCGCCTGGATCAAGTGGAGTTTTACGAGGCCGCTGAAGCGATAAATACAGAATTCGCAATATTTCTTTTTGAGAATCCTGGTGCCCGGCAGGTTTGGCTCCAGCAAGAGGGGTTTATCCAACAGAATTTCGAGGTACCGGTCTCAAAGCAATACTGGATTGGCAGCGTACAAGCCAACCTGGCTGAGCTGGACAGAAACGCAACAAAGTAGCCGCGCCTCAACATGCCAATGTCACAAGACTGGCGATTCTGTCCCACCCTTAGTCGTCATTGAGTCAACGCGGACGCCGGACTCTACTGACTCATCAACTCATCGAGCATACTGACGAGTTCCTCTCTGCTGAGAGAATGCGCGTGATCCTCGTTGTGCTGAAGCATTTTCTCCATCGCTCGCCGCACAGTTCGCTCCGCCTCCTCCCGAGTGCCGACAATCAGGTAGCGCTCTTTCGGGTCTTCGGATTCCAGGGTGTCAATGACCGCGTTGGCAATCTCCTCCGGGACGTTGTTGTTGGCATCGAAGTTGCCACCGTCCTGAAGCACCCAGCTCTGTTCCCACTCTTCTTTATAGAGAGAGCCATTGATGAGATCGCTCGCCATAGCGCGCTCATAGACTTTAGGCCCGATCTTTGAATTGAAGCCACCCGGCTCAATGATGCTGACTCTTACGTCGAACTTCGTCATCTCGGCGGCAAGCGCGTCCGTGAACGCCTCCATCGCATGTTTGCTCATGCTGTAAGGGCCGTAGAATAGACGGGACTGAATCCCGGCGACGGAACCCGTGGTCGTTATACGACCCTTGGACTCGATGATCAGCGGCGCGAACGCTTTGGTGACTCTGTAGGGCCCATAGACATTGACGTCAAACGTGAACTCGACGTCCGACTCCGGAATCTCAATCAGTGGGCCCAGAGCGCCGACTCCCGCGTTATTCACCAATCCATAGAGCCCTTTTCCTTCTTGCCGGACAGTCTCCACTGCAGCGTCGATCTCAGACTGGATAGTCACGTCGAGACGAATGGCCTGGATATTCTCGATTTCGTTCAATGCGTCGAGGTCTGCCTGTTTTCGTGCGCCTGCGTAGACGTAATAGCCCCTTGCGGCGAGTGTCTCTGCAATTACGCGCCCGCTGCCCGAACTTGCCCCGGTTACGAGAACGGCTCGCTGCGTGGTTTCTTCAGCAGCGACGATGCCCGAGAGAACAAATATCGAGATGGCAAGAATTATCCTGTGGCACTTCATGGCGGCTGTCCTTTCTGGTGTTAGCGTTGTTGGCGCGATGAGGTTAGCAGACTTTACCAACATTGAGGTTTGTTCCAGCATGCTTGGAGATTAAGCGGCAATCAATTCTGTGATTCGCTGGCACGGCGCGAAGCTTCGACTAGACTGGTTAAGAAAGGGGGCAGCTGGGTAAATGCTGCTTGAAAGCACAATAAAGCACATCGGGGGACATGAGATGCTTCGAAGATTTTTAGTCATTATGCTCGCAACGCTGGCCATGTTTTCAGCCGCCGGCAACCAAACCGACAAAGAAACCATCGCCGTGATTGGAACCGGTGACCTTGGTGCTGCAATTGGTGGAAGGCTAGCGGAACTGGGCTACAAGGTCGTCTACGGATCACGGAGTCCGGCACGCGACGATGTCAAACTCGTCGTCACCAAAACCGGCCAAGATGCGACCGTGGCGCTTCCGGCCGATGCTGCTCGGCAGGCCGAAATCGTTTTTCTCCCCGTTCCCCCATCGGCCGTCAAATCAGTCGCAACCAATCTGGGAAACCTTGATGGCAAGATAGTTGTAGACCCGACAGTTCCATGGACGCAGAGTGACGATGGTTATCCTGACGTAAAGCCAGAAAACTCCGCGGTAGAATTTATTCAGCAAGAAAACCCAGGTGCCAAAGTTGTAAAAGCGTTCAGCACAATGGGTTCCATGGTCATTGCTGATCCCTCCGCAACAGATGAGCCGGTAACTATACCGATCGCCTCGAATCATAAAGATGCGAAGGAGCGTATTGCCAGGCTGGTCGACGAAATGGGACTCGAACCTGTTGATTTTGGTCCACTGAGAATGGCGCGGTTCATGGAAGCGCTTGGCGTCATTTACATGATCCCACTATTACAAGGTCGGGATGCAGAGTGGGAGTTTCGATTTTTGCGCAACAATGATTGGGCTTGTCGATTCCCGGACGATTGGGCAGATCCTGTCTACGATGACGGAGACTTAGCCTCTATGCCGAGCAACGACGATCCGCGTTCTGGTTGTCCCTGATTCATATCCCGGCTTAATCGGTGCCATTCGCTTCTGGCTGTTAGCCGTGATTCAGAAAGTTAGCCTTTTGGGGAGGGCAGGACTTTGAATATTGATCGTCGAAATTACAACGCGTTTTTTCTTGCGTATGCGTTGCTTCTATTGTTATTGGTATTTCTTGGCTTCTCAGAGACGTTTTTTCTGCGCTTTCTCGTAGACGAGCCTGAGCCGCTGACCATTCACCTCTATGCGCACGGACTCATCCTGACTGGATGGTTCGTTCTTCTGCTATTGCAGGCGTCGTTGATTCGTATGAATAAGCGCTCGCTACATCGAACCCTGGGATATGCCGGCGCTGCCTATGGGACGATCATCGCAGTAGGAATACTCGTCGCGCCGCTGGCTCGCGCGTCGCGAATAATTGAATTCGGCGCCACTCTCGACATGGACTTGGCTCTTGTCATTGCGATGGATAACGGAATGAGTGCAGAGCAGGCCGCGTTGGACGTTGAGCCTTTTGGCGTTTCCGCAATCGAGATAATGAGTCGCAATATGTGGGACGCCGTAACCGCGACGATTGGATTTGCTGCTCTACTTGGTGCCGCGGTTATCTATCGAAATCGTGTTGATATCCACAAACGACTAATGCTGTGCGCCTCCCTGCTTCTCATGGGCCCCGCTCTTTCACGCATATCCATGTCGTCGTTGCTCGGTGGCGATGGCGGGGTATTCGATGACGTCGCGATCATCGCACTGATTGCGGCTCTGCTAGCGTATGATTTTGTAACGCGCAGAAAAGCACATATTGCGACGATACTTGGGGTTATCGTTGTGCTCGCCAGGCGCTACGTTGCGATCAACGAATCTGAATTCTGGCAGCCGTTTTTCCGAGCGCTGGCTTGACGGGCACAGCATGAAACATGCATACGCCTTGATAGCTGGTGTGCTGCTTTCAGTACCCGATTCTTCATTGGGTCAGACCGTCCAGGAACTCATTGTCGAGAATCATTATTCCTATGTCCCGAAAAATGGGGGACGTTTTCCTGCGCTAATCGCGATTCCGGGCTGCAGTGGAATTTCATCAGAAGTCGCGGCACAAGAAGAACTCAATCCGGGCCTGGGCAGAGACGATCTGTTGTTTCGTCGGCACTATCGACAAACGGCAGAGAGGCTGAAAGACGAAGGTTTCGCGGTGTTGCTGATTGATGTTCTCGCCGCGGAGGACCGGCTAACGGCCTGCGCCGATCCGATTGATGCCGAGCGCCTGGCTGAGTACGTCAACGAGACAGTCATTTGGGCAAGAACGCTGCCGTATGTCGACACCAACAAGATTCACGTTATCGGCTGGTCGATGGGTGGTGGTGGAGTCCTCAAATGGCTGGAAGGGCCGAGCAGCGAGGCATCAAGCGTTCGCTCTGCGATAGTGGTCTATCCGCCATGCAACAAGCACGAGAATCTCAGCCTGCAAATGCCGGTCCTGATGTTGCTCGGCGCGAGCGATGACATAGCTGATTCAGGCACCTGCGAAGCTCTCGTTGAATCAAGCGCCAATTCGCAGCAGGTAACGGTTACCAATTATCCAGGCGCTCGACACGGCTTTGACATCGAAGATGCGCCGCCTGTGCTGGATATAGGTAACGGCATGACAGTCGGCTACCAGCAAGAAGCCGCAGAGGCAGCATGGGCGGCGATTCTGAAGTTTCTCGGCAAACTTGAGTGACCATTGATGATCCGGCCGCTTTCCTGATTTGAGCTACACTGACTGATAACAAGCAGAATAAGAATACCGTGACATTCTATTGGGGCGATGAAACCAGAAAAACTTAATACCTGGCTCACCTTGGTCGCAAACTTCGGAGTAATTGCAGGCCTGATATTTCTGGGGTACGAGATCCGGCAGAACACGATCCAACTCCGCGCTGAAGCTCTGTATTCGATCAACGAAGCAATCAGTACTTTGAATGCCGGTGTGTACAACGATCCGGTGATGGCCGACATCAAGGTCAGGGGAGAAGCAGACTTCTCGTCGCTTAATGAAATCGAACGAGAGCAGTTCATCATGTACCAGTTCGATCGCATCAATCTGGCCGAGCTCTACGTGGCATTAAGAGATGAAGGGCTAACGGATATCCATTTCCCTTTCGATCAGTTCCTGATCAAGGAATTTCAATCCAGACCAGGACTGCAGCAATTCCTGGAGTTCGTCGATGCTGACTGGGAAGGATCTCGATACCTGTACGATCAGATGCTGGTCACGGACAAATAGAGCGTCGTACAATCGACAGAGCTCTGCAATACTCATGCTAACTGTACTCGGGCTAATCGCATTCTTTCTTCCGGTGGCTTACCTGATTTCCGAGGGGTTTCAGGAATCTGATTCGCAGAACAAAGAGCTTGATCACATTCGAGCGCGCCATGAGGAAAAGGAATCCGAAAAGGTGCTTGAGGTGATCAACAGCACTCGTGATGTGCCTTTATTCATAGGAGACGTCGTATTAGTTGCCAACACGCCGGCAACGAGGGAGATCGGCGCAGCGGGTATGCACGGCACTATCCTGCGGGCGGCCACCCCCTCGACATCGGAAATAGAACCTGTCGGCACGCGCTTTTCGGATGCGGCAGTGAATATATTCGTGGACGAGCTTGAAAAGCCTTATTGGTTCTACGCCGATATGGTGAGCAAAGTATTCGATCGCGGCGAAGCTGAATATGCAAATCTTTGACGGCATCATTTCAGATCGCGGGTCGAAATATGCCGTGTCAGGCGGACCATGCAGCTCAACTGATGAAGCCAAAGCGTTCGTGAAGTCGCTTTGCTGCAAGAAGAAGTTCGCGAAGGCAACCCACAATACCTGGGCTTTCGTTGGGAGCTCGGGACCCGTCAAAAACGACGACGGCGAATCCGGGGCGGGAATGGTGATCGCTCGCATGCTGGACAGGGAAGGAATTCAAAATCACATCGTCGTTGTTACTCGTTGGTATGGTGGTAAGCACCTTGGTGGCGATCGGTTCAGGCATGTACAGGACGCCGTGCGCTACTATCTGGACAATAAGAGCGAAGAAATTGCTGGTGAGCGGTCGTGAGGAAATGTAGCTATTCATGAAGATGAAACTTCAGGAGTGGGCCAGCATCGCCGAGATCATCGGTGCTGTGGCTGTTGTTATTTCGCTGATCTACGTCGGCATCCAGGTAAATGATGGTGCCGGTGCCGCCCGTTCCGCCTCTGCAAATGACGCGAACGTCGCACTGCAGGAGTGGTACATGGAGGTGGGCTCGGATCAACAGACAAGCGCGCTTCTATATCGCGGTCTGCTGAGCGAGCAGGCGCTTCCGGACGACGAAGAATTCCAGTTCCTGATAATGACCCACGGGTTTTTCCTTGCTGTGCAGAACAGCTACCTGTTGGCACAGGAAGGTACGATCGACAGGGAGTTGCGCGATTCTCTGCAGAACGCCATTGCAGGTATTCAAAATCTTCCCGGGATGGGCAGGTATTGGCGTCAGAGGAAGAGTTACCTGCATGCTGGCTTTGTTGAATGGGTAGAGGAGACAACGGCCGGTGATATCGATGTGACGATGGACCTCTACCAGCGCCCGGAGGACCAGGATAGCGAGGTCGACACCGAATGAGCGTATTGGAGTTCCTCCTTATCGCTCATTCTATTCTTCTCGGTCTCGGCATTGCAGAGATTCTGCGCGGCTTTGCGGAACTGATTCGCAGTGCGCCACTGAACATCAGTCGTCGCGCACTGGGTATCGCGTCATGGGCACTGCTGCTGTATTTCCAGGTCTGGTGGGTAAGCTGGCAGCTCGGACACCGTGACAGCTGGAGTTTTCCTGACTTTCTGTTGATCCTGCTGCCGGTACTCATCCTGTACGTACTCGCCCGCCTGTCGTTTCCCAAGAAGATCGATGGCGCTGACCTGTCCGCCTACTATCAAAAGGTGGCACCGGCGCTCTGGATTGCAGTCGCGGCCATCTACCTGACGTTCGCCTTCTACTCGCCGTTCCTGCACGGCGAACTCATCCCGCTTCTGTTTGCCAGCCAGGTCATCATTGCCACGGCGGCACTGGTCGCCATAAAGGTCCGCCACTTCTGGTACCAGGCTGGTCTGATCGCGCTAATGTGGGCGCAGGTATTCTGGCGCGGCTATGTGATCACGATCGGAGGCTAGGTGCTCGAGTGGATACCCAATCAATTTTAACGACGGTCGCCGAGGTATCCATTGCTCTCGCAGGATTTACCGGTGTCGTTGCCGTGCTTGGCAATCGGCGCAACCATGAATGGACGGCTGAGGAGCGGCTTCAGCTTCGAACCCTCGTCGAAACGAGCCTGACCGCGCTGTTCGCCAGTTTCGCGCCCAGTGTTCTGTACCTGGTGTTGAACTCGGATCCGGCCGTCTGGAGGGTTTCAAATCTGTTACTCGGCGCCCTGCATCTCGCGAACCTGTTGGCATTCTTGCGTCGCGCACGGGAAGCGACGCCAACGTCCAGCCAAAAGGCCCTGTTGATAATTGGTATCGGATTTATCCTTGCGCATATTCTTGCTGCCGCTGGGCTGCTGCCCTGGTACACCCTGATTTTCGTCGCGGGTCTTCTGCAGCAGATATTCATAGCAGCGCTGAACTTCGTCTTGCTGTTATTTCCGGTTGATGACTAACCGGTGTTCTGCAGCCCCTGCGCAATACCGTTGACGCTCGCGAGCAATGCGTCGAACACGGGACCCTCGCCGCTGCCATCCGCTCGCCAGCGGCGCAGCAGGTCGACTTGCATCAGGCTCATTGGATCAACGTACGGGTTCCTGAGCATGATCGCTCGTTGCAGCGTGATGTCACCATCCAGCAGCGACTCCTGGTCCGAGTAGTCGAGGATCAGGTTCTTCGTCAGCTCGAACTCTTCGGAAATAATCGGGAAGAACTGATCGTGCAGGTCGCCGGCAAGTTGCGAATACAGTTCGGCAATGCCGAGGTCTGCCTTGGCAAGCACCATCTCGGTGTCCGAAGTCAGTGATCGCTGGAAGTACCACTCACGGAACATTTCTTCGACTTTCTCATCGCCGAACTTCTCGACGGCCTTCTTCAATCCGCTGCCGATGCCATACCAGCCCGGAAGTATGAAGCGCGCCTGTGTCCACGAGAATACCCACGGAATCGCACGCAGGTCTTCAACACCCTGCTGGCGTCGCCGAGACGGCGGGCGTGAGCCGATACGCATGCGCTCGATGAGATCGATTGGCGTCGCTTGTCGGAAGTATTCAAAGAACCCAGGCGTCTCGTAAACCAGCTTGCGATACGCTCGCCGGCTTTCTTCCGCCACCGTGTCCATGATGTCGTGCCATTCCGGACTGTCGTTGCCGCGATGTCTGGGCATCGCGGTTGCCAGTGCGACCGAGCCGGCCATCTGCTCGAGAGTACGCAACGCGATACCTCGAAGGCCGTACTTCTCATTGATGATCTCGCCCTGCTCGGTAACGCGCAGGCGGCCGTTCACGGTTCCCGGAGGTGCGCCCATCACGGCAACATGCGTCTTGCCGCCGCCACGGCTGGCGGTGCCGCCACGGCCGTGGAAAATCGTCAGCTCCACGTCCTGTTGTTCGGCTGTTCTCGCAATAATCTCCTGCGCGCTTTGCAGCGCCCAACGAGCAGAGGCTAGGCCGCTGTCCTTGTTGCTGTCGGAGTAGCCAATCATGATGACCTGGCGGTTATCGCGATACTTGAGATGCTTCTTGTAGATGTCGACGTCGAGCAGTGCTTCGAGAATTCGTGGGCCGTTCTCCAGGTCATCAACAGTCTCGAGCAGCGGTGCAATGTCGAGCGGCACCTCACCACGCTTGGTGTTCAGTTCGCCCCACTGCGCAAGCAGCATCACCGACAGGATGTCGTCGACGTCCTGCGTCATGCTGATAATGAACGGGCCGACTGCTTTCGGTCCATACTTGCGGCGACAGAAGGCGATTGCCTGGAACACCGAGATTGTCTTGCGCGCCTGCGTACTCAGTTTCATCGGCGGGCCTTCGCGCCCCTCAATGGCCTCGACGATGCGCGCCGTGCGGTCGGCGGGGGGCATCTCCATCCAGTCTTCTTCGCCCAGACATTCGCCGATAACTTCGCGATGCACTTCGGCGTCCTGACGGACGTCGAGTGTCACGAGGTGGAAGCCGAACGTACTAACTCGCCGCAGCAGGCGACGAACTGCGAACAGCCCGGCGTTCTCGCCCTGGTTCTGTTCGAGGCTGTCGGCAATCAGTTGCAGGTCGCCGATCAGTTGGTCGACGTCTTCGTAAGGATAGATATCGTCGTCGTATGTCGTCTGCAGGCGCTCACGAATCAGCCGCAGGAACACGCGGTATGGCATGTCGCGGTGACGTGCCGGCACCGAGTGATACGCGGTTGAAAACACACCACGATACTCCTCAATGCGGTCAAGCATCGCCTGGCCGAACTCTGCGCGGTCGGTCGTCTGGCTGAGTTTCTCGCCGAGCTTGCGACACTCGTTGTAGTACAGGTCAAGAATGAGCGAGCGCTGCCGCGCCAGCGTCGCACGAATCGTTTTTGCATTAACGTTCGGGTTGCCGTCCATGTCGCCGCCGACCCATGAGCCGAACTGCAACAGGCTTGGCACCTTTATCTTCTTCGCATCGTCGCCGTAGATGCGCTGAAGTGCGCTCTCAAAGTCTTCATAGAACGGCGGCATCGCGCGATACAGCACATCCGTTACGAAGAACAGCACGTGCTCGAGTTCGTCGGCGACCGTCATTTCCTCCGACGGATGCTCATCGGTCTGCCAGCCGGTCGTAGCGAGCAGGCGAATGTTCTGCAGCGCCGCGTCCGTTTCGCCCGGCGTCATGGTTGGGTTCAGGAGATCAACGAGATGCTTAACGATGCGCTGTTCCTTGCGCAGCATTGTGCGTCGCGTCGGCTCGGTCGGGTGTGCCGTAAAAATCGGCTCAATCGTCATCGAGTCGATGAGCTCCTGCAGTCCCTCTGCGTCCATGCCGGACGCCTTCAGTTTGATGAACGTGTCCTCCAGCCCGCCGGGCTGGTAGTGGACGACGTCTCGCAGATACTCACGGCGGCGGCGAATGCGATGCACTTTCTCGGCGATGTTCACCATCTGGAAGTAGGTCGAGAAACTGCGAATGACCTGCATACCGAAGTCGGGATCGAGGTCGCCGACCAGGGTAGAAAGTTCCTCACCCGGTTTTTCGTTACCTTCGCGGCGCCGAATCGAGCTCAGTCGTGCCTGCTCGACAAACTCGAACAGTTCTTCACCGCTTTGTTCGCGAATAAGTTCGCCGACCATCGCACCAAGCGTGCGCACATCGTCGCGCATCGCCTGGTCCTTGTCCTCGAACATGATGTCCTGCCGACGCGGGGACTTGTGAGTTCCGTTTTTCATTGTTTTTGTTTGATGGTCGGTCAGTCGCGAAAGTTCTCGTACTGCAGCGGCAGGCCGATGTCGGTGTCGCGCAGCATGGCGATGACAGCCTGCAGGTCATCGCGTTTCTTGCCGGTGACGCGCAGTTTGTCACCCTGGATCGCGGCCTGGACCTTTAGTTTAGCCTGTTTGATCTGCTTTACGAGTTTGCGCGCACGGTCTGCATCAATGCCGCGACGCATCACAATCTTCTGGCGCGCCTCGTGACTCGAGATCTCGGGCTCCTGTTCGTCCATGCAGCCGATGTCGATACCGCGCTTCGACAATTTCTGCCGCAGGATGTCGAGCATCTGCTGCAGCTGGAAATCGGACTGCGTGATCATCGTCACGACCTGGTCCTCGAACTCGTACTTCGAGCCCGTGCCCTTGAAGTCGAAACGCGTGTTGACCTCGCGGTTCGCCTGGTCGACGCCATTGCTGGCCTCGTGAGAATCGAAGTCACTGACTACGTCAAATGACGGCATGTTCTGTCCTTCCGGAGTCGTACAACAGGCGCAAAAGGTACACCCGCGAAGCGCGTTGTTCCACTCGGCGAAGTTTCTGCAGAAACTGCCGAGGTATGCTCACGGCCCGTGCTGACACGCCGCGCAAGAATGCGGACATGTATCTGCCTTTTGAATCCTCGGTTGTGACTTCTCCGTGCCCGTTGCTGCCTCCGGAGTCGGCCGAGGAGTTCCTGCCGTCTGCGTGCATGACGGTGCCGAAGAATTCGGCGTGGGTGGCGATGCAGGTGAACGTTGTCGATTACGCGTCTCCGTCAGGCGAGATCGATGAGGCGGCGTTGACCAGCGCGCTGCGACGCTGCGTCGACGAGGGTGACCGCGAGCACGACGAAGCCGACTGGCGCGAGCCTCTCGTGGAATATGACAGCTGGCTCAACCGCCGCCTGGCCATTGCGCTGCGCGGCTGGGGCGACCTCGTTGCGATGCGTGGCGAGGATCCTGGTGATATCGCGACGCTGCGTCGGCTGGAAGAGCTGGCCCGATGGATGATCGAAATCCTGTGCTCGCGTTCCCGGGCACTCGCGAACGGCAGCAACTGGTGCCCGGCGCTCGACGAAGCCGGCGCACGCGTTGTGAGCAAGAGCGCGGGTCCGGGTTGGCGGTTCCGCTGGCGGCGCGCGATTCTCGACGTCGCAGTACGCCACCGTAACCTGACGACAATGTCGCCCTGGGATGTTTTTCCGCGGCAAAATCCCGCTGATTTGCGCTATGCAGACCTGTTGCCGCTGCTGCGTTTCGCCGATTCCCTGTCATTTCAGCGCGATGTGAGCATTTCGCGCTGGAATGCTAATGATTTCAAGGGCTTCCACGAGCGCGTCGGGGCGATTCTGCGTTGTAACAATGGTGCCGGACTCGTTGCCAAACAGGTGTGATCCGGTTACGGTTGACGGCCGCGCCTGGGGGGGCGAAGGAACCTGGGGTATTTCTTGCAAGCTATTACGCCTGACGCTCACGGAATCGCAGTACTGATCCTGACCGCCGTCGCGCTGTTCCTGTTTACGCGTGACAACATACCGCTGGAATCTTCTTCGCTCGCCATCCTGATCATCCTGGCAGCGGGTTTCACGCTGTTCCCCTATGAGAAGAATGGCGAAGTGCTGCTCGGGCCCGTCGACTTCTTCGCTGGCTTCGGCAACGAGGCGCTGATCGCCATTTGTGCGCTGATGATGGTCGGCAAGGCACTCGAAACGACCGGCGCTTTGCAGCCACTCGCGACCATAGTGAGTCGTGCCTGGCAGACCAGTCCCGTACTCGCCCTCGTAACAACGCTGATCGCCGGCGCGATCCTCAGCGCGTTCATGAACAACACGCCGATCGTGGTGTTGCTCATGCCGATTCTTGTTGGTGCCTCGCTGCGCGCGAAATTCCCGGTATCCGAAGTCATGATGCCGATGGGCCTCGCAACGATCATCGGCGGCATGTCGACAACAATCGGTACATCGACCAACCTGCTCGTCGTCGGCATCTCTCACGACATGGGCATGTACGACTTCAGCATGTTCGAGTGGGTGTTGCCCGTCGCCATTGTCGGCGGCGTTGGCATCGCGTTCCTGTGGCTGGTTGCGCCGCGCTTGCTACCCGATCGCACACCGCCCATGGCCGATACGTCGCCGCGCATCTTCAGTGCGCAGCTGCACGTGAAAGAGGGCGGTTTCGCAGACGGCAAGACTCTGTCAGAAGTGCTCGCCAAGGCGGACGGCGACCTGCGCATCGACAAGATCCAGCGCACTGAGTCCCTGTTCCTGGCCAAGCTGCCGTCGGTTGTTTTGCAGCCCGGCGACCGCCTGTTTGTGAAGGACTCGCCGGAGAACCTGAAGCACTACGAATCGTTACTCGGCGCGACTCTGTTCAACGTTTCCGATATCGAACACCCGGTAGACGAGGACACACCGCTCAAGGCGGAAGGCCAGCATCTCGCCGAGGTTGTTGTAACCCGCGGCTCGCCACTGCATCTGAAGAGCCTCGCAGCCGTGCGTTTCACCAACAGCTACGGGCTGTTGCCGCTGGCGCTGCACCGTGCGCGTGCGCCGAGTTCGCAGATCACCTCCGATCTGAACATGATCCGGCTGCGTGCTGGTGACGTGCTGCTTGTGCAGGGCACGGACGAGGCGATCGCGACGCTCAAGGAGAACGGCACGATGCTGGTTCTCGACGGCACGACGACGCTGCCACAGACGCATCACGCCAAGCGTGCGCTGTTCATCATGGGCATGGTCGTCGCGGCCGCCGCATTCGGCATTATGCCGATCGCCGTAAGCGCGCTCGTCGGGCTCGGCCTGATGATCGCCACGGGCGCGTTGCAGTGGAAGGATGCGGCGAATGCGCTGTCGTTGCCGGTCGTCATGATCATCGTGACCGCGCTCGCGCTGGGTAAAGCCCTCATGGGCACCGGCATGGCCGACTTCATCGCGCAGAGTTTCGTTGCGCTCGCGTCCGGGCTGCCGCCACCGATCATCCTGTCGGCATTCCTGCTGCTGATGACGGTCATGACCAACATCGTTTCGAACAATGCAGCCGCGGCAATCGGCACGCCTATCGCGATCAGTATCGCTACGCAGCTCGGCGTCAGCCCCGAACCGTTCATCCTCGCGGTCCTGTTTGGCGCAAACATGAGTTTCGCGACGCCGTACGGCTACCAGACCAACCTGCTTGTAATGAGTGCCGGTGGCTACAAGTTCTCGGACTTCCTGCGCGTCGGCATTCCACTCACCATACTTATGTGGGTTGGCTTCTCGATCGTACTGCCGATGCTCTACGAACTCTGAGGGTAAGGAAATATGTCGTTACTGCGAGAACTGCAACGCCGTAACGTCTTTCGTGTTGCTACGGGTTACATCGTAACGGCGTGGCGATCGAGTTCGATCCTTGGTTACCGGAGTAGGTTTCGATGGAAACCATTGACTCGCAGGCTACGCGCGGGAATACTCCGAGCCATGAATTCGCGACTGAACAACTGGTGGTGGCTGCCCTCCAAGGAGATGGCGGCAGGCTGACGTTCGACTAAGCGATAAGGATTCCGAAACCCATCTCTGCCGAAATCAGGGATGGGTTTTTTTATGGTGAAAATATGCAGGCACCTTTCGACATAGCGGCCGACCTCGACACTCCGGTGTCGGCCTTTCTCAAGCTCGGCGAGCTGCGGCCACGATTCCTGCTCGAATCGGTCGAGGGCGGTGAGCGTCTCGCACGCTATTCGTTCCTCGGCTTTGGCGATGCGCTGGAAGTTCGTATGGACGGCGACGCGCTGACCATCGCTGGCGAGAAGCTCCCGCGCCCGACGACGCAGCAGGAATACCTGGATGCGCTGCGAAAAGCGCTTGAGCTGTCGCCGCGCCCACGCCCGGATGACGAGATCCCGTTTTCAGGCGGACTGGTCGGCGTATCCGGCTACGACGTGGTGCGCCTGTTCGAGCGCCTGCCGGAAGACACCGAGAAACAGACGAGTGTTCCTGATGCCGCGTTTGTCGCACCGCAGTCGCTGCTGGTATTCGATCACCTGACGCGTCGTGTTGCACTGCTGCATGACGGTCCCGAGTACGAACGCCAGCAGTTGCGCAGCCAGGTCATCAGCCTGCTGCGAGGTCCGGTTCCTGGCAATGGCGATGACGTAACAGTCGCGCCGCCGGAGGCCAGCCTTACGGAGGCCGAGTTCTGCGAACGGGTCGAGGCCTGCAAGGAGTACATCGCAGCCGGCGACATTTACCAGATCGTGTTGTCGGTGCTGTTCAAGGGCAAGACTAACGTCAAACCGTTCGAGGCATATCGTGCGCTGCGTCTGTTGAACCCGTCGCCCTACATGTTCTTCTTCGACTTCGGTGACGTGCAGGTTGCGGGCTCTTCGCCGGAGGCACTCGTAAAACTGCACGGGGATACGGCATCGCTTCGACCGATCGCAGGTACGCTGCCGAGAGGTGAAACCGCCGAGCAGGATGCTGCGAATGAAAAGGCACTGCTGGCAGATCCAAAAGAAGCTGCCGAGCACGTCATGCTTGTCGACCTCGCTCGTAACGATCTTGGTCGAGTGGCCAGCGCCGGCTCAGTGCATGTCGACCCGTACCGCGCGATCGAGCGCTACAGCCACGTCATGCACATCGTAAGCGGTGTGGCGGGTGAACTTGACCAGCGCTACGACCAGTTTGACCTGCTCGCGGCGACGTTCCCGGCTGGCACGCTTGTCGGCGCACCCAAGGTTCGTGCGATGCAGATAATCGAAGAACAGGAGCGGGTCGGTCGCGGTCTGTATGCCGGTACGGCGGGCTATTTCGGCCTGTCGGGCGACATGGACCAGGCGATCACGATCCGCACGCTGGTATTCGCAAATGGTGAGTACAGTTTTCAGGCTGGCGCCGGTATCGTTGCCGACTCGGTCCCGGCCAAGGAGTACCAGGAAGTGCTGGCTAAAAGCGCGATCTTGCGTCGCGCGCTCGATATTGCAGGGGAGGGCCTGTAGATGGCGGCTTCAAAAGAATTTGCGAACGTTCGCATGTTGCTCGTCGACAACTACGACTCGTTTACCTACAACCTTGTGCAGGCATTTGCAGCGCATGGCGCGGATGTCATCGTGCATCGCAATGACATGATCACGGTCGAAGAGGGCCTCGCTGTCGAGCCGACGCACCTCGTAATCTCGCCCGGTCCTGGCCGCCCCGAAGATGCCGGTGTGTCACTCGCGATGATCGATGCGTTCGCAGGCAAGGTACCGGTCCTTGGGGTCTGCCTCGGGCACCAGAGCATCGTGCAGCATTTCGGCGGTGAGATCGTTCGCGCCGAGCGTCTGATGCACGGTAAAACTTCTGATGTGTCGCACGATGGCAAGACCATCTTCGAAGGCATTTCCGAGCCATTCGAAGTAGGGCGCTATCACTCGCTGTGTGCCGAGGACGTAACGCTGCCGGATGTTCTGACGGTCACCGCCAGGACCGATCGCGGCGAGATCATGGGCGTGCGCCACAAGACACTGCAGATCGAGGGCGTACAGTTCCATCCCGAGAGCGTGCTCACGCCAGAAGGCGACACGCTGATGACCAACTTCATGCGGATGGAGGCGTCATGAGCAACAGTACGACGCTTGAAAGCCTGCTTTCCGGCAACGACCTCGCCGAACAACAAGCCTATGAACTGATGCACCAGTTCGCGGCCGGCGAACTCGATCCGGTGTTTGCCGGTGCGTTGCTCGCAGGTCTGCGCGCCAAGGGTGAGACGGCCGATGAGATTCGCGGCTTCGCGAAAGCAATGCGCGAGCTTGCAGTCGCCCCCGGCATTCCCGATGGGGCACCCACTGTTGACGTGGTCGGCACCGGTGGTGATGGCTCGGGCAGTTTGAATATCTCGACGGGTACTGGTCTGTTGGCCGCAGCGGCTGGCTCGCGCGTCGTAAAGCATGGCAATAGATCGGTATCGAGCAAGTCCGGCAGCGCAGACATGCTTGAGTGCCTTGGCATGTCATTGCCGCTTGCAGAGGGCGGTGATGTTGCGTGTCTCGAAGCAACCGGCTTTACGTTCCTGTTTGCTCCTTCGTATCACCCTGCGATGAAAAACGTCGTACCGGTACGCGGTGCGATGGGAGTGCGAACGGTCTTCAACGTACTCGGTCCGCTGACGAATCCGGCAGCACCGCCGTTCATGCTGATCGGTGCTTACAGCCCCGGCGCCGCGAAGCTGATGGCCGAGGCGCTGTCCGGTCTCGATCTCGAACGCGCATTTGTTGTGCACGGCGAGCCGGGCTGGGATGAAGCGACGCCGTGCGGTGACTTCCTGCTTTACGACGTCACACCGGGTAACGTTTCCGAGTTAACGCGTACACCCGAAGACTACGGTCTGTCGCGCTGTACGCCGGAGGATCTGGCGGGCGGTGATGCCGCGCACAATGCGGCGGAGCTGCGGCGCGTGTTCGGCGGCGAGGACAAGGGTGCGCATCGTGATGCGCTGCTGATGGGCGTCTCGCTGATGCTGGAAGTGCAGGGTGAGGTGAGCGATGCGAAGATGGGCGTCGAGCTGGCAGCCGCGGCGATCGACGACGGCAGGGCGCAGGCGTTCCTCGACAAGATGCGGGCACACTTCGAAAGCTGATGAGCGATTTCCTGGCAGCGATGGCGAAGTCGAGTGCGGAGCGTGCAGCTCTGGCGCCGGCATTTGCTGCTGCCGATTTTGATAAACCGGTCATACCTCTGTCGTTCGGCGAGTTCGACATCATCGCCGAGATCAAACAACGCTCGCCCGCGGAAGGCGACCTCAAAATAGGTACCGGTCACCTAATTTCCCGGGCAGAACGGGCCGCGACCTATGCAGCAGCCGGCGCTATCGCGATCTCCTGCCTGACAGAACCCAGTCGCTTTGATGGCGAGTTGGCTCATCTCGAAGAGGTCGTAGCCGCCGCACCAGGCACGCCAGTGATGCGCAAGGATTTCCTGGTCGATGCGGTGCAGGTGCTTGAGGCTCGTGCGGCCGGCGCCAGCGGTGTTCTTCTTATTGCCACGATGCTCGACGACAAAACACTCGCATCGTTGCTCGACTGTGCGTTCGAGCATGGCATGTTTGTGCTGCTTGAAGCCTTCGACGAAGACGACCTGAGGCGCTCGACGAAATTTGTCGACGGCGCGAATGGCGAACTGCTGGTTGGTGTGAATACTCGCAACCTGCGTACGCTCGAAGTTGATGGCGACCGACTGCAGAATCTCGCACCGCTGCTGCCTGAAGGCAGATGTGTGGCCGAAAGTGGCCTCGTTACCGCAGAGGACGCGGCTCGCGTTGCCGGGTGGGGTTACCGCATGGCATTGGTCGGAACCGCACTTATGCGCAGTGACGACCCGGCGGCTCTTGTCGCGGACATGAAAGCGGCCGGAGGTGCGGCATGTTCGTGAAGATCTGCGGCCTGCAAGAGAAAGCGCATGTCGACGCGGCTGTTGCGGCTGGTGCCGACGCAGTCGGGTTTGTTTTCGCGAAGTCGGTGCGTGAAATTTCACCCGACCTTGCGGCGGAGATCGCAGCCGATGTGCCGGCGCATGTAAAGCGTGTTGCCGTGATGCTGCATCCGAGCAACGAGGAACTGCAGCTCGTTCTCGGCATGTTCGGACCCGACGTGTTGCAGACTGACGTTGAGGACTTCGCGTCTCTCGACGTGCCCGCGGGCGTCGAGCGCTGGCCCGTGTTCCGCCAGGGCAAAAAGGGTCCAGTTACCTTTTCCGATGCGGAAAAGGTAACTGGACCCTTTTCGGCGTTCGTATATGAAGGCGGTACCAGCGGTGTCGGAGAGACAGTGAACTGGTCCGTCGCATCTGAGGTCGCAAAGAGCGGCAACATGATTCTTGCCGGCGGGCTTGACCCGAGTAACGTGGCGTTGGCGATCGAGTCGGCATCGCCGTACGGCGTCGATGTATCCAGTGGCGTCGAGTTGGCGCCGGGACAGAAAGATCCCGGGCGCATCATCGAATTCATCAATGCAGCGAAAGCTGCGGGGAACAATCTATGAGTACTCTTTTCTCCGCGCAGGAAGCAGAACTGCTTCTCGATGCGAGTGTTAACGGCATGTTGCCCGACGATCGCGGCCGCTTCGGCCCGTTCGGAGGACGTTACGTGCCCGAGACACTGGTGCCGGCATTCGACCGGCTCGAGGCAGGCGTTCGTGAGCACCTGCATGATCCGGCATTCCAGGCCGAATATGCGAAGGAGCTGCGCGAGTGGGTCGGTCGTCCGACCGCGCTGACTTTCGCCCCGCGGCTGTCCGAGATGTGGGGCGCCGAGGTATGGATCAAACGCGAAGATCTCGCGCACACGGGTGCTCACAAAATCAACAACGCAATCGGCCAGGCACTGCTCGCCAAGCGACTTGGTGCGGAGCGTGTTATCGCCGAAACCGGCGCGGGCCAGCATGGTGTTGCGTCTGCTGCCGCATGTGCGCGTGTCGGCATGCCATGCACGGTGTATATGGGCGCCGTCGACATGGAACGCCAGGCACCCAATGTTGATCGTATACATCGTCTCGGCGCCGAAGTTGTCGCTGTCGAGACTGGCGATAAAACATTGCGCGCGGCGATCGACGAGGCGATGCGTGCGTGGGTTACAGACCCGCATGGTATTTACTACCTGCTCGGCTCGGCTGTTGGCGCGCACCCGTACCCGTATCTTGTTCGTGAACTGCAGGCAGTTATCGGTCAGGAGGCGCGGCAGCAGATGCTCGACCAGGCTGGCGCATTACCTGACGTCGCTTTTGCGTGTGTTGGTGGTGGTTCAAACGCCATCGGCCTGTTCTACCCGCTGCTTGGTGACGACATTGAATTGATCGGTGTTGAAGCGGGCGGCACGGGCGACGGGCTCGGCCAGAACGCCGCGACACTCGCAACGGGAACGCCGGGTGTGCTGCAGGGTTGCTACACAGTCATCCTGCAGGACGACGACGGCCAGGTGCAGGAGACACATTCCATCTCGGCCGGCCTCGACTACTCGGGCGTCGGGCCCGAGCACGCATTGCTTCAGGCAACGGGCCGGGTCAAGTACATCTCGGCACAGGACGACGAAGCGCTCGAGGCACTGGAAGAACTGTGCGCGGCGGAAGGTATCCTGACAGCACTCGAAACATCGCATGCGTACGCCGCGGCTCGCGAATACGCGAAGCAGAATCCGGGTAGCCGTATCCTGATCGGCAACTCCGGTCGCGGCGACAAGGACATGCCTACACTGACCCAGTACCCGGCAAGGATCCGTACGTCATGAGCGCACACGAAAGAATCAGCGACGCACTGCGTGCAGCCAACAATGCCGGACGTACCGGTCTCGTTCCTTTCATCACGGCGGGTTATCCCGAGCCGAAAGACTTCATCGCGACGCTCAAAAAAGTTGCGCAGGTCGGCGATGTCGTCGAGTTGGGTATTCCGTTCTCGGACCCAATGGCCGACGGCATGACGATTCAGCGCTCGAGCTTCGAGGCGCTGAAGAAAGGCGTCAGCCTGAAGTGGATCTTCGACCAGCTTGATGAAGCCAAGGGTGAGATTGAAGCGCCGCTCGTCATGATGTCCTACCTGAATCCACTGCTGGCGTTCGGTTACGAAGCGCTCGCCGAGCGGGCGCTCGCGGCTGGTGTTTGCGCGTTCATTGTGCCGGACCTGCCTTACGAGGAGTCGGCGGAGCTGCGCACGGCGCTTGAGGCGAAAGGTCTCGGCGTTATCCAGCTGGTGACCCCGGCAACACCGGTCGATCGGCTGAAGATGCTTTGCAGTGAGTCGCGTGGCTTCGTATACGCGGTGACGATCACGGGTATTACGGGCGGCGACGTTGGCCTGCCGGCCGACCTTACCGATTACCTCGACAAGATCGCTGAGGTGTCGGACCTGCCGGTGTGTGCCGGTTTCGGGATTCGCACGAACGAAGATGTCGCGGCCGTCGGCAAACATGCCAACGGTGCGATCGTGGGTTCTGCTTTGGTCGAAGTACTGGAGCAGGGAAGGGACCCCATCGAGTACCTGGAGTCCCTTCGAGACTGACCTATTCGGCCGCTACGGTCGGTGTGCTGCGCATGAGTCGATTGCCGCTGCAGGTCTGCACAGCGTCAAACTCGGCGTCGAGATCAGTCTCGCCGTCGGAGATCTTTGCCCAGGCTGTCATGTCCGGAAAGATGTCGACCCACATGAAGCCGTCGAAGTCGCCAACAGCGGTCGTCATTAACTTCTTCATTGTCTTCCCCTTCTTCTTGTTACGAACCATACAAGTCTAGTAGAGGGCCGGGAATTTGCCTGCCTGTAGGGAACTCATCAGGTTTCCGACAGGAATTTCGCCCGTATGGGGTTTACCATGTGCGCATGTTTGAAGATCGAGATTCCCGCTACTGGCACGACTGGGCAATGCGCGCATTGCTTCTGCTGGGCGCCGCGCATTTCCTCGCCGGCGTCGTTTTCTTCTTTGCCTATAACTGGGACGACCTGACGCCGTTCACGAAGTTTGCGTTGCTGCAGGGCGGCATCATCGTGTCGTTCGCGATCGCGATGTGGCGTGGACTCGATTCTACGGCTGGCCGTGGTCTGCTGATTGCTGCCTCGGTGTTCACGGGCGTGTTGCTGGCCGTCATCGGGCAGGTTTACCAGACCGGCGCAGACGCCTGGGAACTGTTCGCGGCGTGGGCGGCACTGATACTGGCGTGGGTCATTGCCGCACGCAGTGGCCCGCACTGGTTCCTGTGGTTCGTAATTGTCGTGATCGCCTGTTCGCTGTACGGCGAACAGGTGCTGGTTGCACTCGGGTTTCTTGATCGACACGATCTCGTAGCGGCGGTCGGGCTGGTTCCGATCGTATTCCTGGCAGCTCGAGAGTTCGTCGTCAGCAAGGGCGGCGACTGGCTCGACGAGAGCTGGATGCGTCGCGCCTTCATCGTCATCAGCCTGGCAATGCTGTCGGTGCCGGCGCTGTCGTACGTCTTTACAACGGATGCGGCGATTCTCGGGTTTGCGGCTTTCGTACTCGTCTGCGCAGCAGCCGGATACATTTACTCACAGGTGATGGCGGACTTTTCGATGGTCGCCATCGTGACGGCGTTTTCCACGCTGTTGTTAATGGCGGGTGGCGGAAGGCTTATCCACGAAGCGGTCGGATTCTGGGGTAGTGCCGGCGGTCTCGTCTTCAGCCTGCTGTTACTCGGCGGATGGTGTGCATTCCTGACGACTATGGCCGTACGCTTTTTGAAAGCCACTAGTCGCATGCTCGGAGGCGCCGATGACTGAGCAGAGCACTCCCTGGTACGTGCAATGGGTTGTTGGTCTCGGTGCCTGGATAACGGCATTGGTGCTGACGGCTCTCGGCGGCGCGTTCATCTTCGCGTTGCTGGAGATCGATACTCCCGGGGCGCTGGCCGTGTTCGGCATCGGCTACGCCGCGATGGGTGGTGCTCTGTTGCGCAGCGAGAATGACAGCGTATTCGTGCAGCAGCTCGGGTTGGCAACGGCCGCGGCTGGTACCGCGCTGATTGTTGGTGGAATCGCCGCTGAAGCCGAATCTCTCTGGATCGGTTTTATCGTCTCACTGGCTCTGCTGGCCGGCGTCGTGCACATCGCCAACAACCGGACGCTGCAGTTCCTGGTCGCAGCCATGGCGCTCGCCTACTTTGGTGCAGCGCTTGTCGACGTGAAAGCGTCGTACCTGCTGGACATTGCCGCGGTTGCAACACCGATTGGCATGTACCTGTACCTGCGGCCGCCAAAGATCGACCTGGCGCCTACATCGATCGCACTGCTGCTCGCGTTCCCTGTGGCGACGCTGTATTTCGTCGAGGACGTTTACTGGCTGCGCAACGTGGACCTCGGCGGCACGCTCGCAAAGATCCTGCACATCCTGCTGTTCCTTGGGCTGGCCTGGCTGCACTGGACGAACGTCAGATCCCGGCAGGGACAGATCCTCGGCTTCGCAGTCGTCGCAACGGCTGTCTGTGTCATTTTGCCGCCGGGCGGGTCGGCGGCGATGTTACTGCTGATGCTCGCATTCGTCGTCGGTTCGCGACCCTTCGCCGTGGTCGGCGCAGCGTTACAGGCGCAGTGGCTAGTGCGCTACTACTACAGTCTCGAGATGGACCTGCTCAATAAGTCCATTCTGCTGATGGCCGTCGGCTTGCTGTTGCTGGTCGCATGGTGGCTGGCCAACCGGTCCGACAGAGTGGAGGCTGGTTCATGAGGCGCACCCTGATTGCAGTAGTGGGCCTGCTTGTCATCCTGGGGATGACGAACTTTACAATCGCGCAGCGTGAGGCCGTCGTCGTCGAAGGTATCCCCGTACTGCTTGAACTCAGACCGGTCGACCCGCGATCGATCATGCAGGGTGACTACATGGTGCTGCGCTACAACGAAGCGGTGTTCCCACCGAGCGGCGAGCGCGACGAGTTGCCTGCACGCGGAGTGTTCGTTGTTCGTCGCGACGACAATCATGTCGCAACGTTTTCTCGACTCTATGATGAAGGTGAGCTCGCCGATGACGAGGTTCTGCTGAAGTACAAACAGGTCGACAAGAATGGCCGCATCCGTCTCGGCGCCGGATCGTTCTTCTTCCAGGAAGGCCAGGCACAGCATTTCGACATCGCCGAGTACGGTGTTCTGCATGTCGATGTCGAAGGCAACAGCGTACTGGTCGGACTTGCCGACGAGAACTACAAGCTTATAGTCCCACCCGAGGAGCCGTAGTGCGAAAGCTGTCTCTTTCCGAATGGGCGCAGATCGGCGAGGTCGTCGGTATGGTTGCCGTCGTCGCGTCTCTGGGCATGGTTATTTACAGCCTGAACCAGAACACCAATGCACTACAGGCGGGCAATGAGAACGTCATGTTCGAATTGCAGTCCGAACTTGCATTGAACATTGTCGAGGACCCTTCATTTGCGGCGATCATAGTCAAGGTTAACGCAGGTGAATCGCTTACCCCTGTCGAAAACATGCGACTCGACTTTTACAAGCAGCTGCAGCTCGATGTCTGGGCAATGGCGCACGGTCGCTTTCAACACGACCAGATCGGCGAATACCAGTGGGAAGCCTGGAACGGATTCTTTGTCGGTTTCTTCGGCGAGGACAGCGCCTGGTACCTGTCGGAACAGCGCTGGGAAGAGCTGGGCTACGGTTACGACGCCGACTTCTGGGCGCACGTTGGTAAAGCGCTAGGGCATACCCCGGGCGAGTAAGCGCGTACCGGCAATCTCTGACCTAAGAATCGCCGCGATTTTTTCCGGCTGCATCGGGCGGCTGATCAAAAAGCCCTGTGCGAGGTCGCAGTTGCAGCTCTTCAGGAACTCGAGCTGCGTGATCGTTTCGACACCTTCCGCAGCGACTTCGATATCAAGGCCCTGCGCCATGGCGATTGCCGCGCGCACAATGCGCTGGTGGCTGTCGTTGACCTCGACATCCTCGATCAGCGACATGTCGAGCACGAAGCTGTCGATGAATCCGTTGTCGAGCGACTCGAACGAGACGTCCCGCGTACCGAAGTGATCCAGTGACAGGCGCACGCCGAGCTTGCGGAGTTTCTTGAGCGTTTCGAGTTCGGCGGCTCGGCTCTGTACAAAGTTGCCGTCGCAAATTTCAAGCTCTACGCAACCGGCATCGAGTGCGTTGTCGGCAAGTGCCTTCTTCGTTACGTCAACAAGACGCTGGTGCATGAGCTGCTGCGGCGACACGTTGATCGCGATCGAAAGATCCGGCAGCTCGAAACGACGTTGCCACGCAGCAAGCTGGCGGCAGGCTGTCTGGATCACCCACTCTCCGGCCGAGTGGATCAAGCCGCTCGATTCGAGAATTGGCAGGAAGCGTAGCGGCGGCAAAAGCCCGAAGCGCGGGTGCTGCCAGCGCAGCAGTGCTTCCAGACCGATGAGGCGGCCAGTCGTGAGGTCAATACGCGGCTGGTAATGCAGCACGAACTCGTCGCGAACCAGCGCATGGCGCAGACCGACTTCGAGCTCTTCGCGTTGTTCGAGTTTCGTGTTTAATGCACTCGAGTAATACTGGAAGCGTCCGCCGCCACGTTTCTTGGCTTCGAACATTGCCACATCGGCGGCCTTGATCAGGCGCTCGGCCGTGTCGCCCGAATCAGGGTACATCGCAATGCCGATACTCGGCGTTGCGTAAACCTCGCTTGCGCCGATCTCGTACTTCTCAGAAAGAACCAGCAGCAGTTTCTGCGCAGCTGCGGCAGCGTTTCCGGCCGCACCAAAGTCTTCGAGACAGACGACGAACTCATCGCCGCCCCAGCGACCGGCAAAGTCGCCGACGCGAATATTGCTGTCGAGACGGGTGCCGACTTCTTTCAGGAGTGCATCGCCCGTATCGTGACCGAGCGTGTCGTTAACGGACTTGAACTTGTCGAGGTCTATAAAGAGTGCCGCTAGAGGGGCATCCTTACGCTGGCTGCGACCTATTGCGCGCGTCATCTGCTCAAGGAACAGGCTGCGGTTCGCGAGCCCGGTCAGCTCATCAAATTGCGCGAGCTTCTCAAGCTCATCGGTGCGCTTACGTGCCTCGGTGATATCGCGGAACGTGATTACGCCACCGATCAGTTCTCGATGGCCGTCGTACAGACCCTGGCCATTGATGCTCAGGATGACGTCGGGCTGCTCGGGTGCTCGGTAAATCGCGACCTGGTCGGAATACTTCTCACCACTGCGCGCGCGCATCAGTGGAAGATCGGCCGAGTTACGGTAACTGTCCCCGTTTTCATCGACGCAGCAGAAGGTCTGCTCCCAGTCCGAGTCGGGTTGCATGCGCGGCGCGAGGCCGAGGATCGAACGTGCGGCCGGGTTGATATCGAGGACGTGGCCGTCCATGTCGACGACGATCACGCCGTCATTGATGTTCTTGAGAATCGACAGCACCGTCACGTCGGTGCCGGACAGTCGCGTCTGCATCTTCGCGCGATTGACAGCGCGGTCGAAGATCGCTTCCTGCTCTTCAACCGTGACGTCGTCGACGCAGATATAGCCCTCGGCACCCGAACGCACAGCGGCAATGCCACGATGCTCGTGCTCCCGCTGGGTGACGGCAATTACCGGGTACGGGGCGAGCGACTGGATGAGTTCGCTGATGGTCTGCCCGGACTGCGCAATCATCGGGCCCACCTCGAGCAGCACGACGTCCACGATGTAGGTCGCGTCTTCAGGCAGGGTGAGTTTGGTGGAACGGGTCAGGTAGGTACAACAGGGAAGGGTTTCCAATTCGCCGAGATAGTCCGCGGCGAATTCACCTCGTCCGAGAAACAGAATCGAGTGCCCGGACATCAGTTCTCCATAACCCACAAGGCAGCTTTCTTCCCCATGGGGGAGAATCATATGTAAAGACAGGCGCTTACGCCACTATTTGTGCGGGTTTCGGGCTATTTCGGGGCTGATTTCAAACCAAATGGTCAAGGGGGGCATCCAAAAGGCAAATGAAACGGAGATACCAGTTTTGGCAGCGCTTTTGACCGCGGAAACCAGCGACTATAGTCAGGCGATGGTAACCGCGACAGATGACCTGAAAGCAAGCGAGGCGGCCTGGATACGGCAGGCGCAGAAGTCTGATGCACGGGCCTTCGAGGCGCTGTACCGGCTCCACGTGGACAAGGTTTACGGGCTCTGTCTGCGCATGACCGGCAACGCTGCCGAGGCCGAGGATTGCACCCAGGAGGCATTTATCCAGGCCTGGAACAAGCTCGACAAGTTCCGCGGTGACAGCGCGTTTTCGACCTGGATGCACCGGGTGGCTGTAAATGCGGTGCTTGGCCGGATGCGCAAGTCGAAGCGCGAGCATGACCGCATCATGGCGGTCGCCGAGCAGGCACCAACGGCCGTGACGACGAACGATACGGGCGAACTGCGCGACCTCGCCGAGGCCGTCGACAGGCTGCCGGAAGGAGCAAGACACGTATTTGTGCTGCATGCCGTGTACGGCTACAGCCACGACGAGGCCGCCGACATGCTCGGCATCGCCTCGGGAACCAGCAAGGCACAGTTGCATCGCGCCAGACGGCTGCTTTCGCAACAGTTGAAGCAGGAAGGATTTGAAGCATGACCGAGCAGAACGACGACAAACTGATGCAGGCCGCGAGCCGGCTTGCGACCGAGATCGCACCCGAACGCGACCTGTGGCCTGCAATTGCAGAGGCGATCGAAGAGCCTGCGGCGCGACGCTGGACGCCGATGCTCGCGCAGGCCGCTTCCGCGGTTCTGCTGGTAGGCGCAACGGCGCTCATTACGACGATCATCGTGGGCGGGCAGAACGGACCTGCGCCGACACCGGTCGTCACCGCCGACAACGTGTTCGAACAGACCGCGTTCGGTACCTATAACCTCGGCCCCGGCTTCCAGGACGCGCGTAACTCGCTCGTCGCGGAACTCGAGGTCGAACTGGCGAAGCTGTCCGCAGAAGACCGCCAAGTCATCGAAGGGAATCTGGACCTGATGCGCGACAACATCAGCCAAATCAACAAGGCCCTGGAGGAGGATCCGGAGAACATCCTGCTGCAGGAACGCCTGCTGCGCACGTATCGCGAAGAACTCGCGCTGCTGCGTCGCGTCGGCGGCCTTACCCGCAACGTCATGTTGCGTAATGACATCTAGTGAGTAAGACAATGAAGAAGTTTATTTCCATAACGCTCGCGCTCGTACTTTCGGCAGCGGTGTATGCCGAAGAAGTCGACCGCACTGTTGATGCCGCGCCCGGTGGGCACGTGCATGTATCGAATATCGCCGGGTCCGTGACAGTCGAAGGCTGGTCGCAGAATACGGTTCGAGTGACGGGTACGCTCGGCCGTAATGTCGAGGAG
Source organism: Woeseiaceae bacterium (assembly GCA_965224725.1). GTDB lineage: Bacteria > Pseudomonadota > Gammaproteobacteria > Steroidobacterales > Woeseiaceae > UBA1847. The sequence continues at coordinate 2,860,840 of CBDCZZ010000002.1, forward strand.
CTGATCGTCGAGCCAAATGACGAGGAAGTGATCATCAAGGTCAAAGTGCCAAGGCACGGCGGCCGTGGCATCGACAGCGACCTGCGCATTCGCGTCCCGGAGAACAGCTCGATTGACGTGGGTACAGTAAGTGCCGACATCGAGGTTTCCGACATCGGCGGCGAACAGAAACTGCACTCGGTCAGTGGCGACGTAACGACGAAGTTCGTCGGTTCCGACATGTCGGCCGAAACGGTGAGCGGTGACGTTGAAATTCACGGTGAAGGCGATGCCCGCGGTTCGGTTCGCGGCGAGGCGGTTTCCGGTGACGTAACGCTTTACCGGGTCTCCGGAGAGGCCAAGGCCGACACGGTCAGTGGCAACGTTACGATCGACGGTGGCTCATTCGAGCGCGGTCATTTCGAAGCGGTTAACGGCACGGTCATGTTCCACGGCGGACTCGACCGCGGCGGTGATCTCAAGTTCGACGCGGTTAACGGCAAGCTCGATGTCGAGTTGACCGGCGATGTGTCGGCCAAGATCAACATCGAGACGCTGAACGGCGGAATCGACAACTGCTTTGGCCCGGAGCCGCGCCGTACCAGCAAGTACGGGCCTGGAAGGGAGCTCAGGTTTACGGAAGGTGACGGCGAGGGCCGCATCTACATGGAGACCGTGAACGGGCGTATCCGCCTCTGCAAGGACTAGGCAGTAGCAATATGTAACAGGGGCCGGACAGCGACGCTGCCCGGCCCCTGTTTTTTGGTACCCTTTCCGGTCCGGGAAAAGGTGTCGCTATGGGCCGAATCATCAAGGTAATTCTCTGGATCGTTGGCGGATTCATCGCCGTATTCGCAGTGGCAGCCATTGCGCTGACGCTGTTCTTCGATCCCAACGATTTTCGCGAGGATATTTCGACCGCGGTGCGGGACGAGACCGGGCGCGAGTTGAATATTGAAGGCGATATCTCGTTGTCGATATTCCCCTGGCTGGCCGTCGAGGTGGGCAGGACCACGCTCGGTGATGCGCCGGGATTCGGCGACGAACCCATGCTGACGTTCGAGCGGGCCAGTTTCAGCGTAAGGCTGCTGCCGGCGCTGCTGAGCCAGGAGATTCGGGTTGGCGCGGCCGATCTCGAAGGGCTGACTGCAAATCTGAAGGTAGACGCAAACGGACGAACCAACTGGGAAGACCTGGCGAGTGCTGGTGAGGCAGAGGCGCCCGCGGCTGAAGAGAGCGCTGAGTCATCCGGCGAGATCGACATCAATCGCATCGATATCAGCGGTGCCACCATTTCCTACACCAACACCGAGTCCAATGAGAAAGTCGTATTCAGCGACGTTGGCGTTTCGATCGGTCGGCTGACCAGTGACGGCTCGCCGGTACCGTTCGAGGCCAGCCTCAATTTCGATATTCGCCCGGCTGCACTGAGCGGTGATCTGTCCCTGAGCACCGAGCTGGCGTATGACTCGGAGGCTGGAATCGCAACGCTTGCGGACCTGATTTTCGAGGGCGGCATTGAAGGTGTCGCGTCGATTCCAACCCGCATGCGCGTGGCAACCGACGAGATGCGAATCGACACTGCCGCGTCCAGCGTGGATGTCGAACCGCTGGAAATGTCGATGCTCGGCCTGGACATCAATGCCGACGTCGAACCGTTTACTTACGACGACCGCGTAACGCCAAAAGCGACCGTATCGGTAGCGGCGTTCTCTCCGAAGAGCCTGATGCAGTTGTTCGATGTCGAGGTGCCCGTTACGGCCGATCCCAACGCGCTGTCGCTGGTCATCGTGGATGCGACCGCTCAGCTGACGCCCGGCGCCATCGAGATGACGGGCGTAACCATCAAGCTGGATGACACGACATTCACGGGAGCGTTGTCAGTGCCGCGCGAGACGAGCGGCACCTATCAACTCGATCTCAGCGGTGATTCGATCGAGCTTGCACGCTACATGTCGCCGGCCGAAGAGGGCGAGGTTGCCGAAGCGGGCGAGTCCGTTCCGGTGGAGATACCCGTTGACCTGATCAGGCCGCTTAATGCGCGCGGGTCAGTGAAGCTCGCGCAGGCGTCGCTTGGCGCGATTGTGTTCGAGAACATAGAGCTTGGCCTGAATGCGGGCGGCGGACAGCTGCGCATGCACCCTATCTCGTCGCAGTTCTTCGGCGGCGGATACAACGGCGATGTCCGCATCGACGTTACTGGTGAAGTTCCAGTGATCTCGGTTAATGAAAATATTGAGGGCGTGAATCTCGCCGACCTCGGCCAGGCAATGTACGGCCTGCAAAACGTGAGTGGCTCGATCGAGGGGTCGTTCAAACTGAGCGGCCGCGGTCGCGACACTGCTGAAATGCAGAGACACCTCAATGGCACGATGTCATTCGAGCTCAGCGATGGCGCCTTCGAAGGTACCGACATTTGGCACCAGCTCCGCCTCGCGCGCGCGAAGCTCAAGGGCGAGGAGCCGCCGGACCCGGTACTGCCGGCAAGGACCGAATTTACAACCGTGCGTGCGACGAGCACGGTAACAAACGGCGTCATGCGTAACGACGACCTGTTCGCCGAGCTGCCGTTCATGCAACTGACTGGCGGTGGCGATGTCGACCTTCCGGCCGCAACCATCGACTATTCGCTCGAGGCACGCTTCCTGAATCGGCCGGAGTTTGCGAGTCAGGCAACGCCAGAGGAGCTCGAGGACTTCACCAAGTGGATTGTCCCTCTGAAAATTTCGGGGCCGCTGGCTTCGCCGAGCGTTCGCCCGGATCTCGAGGCCCTTCTCAGGCAACGCGCCGAGGAGGAGATCAAGGACAAGGTTCGCGACAAGCTCAAAGACAAGCTCGGGGACCTGTTCGGTCAATGAGGTTATTCGTCACACTGTTGTTGCTGGTCGCGGCACCGCTGCATGCGGCCGAGTTGCAGAGCATCACGGTTGAGCACGAAGAGGGCATCTACACGATGAACTCGGCGGTGTGGTTTGATGCGCCGATCGAAAACGTCTGGGAAGTCTTCAGCAGCTGGGACTACTCGAAGGAGTTTTCGAGCGCCATTGTTGAAGCGCGCGATGTCGAGCCCGACGAGCAGGGCAGGCCACAGTTCTACTCGCGGATGAAAGGCTGCGTGCTGTTTTTCTGCAAATCTTTTGAGCGCCGCGGTTACGTGGAGTTCGAGGAGAACGTTGTGCTTCGCGCGGTTGTTGATCCGGAGACCAGCGACTTCGAGCTTAGCAACGAGGAGTGGACATTTACGGAGAAGGATGGCGGTACCGTCGTCGTCTACGACCTCGAGATGAAGCCGAAATTCTGGATTCCGCCGGCGATCGGTCCGTATTTCATCAAGCGCAAGCTGAAGAAGGATGGTGGTCGCGCGATCGACCGGATTGAAGCGCTCGCCCTGGAGCTTGGCGGTGAGTGAGTTTGCCGAGCGTCTGCTCGGCTGGTTTGACGAACACGGGCGCAAGGACCTGCCGTGGCAGAAGGACATCAACCCGTACCGGGTGTGGGTGTCTGAGATCATGCTGCAGCAAACGCAAGTGCAGACCGTAATTCCCTACTTCGAGCGCTTCATGGTGGCGTTCCCCGATGTGGTTTCGCTGGCCGATGCGGATTCCGATGAAGTGTTGGCACACTGGACCGGTCTCGGTTACTACGCCCGCGCACGAAACCTGCACAAGACTGCCAGGCTGGTTCGTGACGAGCACGGTGGGCATTTTCCGACAGCGTTCGATGATGTGGTGGCACTTCCCGGCATCGGTCGCTCGACTGCTGGTGCGATTCTCTCGATCGCTTGCGGGCAGCGGCACGCGATCCTCGACGGAAACGTCAAAAGGGTGCTTGCACGTCATCGTGCCATCGCGGGTTGGCCAGGCAAGACCGCCGTTCTGAATGAGCTGTGGGAAGCCGCCGAAGCAAACACACCTGAACATCGAATCGCCGACTACACGCAGGCGATCATGGATCTCGGCGCAACCCTTTGCACGCGTAGCAAGCCCGGGTGTGATCATTGCCCTGTCCGTTCGGACTGCGAAGCGTTCGCGGCCGGTTCGGTTACCGAGTACCCGGGGCGGAAACCCAGAAAAGAAAAACCGTTGCGACAGACAACCATGGTGCTGGCGAGCGCGGACGGCCACGTTTTGCTGCGGCGGCGACCGGAGGCCGGCATCTGGGGAGGGTTGTGGAGCTTGCCTGAAGTAGATTGCGGTTCAGTCGAGGACTGGTGCGGTGAAGAACTGTCTGCGGATGCCGCGTCTACCGAAACGTGGCGCGTAGTACGGCACAGCTTCAGTCACTATGACCTGGATATACTGCCCGTCGTCGTGCGAATCGAGTCGGAGCCGGGTAGAGTTCGGGATACCGACGACGAAACCTGGCACCAACTGGGCGCCAGCCTGCCGGGTGGCGTCGCAGCCCCGGTCCTGAAACTGATCGAAGAGTTACAAAAAGATGTCGCGAACCGTTAACTGCATCATCCTCGGAAAGGAAGCCGACGGGCTTGAGTTCCTGCCGTACCCCGGAGAGCTGGGACAGCGCATCTACGACAGTGTCTCGAAGGAGGCCTGGCAACGCTGGCTGGGGCACCAGACGATGCTGATCAACGAGTATCGGCTGACGCCTATTGAGCCGGAAGCCCGCAAGTTTCTGGAGACCGAAATGGAGAAATACTTCTTCGGGGAAGGCTCGGCGGCACCAAAGGAATTTGTCCCACCGACCTAAAGGGTCCAGTTACCTTTTACTCACTCTAAGGTAACTGGACCCTTTTATCATTGGCGGGTCAGAAACTGGACGCTGAATAACTCCGCGTCGTCCGTCCAGACCTTTTCGACCGCAAAGCCGGCGTCGTTCGCCATTTGCTCGAAGCCACCCAGCGTGTACTTGTGCGAGTACTCGGTGAGAATGGCTTCGCCATCCGCAATTTCGAACTCTACGTCGCCGATCTCGAATGTGTGGTCGGCCTGGCTCACGAGCTCAATCACAACCCGCCCTTCGTCTTCGTCGTAGTTCGCGCTGTGCTCGAACCGGTCTTCGTCAAACGTCGCACCGAATTCGCGATTGAGGTGCGTCAGCATGTTCAGGTTAAACTCCGCTGTCACGCCCGCTGAGTCGTTGTAGGCGTCCTCGATAATCTGCGGATCCTTCTGCAGGTCGACTCCAATCAGGAGTGCCCCGCCGCGACCGGCAACTCTGTGCATGACACGCAGCAGTTCCATGGCAGCTTCGTGTTCGAAGTTGCCAATTGTCGAGCCCGGGAAATAGGCGACGTTTCGAATCGGCATCACCATCGGTTTGGGCAGATCGAATGCCTGCGTAAAGTCGGCAACTACGGGACGCACATCGATATGCGGAAACTCATCGCCAATTTTCTCGGCCGACTCCAGCAGGAAGTCCTCGGAGATGTCGACGGGTACGTATGCCGCAAGTTCTGACAAGTGCTCCAGCAGGATGCGTGTCTTGATGCTCGAGCCGCTGCCGAACTCGATCAGGCCGGCCTGCTTGCCGATTGCCGCCACCATCTCATGGATGTTGTCGCGCATGATTCCGATCTCGGTGTCGGTCAGGTAGTACTCAGGCAGACGGGTGATGTCGTCGAACAGCTGCGAGCCGCGCTCGTCATAAAAGTACTTCGGCGAAATTCGCTTGTTTCGGCCGGACAGTCCGTGAACGATTTCCTGCAACTCAGTCATGTTCGTCCTTTGCAAGTCGCAAGCCCAGGAACTGCCAGCGTGCATCCGGGTAGAAGAAGCTGCGGTAACTCGCTCGAATGTGATCGGCAGCCGATACACACGAGCCGCCACGCACGGTCATCTGGCTGCACATGAACTTGCCGTTGTACTCGCCAAGCGAGCCGGCTAGCGGCCTGAACCCGGGGTACGGCGAGTAGGGCGATGAGGTCCATTCCCAGACGTCGCCAAAGAATTGCGCGCCAGCGGATGCCACGGGGTGCCAGAATTCGGACTCCAGCAGGTTTCCGCCGACATCTTGCTTGTTCGCTGCCAGCTCCCACTCAAATTCTGTGGGTAGTCGAGCACCGGCCCAGCGCGCGAAAGCGTCGGCTTCGTAGTAACTGATGTGGACGACTGGTGCGTCGGCAGCCAGCTCACGTTCACCGCCCAGAGTAAATTCGCCATCGAGTCCTTCGTTCCAGTAAAGAGGGCGATCCCAGCCCCGCTCGTTGATTGTTGCCCAGCCATCGGACAGCCAGAGTTCAGAGTTTTCGTAGCCGCCTTCTGTTATGAAGTCACGATACTCGCCGTTCGTTACAAGCCGGTTACCGATCGCGTGCGGATGGAGCAGCGCGTCGTGGCGCGGCGTTTCATTGTCCAACGTAAATCCGTCGCCCGCAGCACCAACCTGGTGAATGCCTGTTGGACCGGACGCAAACGAGTACGGTTCGATGGTCACCGGCTCAGCGTCGGCAAGTTGATTTGATACGGCCGGTTTAAGCGGGTGGCACGAAAATACGTGCTTGATATCCGTCAGGATCAATTCCTGGTGCTGGCGTTCGTGGTTCAACCCGAGCTCGATGACAAACAACAAGTCGTCATCTGCCATGCCGGTCTGCAACAGGTGCTGCATCGCGGTGTCGACGTACGAGCGATAGTCGAGAACCTGGGCCAGAGTCGGTCGCGACAACAGTCCGCGCTGCGGCCGTGCGTGCATCTGGCCCGCCGTGAAGTAGTAGGAGTTGAACAGGAAGTGGTAGTCGTCATCGAAACGCGAGTACTCGAGCTTCGATACTTCAAGGACGAACTTCTCGAAGAACCAGGTCACATGAGCGAGGTGCCACTTTGTCGGACTGACGTCCGGTATCGTCTGTACGACGGTGTCTTCCGGCTGCAGTTCGCTGACGAGACGCAGCGTCGTATCCCGGACGACCCGGTAACGCTCGGATAACAACGAGTTGGTGTCTGGTGACAGCATCAGTTGAGCGGCAGCTCCGTTTTCTTCTGCACGGTACGGATTGCAACACTCGAGTTTACACGTGCGACACCAGGCAGGCGGGTCAGGGCGTAGCGGTGCAGGCGCTCGAAGTCGGCCATGTCTGATACTACGACACGCAAAAGGTAGTCGAATTCCCCGGTCATGAGGAAACACTCCATGACCTCGGGAATGTTGCGCACGGCGTCCTCGAACGCCGCGAGTTCTGACTCTTCTTCCCGGTGCAGGCCGATGTGTACGAATACGTTGCCGGACAGGCCTACTGCCGGCTGGCTGACCAGCGCAACGTAGCGATCTATGTAACCGGCATCCTCGAGAGCACGGACTCGCCGCAGGCAGGCCGACTCGGACAGGTTGACCTGCTCGGCAAGTTGAACGTTGGAGATGCGACCATCAGCCTGAAGGGCGCTCAGAATGGATTTGTCGAAATTGTCGATTTTCATCGCAGAAACCAGCAAAAAAGTCTTAAAAAAGGACAGAATCTTCGAAAAATACCACAATCCTTTATTGGTTTCGCAAGGAACTGCCCACGAAACGCGTCTATTCTGGTCACCTGTTTAACGATTCACGGTTTGGAGAGAGACCATGATCATCGGTGTACCCAAAGAGATCAAAACGCTTGAGTTCCGCGTCGGCATGACGCCGTCAGGCGTGCAGGACGTCATTGCAGACGGCCACGAGGTTATCGTCGAGACGAACGCCGGCGCGGGCATCGGTGAGTCCGACGCGGCGTACGAGGCGGTTGGGGCCAAGGTCGTTGCGACCGCGAAGGAGGTCTTCGATGCCGCCGACATGATCGTCAAGGTTAAAGAGCCGCAGCTCCCTGAGTGCGAAATGCTGCGCGAAGGCCAGGTCCTGTTCACGTACCTGCATCTCGCTCCCGATCCCGACCAGACCGCTGCGCTGATCAAGTCCGGCGCTACGGCGATCGCCTACGAAACGGTAACGGCCAAAGATGGTTCGTTGCCGCTGCTGACGCCGATGTCAGAAGTTGCCGGTCGCCTGTCGATCCAGTGCGGTGCATACGCGCTGCAGAAGGCCAACGGTGGTTCGGGCAAGCTGCTCGGTGGTGTACCGGGTGTTGCCCCGGCCGAAGTGCTGGTTATCGGTGGCGGTGTGTCCGGTGCGAACGCTGCAGATATGGCTGTCGGACTCGGCGCCAATGTCACGATTCTCGATCGTTCGCTGCCGCGCCTGCGCGAGCTCGACGATATCTGGGGTGGTCGCGTCAACACGGTCTTCTCGACGGCTCACGCGATTGATGAGCTGGCACCGAAGTCTGACCTGATCATCGGTGCGGTCCTGATCGCCGGCGCTGCTGCACCGAAACTGGTCACGGCCGATCACATCAAGTCGATGCAGGCTGGTTCGGTTGTGGTCGATATCTCGATCGACCAGGGCGGTTGCTTCGAGACAAGTCATGCCACGACGCACGCCGACCCGACGTATATCGTCGACGACGTCGTTCACTACTGTGTTGCGAACATGCCGGGCGCCGTTGCGCGTACCAGCACCTACGCGCTGACGAACGCGACGCTGCCGTTCGTCAAATCGCTGGCCAACCTGGGTTGGGTCGATGCGCTGAAGCGCGACCCGCATCTTGCGAATGGTCTCAACGTACATGCAGGAAACGTCACTTACGAGGCTGTTGCCCGTGATCTCGGCTACGACTATCTGTCGGCCGCTGACGTCCTGCAGGCTGCCTGAACCCCTTCAATCCCCTTCAGGATTCAGGCATTTTTGAGGCCCGGCTTTGCCGGGCCTTTTTTAAAAGGGTCCAGTTACCTTTTACTCAGTAAAAGGTAACTGGACCCTTTTATGAGTTGAGGTGATCTCTTAACCAGTCGTGGAACTCGACGATCTCGGCTTCCTGCTCTGCGAGCGCGCCATGTTCGTGGCGCAGACTGCGGATGCCCTTCTGATTCAGCTCGCACATATCGCCGTCTTCGGTAATGACTTCCAGCGGAAAGTCGAAGATCGGCTGCAGTGTTTCTTTTGGAGTATCAACGGACGAAGCGGGTAGCAGCCAGTCCACAGCGAGATCGACCTGCTCAGGGCCTCGCGGCACGAGGCGCACGGTACGAACATAGTCGCGGTGTGCCGCGATATACATCGTGCCCATGAACGAGGCGAAGGTAACGACGTCATCCAGGTTATCATCGCTAAGCCCATCGATCGTCGGCAGGAACGATTTACCATCTGGCGACCACGTCTCGGCATCGCCGTCATCCTCACGGGTCCAGCCGTCGATGTCTTCGCCGTAGACCGTGCCTTTGGCATACACAGGCATGATCTTGCAGAGCGCCGGATGCACGCGCGGGCAGTGGTAGCACTCGGTGTAGTTTTCCCAGTAAATCTTCCAGTTCGCCCGAATCGGTTTTCTTAGACTGTGCACGATGTGCAGGTCTTCGAGCGGCCAGTTGGCAAGGTAGTCCGGTTCGTCTCCGAGCTGTTCTATCAATGACTCGGACGGCGTCTCCGAAAGGTTTACGAAAATGAAGCCGCGCCAGGTATCGACGTGCACTTTGTACAGCGGGTAGTCGGAGGCGTCGAAGTTGCCCTGGTCGAGTCGAAACGGCGTCGCGAGCAGCGCACCGTCCAGCCCATAGGTCCACGTGTGGTACTTGCAGATAATCCGGCCGTTACGGAAACGACCTTTGCTTTCGGTACACAAGCGCGCACCGCGATGCCGGCACGTATTGTGAAATGCATGCAGACCTTCGTCGTTGCGCGTAACGATAACGCTCTGGTCCCCGATATCGGCCGTCAGGTAGTCCCCGCTTCGACCGAGTTGCTCTTCCCGGCCAACGCAGATCCACTGCTGGTACCAGATCTCACGCAGCTCCAGCTGGTAATGATCGTCGTCGTAGTACCAGTGGCTCGGGATGGTTGGGGTGGGGCGGTCGAGAAGTGCCATACCGCCCCTTGTACGCCCGTTTTATTTACTGGTCAACGACCTCGACCCGCGGGTCGAGTGTGCCGACGCCGGGGACATGGACAACGTACTTGTACTCACCCAGCGGAACATTTTCGAGGCAGACTGTTTTCGCAGAATCGGGATCGTTCTCCGAAGCCCACACATTCAACCAGGCACCCGTAGCATCCTCACCATAGACGTGAATCTTCAGGTCCTCGTAGGCTGGATCGCCTTTGCCATCGATGACAAGAAGCATCGAGTCGGTGTTCTTATTGAACTCTTTCTTGGCTTCGGCGGATATCGACGAGTCCTCAAAGTCAATTTTGATGCCCTTCTTCGTCTTGTCGTCACAGGCCAGCGGCGTGGGTGTGCCGCCCACAGTCGTCGATCCTCCCTTGCCACCGCACCCTGCTGCCAGAACCAGCGCAGCTACGATCAGTATTGCCTTGTTCATGTCATCCTCCCCGGTCAATCTGTTGTTATGCCTTCAAAACGCGGGTCGTCTCGCAGTCCCGCGAGGTGCGGCTCTGCTTTAAGTATAGACCTCGGATAGCCTTTATCTGCGGCTGCAGCGAGTTGCTCAAGTGCAGCGTCGTCGTCGCCGTAGCGGTGCAGGATCAGACCATAATAGTAATGCGCGTACGGGTCGTCGGAAGCGGATTCCATCGCGCGTCCAATTTCATCCATCGCACGTTCGCGATCGCCGAGCATCGCGTGAATCCAGGCAACGTCCATCAACAGTGAGGGATCATTCGGGTTAACGCTGAGCGCCTGTTCGGCGAGTCTCGCCGCGTTTCTGAAGGATTCCCTGGCAAGTTCGTGTTCCCCGGCAGCGGTGTATATATCCCCGAGATTGGACGGTGGCAGGTGGGCGTTTGGCGAAAGCTCGATTGCCGCAAGCAGCGACTCGGCGGCTTCATCGTATCGTCCGAGGTAGTAGTACATCAGTCCGAGGTTGTTGTACGTCTCCTCGCGTGCTTCGACCTCGATCGCTCTGGCATATGCGGGAGCCGCGGATTCAAAATCGCCGGCGAGCATGTAGGACGCTGCCATGTTGCCGATGGCCAGCGCGTTGCTGTCGTCGATCTGCACGACGTGCGCAAACTGCGCAGCAGCTTCGGCGTATCGACCCTGACGGAACAGGAAGAATCCGAGTGCATTCTGTGTCTGCCAGTTGCCGGGCTGATATTCGATAGCCGAACGCAGCAACACTTCTGCTTCTGCAGAGCGCTTCAGGATACGCAGCACATTCGCGAGCCCTGTAAGCGCAGAGACATTCTTTTCATTTATCCCGATAGCCTGCTCAAACGAGGCAACTGCGTCCGCGTGCCGGCCAGTGGCCACGTAAAGGTCGCCAAGTGCCGCATGCACCACGTCGAGATTCGGGTTCAGAGCGAGTGCTTCTGCGCACCAGGTTTCGGCCAGTGGGACGACGGCCGGGTCTTCCCCAAGGTCATACTGCTCGACATGCACGCCGCACTTACCCGCGAACGCGGCTGCGTACTCGCTGTCGACTTCGATGGCGGCATCGAACCAGTCCAGTGCGTCAGCGAGTGTCTGTTCGCTGGAAGGCTTGTAGTATTCCTCCATGCCGCGTCGATACAGGAGGTATGCATCCAGACTGGGGTTCTGCATGTTCGCAGTTGTCATCAGCTGCGTGTCTTCGGGCAGAGTGACGCGCAGCGACGATACGGTCAGCTCGGTGACTTCGTCGCGAATCGCGAAAAAGTCCTCGCGCGGACGGTCGAACGTACGGGAGATGATGTGGAAGCCGGTGGCGCTGTCGATGAGCTGCACAATGATGCGGATCTGGTTGCCGGCTATCTGCACACTGCCCTCGAGATACATCGCGACCTCGAGACGCTGGCGAACATGGTCCGATGCCGAGTTCGGATCCATCGTGAAGGAGTCGCCACGAGATGAAACCAGCAGGCCCGGGACCCGGGCCAGTCGATTGATAACGTCGTCGACAAAGCCGTTTGCAAAAATCTGCGTCTCGCCGCTGCCGTCGACGTTCATGAATGGCAGAACGGCAATGGAGTTTTCTGCGATGGCTATCAGCTCCGCTTCCGGTAACGGCGGGGGTGGTTCCGGTTCCGGCAAGCCGATAAATCGGTCGTACGCGAATACCAGCACAGCCGCCGTGGCAAGCGCACCGACCACCGATGTGTAGGTGCGACTAAAGCGCTTGCGACGCGCGTCGGCAGGGGAGAGCTTGTGCACAATCGCGCGACCGTCGCGGAACTCGAGGAACCACGACAGGACGATTGCAATCGGAAAGCCCGCGATTACGAGTACAGTCACGAAGGTGCCTGCCCACGCGGGCAGATGCAGCTGCCCGAAAACGATGTCGGCGACCTGGATCAGCAGCCAGCCAATAACGAGATAGGCGAGAACTGTTTCGAACACGCCGCGACGTTTGAGGTTTTCGATCAGGCCGATATCGCTGGCCGAAGCGCCGTTCTGTGCGCCGATTATGACGCTTGCCGTGAACTCTTCAGCCGGAACGACACCGACAACGAGCCGGTAGCCGCGCTTAGGCAGGGTCTGGATAAAGTGCGGATCGTCGGCGTGGTCATCGAGCGCGTGGCGAATCTCGCTGATCGCATGACCGAGCGCTTCGTTGGATCCCTGTCCCTCGCCCCAGACTTCGTCGAGCAGGGTGTCGCGAGTGACCAGTTGGTGAGGGTGCTGGGCGAGGCGCAACAGCACCTCAACCGCCTTTGGCGGCAGGTGTTTGGATCCGGTCCTTCCCGTTACCTGTCCTTTCAGTGGTTCGACCAGCAGGTCGTCGAGATAGAACCCCTGTAACAGTTCGGAATTCAAGGTGTTACCTCACCTTGCCCCAGTACTCTGAGAATAGCACCAGCTGGACAAATTTGCGGCGGCTAGTCCCAGACGAGTTCGGCCATCCAGATCTCGTTCTTGCCGCGCTCGTACATCTTCCAGAGGATTTTGTTGTCAGGCGTCAGATCAAACACCCTGTCGAGATCCTGGGTCGGTCCATACGTAAAGGCCAGCCGGGCTTCACTACCGTCAGCGTTTGCCGCCCAAAGTTCCGGATAAGTCGGATCCTCACCCGGCCGTCTGAAAAAGATTCGAGAGCCGTCGACAGACCACTGGGGAATACTTCCAAGCAGAGGCTCGGCGCTGTCGGCGTCGAGCAGTACGGTGCAGTCGCCGTCAAGCGAGCACTCGACCATTTCCCCGTTGTGCCGATTACCGGTTACTGACGCACCGTCGGCGAACCATTCCTGCCCGTGGAAATGAACGTCGGATTCTGCGATCAGGGTCTCCTCACCGGTCTCGAGATTGACGATCAGGTTACGGTCCTTCGACCAGTCCGGCGGCTCCATGCGAGTAATCGCGATGTTCCTGCCTTGCGGGTCCTCGACGGCTCCCATATGTGTCTGCCAGGAGTACCCAGGAAAGATCTCTTCGTCGGCCCAGCCATCGACCGATACGCGCCGCAGGCCCATGTCAGGTGCGATGCGGTAGTAGAGAACGGAGTTCCCGTCCGCCGAAAATCGGGGGTGAATGTTTATTTCGCCTTCGCCGGTGGTCACTTGCCGCAGGTTGTTGCCATCGGTGTCAATCGTGAACACATGCGCGCCGTTTGGCACCTCTGCGAAAAACGTGATCGACGAACCGTCCGGCGAGATCTGCGGCAGCTGCGAACTGTAGCGGCTTACATATACTGGCCTGCCGAGGCCTGTATCGGGGTCGGTCAGCATCACGCTGTACTCAACACGTGAGTTACTGAACAGGATCCGACCCCCGTCGGCTGACAGCGTCGGGTCGCTGTCTTCGCCAACGCCCGTTGTGATGGGTACGGGATCGCCGCCGGCAACCGGAACCGCCCAGATCGTCTGCGTCCCTTCGCGACGTGACTGGAAGATGACGTGTTTGCTGTCGGGCGACCAGGCAGGAGGTCCGCCCTGTGTCTGGTCAAACGTCAGCCGGACAGCATCCCCACCCTCGGCGGGTAGCAACCAGTAGTCGCCGGTCGGGCCAAGGTTAGCGGCGAACACTGCGACCCATCGTCCGTCCGGTGACATTGAAGGATGCATTCGTACGGTGACGAAGAATCTTTCCGGTGCGCCCTCTATGGTTCTCTGTTCGGTGCCATCGGCGTTCGCAATTCCGATGTCGCGACCGTGGTCGAACACGATCTGTTTACCGTCACTCGAAAAGCTCGGGTTGTAGCCGTGCTCAATGATCGGGCGCGGCTCGCTCGCTCCGAGCGGCGCGATGCTGAAGATGCCTTCACCGGGACGGTGAAAGTAAATCTGGCTGGCATCAGGAGACCATACCGGCGCATGCGACGGCTGTTCGCCGCTGGTGACCTGAACCGGGGTGCCACCTGCGAGGTTGGCCACCCAGATCTGCGGAAGCCCGGTGACGTCACTGACGAACGCCATCATCGAACCGTCCGGAGAGAACGCCGGTTCGGTGTGCGATCCCGGAAAAGTGGAGATCAGCTGCAATGCCTGCAGTTCCGGTGGACGATCCGGATTCTCAAATATCCAGATGCCGGTCGCGACACGATGAGTGCCGACGAGTAACGCGACAAGCAGCAGCATGCTGGCCGTCAATACAACAGACTTGATTACGGGCGCGGGTTCATTGGAATCAGTTGCGGTCGGCGTCAGGTCGAACGCCCACGACAGCAACATCGTGACAGGGAAACCGATCGCGAGTAATGCGATAACAAATGTGTCGGTCCAGTCCGGCAGGTTGAGCGGTTCTGCGACCGTGACGACGACCTGAACCAAAACCCAGGAGAACACCATGTAGGCGATGGCGGCACGCACTACCTTGCGTCGCTGTAACTCCTGCCAAAAAGTGTTTTTCATCAGTTTCCGTAGAAGATCATGAATTGTTTTCCCATTGCGACGAACACACTATCAACTGCTGGCCCGAGACGGGAGTGGGGCAACGCAATTGTGCCTGCAGAAGCAGCAGCAGGTACCAGAGAAAGAACGACCAGCCATGTATGTGGACGATGATCGGCTGATCGTGAGGCCGATCGCCATGTACAGGTAGAAGCGTGATCGTTGTGTCACGCAGCTGCCTCGGTGCGCCGCATGGGCTGTTTCTTAAGGTAAGTCAGGGAGCGCCAGAGCCACTCAAGCGGGCCGAAGCGGAAGTGCTTGAGCCAGATCGGGCTGACGATGAGCTGCAAAATCCAGATGCCGAATACCACGTAGTAGAGTTCGTGGCGTTCCAGCGAGCCGTACAGGCCGAAGCCTGGCCGCAGGAAAACCACGAGGCAGATCACCGAATGCATGATGTAGTTGGTCAGCGCCATGCGCCCGACAGCGGCCAGTGAGCGCTGCAGCCAGCCGAGTATTTCCGAGCGGACGAACAGCAACAGCAGTCCCAGGTGACCCAGCGTCATCGATATTCGTTCCATGTCGTAGAAATAGTTGCGCTCGACGAACGCCATGAAGTGGAAGTCGCTTTCGATAAGATAGGCGCCATTCATCATGCGCAGCGGAACCCCGATGCCATAACCGACAAGAAGCAGCAGCCAGTAGATTCGGGCTGGAGCGGTCAACGTCATGACACCCCACTTGAACAGGGCCATACCGATCGTCATGAAGGCGATGGCGTCGGGTACGACAAATCTGTATGCCAGCGTACCGTGCGCATTTGGGATGTCCGGCAAGTGGTGCATGAACGTTACGCCGTAACCATCTCTATGTGCATCAATGTCTTCCTGTCGCTTCTCTCCTTTGGCGAAGTATTCCTTTTCACGCTTTTGCCAACCCTCGATCGCGCCTTCCTGTTCTTCGTCGAGTTCGCTTCCTGACTCCTGCGCCTCAACCGCCGCCTGGTAGTCGGCGTGTTGTTCAAGTCGTTGACTGCGTTCATAGAGACTCTGCGACGTGAGAATCAGCATCATCGCGACGCCGATCATGACGAGGTGCTTCGGCTTCATGTTGCGCAGCGGGTACAGGAACAGTGCCGCAAGGCCGTAGAAGTACAGGATGTCGCCGTCCCACAGCAGCAGGTAGGAATCCACCATGCCGAAACCGATCAGCCAGAGATTACGGCGGTAGTAAACGTCGGCCGCAGACAGTCCGGAGTTACGTGCCTCGATGCGACTGGTGAGTACGATGACCCCGGCGCCGAACAGGATTGAGAACAAGCCTCGTTGTGTGCCCTCGAAGAAGGTGTCCGGGATATAAAAGGCCCAGAAGTTGCCGCCGGACCACGGTTCGGTTCCGGCAAGGTCCGCGCCCGGGCTGAGTCCGTAGCCAAACCCGACGATGTTCATGAGCAGGATGCCGAACAGTGCAACCCCTCGGATGAGGTCCATGGACAAGTGGCGTTCGCCGCCGCTGATCGGTCCTGATGCGGGTTGGTCGAGCGTACTGCCGTGCGATTCGTGCATGACTACCTCCCCAGCGCCTTACGGCGTTTTCTTATTCTTGCGTGGCTTTAAAGCCCCCGTCTCTCGCTTTAACGATTGCCTGGCTGCGATTGCTGACGCCAAGCTTGTCGAAGATGCTTGTTATGTGGTTCTTGACGGTCTTCTCACTAATGAACAGTGTAGCCGAGATTTCGGCATTGCTGTCGCCCGCGGTAATGCGAGTGAGCACCTGGCGCTCGCGGTCTGACAGGTCCGCGAACATCGGGTGCTCCGCGCCACCGCGGTGCCCTGTGAACTCGAGTACGAGACTCTTCAGCGTCTCCCACCCAGGCTCATCCGGCAGCAGAATGTGATTGCGCGATTCGATCTGCACGAACTCTGCATTCGGAATGCGCGACGCTATCTCGACCCCCTGCGTAAATGGTACTACCCCGTCCTCAGTGCAATGCATGACAAGTGTCGGGACACTGACCTTGTAGGGCAGGTTGGAGAAGTCGGCATGGCCCTGTTCGTCCATCAGGCGTGCCGCATGTTGGGGTGAAGTCGAACGCGCACAGAGCTCATCGAACCACGCGAGCTGGTCTTCGGTTCCTTCCGGCAGGAACATCGATGTGTACACGCGCCGGAAGGCCGGGTTTTGCTGGCCCCAGCCGGTTTCTACCAGCTCCCGAATCGCACTCCTGCGACGCGCCTCTTCAGCGCTGCGCTTCGCCCAGCCCTGCAGGTACCCGCCGTAGATGATCAGGTGTGAAACATGCTCCGGGTATTTCGCCGCGTAACTCAGTGCCGGGCCGCAGCCCTGGGATATACCCAGTAGCACGAACGGCTTTTCCGGCTTTGCGGCATTCACAACGGCTTCCAGGTCCGGTGCCCAGGTGTCCGGCGAGACATCGTCGACGTCATGTTCCGAAAGACCGAGCCCTCTCTCGTCGTAACGGTAATAGGAAAAATGGTTCGCAAGGAAGTCGACCCAATGCGACCAGACGAGAGATTCACGATCGTAGTCGAGGTGCGTCAGCCAGTTGGCTGCCTTGACCAGCGCAGGGCCATCGCCGGACACGGTCCACGCGAGGCGCACGCCATCGGGAGCGGTTGCAAATCGAACGCTGTTAGCGGCCCGTTTCATCGCAGCATCTTAGCATTCAGGACCCGAGTCCCAGCGATATAGCGGTCTCGGGCGCAATTCGGGACCCGGGTCCCATAGGCTCGGGAGCTTGCTCTTTCGACAATATCCCTCACATAACAACGAGGGGCAGGACATGAAAGTGCGCGACGTTTTTGATCTGGTAACACTTGGCATGCTCTGGGGTGTTTCCTTTTTATTTATCCGCGTGGCTGCACCCGAATTCGGGGCTGTGGCGCTGATCGAAGTCCGGGTTCTGCTCGCCGCAGTGATACTACTGCCACTGGTCGCGGCGAGAAAACAGCTCGGCGAGCTGCTCGCGAACTGGAAGCCAATCGCACTAATGGGGGTTCTCCACTACGCGCTGCCATTCTGTCTTTACGCCTACGCCATGCTGACGCTGTCAGCCGGTTACTCCAGCATTATCAATGCGGCCGCACCACTGTTTGCGGCAGCCGTTGCGCGAGTCTGGCTCGGTGATCGGCTGGACAGCAGCCGCCTGGCCGGTCTGGTAATCGGCTTCTCAGGTGTTGCCTTGCTGGCTTGGGGCAAGCTGGGCTCCGCGAACGCACTGGCGATAGCAGCGACGCTCGGCGCAGCATTCTGCTACGGCTTTGCGGCCGTGATGGCGAAACGTTCGCTCGCTGGCGTTGCGCCAATGGCGGTAGCTGGCGGCAGCATGGCCGCTGCAGCGCTCGTGTTGCTGCCGCTGACTTTCTTCCTGTGGCCGGAGCAGGCACCGACGACCGAAGCGTGGGGCATGGTCGTCGTCCTCGGCATAGCCTGCACTGCTCTTGCGTTCGTTTTGTACTTCCGACTGATCGCGTCGGCCGGCCCTTCGAACGCGATAACGGTGACGTACCTGATTCCCGTTTTCGCGGTTGCCGCCGGCGTGGTCTTCCTGGATGAATCGGTAACAACCAGCATGCTCGTCGGTGGCGTTGTGATTGCGGTGGGCACCGCGCTGGCGACCGGCCTGCTGCAGCTGTCAAAGCTCGTTCGTTTTGGCAAAGCAGCAGTGGTGCGATCGGTGCTTGTGATCGCGGTGTACTCGGCCCTGGACGACACACCGCCCGATGTTTACGCGGCCGAGCTGAACACGCCGGTGTATATCTCGGCGAATACCTTCTCGTATGAAGAGAGCGGTCACTGGGACAGCTTTTCGACCTTGGCACTGGCAGGTGAGATCGAAGTGATTTCTGACGATCGAAGGAAGGTTTTCAGCCTGTTCGCCGAAAATCATCGTTCGGGTGATAGCCGCGTCGACGGTACGACACTTGCCGGCGCGCTTCTTGGTTACCGCGCCGCGCGCTGGGATGTGACCGGGTTCTACTATGCGACGCGCTTTCCGCGAACTGCTAGCCGGCCGACCATGATGGTGCGTGGGCGACACCTTGTAACCGACGGCCACAAGCTCGGCCTCGAATACATGGCATATATGGACGCGCTGGAGGAGGGCGAGCTGAAGCTTGGTTACTACGGCAGCATCACGCAGTCCCTTTCGATGAAATTGTTAATCGGCTCGGTCGTCAGCGAAGCGACGCCGGTCGCCCGCCTGGAGCTTAGCTGGCAGTTGCACTAATCGGGCTTAATCTGGCAGTTAAGAGTTAAGGGTCCAGTTACCTTTTCTACGAAAAGGTAACTGGACCCTTTAGAGTCGGTAAAAGGTAACTGGACCCTCTTAGTCGAAGCTCCCAAGTACCTTGCGGAGCTCGCCAAGCATCTTGCGCAGCGTGCCCGAGACCAGAACGAATTCGGTATCGAGGCGTGCCAGCGGTTCTTCGGCATCCTGCTCGTCTTCGCCTACGCCCAGGAACTTGATCTTCGTGATCACGCCGTTTTCGTCCAGAACAAAACTCGCGATGTTGTCGTAGACGATGCCGAGATGCGTCAGACGCATGCCGTTTGCCACGTGGTCGCGAATGCTGCGATCGGCCAGGTCGAAGTTGGTCCAGCGCACGGCCGAGCCAGCATCAGCCGCGTCACACATCTTGCACTCACGGCCAACCTCGAATTCGATCGGGCCGCCGCCGAGAAATACTTTCTGCAACAGGTCGTTTACAGGCTGCTCGAATCCGAGCGGCTTGAAGGTGGCGTCAGGCACGGCAGCCTGAAGTCGACGCAGGCATCGTTCCGCAGCAGTTTCCTGCGCCGCATCGATACCGAGCACCTGCTCCTTCAGGTCGAAATACGCCCACGTGCGGTCCGACTTCACCATCGATTTCGGCAGCAGGTTGTCGCGGACTTCGGCTTTCATGCGGCGCTTCTCGCGGGCGCTTGGCGCCTCGCCCATGCGCTCGCGGTATTCCTCAACGCGCGCCTCGAGCTCTTCGTTAACCGCGGCGTGCGGCAGTATCCGTGACTGCGTGCGCAGCCGGAACAGGTCGGCGCCATTCACGCGGCGTGCAAGGCTCTCGCTTTCGTCCGGGAACACCGCCTCGAACCCGGAGCTTCTCTCCGTCAACGGACCGCAGGGTTTAAAAGCGGCGGAGTCGAGTGCCTCGGACAGGGCCTGCTCATCGGCGGGCCATTTGCCGTCGAGACGGTAGAAGCGAAGATTGCGGAACATCGGGACTTTCCTGCGGCGAACAAAGCGGCGCAGTATCCCCTGTCAGTGGAATGCGGGCAACCGCTTCAGCTGACGATCTTGTTTCGGAAGTCGGCGAGGACGCGTTTCACGCTTTCGGCATTGCCGGGACCGAGTCGCAGCATCAGTTTATGACCGCTCGAAAGCGCCTCGAGGTCCGGGTCCGCGTATTCGTACAGGACTTTCGGGCGGGTGAGATAGATCGGTCCGTCGTGTTCAGGCGCGGCGATCAGGTGATCGATGACCTCGACGAGACGGTCATTGAAATAGCCCTGCGGGTATCCAAGTCGCCGGTAAGCTTTCTGGAACAGCGGGTAGAAGCGCTGGTAGGTGTCGTAGACGGCGTCAAGATCGGCCGAGGCGATCTGGCGGACCAGTGGGTCGTAACGGGCAAAGCTCGTTGGACCGAGCTCCATGGTTTCGGCCGCCGCGTCCGGGCGGAACGGTGTTTCCAGCTGGCGTACCGGGCGGATAGTTGCGGGCAACTGCTTGCGAGGCAGGCTGTCGATTGTGGCAACGAGCCGGTCGATAACGGCGTCTCGAACCAGCAGCGATTCCATTGCCGGACCGAAGGCGTTGGCAAACTCGAGCAGGAAAAAGCCATCGCTGTCGTCGAGGGCGGGTAGAGGCACGAGCTGGCGGTCGGTTGACTGTTCTGCCGGCGCCTCCGGCATCGGGTAGCGCGGGCCGGTCTGTGGCTCAGGGTTCGGCGCCGCGGGCAGCTCAACAGATGGTGTTGCTTCAGGCTCCGCGAGGAATTCATCCTTGTACTGCCAGGCTACAACGCCCAGCACGACGGCAAGGATGATGAACAGCAGCAGCTTCAGATCCGGGTCCATGGCACTAATGTACCCGACTCCGGCGATCAGAGCATGGCGCGCATGATGATGAGCGGTCGAACGCCGTCCCAGAGTTCCGCATCTTCCTCGGACACGACCGTGAAGCCGAGGCTTTCATAAAGAGCCTGGGACTCGGGCAGGCCATCGGTGGTCTCGAGATAGATAGAGGTGCAGCCGTTGTCGCGTGCGTATTGTAGCGACGACTCGACCAATCGCCGCCCGAGTCCGATGCCGCGACATTCCGGATCGACAAGAACCCAGCGCACCTGTCCCTGCTTGTCTGCACGCAGAACCATCGCAGTGCAGCCGACGAGCCGGTCGTCTCTGTGCGCAAGCCAGATACGTCCGAGCATGCCGTCATCGAGTACGAAGTCCGCAAGCGTCCTCGCGACGAACGCTTCAAAAGAAAGGCCGAACCCACGAACAGGTTCGTAGGCTCGGCCGTGTAAGGCAACGATATCGCCAAGATCCCCGCAGTGGAGATCATGGCGAATCGTTACATCATTGCTCAAAAGTCCGCGTTCAGGCGTACGTACCAGAAACCGCCATTAACGCCGAACGGCGAAGTCAGCGGGTGCTTTACGCCGAGCAGCTGGGCTACGAAGTGGCCGTCGGCACCGCCTTTCTCGTCGGTGATGTTCTCGCCACCGAGAGTAACCTGCAGCCAGTCGTTGAAGCGGTAACGAGCTTCGATATCGAGAACCGCAGCACTGCCGTAGCTAACCGCTTCGGAGTTATCTCCTGCAGCCAGCTGGCCACCTGAGTCACCCCAGCCGCCGTAGTTGTTCAGGCGCGCCATGGCCGAGAAACCGTTGTCCATCTGGAACGTCGCCGTGACGATCGTACGGTTATTCGGCACCTGGTTTTCGAAGTCATACACAGTTGCCGCAGACAGCGTCGTGTTGTTCTTCACTTTCTGGTCGTTGTAGTTATGACGCAGATCCAGTGTCAGCTGACCAGCGGCCAGGTCGAAGTCACTGGTAATCGCGAGATCGACGCCAGTTACTTCGGACTTGAAGCCGTTGATGAAGTAGTTGGCGTTACTGCCGAGCAGCAGATCGGCATTCGGAATGCCAGCCGCCTGCAGTATCGCGACTTCCGCCGCACCGATGTTGTTCTCGAGAATCGTCAGGCGATCCTTGATCTCGATCGTGTAGACGTCAACGGTCATGGCGACGTTGTCCGAAGCATCCCAAACCGCACCAATCGTAAGGTTAGTGGACTCTTCGGGCTTCAGGTCAGCGGAACCGAGCGCGCGAGCAATCGGATGGCTGACCGGGTAGGTGCCGAACGGGATCAGGTTTCCGGCCGAGTCGGACGAGGTTGTCACGTTAAGCGTGTTGACCTGGCCGGGCGTCGGCGCGCGGAAACCGGTGTTGACCGTACCGCGAATTGCAAATGTATCGGTTACCTGGAAGCGGCCGGAGAGTTTCCAGTCGAACGTGTTGCCGAACTTGTCGTAGTCTTCGGCACGAATTGCCGCACCGCCCGAAAAGCGGTCGGTAAAGTCGGCCTCGAGATCGACATAGGCTGCGATAACGTCGCTGTCGAACGAGCCTGCGGACTCAACCGGGAATCCCTGGAAGCCATCTGAGCCAACACCAAACTGTGCGAACGTTGGACCAACTGCAATCGACGCGTCGTCTCCGGCAGCAATCTTGTACGTTTCTTTACGGTATTCCGCACCGAACGCAACGTTGAGAGGTGAGGCCAGGTTGCCGACGTCCATTGGCTTGACGAAGTCGACGGTGAACGCCTCTTCTTCCTGTGTCAGCTTGCCAGGCCGGAATTCGGTCGGTGAGAGGCGGCCAAGACTCGGGTTGATTGACTCGCCAAGAACATAATCAGCTTCCGATTCGGCGACGCGAATGCGCGCGTCCCAGCTCAGGCCGCCGCCGGTTTCACCGCGTGCACCAAGCAGCACGGCCATGTCGGAAATTTCGGCACCGAAGTCAGGGTTGTAACCGCCAGGGAACTGCGCAGCGATCGGGTTCAGAAGCACCCAGCCACTTGGCACGTTGCCATCAGCCGTCAGGTAGTCCGCAGGGCTAAGGCCGGCATTGGTGATCGAATCAACCAGCGACTGCGGCGCTGGGTCCGGCAGGAAATCACCGTCGAGGTCGACAATCAGGGTAGCACGACCCGCAATTTGTGCCGATGGTGGCAGAACAGGCGTACGGTAGAAGAAGTCCGAGATCGTGTCGTTCTGACTCGTGCTCACGTGGCCGAATATCTCAGCGTTTTCGGAAACTTCGAATGAACCGTTCAGGAAGAACTTGGTGACCTCGACGTCCGGGTCGCCCCAGCGTTGGCACAGGCCATTGAACGGCGTGGCGGCGGCACCAACTTCAGCAATAACTCCCGGGCAATCGAAGCGCGGAACACCACGCGACGTTGTGTCGGCTGTCGAGTGTTCGACCGTCGCATTCAGGAAGCCGTTACCGCCGAGTGAAATGCCGCCGTTCGCAGCAATCGTATTGCGCTGTCCATCACCTTCGAAGTATTCGCCAGTCTGAGCCGAGATCGAAAAGCCGTCGCTGTCCTTGAGAATGACGTTGATGACGCCGGCAATGGCATCGGAACCGTACTGTGCCGAAGCACCGTCACGCAGAATTTCGACACGCTTGATAGCGGCAGACGGAATAGCCGAAAAATCGACTGCCTGCGCGCCGGTGTTTACAGTGCCAAGTGGCGAGAGCTGCAGATTGACCAGAGGCGAACGGTGACGACGTGAACCGTCGACCAGGACCAACGTGTGGTCGGGTGCGAGGTTGCGAAGAGTAACAGGGCGAATGAACGCCGTGCCGTCAGCGATCGGGTAGCGCTGGGTGTTGAGCGCCGGTGAGATCTTGGTGACGCCGTCTGTCATATCGAATGTGGCCTGCTGAGTGAGCATTTCACCGCCCACGATGTCGACCGGCGACAGCGTTTCCGTGGGCGATTTACCCTCACGGCGTGTACCGGTTGCTACGATTTCCTCGAGTACCTCATTGGCGCCGTCCTGAGCCCAGGCCGTTGATGCGGCCGGGACTGCAAGTACAGCCGCGATGCAGGTCGCGAGGACGCGATTGTGTTGCTTCATGATGTTTGCCCCTTTTGGCTTTATTGAGTTGAGTTCCTGTTCTTGGACAGGTTCCAACGTAGTCAGTTTCCAACAATTTGAGTATAGAACAGATAACTCACTGTTCTATAGGGGCGACAGGCTGGAGCTACTGTTGCAAATAGACAACAAGTGGGTCCGTGTGCTGGCAATATCAGGCGATCGAAACTCGGTAACCGTTGTGCTTGCGGATGTTGAGCACGCGGTTGTCGTCAAATATCAGGTACTGACCTTTAATACCGGCGAGGCAGCCCTCGATCTCCGGCTGCTTGTCGAAACCGACGCTCTTGACCTTCTCCGGGTAGCGGTCGACGGGATACTCGATCGAGCAGATCGTGTTGTCGCTATCGATGAACTGCTGCAGCTCCTCGTCGAGTTCACCGACCAAAGATGCTTTGGTCGCGGCGAGGTCGGCATCGATAACTTCGTTCTTCAACATGCGTTGCCAGTTGGTGCGGTCGGTCAGGTGATGTTTTAACGCGACTTCGACCACGCCGGCCGTGTAGCGATTGGGGACACGAGCGAAAACGATGGCATCAGTGGCGCCCTGATCGATCCAACGTGTCGGCATCTGCGAACCACGCGTAATGCCCACTTTGACCGCAGAGCTTCTGGCCAGGTAGACAATCTGCTCGACGAGACAGTGTTTCTCGGCCCATTCCATGTCTCGTGCCTCGCCTTCATGTGCCCGACACAACTCCGGTCGGATGATGCACTCGCTGGCCTCGGGGGAATTGCGAAAGCACGGGTAGCAGAACCCCCCGCCGAACGACTTGTTCGTCACCCTGTCGCACGCAATACAGTTGATGGTGCCGTCGAAGCTTAAGCGGATGGTTTGGCCGATCCTGGCATTCATATCGATCGGGGTGTCGTCCAGCACCAGCGTGTACTGCGCGACACCATCAAGTCGCGTCTCCATCTTTCGCAGGTTGCCAGTCGGTTGCGTGCTCATCAGTGTGCCGCTGGAGGGTCGACCGGGCTGGTCAGGTCAAAGTCGACCCTGAACTCACGGCCCTGACGAATCAGGCGGTACGTAAACCGCTCGGGGTAGATATACATCTGCCAGGTGTTGCCGACCGACTGCGGAATCGCCTGCTCGACGAACATCTCCTTGGAGTACTGGTCGGCCGGGAATGACTGTACCTGCGGCCATCCGGCGTCAACAGTATGGCCGCCGTACTGGGACAGCGCGTCTTCCGTGCCGTCGTGGTGCCGGTGATCATGCTTGAGCGACAGGCCGGATCCGGTCTTGGTAATCACCCAGGTACGAGACGCATCCTCGCCGACGTGAAACGGGATTCGCAGCTGCGTCTCGTCGCAGTCCCGGACATGCATGATGAGTTCTTTGCCTGCAAAGGCGTCGCTCGGCTGATTGTCGACGGTGACTTCACCGGCAAAGGCCTCGCCGCACAGCTCACTGATGGCGCTGAAAAACGCATCATGTGACGGGACTGAAGAAACGCTTGTCTCTGCGACAGCAGACGAAAGTGCGAGGCTTGCAATTAACGCGATGAGTAATGGCTTCATGCCATCGGATTATACGCTGCTTCCCGGTAGGTCACCGCTCGCTGTAGCTTCTCATCCCAAATGGCCGCCCGAAAACAATTCCGGATTTCTTTCCAGCTCAATGTCGTCGTTGCAGGTGACTGCAGTTCCGGAATGGCGTCCATTGCTTCAGGCAATCGATAGAAGGGGATGCGTACGTTGAGGTGGTGAATGTGATGAAACCCGATGTTGCCGGTGAACCACTGCATCACGCGATTGAGTTTCATGTAGCTCGACGACTCGAGGGCCGCCTCATGGAACGACCAGCTGTCCTCTGACAGGATCTTCATGTCCTCGAAACTATGCTGGGCGAAGAACAGGTAGCTGCCGAGCAGTGAGGCGATGGTGACCGGCAGCAGTACGACGAAAAACGCCATCGTGAATCCGCCGAAAAACCACAGCGCCGCAATCAACGCCACGTGCCCGGCCAACGCGAGCAGGCCGTCCCAGTTGCGTGCCGGGTCCTTGATGAACGGCCAGACCGTGAGGCTCCAAAGGAACACGGTAATGTAGCCTGCCATTATCGTGATCGGGTGCCGGATAATCCGGTAGCTGAGCTTCGTGGCCCACGATGCCTCACGCCATGCCTTGGTCGTCATGACCGGAAAGGCGCCTATGCCGGAATCATGCAACTGCCCGACGTGCCCATGATGATGGTTATGGCTCTGTTTCCAGGATCGCGGCGGCGTGAGCGTAAGCGCCGAGAATACCCGGAAAACGAGCCAGGCGACGGGAGACCGCACCAGGATCGCGCGATGCATGTAGTCGTGGTAGCAAATGAACGACCGGACCATCAGCAAAGCTGCAAGCACGGAGAATAGAGTCCTGACCGGCCACCACGGTGAGAGCCCTGCCCCGACCAGCGCGGCAAGCAGCAAGGTGAGGGTTGAGCCAACATGCCACCAGCTCGCTGCAACCGACTCCCTGGCGAATGGCACCGTTGCGTTAATCAGGGCTTTGCCTGTGCGTTGTTCCTGCGATGTGTCTTCTGTGCTCATTGGCGCCGAGTATAGAGAGGCCCGCGGCGGCACAGTTTCGAAATTGCGACAACTCCCTTGACTGAATCGCCCCAGATGGGTCTAATACGGCGCCCACCTGCGGGGACGGCCGTTTTCGGCCCCTAAAATTCAGGCCAGGTAGCTCAGTTGGTAGAGCAGCGGATTGAAAATCCGCGTGTCGGTGGTTCGATTCCGCCCCTGGCCACCAACCTTTTCAAGTATTTACATCCTTTCGCGTTTCAATCCGCGTGTCGGTCGGTACACTTTCGGTACACCTGTGGTGCAGAGCGTGCATTGGCCAGTATCCAAAAGACCAAATCTTCAACCTGGAAGGCGGTGATCCGGAAGCGCGGATGGCCGACTACGGTCAAGACGTTTCGAACCAAAAGAGACGCTCAAGACTGGGCCAGGCGCACCGAAGATGAAATGGTGCGCGGCACTTACATCAACCGATCAGTCTCCGAACGCATGCTCGTTCGTGATGCATTGGACCGATACCTCGCCGAACTGACACCGACGAAGAAACCTTCGACCGCCAGACGAGAGCGATCATCCGCTGTTCACCTGAAAAGAGAGCTGGGGAAATACAGCCTAGCCGCGTTGTCGCCCGATATTATTGCCGGATATCGTGATCAGCGAATAGCGGAGGGGCTGTCCAATAGCAGTGTACGAAACGAGCTCGCGCTCCTTTCTCATCTCTACACGATCGCAATCAAAGAATGGCGGGTCGGTCTGATCTACAACCCGGTTTCGAATATTCGGAAACCGCCGCCGCACCCAGGACGCAACCGGCGACTAGCACCTGACGAAGAGAAGAAGCTGCTCTCCGTGTGCGATGGGCATACCAATCCCATGTTGGGCTGGATCGTCCGGCTCGCGCTTTACACGGGAATGCGAGCCGGGGAGATATCGTCACTTCGACGAAACCAGGTGGACCTGAAGAAGCGTACGGTAACTTTGATCGAAACAAAGAACGGATCGACTCGAACCGTCCCATTGTCGCGATCTGCTGAGCAAGTGATGCGGGTCGCCATGAAGAACCCGGTGCGGCCGTTTGATACTGACCTTCTGTTCTTTGGTGAGCCCGGGCGAGACGGCGTTCGGCGACCCTACGATTTCAAACTCGAATGGCACCGCAAACTCGCCGCGGCAAAGATCACAGGTTTGCGTTTTCATGATCTGCGGCACGAAGCTGTATCGAGACTTGTTGAAGCGGGGCTCAGTGATCAAGAAGTGGCAGCGATCTCCGGGCACAAGTCCATGCAGATGCTTCGACGGTACACGCATCTGCGGGCCGAGGATCTGGTCGACCGACTGGATCGCCTCGGAGTCGTCTAACGTTCAGCACCGTTTACACGGTGAACAATCGGCTTACGGGAGGCGGCGATTGCCCAAGTAAGGTGAGCATAGCCAGCACCGATTAGTTGCTGCCTATATAAGGTGTCTCGTGGTCTGATGAGTGAATTGCCGCTCACTACAAGGCTCACCATCATGGATACCAGCTCGATCTCTACGCAAAGCGCATTGGCTACACACCTGCTCTCTGAATACGGCCCCCTCCTGTCACAGGCGCAACTCGCAGACCTGCTCGGTCGTTCGCTGGGTGGTCTTCGTTACAGTCTCTGTTGTCCGGCTGACGCCCGCACCAGGCAATTGAAAGCGTGTGGTCGGCGAATCGGTCGACGTGTCTACTATCCCGCCCAGGACGTCGCCGGCATCATCGGGAGCGCTAACTAATCAAAACTACCGACCCAAATACACGGCCGTGATCTCCGGTCGGTTGTGTCCCAACTCTTTTGAAATCCTGGCGCGCGCTTCATTATCGAGCGCGCGCTGTTCATTTGTGAGTTCGGTGCGCTTTGGTCCTCCAGCCAACGGTGCTTTGAATCCCGTTATCTCCTCAAATCGCCGCTGCGCGTAGGCATGTCTCAGCCCATGAATGTTGGAGAGACCGGCCCGGATGCACTGGCCCTCGTAGAGTCGTAGCTGCTGTACGTAAGTTTTGTGGGTGGGTATGAGCGAGCCACGGCCGGCTAGCTGTTTTGCCTTGCTGAGAATCGCGCGTTGCTTTTCCGTTCTCACGGGAATCTCTCGCTCTCTCCCGCCCTTCGTCCAGCTGGGTTTCAGCCATAGCGTGTCGCCTTTGTTAGCCAGGTGCGGCTGGATCTTGATGGCTTCCTCGCGTCTCAGCCCGAACGCGGCCTGGAGCTCGAGACTCATTCTTACATGGGGATCCGTGATCTTCGTGAGGACCTCCTCGTCAATCTCCTTGGCGCGGTTGGCGCCGTTCGCGTACTGCCGGCGCGGTAGCCCATAGTGATCGTTGGAACGGGCCACCACGTTCTGTTTATTCACCTTGGCGGCCCACCAGCGAATCGCTGACATGCGATTTTTCATCGTCCCTGGTGCGACCTCTGTTTCAATCCAATGCTTGGTCAAGGCTTCTATGTGTTTGGGCTTAAGCGATCGGGCCAGCATTTTGCGGTATCCCAGCTCATGGAGCTGGTTGGCGATCAGCGTGAGCTGTCGCTCACGCTGTACCTGGGTACCGATACTGCCGTCTCGGTTGTGCTTGCAAAGCTGTTTCAGCTGGTAGTTCAGGTCTCTCATGGTGTTGGAATCAATCTCTTAAATAAGTTCTCATCTAAATACTCAGGTGAGTGTTTCTGATCACTTGCCAACCGTAGTCGGACAAGCCCACTCAATTACCTTGAGATGGCAATGGACCAAGGGACACCACTCCCTATCGACCTGAATGTGCCTGGTCGCAGGCAACACCGGGTTCTCTGAGGATTCAGATGGGTCCGGTGTGGACCAGCTGAGCTCTCGAACGAGAGCAAAGTTGAAAGATTGCCAATGACAAAGTCCTCCTTATTAGAAATGTGCAGGGCAATGAACTGCGAGATAAAAGATGCCGATGGATATCGGCGGTGGGGAAGGTGGGCTGTCGAAGACGAGTCTTCGGTACTGATCACAAGCCCTGTCAGTACGGTTGCCACAAGTTGCGGTGTGGCTCCGCCTAAATACGATGGAGGCAGACTACGACGTCGTCATGCGCCCTGCATTGAGAAATCGGCTCTGCAGACTGCATGGTTTCTGGGCTCGGGCCGCGCGTCATTACCACTTTGGGGGTGGTAATGACGCGCGAACTTGAAGCGTTGTGCCCAAACCTTGCCGCTGCTGCTCTGTCCGGCAAGGCGACTTCTAGATACACGAGCGGACAAAACATATGTGATGCCGAATACGTAAGTAGCTGTTTGACTTAGTATTAGCCCACCCGCTATTCTGTCGGCTCTCCAAGAGTGATGATCGACGCAGATTTGGACAACGCAATGCGCAAGCAATGGTGACGATCAGCCAGCAGGCCTATCGCGATTTTTCTACGATCGCAAAGATCGGTAAGGATATTCTCAAAACCTTGGTATCCGACCTGAGTGCTGACGGTGCTCATCCGCTGGTTAGGCTTAGTAGATTGCGGTCAATTCTCGAAAACCGAGTTGACCGCAAAGAAGCGGATTTGCTTGAACGTCACCTGCTCAGTTTGGCCTCAATGAGCCGGATGCGGAATCTGGATATTGAGCAGTGTGTCAATGAAGTTACGCCCGTGATTGGAGACAATGGTTGGACAGAAGACGACCAAGAGTCATGGGAAGGTGTTAGAGAGGAAATTACCGCGCTAGCTGGTACCGAATCAATTAGTTGTCTCGAGAAGACTATGAGTCTTGCCTACGAGCACGACAATATATTAGTAAGCGCATCTGTCGTAACTGACATTCGACCAGTGTTTGACGGCGATCGAAATAGCGTTGTGGCGTCACTCGTGACGCAAGAGCTCAGGCTGAAATACTATACGAACGGTGAACACCGGGAGATAGGTTTGGCGTTAGACGCCGATGACGTCGCCGGGCTGGTTGAGTCCTGTACTAGTGCACTCTCGAAAGGGAAAGTGGCAAAGCAGATGATGAGTGATGCTGGAACGATCGAAACACTAATTGTTGGCGAAGAAGAGTAATCATGGGACACCCATTGGCTAAACACTCTATATCGACCTACGATCCGACCGAGCTTCTCCCAAAAGTTCGGATTGCTGCTATCCCGCCGACACGCCGCAATGACCCGTCAGAGGAATTTCGGAGGGTCGGCAAGAACTTCGAAGTGTATGTGACCAAGGCCAGGCGAGGTTACGAGCAAGATCGAGACCGGAATTCGGACGCATTCGCAACGGAGCGCAGACGAGGACCGTCGGATCGGCGGCGCGCTTCAACGATGGTCGAAGACAATGTCTACTCTGCGCTGTGGCCAACAGTTTCGTTTTCGGTAGGGCTTGTGGCCGTGCTTTTTGCGTACATTTTTCTTTCTCAGGGCCAACTGAGTCACTTTGTAACGGCAGCATTTGTAGCTTTTGTCTTTGTCAGCCTTAGCTATGTCTCCATGCGCCTACGGCGACAGGTAAAACGTGCGTGGCGCGAGAGTTTAACGACAGACTAGCCCGGGCAATACTGATCGGAGACGTGTTGGCCGGTGCGGTCTGGACGTTGTACATCATATTCAAGCCCAAAGAGGCGTTCGCTGGTTTGCAGGGTGTCGACGTCAAGTGGCTGATTCTAGTTGTTGGCAACATTCTCATAATCGTCTTGGGGTTGTTGCTATACAGCAGACTCTATTTTCCGAGAGTTAAGCGCCTTTGCCTAACGGTAAACCGCGCGATTTGGGGCGTGGGCATACTGCTAACCGCTTTTCCATTTGCGCTTCGACAGATTAGCGTCAATGTTGAGCAAAAAACGATGGATATTGATACATCTGTCGTTGGGGCCGGGGTAGATTCGGCCACTATATTTATAACTATGGTCGTCGGCGGGTACTTTATGACACGCATGTACCACCGTATCGCTGAGCAAGAGGTGAAGCTTGGCGTTGAGCTCTAGCAAGAGCAAAAAACGTATCAGGGTTTCTTGAGATTCGCGGTAGTCTTCGCCTAGGTTTGTGCTCCGACTCTGATAGAGGTCTCCTTTATTTGCCACGCGAGCGAGGTTGGCTGAAGTCGCGGCACTACGAGCAAAGCGCGCGGCGGCTGAGCCCAAAGCAGGTTCGACTAAAAAAGAACCTCTAAGTAAGCTCCAAGGTACTGCAGCCTGCTTCGCTTCGTCCCCACCGAGTAGCGGCTTTTCAAAAGGCGTCTTGTTGCGACCAGTTGGTCAAATGCTTCCTGAGCTCGACGAGCGCGGTTTGTTCCTCTCTTGGCTTCAACAACCAGAAGCCTAAGATCTTCTGCATCAGCGACTATGGCGCAACCGTCCCACTCGTCCTTTGTCTTGCCGTACGCATCGCGGATGACAATTGGATGAAGTAGTGCGGCTACTAAAGGACTGTTCTGTTGGCCAATCGTTGCAATCAGAGCATCCACTTCATGAGCCCTGCTTCGATCGCCGCTCGTATCCAGTTGGGTTTTACCCCGATACCACGGACGGTTGAGTTAAGTTCGATTCCTTCAGTTTGAGTGCTGCCATCTTTCGCCGCCTTCTCGGATTGTAGAAGCACTCGATGTAGTCAAAGATATCCGCTCTTGCATCAGCATGCGAGTCGTAGCGACGACGGTTGACGCGCTCGCGTTTCAACATGCCGAAGAAGCCCTCGCAGGCTGCGTTATCCGCACAGCTGCCAACGCCACTCATTGAGCAGGTCAGGTTATGACCTTTGAGAAAGCGTTGATACTCGTCACTGGTAAATTGGCAGCCACGGTCGCTATGCAGGATCACTGGTTGTCGCGACTCTCGTTGCCACAACGCCATGAGCACAGCCTGCAGCACCAGCTGCCGATTCTGGCAGCGGCTCATCGACCAGCCGACCACGATCCCTGAGTACAGATCGACGACCACGCACAGATACAACCACAGGCCGCCAACGACAGGGATGTAGGTAATGTCAGTCACCCACTTGGTGTTCGGCTCATCAGCCGCAAAGTCACGAGCCAGGTGGTTTTCCACATTGTCCGGTCGTGTTCCTGACTTCTTGTTGCGGTGCTTCTTTTTGCAGGGAATGCCCTTCAGGCCGTCCACGTGCATCAGTCGGGCAACGCGATTCAGGCTCGCGGTCTCGCCCTCGTCACGCAGATCCTCCCAGATCCGGCCCGCACCCAGGACATTGTCACTCTCCTCATGCAGGACACGGATGCGTTCCAGCAAGCGTTGGTTCTCTCTTGCGCGAGGACTCATCGGACGATCACGCCAGCCGTAGTAGCCACTGGGTGACACCTTGAGACAACGACACATCAGTCTTATCGGATAGGCTTCGCGGCAACGGTCGATGACCCGGTACTTCACTTCGGGTCTTTCGCGAAGAACGTTGCCGCTTCGCGCAAAAAATCTCGTTCCTTCTTGAGCCGCGCATTTTCACGCTTCAGGGCCGCCATCTCTTCGTCTCGAGCGACGCCCTGGCCGAGAAAGGCCTTTGATCCATTGGCCGCCATCTCCCGCTGCCAGCGTGTGATCATGTTCGGATTGACGCCCAGCTCACGACCGATCTGGGCCTTGGTTACACCTGGCTGATTCGCCAGGGCAACGGCTTCACGTTTAAACTCTGCTGAGTAATTTCTTCTTTTTGGCATGACGCTCCTCCACGGCCATTATCGGCCTTTTCGAAAGCGTCCGCGATAAAGGGGTTAAACCCGTTTAGCCCTTAGCTGGCTGCTTCTTTCACCAAAGGTATCGAAGATGTATCCATCGGAGTCCGCGAACTTCCATCCCATGGACTTCGTGTCACTTGGTGCGCCTGAAGACTCTAGGTTGACGCTGTAGTCCTCTGGAATGAGATTTCGAATCAGCGATACCACGACTTTCAAAAGATGATCTTCAGAGTTTCGCAGTCGCAGAGTCATGGCGCGAACACGCTGCTCAGTTATCCGTTCTTCGCTGCGCTCCTTGGGGCGAAAAATTCTTCGTACCGCTTCCAGCGATTCGGTCTCAATAGAGCGAATAAGCCAATGCAGAAGTCTATGGTAAGTGGCGCCAAGGCCGGCAGCGTTCAGTTTCGATGGATTGTACAGAACGTCCAGGTGGGTAGCGTGCGTGAACCAGTTGTTTTCAATCGATACGAGCGAGCTCTGCCCGATCCCTATTGCATCATTCAGGCGCTTAAGTCGAGTTGGTCGATTACCGGGACCCAATAGATTGGGACGATAGCGAGAGAAACTGAGCCGTGCCAATGGCTTTAATATATTCTGTTTCGGCTGGCCAAAGCCGTCTTTTAAGACATCGTTCAGAAACTGGCGCCGGCGAGCGGTTGTACCGCTGAATCGCTTGAACCTTCTGTTAAGGCCTTTGGTCTTTGTTAGCTCATACCCGTACTGAACGGCGACGGCGCTAGGATGCAGGTACACCTCGTCAGCTAGCCAGCCCGCTGTTGATTGAACGGGGTTAGGTCCCGCTACACCGGACGGTTTGGTATAGCCTAGTTTCGTTTTTCTTTTCCTGTTCGAGTCTACTGCGCATCCTCGGATTGTAGAAGCTCTCGATGTAATCAAAGATGTCTGCTCGAGCTTCCGCTCGTGTTCGGTACTGACGTCGATTGACGCGCTCTCGTTTGAGCATGCCGAAGAACCCTTCGACTAGTGCGTTATCGGCGCAGCTGCCAACACCGCTCATGCTGCAGGTTACGTTGTGGCCTTGCAGGAAGCGTTGATACTCGACGCTCGTGAACTGGCAGCCGCGATCGGAGTGCAGCACCAAGGGCGACCGATCTTGTCGCTGCCAGAGCGCCATGAGCACCGCCTGAAGCACAAGCTGGCGATCCTGGACGGCGCTCATCGACCAGCCAACGACCAGTCGTGAGTACAGATCGATGACCACGCAAAGATACAACCAGTCCTCGGCGGTACGAACGTAGGTGATGTCAGTCGCCCACTTTGTGTTCGCTTCCGAGGCTTCAAAGTCGCGATCCAGGTGGTTCTGCACGTGCAACGGTCGTGGCTGGCTGGCCTTCTTGCGCCAGCGTCGCTTCTGCGGGATGCCGTACAGACCGTCCAGCTTCATCAACCGACCGACGCGGTTAACACTGGCTGTCTCGCCTTCATAGCGCAGATCCTCGTGGATGCGGCGCCGACCCAGGACTCCGTCACTGGCTGCGTGGAGCTCGCGTATACGAACCAGCAGTCTCTGGTTATCCAGAGCGCGCGCACTCGGTTCACGAGTGCGCCACTCATAAAATCCACTGGCCGACACGCCAAGACGCCGGCACATCATGCGAACTGGGAATGCGTCGCGGCACCGCTCGATCATGCGGTACTTTACTTCTGTTCTTTGGCGAAGAACGCTGCCGCTTCTTTTAAAAAATCCCGTTCCTTACGAAGTCGCGCGTTCTCGCGCTTGAGCTGCATCATCTCCTCGTCGCGGGCGTGACCCGTGCCTGGAAATGCCTTCTCACCGTGCTGCTCCATGGCCTTGCGCCACTTGCCGAGCATGTGCGAGTTGATGCCGAGATCTGCTGCTACTGCCGTAATCGTCGCGCCCGGAACACGGGTTAAAGCTACTGCTTCCTGCTTGTACTCGTCAGAGTATTTTCTTCTTGCCATTGGACACCTCTCATGGCTTTATCAGCCCATTCTAAAGTGTCCGGTCAAACGGGACCTAACCCAACGACGTCGATAAAGCGTTGGTGTCGTGACATCTGAGTGGCGGACTCCGCCATCTCTTGTAATGCAGGGAGTAGCTGCAGCCGAACCGGTGAGTGGGAGTGGTATGCGTCCAAAGTCACCATCGCCAGCAATTGAATCTGGTCGTGTAGCCAACGCAATCGGGCCAATTTTTGCCGGGCCCCTGGGGATGAGAATTCAAGTTCGTTGACTGGAATGACAAAGTTTCGAATCATCTGCCGGAAAAGATTTTTTCGGGGGTCTCGAGGGTTCTGCTCTTTGAGTCGCAGTAGGGTAACTATTAACCTTGCTCGTTTGTCATCGAAAGAATTGACGACTGTACGGGCCCAGTTCTCTAGGTCTGGCTCAATAGCACCGGATATCAGCCAGTTGAATAGCTTGGTGTTGCTAGCAGCACCATTAAGCAAAACGCGCTCCGTTGAAAACGTCCAGTTCGGGTGGCCGATATTTCCGAGTAGTGCCCAAGACTTAAGTAGCTCTTCCGCACTCGAGACCTTTTCCGAGACACCACTTAGTTCCACTTTGTTAGCTATGGCAAGGTCTGAATTATCTTTGTATAGCTTGGCTACGATCTGCGCGATAGCGCATTGAAGTAGGACGTACTCCAGCCGAGTGTGGTTGATTCCTGGGAAAGCAACCGTTGCTGCGCCCAGGTGATCGATTTGACCCAGCCGAGCAAGCTCTTCATTCCCAAAGAAGTCGACGAGACGTTCAGATTCGCAATGCAGATTGACTCTGAACGCGCCAAGCGCCGGCAGATTCGCAGTGATCGGTCTCAAGTTGTATGTCAGGCGCTTCGGGGAGTTAGTCGAGCATCTTCACAATTTCATCTTTGATCTTGTGCTCGATGTCGTGAGTTACCCCATCGGGTAATGTCGCAAGAAACTCACCGTACTCAGTGCTGCAAGTATCGAGCAGTCCCTGTGCGCTCGGCGTGCCCTTTTGCTTTTCCGCGGTGACGTTTGCTTTGATGCATTCCTCGAATGCCTTCTTCTTGGCGTTCGAATTGGCGAGCGAGATTCCCGGCAACGTTAATGCCAGAACAATACCTGCAGCGACGCCGCGCCTAATGGTGATCGACTTTCGAACCATTCGTTGAATCCTCCCTGTAATGGCCGAAGCTGGGAGCCCTTGACCATATTTGCATTTCCCCGCGTCCAAGCATAGCATCCACTGCAATCGAAAGCCCATATGTGGATTTTGAATTGTTAGACGAACTGTCAGGGATGGCTCACTCAGTTGTCGCGATGTGCCGATTTTTGCGGTGGCTGCGACCACAGATCATAGGACCTCCTTAGAGAGAATAAACGCCGCTGACCTTGGGGAAGGACAGCGGCGTTGTTGTTTTTGCAGTTTGTTAAGAAGAAGACAAATTGGGGATTTATCGAATGTTGCATCGAATCGTGCGTTGCGTGTTCAGCGCCAAGGTGGCCGCAGTCACTGTGGCGTTTATGCACGCGTTTTCTGTCGCTGCCGATCATGGCGGATCGACGCATATGAACGTCAATCTGTCTGTGCCGGCGACTAGCACAGGCGATTACGACGTTACCTGGGACAATTCGGGCGCTCTACTTTTCGAGCTCGAGGAAGACGACGGCGACGGATTCGGGTACGAGCAGGTCTATCTCGGTACCGGAGCGATCTACTCTGTTCAGGGGGCCGCGTCTGGTACCTATACCTACCGCCTGAAACACACGATGACCATATTCGGGAATACGACAGTTTACTATTCGGAGCCCGTTTCGGTAGTGGTTTCGGCCGGTCCCCCTGATACGCCTGGGGCGATAAACGGTCCGGGCAATGATACCGATGGCTCGTTCACTTTGACTTGGAGTGGCTCAACAGGAGCTACGGATTACGAACTGGAGTGGGATGCTGGAGTCAGTAACTGGCAGCAAGTGCAATACAATCCGGCGACATCGTACAGTGAATCCGGCCTGTCCAATGGGACCTATAAATATCGAGTCCGAGCCTGCAACAGTGGCGGCTGCAGCAATTGGACTTCGACCAAGACCGTAACAGTCGGTCCACCACCACCAGCCACGATCGAAACCCCGCCAGCTGCGGCCGGATTCCAGGATCCCGGTGCATCATCATCGTCCGATGCTATCGGATCCACGGCGGGAAATTTTCGAGTATCGGAAAACGGTACAGCAACGTACTCGATCCCATTGGCCGTTCCGGAGGGCACGGCGGGGGTCAAGCCCAGCCTTTCACTGAACTACTC
Source organism: Woeseiaceae bacterium (assembly GCA_965224725.1). Lineage (GTDB taxonomy): Bacteria > Pseudomonadota > Gammaproteobacteria > Steroidobacterales > Woeseiaceae > UBA1847. The sequence goes on from CBDCZZ010000002.1 coordinate 2,898,111, forward strand.
TGGTACGACGCAAAACGGAATCGCGGGCATAGGTTGGTCGATCGGCGGCCTATCGGCGATTACGAGGTGTCGACAGACGCTCGAGCAAGACGGTCAGTCAAAACCAATTACATTCACATCAGATGATCGTTTCTGTCTTGATGGCCAACGGTTGTTGCTTGACTCAACCGGAAATTACGGAGACGCGAACACTGTCTATAAGACGGAGATCGAAAGTGGCGCCACCGTAACGGCTCGGCAGGTCGTCAACGGCGGTCCAAGTTATTTCGAAGTAAGACGAGAAGACGGCTCGCTCAGTTACTACGGTCAGACAAGTACCGACTCTGGTGGCAATGCCAAACTGGCTAATCCAAATGGTGAGGTGCTGACTTGGGGTCTTCGTGAATACCGAGACAGTGCCGGCAATTCAATTTGGTTCGACTACGATTCCAGTGGTTCGACCGCGCAACGCATCAAGGACGTGAAGTACGCCTACGGCTCATTAGTCGGTCCAGGAGGGCATAACGCTCGGGTGGAGTTTGTATACGACACTGTTGACCGGCCAGATCCAATCACTGGTTTCGTTGGCGGACACCTTTTCGAGAACAAGAAACGCCTTGAGCGAATTAAAGTCTGGAACGCTGTCGACGGGCCTGAGCAAGTGATCCGCGAGTACGTGACGGACTATCAGTCGGCCACAACTGTGCCGACCGACGCTTTGACTCGCCTGCAGGGTCTCCAGGAATGTGCCAACAATGTCTGCTTGAGCAACGACACGACGTTTGTCTGGAATCTGCCTATGGCGTCGCCCTACACAAAGACGTTCGCCAATATGTCGCTCGAATCAGGAAGCACGTCGTACGTGTTGACCACACAGCTGGCTGACATCAATGGCGACAGTCAAATGGATATTATCTGGTTCTATGGTTCGCCCGGAAGCTACGAAATCGTTCCATACCTTAAGTATGCGATTTCCCATGGGTCAAACTATACCGTTCAATCTTTCGACAATGGGTCGACAGAAGTTCCGTTTACCATTCGTGCAAACCAAACGCAGCCGGATAAGATTGTCCCAATCGACTACAACGCCGATGGTCGACAGGATCTCGCAATCTATGACCGCGGGAGCGCGGAATGGAAGATCCATCTATCCATGCTACAGACCGACGGTTCCTGGAAACTCTCTGCTACCCCTGTTTCCGGCCTGCAGCTCAACGAGCACATCTCAGACTTTATCGACCTGAATTCGGATGGTCTGGTCGACATGGTGGAGTGGTGGCCCAACGACGAGCACACCGGTCATCACTATCACGTCAACCTGATGCAAAAGTCCGGCGATCCAACGTCTTCGACAACGTACTACGGGTTCGATCCTGTAGCGGACGTTCATGCGATGCCGTTCCAGATGGGCGCTGCTCATCGTCGTGAGGTGGTCTCTGGGGCGCCCGACTTCGATGGCGACGGCATGGTCGATCAGCTTCTGTTTGGCTGGACCGGCGGCCAGGGCGGTTATTCCCTTCTTAAGGCTTTCAATAACCTGACGACCGGCGTGACGATGTTCAGCGATTTAACCGCTGAAGACCCTAATTATCTGATCATCGAAGGCGACGCAGCGACGGCCGATCTTAATGGCGACGGACTAACCGATGTCATTTATGGCGTTGAGCCCGGCACTGCACCAAAAGCAGGCTATCAACTTCGACTCAGTAACGGTGTGTCGTTTGAAGCTCCGACTTTGCTGGCTGTGGGAGACGTAGAGTTCGTTCAAACAGCTGACTGGAACAACGATGGGTTCGCAGACATCGTCTGGCGCGATGAAAGCTCTACCCACAAGTTGACGATTAGCTATTGGAATCCAACAAATCAGAGCTTCAATGCCCCGGTGTTTCTTACGTCGCTACCAGGGAATGGAAACGAGTACGCGACCATCGTCGACATCAATGGAGACGGTGTTGACGACTTGCTACATATCGCACCTTCGGGCGATAGCACCGTCATCAAGCCAAAAATTCGATACGAAAGCTCGGCAGCTAACGCGCCGGTTGCCAACTTTGCGGTTAATCGCATCAACAAAATCACTAACGGCCTCGGCGCGGAAACAGATATTTCGCACGAACCGCTATCGACGTCTGATCACTACGATCGACTAGAGAAGACGTCGACTCAGATAGTGCAGCATTGCTGGCCCGCAGGGCCAGGAGAGCCGGAAGACTGTATCGATGTCTCAGTCGAAGTTCACGATGTTGGCGCTTTTTATGATGTCTTGAATGGCCCTTGGTGGATTCCCAACAACGGTCCTACTCTCGGCAAAGAGCAGTATGGGGCGCCGAAGCCCGCATTCGAGATGGCGGGGGCATATTACGTGGTTACAGACGTTCTCGGCAGTGCGCCCGCAGCCGGTGCATTGCCTGGTGCAGTCGATAACTCGGCAAAGTCGTCAATCAGCTATCGGTACAGCGAAGCGCGAATCCAGGCAGGCGGTCGTGGCTTCCTGGGTTTCATGCAACTCACCTCGATCGACAACCAGACTAATGTCGAGACAATTACTCGATATCGCCAGGATTGGCCGTTTATCGGAATGCCAATTGGGACTGCGGTGAAGTCTGCTGCAGGGAATGACATCAGTATCAGTGCGACTGACTGGGAGATTCTCGAGTGGGGGACTACCTACGAAGCTGAGTACAAAACAAATGGCAGTGCAGCGGCTGGTCCAGTGCACGTGGTGCAATCCGGAACGCTTGAGGAGAACTACGCTCTAGTCAATAACGGCGCAACTCAAGGCGTGCTGATGAGCACCATTGAATCGACGACAACATACGTACCTGCGCCGAATCCGGACGATATGGTCGACAATCCAGACCTAATAACTGTGGTCACAAAAGACGGTAACGGCACGGTCTTGCGCACCGTCGTTACCGACAATGACTATGACTCGGCGTTCCCCGCGAGCGAAGCTCGATTGAGCTATACGCGGGTCGATACTACTGGTGGCTCGCTCCCCATGCTCACGCGCGAATCGAGTTTCACGTACTACAGCGGAACGCCAAATCAACAGGGCTCCAAGTACGGATTGCTGTGGACCGAAACTATTGAACCGAATGACGTCAACTTTACGGTACAAACCACGCATAGCTACGACAGCTGGGGCAATCGTGTTCGCTCAAAGGTGTTGGGCGGCGGCGAAACTCGTTGCGATGTCGATGTGGTTGACTACGATGCGTTGACGGGGCGCTACGCTGATTTAACACGCGATTGTCTGGGTAGAACAACGAGCGTCGTAACGCAGCGAAACGAGTTTGGTCAGCCCACCGTTCAACAGACGTACGTTAGTTCAATTGATTACACCACCTCACGCACCTGGTACGGCGCGCTCGGCAGGCCTTACTACTCACATCACGAGTCCGGTGCATCGACGACAACCTATCTGTCGACAAGCTTGCAGAACTGTCCGTCAAGCGCAGTCATCAGTTCGACGTCGACTGAGGCCGGTGGTGCGGTGTCCGCGGCCTGCACAGATATCCTCGGGCGGACCGTTCGTGAAATGACCCAATCTTTCAATGGCGGCTGGAATGTCGTTGATACTGAGTACGATGCCATCGGGCGAGTGAAGCGAAAGTCTGATCCCTACGACCTTTATAATCCAGATCCCGGCGCGCCCTTCTGGACCGAACTCGATTACGACCTTCTCGGGCGGGTGACAAATACCGTCCTTCCGGATGGCTCTGTCGGTACGGTCGCATACAATGGGTCAGCCACAGGGCTGTCAACGGTCTCGACCAACGACAAAAATCAGTCCAAGACAGAAGTCACGAATGCGCTGGGACAGCTGGTTGATACCTATCGCGGTATGTACGGCAACCAGCAATATGGCAACACGCATTTTGAGTACGACCATCAAGACAACCTAATCCTGATGCGCGATAACGCTGGCAATGAAACAGAAGCTTTCTTCGATAAGCTCGGACGAAAAGAATGGGTTGATGACCCTGACAAGAGTTGGGGAACTGACTGCAATGGTAACGCTGCAAAATGGAACTACGAGTACAATCACTTCGGTGAGCTAGAGCTCCAGACGGATGCCAAGTGCCAGACCAGCACGATGACCTACGACGGTTTGGGTCGCATCAAGACACGAGTTGATCGCGACGCAGGTGGCGCGATCGAGTCAAACGTGGAGTGGGCCTACGACACCGGACCATTCGGCCTCGGGCAGATCGACTACGTTGAGGACTACAAGACCAATTACTTCAAGGCCTTTATGTACGACTCTTTGGGGCGTCTTGAGTCGACTGCTACATCCATTGGCAGCGACACGTATCACGAGCTGACGACATATGATCAGTACGGTCGTGTCTTCCAATACTTTGATGCAGCCGGCGATGGGGTGTTTGATGACTTTGGTACTGTCACTAAATACAACGCCTACGGTTACGTAGAAACTATCGGTGACGCGCTTGGATACAGCGGCGCCTCAAGGACGATCTATCAGCGCGTTGATTTGATGAATGCAAGAGGGAAGGTCACCAAAGAAACGCGCGGCATCACAAACGACTTGCCATCGGGCGCTGCCGAGGTTTATTACGACTACGAATTCGCTACTGGTCGAGCGGATGAAATCCGTGCGTATGACGGAGTCCTCGGCTACGAGATTCAACACTTGGAGTACGACTGGGACACGGTCGGAAATCTTGAGGCAAGACGTGAGTTCAGCGGGACCAAAAACCTCTCAGAAACCTTCGGATACGACGATCTCAATCGTCTCGAAACCTACGGCATCCCGTCATTGCCGCAGACGATAACCTATGACGCGAATCACATCGGCAACATCGTGTCCAAAACGGGTGTTACGGGCAGCTATGGATACGGCGATGGTTTGACGGCCGGCCCGCATGCAGTCGTGAGTTTCAATGGAAATTCTCTGACATATGATCAGAACGGTAACTTGACCAACGACGGGTCTCGGGCAATCACGTACTCGGCATTTAACAAACCGACAACGATTAGCGTCTCGGGCCATACCACCGAGTTCAAGTACGGCCCGGACCGGGCGCGTTACTACCGAAAAGATATCGGTAATGGTGGTGTCACAGAAACATGGTACTTGGGTAATGTTGAGATCGTAAACAGACCGGATTCAAAACAGGAGCGCCGACGATACATTGCGGGAGTCGCGATCGAAACGACTATCTATTCTGGTGCGACGGAAGACAGTCGGACGACCAGGTATCTATTCCATGACCATCTGGGCTCGATTGATGCAATCACGGATGATCAAGGTGGAAACGTCGTTTATCAGTCGTTCAATGCCTGGGGTGAGCGACGGAGTGGAATCGACTGGACGCAACCAATCGCGCTGGCTCAATTGAATCCAATAACATCAATTACGGATCGAGGATTCACTGGCCACGAAATGCTTGACGAAGTTGGGTTGATCCACATGAATGGCCGAATCTACGACCCGCTCATGGCGCGATTCGTACAGGCTGATCCGTTCGTCGAGGACCCGACGAATTCGCAAAGTCTAAACAGATATTCGTATGTGTGGAACAACCCGCTCAACGCGACCGATCCTAGCGGACACTTTGTGAGCCTTTTGGTGGGCGCTATTCTATACAAAATGAAGGTTGACATGGCCTGGGCCGTGTTGGCGCTGATGGCATCAAGCGCGGCGGAAGTGGCGATCGCGGGTGGGGGCATTGGGGACATGTTTAGTGCCGCGATGTCAACAGCCGCCTTTTCGTCAATAGGGGCTGCCTTTGGCGGGTTCGATTTCGGATTTAACTTCGAGACATTTAGGTTCGTCGTTGCATCTGGTGTTATGGGGGGGATAACTTCTATGACAGCTGGAGGAAGTTTTGGCCACGGGTTCCGAAGTACCGCGATAGGATCTGTCGCTGGCGGCATCTTCGGCAGAATTGCCGGGGGAATAAAAAATGACGCGGTCAGGTTCCTAGGGCAGGTGATTGCAGGCGGCACGGCATCCGAACTCAGTGGTGGGAAGTTCCGTAACGGGGCGCTTGCAGCAGCATTCAAGTCATTTGAGCGAGGTGTGGCAGATTACAGTACTGAGGGCAAACTAGGCCCAGATAGATTTAGCGATGAGCAAAAGCAAACGATTAAAGACCAGATCGATACTGCTGCGTCTAAGGCGCCGAAGAACGGGTTTGAATTCGAAGAAGATGCGGCAAAGTTTTTACACAAGCATATACAGCCGATTGCGTCGGAACACGATATTGAAATTGCGTCTCATATCTTCGGCGATACCGAAGGGCGGTATAGGTTTACGGCGCCCGTTACAGGGTTCTACAATTATTACGTGCCGATAAGTTTATTCCGGCCGAGGCTTGGGCACGCACCATTTCATACGCACCAAACTATTAGTGATTTCAGCGATAATGATTATTCGTTCGCGGAAAGGTCGAGGGCGGCTGGCTATCTTTCAAACGCGTTTGGACTCTTCAAGTACGATTCGCCGGGCTTTCGACTTGCTTACAACATGGCGAAATTGATGGGTACGGAATATCCAAGAAGGAAGCAGTTTTATGAGCCGGTGCAATGACTAGCGGAATGTGGCCTCGGACGGCCGTCATCTGGGTGGCTTTTCTTGTTTCTCTTGGTTGCAGCCAATCTCGAGAGGAGGATCGACTGCTCTGCTCGTACGTTGACTATCAATCGACTTCGTACTGCGGTGTTTCCATCTATAGTCTGATCGTAAATCCGCAGAAGTATCACGGACAACACGTGGTAGTTGTCGGTTACTTGTCGGTTGCAGAAGAGTCATATCTCATCGGGCCTTCATTCGAATCGGTCAACGGACCGGTCGTAATCGAAAACGTGTTGATTGTCGATGGCTCTCCGTTGGGAAACAAACCAGATATGGTCAATCATAGGTTGCCGATCGTGCTCTATGGTCTATTCGAATTTGATGATGGAGAGCGCTTTCTTAATCCTAAGATCATTCGAGACGTGTCGTTCATCGAGCAACACTGACCAGTCTTGGCTCTATTCGGTCTCTGTAGTTCGCTAATGGGCTTCTACATCGGCCCGTTAGCGTTGTATCGGACATCACATTATTTGGTTCTGTCAGCCCAAGTCTGTTCGCTGCTCCACAATAGATTCGCGCAAAAGGAATGAAACTTAGAGATTCGCGCGATTAGAAAGAATTGTTGCTGAGCCGGCGGTTTGCGGTGCAACAGCAGTACAGTAGCGAAATTCCTTTGGCTATGGTGCACTAATACAAGTGGTTGAATATAGATAGATTTCCCAAAGTTACACTGAATCCAACAAATCGGCACTAATCAATAACTTATTGATTTCTCAAGACTTGAAAATCCGCGTGTCGGTGGTTCGATTCCGCCCCTGGCCACCAATTTTCAAATACTTGCACTTCAGCAATGCGAACCGAGTACTGCGTTGCGTGAATTCTGCGGAATTGAGAGTCGAGAATCAGTGCTGAGGATCGTCCCCGGATTCTCTCTCAAGCATGACTTCGAAGATTGTCCTGCCCATATGCGCATATGAAGCGAGGCCCTGGGGGAACAGTTCGCGGATCTTCTCAGCAAACGCCTTGAACGCCGTGTCCGATCGAGCCCGATGTGGATTAGCATCGATGAAGTAGCCTTTGGCAAGCTCCCTTGAGCCGAAAAACGACAACACCATGATTGTGGCGCCGAACTCTTCGCCCAATTCGTCTACCAAGTACGGCTCCCATATTTCGGACAACCAGTCATGACCAATGATGAACCCCTGAGACCATTGTGCGATTGATGCGTCCTCGTTGAAGTTCGCGAAGAGGTCACTCTCAAAGCGACAACTGCGCGGTAGCTTCTTGCTACGGCTGAGGACAGCCGCATTGACTTCGTTGTACAAGGCCATAATGCTATGCAGGATCCGTTCCGCCTCGTCCTCATCTCTGAAGCCGGGGTCTTTGTCATCGGTGATCGCCGGCAGCCAATCCGACGAGGGAATGGTCTCGGGGGAACAGGCGACAGTAAAAAGGAACCCCTGCAACTCATGAAAGCGTAGAGTGCTTTCGGGTCGTTTCGAGCCGTCAAGAAACTCAGCCAGTTGCCGTGCGTCGGCTTTGGGCAACGATCTCGGAATATTCTTCACGCCTTGCTCCACGGACCACCAGCTGGCCAAGTGCTTTCCATCTCTTCAGCAGACGCGAGGGACGCGAGCACCGGCCCGACGAACGCGCCGATCTCCAACAACACAACTGAAAATTCCTCCGGACCTGCGAGACCAGACTTGCGGAGAAAAGCTTTCCATTGTTGGTCGAGTTTCTCGTTCCCGGACAGCTCGGCTACAAGTTCGTCGAATATGATGATCTCGGTTTGTCGATTCTCGAACGTCGCTCGTATCGCTGTACCAAGCGCATTTCCGTCAAACTCGAACTGTCGGGACAGTCGCCAGACGTCGTAGAAGTCTTTCATTCGGCTGTTCAGACTTCCCAGGTAGAACATGGCCTGCACTTTTTCGGCGATTACAGTTTCAGGCGGGTACATGCGGAGTGATGGTGCAGGCAGTCCGAGCATGACTGGATATTCGGCGCGCACGATATCCGGATGAACAATGTCGCCGAATCCGATGTCGACTTGCATGGTTATTCGGGCATTGCCGAGCTTTCCGCGAAACCGGATTCGAACACCTTCGTAGTCGGCATCCTCCTTGATCGTCTGAGCAACAACCGATTCGGGATCGAACACCAGACCGTCATCATCGTCGAGTGCACACACCTCGCGAAATACAGCTGCAAGATTTTCGGGCGAGTTGTCGAGGAAGGCCAGCAGATCGATGTCTCGTGTGGCACGACTGTCCGGTTCGTCCCAGACCCGGAACAGCAGAGCGCCTTTCAGGACGAATGAACCAGCATACATTGAAAGACTGAGTCGACTGAGAACGCGTTCCATTGCGTAGTACTGGAGCAGCTCATTGAATGGTGCCCCACTTTGTCTGGCCAAGTTCAACAGCCGCTGATGAATTGACGCTGCGATGTTCTTCGGGCCGGTCATTGTCAAAGGAGTATTTCCAGGTACGGCCGCATAGTCGATTCAACGCGGCACACCTTGGCATACTCGAGCAGCTTTCTCGGTTTGGGCTTATGTTGGTCTCGATACAGAGTGAGCGCTTCAAGTACCGTGTCCATTCCGATCTTGTTTCGATACTTGAAACAGTCTGCGAGAGTTTTCTCGACGCTGTAAATCTGAATGGGTGTCCTGTCCACTCGGCCGGTCTCTACTCCTGCTTTGAAAGCTTCCCCTGAGAACCAATGCAGCTGAATTGGTGGGTGATCAAGACGTGGTGGTTCTGTACCCCGTTCGACTGCGATAGAAACAGCGTGCGGTATCTGCGTCGTAATTTCGTGAAAATGAAGTGCCGATATCAGGCATACGACTCCCCTCGGAATTTTGCGGGCAACAGTGACCAGGTCAGGATCGGAGAGCGGTGGTAGGTCCGTAAGTCGATACAGTCCCCGGCCTATGCGTTCGAGCTGGCCGCTATCTCGCATCTCGTACAGTGTACGCGGGTGTATGCCCTGATCGAGCGCTTCACCTGTCCGCAGCATTCCGCCCCCGCTACGGAATATCCGGCGAGCCTCTGCATGTGGCGTGGTTTTCGCTTTGGTGATCACTGGATAATTATACCAGCATTTATTATAAACTGCAGGTATTATTATCCAGTGATGGTGCGGGCGCATTGCGTAACTGAGCTATGCAGAGTACTGCACGGTAAGGCACAAAAGCGCAACGGGCGCCCGGTAACTTGTTGAAATTAAAGATGGGGACAAACCGCATTTCAATTTGAAAATCCGCGTGTCGGTGGTTCGATTCCGCCCCTGGCCACCAACCTTTTCAGGTGTAGACCGGACACATGGTTTACACCTTATTCCGGACACATAGTTAACACTTTGTCCGGTTCGAGCGGTGAGGGACCGGGTTCTACCCGGTCCCTTTCTTTATCGAAGAACCCCAGATCATACTCCATGAAGCTGACCAGCCAGATCTGGTCATCGACCTCTCGTATGCCCACCCGTTGGCCAGCGAACACGGAACTGAGGTTGATCTTGCGTCTGCCGAGGCAGATCCGGCCGCAGCGTGTGACGAGCTTGGTTCGGTCGTGGTACGGATACTCGATCTCGCCGGGCGGCTCGTAGGCCCGCGGCGAAGGTGTATAGATGTCACCGGGGTAGGCGCCGCCTAAAGCCTGGTGCGGGCGCTCATTGTTGTAAACCTCGATGAACCGATCGAAGCGCTCCTGCTGCTGTAGGAAGTTGAAGGCTGCCGGCTTGGTGGCTTCGGCCTTGAGAGTGAGATGCATGCGTTCATGTCGGCCATTCTGTTCAGGGTGACCGGGCTTGATGCGCTGGATCTGGATGCCTAAGCGGAGCCACCAGACGGCGAGCTTACTCAAGCCGAACAAGGCATTGCCCGAGGCAAAGGGTACGCCGTTGTCAGTACGGATCGCATGCGGCAGTCCGAAGTCCTTGAAAGCTCTCTCGAAAATGCTAAAGGCGAAGTCCGAGCGTGTGGAGGCAACGCCTTCACACGCGAGTAGGTAACGGGATTTGTAATCGCTGATGGTGAGCGGGTAGCAGTACTCACGGTTACCGAGCATGAACTCGCCCTTGTAGTCGGCACACCAGAGTCCGTTCGGTGCGTCGGCCCCGATCAGCGGCGTTCCCTGGGCCTTGTGGCGCTTGCGCTTCTTGCGCTTCACCAAGCCATTACGATCCAGCACGGCGTGGATCGTGCTGACCGCCGGTGGCTTGATCATGGTGTACTGCCGCAGCAGCTTGTCGCGGATCTTTCTGGCGCCCCAGGTCGGGTGCTCCTTCTTGATGCCAAGGATGGTCTTCTCGACCTGGAAGGGCAGCCGGTTGGCTTGTCTATAAGGTGCGCGGCTGCGGTCGTTCAGACCATCGAGACCGCTCTCCCGGTAGCGGTTGTAGATCTTGTAGCCGGTGACTCGGCTGATCCCGAACTCCCGACACAGGGGTGCCATCTTCTCGCCCTCGAGGAGTCTGGCTATGAAACGTAGTCTCTCATCCATCGATTTACACTCTTTCCAGGGCATCCGGGATCTCCCCCAAATGCCGTTATGTGTAAACCATGTGTCCGGAACATTCTGTAAATGATCTGTCAGGTACTACGTAAAGGGCCCCTTTCCAGGGGCCCTTTCTCGTTTATGGCGGGCCCGAACCACCACCAAGGGTCGATAGACTGCGAACTGGCTTCGCCAGTTCTTGCCCTTCGGGCGGCCTCGCTTCGCTCGCCGTCCAATCGGCTTCGCCGATTAGTCCGCCCCTGGTCACGCGTATAATCCTTTAAGCAGCTGGCGATTTCGTCGGCCGTTTCTTTGTTCTCATCGAGTGCGGCACGAGCAGCGTTTCGAGTATCGTTTCAACCTGCCATGCAATCCTCATCCGACCAGTCTCCAAGTTGTGGAAAACAGCAGGTGTACACTAGGCACAGGGGAGTTTCGTCAGGCAAGGTTTCGTCGACCACTTGGTCTAGCCAATAGATCGATATCCCTCAGGGAGGATCAGTCGTGGAATATATGAGAATTGATTGGAACCACGACTTTGATGACGAACCGGTGACAATGTTTTTGGAGATCGATAACAATCAATTTGAGAGAAGGCGCCTAGAGATATTTCGAGACGGGTCCACCGGACTGGCAGAGTCTGTAGAAGATCATGGGCGGACTCAACTCGGGTGGCTTGAGGTTCCGCCGGCGGAGGAAATTTCCGCAGAAGCGGGATTCAGTGCAAAAATAATTTCAAAAACAGATTTTGAAAATGTTTGGAGAGCTGCGAACAGTGGGTAGAAGACTCTCGTGAGTGTACGATCAGGTGCGGGACATGAATTACAGATACGAGCTTCCAGATCGAGCTCGCTATTTTCACGATGACTTCCCATTTATCCTCATCTGCGTCGAAAATAGCCATCGTGCTTCTGGGTTTTGCAGTGAGCTGGATATCAGCGTGCACTGCAACGGGGGGCGACAGCGACTGTAGCGAACGCGCGTCGCTGTTGTATCACCAGATATCAATTAAACCCAGTGGTACCGAATCCTACGAAAGAGCTGTAGAGAAGTTGCGATCAATCGTGGTCAGTTGTCCGATCCTCGATTTTGGTCCAACCTTCAGCAGCGTTACCGATGTATCTCCAGCGGAAGTTTACATTGTCGCAAGAATGGACGAGGAGCTTCGTAGTGAATTGGAAAATCTACGCAAATATTCTGACGATCAAGTAACTTGGCTGCTTGTGAAAGCGGCTGCGCACCGGAGTGTAGACTTACTAGCGTTCGTTGTTGAGCCTGTTCTTGCCAACAGACAATATTTGCAAAAGGGAGAACTACTTTTCTATGCCGCTATCGGTAGTGGGATCGATGCCCGCGAAAAGATTTGTTATCTGGAAAGCCGGGGATTTGATCCGGTTGAGAAAGTTGATAGGGACGTTAATGTGCTGGTGAAAGCCGTACTCGAAGATGATGAGGAGAGTCTGCAGACGCTTCTTTCAATTGTAAGTCGCAAGCATGACATCGAAGACATCGACATAATGATAGCTGGCGCACTAGATGCCGCGGAAGAGATAAATTCCGACCTGCGGTACGTCCTTGAAAATCATGAAATGTATTCGGGATCTGTTGACTGCAAAAGGCTATTGCAGCAGGCGGTGAAGCTGGAGCCGCCGATCGAGTCTACACGTTAGCTGGTGTAGAAGGATCATCGACTTTAGGATCTGGCCGACCGAACTCTCTATGGAATGCTGTGTTACTGAGATGCTCGCTGATTCCAACGCTGAATCCGTAGCGGAATTCTTCAATGCCATTCATTTTTTAGGGAAAAAGCTTGTTCGAACTCGAAGTTTGGCAATCAGTAGGTGGCGCGTTTGTTGTGCTCGTGATCATGCGAATAGCAATCGCGGCTAATAGAGCAAGTCGCGCAATCGATCTTTGCTGGAACATGCTGCGGCAAAATTTTTCGCTAGAAATGTCAGAATCTGAATTGGAACGACTTATGCCGGGAATGGTTCGAGGGATGATGTCAGGACCAAGAGGCGCGATGTACGTGATGGTGAGCGTACGACCAAGCGGAATCTTGTTGTGGGATTTGGAGGACGCGTGCGTGTTGATATCTTGGGCGGATATTGAGCGCTTCGAGCCCGTAACCCAAAAAAAAGTTGCGATATTTGTTTTGGTGGAGTCGGCAGGGTCAATACGACTGGACATTCCGTGGAAGCCTCAATACATGCGGGCTTTGGAGCATAGAGTCACAAAGTGTTGAACTGCGTCCAAAATTGGAGTGAACCCCTGAATCTGAACCGTTAGTGGAGTCCTAGTGGTATAACCGACAGATGGACACTATCGCTACCAGAATGCGGGCACTAAGCGAGGAGATCGGAATCGCCAAAATGCGGCTTACAGGTGATTCGATAGGAAGGCTTCATATTCCAGTTTCGGTCTTTGATCAGCTGGTTCAGCAGCGAGTCAGTCGACGGAGCTCAGAATTTGTTGGGTTTTGCGCCAAGGAAGCGATCAAGGGCAGTTCGGACGCTGTGGCTCTCTTATCACTGCTTGCGTACAACGGTTTTCTCGATGAGGGTCGAGATCGACTCACAATAGCATCTCAGCTCGCGGAATTAGCCCATTGGGGTAAGAACGCGTTTGGATCCTTTGTATTGGGTGCAATAAAGCTGGAGCTTGGAGAGTATGGCGAAGCTCGAGCGTTATTCGAACAGTCGGCGAAAGCGGAATTCGTTCCTTCTACGTGGTTTGCAGCAAAAATGTATGAACTCGGAATTCCAGACGAGCCAAATCATGAGCGCGCAGCCCAACTGTACTTGGCTGGAAAGGACTTGGGATACATCTTTAGCGACATGTCATACGCGGATCTGGTCAGAAGCGGGGAGTTTGGATCGATCCAGAGTATCTATCAATCTTTGCTCTATCCCTTTTACAAGCTTCGTTTCTTCGTCAGAAACAGATTCCGAAGTCGGGTGAGAGCAACACATCTGATGCCAACATTCGCCGCTCAGGCCCTAATTGACGCGATCAACAGATCGTAAACAGCCTTTAGTTCAAAAATGGGCGTCTACGTCGGCCCGTTAGAGTCGTATCGGGCATCATATTGTGGAGTTTTGTCGGCCCAAATCTGTTCGTTGATCCGCGATAGATTTGCGCAAAAAGGGATGAAGCTTTGAGATTCACACGATCAGAAAAAATCTTTGCCGAGCCGGCGATTTGCGGTGCAACAGCAGTGCAGTACCGAAATTCCTTTGCCTAAGCTGCACTGATACAAGCAGTTGATTGGAAATAGAATTCGCCAAATTGCACTGGATTCGACAAATCGCAGAAAATCAATAACTTATTGATTTCTCAAGACTTGAAAATCCGCGTGTCGGTGGTTCGATAGATTGCGAACTGGCTTTGCCAGTTCTTGCCCTTCGGGCGGCCTCGCTTCGCTCGCTGTCCAATCGGCTTCGCCGATTAGTCCGCCCCTGGCCACCATTTAAGATTCTGCAATCTCTACCGCTCGTTTCGCGACGCGATCCGCTCAAACCGGGGGCCGCCGAAGCTCAACGCGTTGGCTACCCCGTCCTCGCCGATCTCGAAAACCAGGGAAAGGGTAAACTTATCGGCCCCGTTGTCGAACTCGACCTCCAGCGTATCGGCCTGCTTGCGCTCCAGCGGCCACGTAAGCTGGTCCGAATACTTGAGCAGGAGATCGCCGCTCCTTGCAGCGATTTCGAGTTGCCCAAACCCGGGATGGGAATACGTCCCGACGTAGCGCTCAGGGGGAAAGGATGGCGCCGCGCCCGGGTAGGGGGCCTCAGATGCCGCTGCCGCTCGTGCCCGCTTCTCTGCCTCCCAGGCTCGAATGTCGGCAAGGAGTATCGCGCTCCAGTCCTCCGATTGCGCGCCCAAGTGCTCGTCCAAGACCCTGAGTCCCAGGGCTATCGGGAGCGCGTTGCCCCGGCCCCGGTTGGACACAACCGCGACGCCGAGGCCTTGCTCTGGAAGCAGCGCGATGAACGAAGCCTGGCCGGGTTGTCCACCGCCGTGGAAGACCAGCTTCTCTCCACGATATTGCCCCACGTGCCACCCAAACCCGGCTGCCCAGATATCACCGGTAGGATCTTTTTCCAGGGCTGCTATCGCCGGATGCCAGCCAGGAGGGGGCCGAAGCATCTGCGCCGAGTACATCTCGCTGATCGCCTCCGTGCTCAGCAGTACGTCGCCCTTGTAGCTTCCTGCGCCGAGAAGCAGGCGCACCCATTTCGCCAGGTCAGTCGCACTGGCGCTTATGCCACCCGCCGGGCCTGCGGCGTCGCTGCTGATCCACGGGATCGGCTGCAGTTCGTTGTCCACCAGGATATGTGGCATGACGATGTTGCCGCTGCGGGCATCCTGCGCATGTACAGTGCGGTCGCGCACGCCGCAGATCCAGCACGGTGCAACGTCCTCGGCGTCCCACAGCTGGTAGGCGCTGGTCGCCGCCGTGGTCATCTCCAGCGGCATGAAGATTCGTTTCTTCACGAATTCGTCCCAACTCATCTTTGAGACTGCCGCGACGATCTCGCCTGCCGCGATGTAACAGGCGTTGCAGTACATGAATTGACTGCGAAAACGGGGAGGGTCAACCTCGAGGAAACGCAACCGCCGCAGCACTTCCTCGCGCTCGAACACAGGCGGAAAATAATACAGGCGGCCGTCGCGCCTCCCCACGTCACCGCCAAGGCGATGTGCCAGCAGGTCGCGGATCGTGACCTCGCCGGTTACCCACGGATCCGGCAACTGGAACCACGGCAGGTGTTGGGTGACCGGGTCGTCCCAGGACAACTTGCCCTCATCCACCAGCATTGCTACGGTCGCCGCGGCGAACGCCTTGGCGTTCGAACCAATGGCGAAGACAGTTCGCTCGTCCACAGCTGCGGTCGTGCCGGCTTCCCGGATTCCATAACCCCGCAGGAGCACCGCAGAGTCATCATTTACGACGGTAATTGCCAGGCCGGGAACCTGCCACTCGGCCATAGACTCCGTGATATACGCGTCGAGTCCCGCGAGGGGGTCTGACTCAGCACTGACCGGACCCGCGGCCAGCGACAAGGCGAGCAGTGAGAACGCGACGGGTATCTTGCGTGTGATCGCGTACATTGAACCTCCCTAAATGACCCGAATGGCGCGAAGGGACGAGCGGATTATATCTCGTCATCAGTACTCGGGCTCAATCGGCGCCAAGCTCGCGTCGACCAGCTGTACATCTCGACCGGTCAGGTCCTGCCCTTAAATCGCCCTGATATTCGCGTTCATCCGGAACAGGTTTGTCGGATCGTACTCCTGCTTGATCTTGAGCAGGCGCGGGAAGTTTTCGCGGTACGTATTGTTGACCTGTTCCTGCGTGTGATCGTAGAAATCGTTGACGTAAAAGCCGGTCGTGAACGGCTCGACGTTTGCCCAGTGCGCATTGAAGTAGTCGATATGCGCGGTCGGGTCGACCCCGGACTTCCAGCCGAGAAACGACATTACGATGTACTGCGCTTCGCGGTGTGAGAATGCAGTTTCTGTTCGACCAACCCGTCCGATCGCACCTCCTGTCTGCGCGATGCCAATACGCGCACCGCGGTCCGGGTGCGCCTCGAAATTATCGACCATCTCATCAAGGCACGCTTCGCTGATCTCGGGCAGGAAACCGGACTTCATGCGGCCGATGAATTCCCGCACATCGCCGACGTCCCCGGAGCGCTGCACAGCGACGTAGTCCTGGACGTCAACTCGTTCGAACGTAACTGTGCCAGCCTTGCGCAACGGCGCGATGTGCTGTTCCACGTCGGCGGGATTGCCACACCACACGAAATTGATCCCCACACCTGGTTCGCCGCCCGGGCGATTGCCCATGCCACAGCCCATGTTCATTTCGTCGGGCAGGGTCATCGAATACTCCGAATAGAAGCGCAGAATTTGCTTCGCCTCGGACAATGGGTAGCCGATATAGCCGGTTACGACCTCACGCTGCATCTCGTGCAGCTGGAACAGGAATGAGGTCACGACGCCAAAGTTGCCGCCGCCGCCGCGCAGCGCCCAGTAGAGATCGTCATTCATTCCCGGACCGACTCGGCGCAGCTTCCCGTCCGGCGTGACAACATCCATTTCAAGCACGTTATCGATGGTCATGCCGAAGCGCCGGCCGAGGCGGCCGAAACCACCACCGAGAGTGAGTCCGCCGACACCGGTATGTGAAACCGTGCCGGCCGTAGTAACCAGGCCGTGGGACATGGCTTCGTAATCGAGCTCGCCGAGCAGGCTGCCGCCCGCCACGCGTGCTGTCTTCGCTGCCCGGTCGACCCGCGCATTGCGCAATTGCGACAGGTCGATCTGCATGCCCTTGTCGCAGCTCGATGAGCCGGACGCCGCATGTCCGCCGCACTTTACGGCGAGCAACAGCGAATTCTCCCGCGCGAAGTTGACCGCATGCTGGACGTCGGCGGCACCGGTTGGTTGCACGACCAGCGCGGGATATTTGTCGTAGGCCTGGTTCAGCAGGAAGCGCGCATCGTCATAACCCTGGCTGTCCGGCAGCAGCAGCTTGCCCTTCAGGATATCGCTGAATTCCTGCACGGCGGCTCGAGCAAGCGTGATTTCACTGCCATCTCCGCGCAATGCGTTGATGTCCGACGGCACGGCCGTAGGTGTGTGTATCCAGGATTTAGCGAACGCCTGCGACCCGGGCAGGGCTGCAAGCGTTGCGGCGGATAAGGACGAGCGGAGAAAGCGACGACGATCCATGACTGACACCCCTTATTCTTGTTTCTTTGGATTCACTCTAGCCGCCGGCACGCGGGCTAGCAAGCTCCTATTCGTCCCCGAGCAGATTCTCCAGATCACCAAGAACAGACTCTTCATCAACTTCGTCATAGAGTACGAGTTCCTCGGGCTCCTCCTTGAGTTTCTCAGGCTTCAGAGCCTTGTCGACATTTGGCATTTTCTTGGTTGCCGTCTTGGAGATCTTGGCCATATGCTTATCCGGTTTGGCCATGATGCTGTTTAGACTCTTGCCGAACATGCCGCCCTGATTAACCGCACCAAAAAAGGCTTCGATGTCACCGGTTCGAGCATGCACCAATGCGAACTCCATATTGATCTGTCCGCCACCCGTCGGGCTGAAAACCATCGCCGCACCACTCGCGCCGACAGCTTGCATCCTGGGAAATGCGACTGCATCCACTTCCAGGTACCTGGCTAGCAGTCGCGCCGACTCACCGACGGAGAATCGCCGGTATTTCACGTCCTTTACCTTGAACGTGACAATACGCTCGTACTCCTCGTTGTAACGCTGATCCGCGTTGCTCAACAAAGTCCTCAACTGCGGGTCCGCATTGATCTCATCCTTAGACACGATTCGGGTCTGGTACCCGCGCTTGGTTAGCTGCGTGTCGATTTCGCGAGTCAGCGCTGCTTCAAGCATTGCCGTTTCAGCAACCTCGTCCGATGAGGTAAATACGCCTTTCTCCTTCAGCGAGGACAGCGGAGGCAGGATCGCGATGCTTTGCGGTCGTAAATCCCCGGTGCGGAACTCCGTGGTCATTGCGCTGCATTCGCCGATCAGACAGACCTGCGCTTCAGCCTGTTTTGGCGCGATGAAGAAAATACTCGCAAGAATCAGTATTCCTATGCTTGATGTAACTCTTGTCATTGCGTTGTCTCCTCTTGGTTACGCAACTCATCCCTTACGTGTTGCAGTTTCTCGATAATCAGTGCGCGGTCGATCGCGTCCGGGTTCAGCTTCAGGTAGCGCAGCAGATGTCGTGCGGCCGGACGGTAATCCTTCAGTTCGAAGTACAATTTTCCGAGTCCGGCGTGCGCTCGCGCGTTACTCTCATCAATCTCGATTGCCTTCGTGTAGGCCGCTATCGCCTGGTCCGTGTTATTGCGAAGTCGCGTCTCGCCCTCTGCTGTCTGCAAGAAATACTCATCAATCTCGGCACGGGTCATCTTCGAGAGCTTTCTGATTTCAGATTTCTCGAGCCCGGCCGTAATGTGGTGCGGTCTCGGTCCCAGCGCGACGTGGGCATCGCCTTTGGCGGCGTAGAGCATCGATTCGGGGCCGCTCTCAATCAGGACATCTATCCACTCGACAGCGGTTCCGGCGCGGTCCAGCCGGATGTAGTCGTCAATGGTCATCTCGACTATCTCCCGAAACTCGATTGCTTTCGCAGGAGCGGCAATGAATGCCTCTTCGCCGAGGGAAGCCTCAAGAGCAGAGCGGCGTTCCTGGACATCTTCGAATGTCGTCCACGAACCGATAACGTCGGGTGACGTCAGTTCCGGGTCGAGAAGAATCCGGTCGAGAAGCTGTAGCGCAGCAGCAGCCGGATAGCCGGCATTTCGAACAAGCCGGGCGGCATTGGCGTCGGCTTCCCGTTCCATGGCCTCACTGAACTTCGTCTGCATGGATTGACTGACCGTTGCTGAAAACTGCCCAATGCCGGCGGCCATGCCCGCAACCCCCAGCAACACTGCGTCACCTCGCCTCGAACGATCTGCACGGAAGTGATCATGAGCAGCAACGTGATGTGCCTCGTGGGCGATGACTGCGGCTATCTGGGCCTCGGTCTGCAGTCGCGCAATCAGACCGGTATGGATGTAGATCTGGCCATCGGCAAATGAGAACGAAGCCGGGGATGGATCACGGAGCAGAAAAACGCGGAAATCGATGTACTCGTCATCAACCTGTGGGACAACGGCGGCCGCGATCCTGTCAAGCTCCCGCTGAGCATCTTCATTCAGAAATCTCAGGCTGCGGCGATTGATCAGGTCATGTCTCTCGGCGGCAAGTTCTATGAGTTCGTGGCCAATGCCCTTGTCGTATCGCTCATAGCTATCGGCGTAGACAGAACCGCCCACAGCGAACGTCGTCAGCAATCCCGCAAGAATCCCTACTGTTTGCCGTAGATTCATTATCTCCGTTCCGTTCTACTGAGCAGGCTACAGATTGGCTGTTCTCTGGAAATGATTCCTGATGGAATCATGATAATCCGGTGATCTCTGCGATAATGCGCCCCATGATGACCAAGCTACTACGACTGCTGACAGTCAATGCGACGGCGATATGCCTCAGCTTCTTCAGCAGCGCCATTCACGGTGCCGAGACCGATCCGGACGGAGCATTGTTTAATCCGTCAGACGACCAGCTTGCCGACGTGCGGCAGGCGCTGGTCCGCGCCGGTGACAAAGATCGCCGTGCGCTGGTCGTTCTCGGCGCAAACTGGTGCCACGACTCACGGGCACTGGCCGCTCGGCTATTCAGGCAACCGCTCGCTGATGTCATCGATGAGCACTACGAGCTGGTGCTGGTTGATGTCGGCTACTACGAGAGCGGCTGGGACGTAACCCGGCAATTCGGTGTCGCTAATTACTATGCGACGCCGACCGTTCTCATCGTGGATCCGACGACAAGTCAGCTGGTCAACGACGAGGACCGCCACATCTGGGGCAATGCTTTCAACATCAGCGAGTCGGAGTCCGTCGAGTACTTCGAGCGCTGGGCTACCGCCGAGACCGGCGAAGACTCTTCAAGGCTCGCATCCCTGAATGCCGAGATCGATAACTTCGAACGGGCAGTCGCAGACAGAGTGGCCGCCGGATATGCCGTTGTAGGTCCGATGCTGGCGGCCTACAAGGCAGGCAACGAGCCCGATGAATTTCGCGACAGATGGGATGAGCTATTCGAGTTCCGGGTCGCCATTACCCGCGATCTGCAAAATCTCCGCGCTGAAGCGCGGCAGCGTGTGGCACAAGGTGAGGAAGATATCCGGCTGCTCTTTCCCGCGTATCCGTTGCGATCCTGGGAATCGCATGACTGAGAACTGGCTGGAGCGCTGGGAGACCGGCAGGACCGGCTGGCATGAGCCCGACGGCAATCTCAACTTGCAGACGCATTGCACGTGGATGGACCGGCGCGTGCTGGTGCCGCTGTGCGGCAAGACACCGGACCTGCTTTGGCTGGAGTCGCGGGGCAACGACGTTGTCGGAGTGGAGCTTTCCGAGATAGCGGTCGTCGCCTTCTTTGAGGAGCACGGGCTTGAGTACGAGGTAGAGCTCGGAACACTCGACGCCTATCGATGCACGAGTCGCAACATAACGCTGTTTTGCGGCGACTACTTTGACTTCGATGTTGAGCTTTTTGATGCGCATTACGATCGCGGCGCATTGATTGCACTTCCGGCACATCTGCGCGGCAAATACGCCAAACATACAACGACACTGCTGGCCGAAGACGCCGAACAGTTTGTGCTGACACTCAACTACGACGATAGCGTTGCAAAAGGTCCGCCATTCTGTGTCAGGTCCGACGAGCTTTTGAGTTACTGGCCGGGTCTCACAGAGCTTGCTCGAATCGACGACGCCGAAAACGCTCCGCCAAAGTTCGCGCAGGCAGGGGTTACGAAGATCGACGAGATCGTTTGGGTCGCGTAACGACCGTTCGGCGCTATGGGTCCACAACCGCCGGGAGATCCGGCAAGGCTTTGATCAGCCCACCGGGGACTGCCGGTGCAAACACCCGTGGATCGCTGTCGTCGGCATCACACCAATCGCCGTGATTGGGTGCTGATATGTGATCTTCCGATAGTACCGCGCCCGGGATCACAGCACCGCTGGCACACGACGTGGC
The DNA here is from genome assembly GCA_965224725.1 of Woeseiaceae bacterium. Classification (GTDB taxonomy): domain Bacteria; phylum Pseudomonadota; class Gammaproteobacteria; order Steroidobacterales; family Woeseiaceae; genus UBA1847. Next base: position 2,919,766 of record CBDCZZ010000002.1, read on the forward strand.
TTCCGGCCTGCAAGCCGGAAAGCCATCGCGGTCGCCGCGCATCTGGCCGTCGATGTGATAGACGAGAAACTGGCATTGTCGGTCGTCGATATTGAAGTGCGACGCAGTTTCAAACTGGTATAGCGCATCGTGCCATCGGTAGGGCAGTTCGACTCGGCTAGCCGTATTGTCGACGGTGTCGAGGTGTAGCGAACTGCCTGTAGTCACAAAAGTCGGCGCCCGCAGCACCCTGGTCCGGAGTTTTCCGGACCCCAGCCAGTTGCCGCCCGATGTTTCCAGTTCCTCCAGGCGACAAATCTGCGACAGGGTTGAGCCGTGCGGCATCGGCGAGTCGTGCAGATTGACCGTTTCATCAGGCCAGAAAATATCCACGCCCAGTGCTTTGGTGTCGAGGTGCAGCTCCGCAAACTTTCCGGACGGCTGGCGAGATCCGGCCTGCAGCTCGCCGTTGCTGACGGTGATCGCGGGAACGCGTTTCGGTATTCCGTCGCGACGCATTGGCGGCAGGTTCTCGCCGAGCACCGGCCGTGGTGGCAGTGAGTCGAGGGCGTCGAGCACTTCGATCGACTGGAAGGCGAGAAGCGCTGCCTCGAATTCGGTCTGGTAGCCGGAGGGAATGTCGCCGGGGCGGAGTGTGCAGTCGTCCGGTTTACCGTCGCCTGCGACGCAACCCGTATTAAAACCGGGCTGCACGAATGGCACCGTGAGTTGTTCTGCGCTCTTGCTCGACAGTAACTGCGAGAAGTTTAGTCGCGACCTGACATTGCGATCTTTCACCAGCGCCTGGAACGACAACGGCAGTTCGGAACCGCGATGTGGACCTTCATACGATACATACAGCGCAACGCGGTCCTCCGCCGAGTCACGAATGAGATCACGCCGTGCAAGCTGCAATTCGGATTCGGGGCTCAGTCGGTCGAGCTCGTCTTGCAGCTCCCAAAGACGAACGCCCGTGCGCGCAACGACAGCACCCATGCTGACGCCTACGACGCCAAGCTTCCTGTTGGTGCGGCCGAACCATTCGCGCACCGGATAGTCGGCGACCATCTGGTACAGGGCAGGGGCGCGAGTCGCAAGCTCGAGGACCGTCGGGTCTTCGCGGACGTGGTCTACGATCCAGATGTCGTATCCCTTCTCGAGCAGGATGGACAACACGTTCGTGCCCTCACAACGGAACCTCGCGGTCGGGTCGTCCAGCGAACTCGGGCACGAGGGCGACCATTCACAACTCGGATGCGGATCTTCAATCGGGAACAGCTGGTTCTTGCGCGGGAAGCAAACGCCGCGAATTACACCATCACAGGCACTTTCACGAATTTTGGAGGGTTTGTTCGGTTTCGAGTAATCGGTTGGTTGGCCACCGAGCGCCCAGACGACGCCATCGGTGCCATCTTCGAGCAGCGGGTCGAACGGCTCGTGCACAACGATAGGCAGGTCGTTGCCCGCCCAGTTCCACAGCCCACCGGACCAGCCGTAACTGATCGATGTCGTGTTCCCCAGCGAGAACTTCGGCGGCTCGGGCATGGGCTCGGTCGTGATCAGCCGCGCGACAAGCCCGCTAACGGCCATGTCCGGCACGTTGTTAATCGGCAGCCACCAGGCATGATCGGGGTTCTGCACATGCGTACCGACGCGGTCGACACCGCAGTCGCCGGCATAGATGCAGTCGGATTCAACACCCAGCAGTTCATCATCCGGGCTTACGCCAGCCGCCTGTATGGAGCGTGACGGAATCGTCGCAGAGAACCAGCCGTTTTCGTTGGTGTAGGCCGCCGCGGAAACGCGCGTGCGTATCTTGTCGCGGATACGCATGTTGAACAGCGTCGTCACCGACCAGCGGCGATCCAGCTCGTACTCTGCCGTGCATTCCGTCCAGACGCCTTCGCGCTTTATCGAACGCCGCGGCTGGTCGACGTACGGTCGATCATCGAATCCCTTCAGGCGTCCGCCGCAGTCGATAGCCGCACGAGTCTCGGTTGCGCGGCGCTCGGTGACGCGTGCCTTTACACGGGCCGAACCCTTGGCCAGATCGATGTTAATGGCGTAGCGTTCGCTGCCGGCCGGATAACGCACCACATATATCGGCAGGCTCCCGGCGTCTTCGTCTGGCGGAAAAACGCGCTGCTCGTTAATAACGACTTCGCGAATAACATACGGGCCGCTTTGCTGTTCGATCTCGACACAGAGGTCGGCGGGATGTCCGGGTGTAACAAAGAACTGACGTTTCGCACCGAGCGTGCCGCCGCGAACCTCCTCGTCGAGGACCAGGCGACCATCGCATCCTGTCGGCCGTTGCTGCAGAGAGTGAACATTCACATAGCCGCCAACTTCGCCCACTCCGGAAAACCGGTCCGGCAAGCGGGCGATGTACGTTCCAGTATCGAGCTGGGCCTGGAAGTCCGCTGCCGGTACAAGCAGTCCGGCCAGGCCGTCTGCGGTTTCGACTTTTCGTGCAGTCAGCGTCGCAACCACGCGGCAGGAGTCCTGGTCGAGTACCTCGATTGGTACCTCGTCGGGGAGCGGGTCGTCAGATTCAAACCCTACGCGCAGACCCCAGAAAGCATTGGGGTCGTCCGGGTCCGGCATTGGCCCGTCGAGCGTGTCGGGTAGCGGCGGCACCCAATGCAGAAGCGCTTGGTCGTTTGCGAGTGGCACGCCGCATGGCTGATTCTTGCCGAGCGCAGTTACCGGTCCGGGCAACGGCTGTTGTCCGCCAGGGAGGACAGGGTCCTTGTCACTATCACAGCCAGTAATAACGGCCAATGAGAGTGCACAGACCGCGACAGAAATCTTTTTGACAAACATGGCAGTTCTCCTACAGACGGAAGAAACTCTCGACAACAACAGAAACTCCGGCGGCGCCGATCCATGACAAAAGGCCGATAAACACATAAAGGCCGAGTCGAGCCAGCATGGATAAATGGAACACCGTGACTCTCCAACTACTCAGTCGTTGTTCCATCGAAACGAGGTCACCGATACGGCCGGGCTCGTAATCATCGTCACGGGCGAGAAGCTGCTGTTCTTCGACGGCGATTTCGCTGCGCAGGTGCGCGAGCTCCTGGTCACGCCGGTCGTAGTAGTTCTGCACAACACCGACGGTGGGTAATGCGGAGATGGCGGCGCCGACGACGAACAGGACGACGAGGACCAGGATGGTCGCGACGTCAAGGCCGGGATCAATAAAGTGGACGGAAATAATGCCGAGGAACATCAGGCTGATCAGCGCGGTTCTCGAGCCGTGACGAAAAGCGGCTTCTACCGGCGCAAGGTCATCGAGGCTTTGCACTTCCACCTGGCGCGCGGCGCGCGAGACGATGATGGCATTGGCGAAAACCGAGTAGATCAGGCGCCCGCCGACCCAGCCGAATGGGATTGCTAATCCCCACGTTACGATGTGCGGAAAAATCCAGTACTCACGCGTCCACTCGATCCTGGTCTCGGCAATGTCCAGTCCTGCCATCAGGTACAACCCGGCGCCGAGGAGGCCCGGCAACATGCCCCACCAGTGATATGACGCTGCAGTATCGGCATCGGTGATTTTGCCGGGCAGGCCGATATGCTGGCCCGCTTCCACGGTCCACTGCGCCAGTTTGTAGCGGGCGGTCATTGAATAAGCGACAGCGATAACGCCAACAGTGGCGATACGGTAGTCGCCGGGTAAGTACAGGCATCCCGCGTCAGCCGGGGGCACCCCTTGTAATAGCGCCTGTGGTCGGCCCGTCAGAAATTCGATGAGTGTTATCGCGGCCAGCAGCGCAGAGCCGAACACAACGCCGGTAACCCAGGTAGGCCATGGGGAGAGGCGGGCCAGCGCGAATGACCAGGGCCTCGACCAACCGTTTCGGCGGCTTGCAGCTTTCCCTGTCCCGATTCCCATGAAACTCCCTATCCGGCGCCCCTACCTCCAGCCTAGTCGCTATATGTGGGAAATCAATAATAGCTATCTGAGAATTTTCTACTACATTTGGTAATGGTGGGCCAAACAGGGCGATGTGCCCACGGCTCAGTTCGACGCTCGGGAGGGGGTCCAATGCCTGTAGAACAACAATGCAGAAAATGGTCGGTTTGCTGGAAATGGGGCTTCATCCCGTATCCGTGTCGCAAGGTATATACCTGCACGTGCTACCTGTTTTCTCATATCAAGTGCCACAAGTTCGGGATTTTCTGCAAGTGCACGGCCTGCGAGTATGGCATCGAGTACTCATGGTGGGAGTGGTGCCTGGGTGTTGGCAGCTCGGAAGCCTACTGGGTGTGGCGATGCTACAAGAAACCGAAGAGTAGCTCTGGAACCTGTCACGAGATCGGCCTGACGACGCCGTGGGCTTACGATGCCCAGGTACGCGCGGCGCAGGCGACAAGCATGCCGGACTCACACGACGCGCATCAGTCCTGATTTGTGGCCAGCACCTCGGCCTTCTCCAGTTCCTCGCTGATCAGGTCCGCAAGCTGCTGTGCGCCGAAGCTCGGCAGCGGTCGACCGTTAACAAAGTAGGTTGGTGTCGCCCGGATCTGCAGAGCAATGGCGTCCCGGCGGTCGCGATCCATGCGGGTGGCCACTTCCATGCTGTACAGGTGCGCCTGCAGCTCTTCGAGGTCGAGACCAACGCCGGCGATGGCCGGCAGGATGCGGTCTTCAACTACACGGTGGTTAACCGTCCATTGCCGCTGGCTGGCGAGCAGGACTTCGAGCGTTTCCCAGTACTTGCCTTGTGTCCGGCTTGCCTCGAGGACCTGCACGGCACGATCGGCGCCCTGGTGGAAAGGTACGTGCCGAATCGTCAGGCGGATCTTGCCGGGTAACTGCTGCATCCATTGTTTGACCAGTGGATAGAACGCCGCGCAGGTTTCGCATGCCGGGTCGAGGAATTCGACGATGTGGACCGGCGCATTGGGGTCACCGATCGTTGGTGCACCGTCGCTGACCAGCGCCGCCGCGCGCTGGTCCTCAGCCGTCGCTTCAGGCTCAACAGTCTCGATCTCGTCCTCAATGACAACCGTTGCCGTCAGGATTACCAGAATCACGATGAAGATCGCGGCAACTATGAGTATCCAGTGCATGTTGCCGGCCTGGCGGCGGGGGAAATTGGGTCTCATGGGGCTCTCAGTGTGTGGCAGGGGCCAAAGTATATTTCATTCGGACAGGCAATCTTCCGCAGAAAGCTTGCATTCTTGACCGATCAGTATTATATTCACGACCGTTCGTTCAAGAATGGCTTTGAAAATGGCACAGAAAGCGACATCACGGTCCGTAGGACGTCCTCGCGAGTTTGACGAGGAAGCTGCCCTTGAGGCGGCCATGGATGCGTTCTGGGCCAAGGGCTACGAGGCGACCTCCGTTGCGGATCTGTGCAAATGCACCGGGATGCACAAGGGCAGCCTCTACCAGGCCTTCGGTGACAAGCACGCCTTGTTCATGAACGCTCTGAGGCACTACGCCGACACCGAGTTTCGCGAGGTGGCTGTGGTCGCCTTCCAGTCGGCGTCGCCGCTCGAGAACATTCGGGCTGCGGTCAACAAGATCTGCGATGACGCTGGCGGCGAAAACGGCTGCATGATGATCAACTCGCTGGTCGAACTGGCGCCGCACGACCCGGAAGTTAAGGCCCTGCTGCAGAGTTTCGGCGAGCAGCGCATGCGTGTAATGGCCGACCTTATCGGCAAGGCACAGGAGCTCGGCGAGATATCGATCAAGGCGGAGCCTTATCGGCTCGCGCGGCAGCTCATGATGACGATGGCGGGTGGTGCCGCGATGGTGAAAGGCTTTATCGCACCCGAGGACATGCTCGAGACATTAAGCGATTTGATCGACACCTGGGTGTGAGTTTTTTTGACTAATTTATGACCGAACGGTCTTTTATAACGCGATATAGAAATAGCAGGAGTGGGATGATGGGAACGTATTTCAAGGCGATAGACCGCTTCGCGGCAGCGCTGACGGCGAAAGTAATCGCTCGCCGCGGCCTCGTGCTGCTGGGTGCGGTGCTGGTCGCCGCATTAATAGGCTCGGGTGCTTCGCGCCTCGAGTTTTCAACCAACTACCGCGTGTTCTTCTCAGACGCAAACCCGGAACTGCAGGCTTTCGAAGAACTGCAAAACACGTACACGAAAAACGACAACTTCTTCTTTGTTGTCGAACCGGACTCCGGCGATGCCTTCGACCGCAAGACACTTGCGGCCGTTGAAGAGCTGACGGCCGCGGCCTGGCAGATTCCGTACACGATTCGCGTCGACTCGGTATCCAACTTCCAGCATACCTACGCGACCGAGGACGACCTGATCGTCGAGGACCTCGTGCAGCGTGCCGAGAGTCGCGACGAAGCGTTTCTCGACAACCGCCGCGACGTCGCGCTGGCCGAGCCGTTACTGCGCGACCAGATCGTAACGGCTGACGGCGACGTAACCGCCATCAATGTCGTCCTGCAGTACCCGCAGAAGGGCTTCTCCGAGGTACCGGAAGCCGTCGAGCACGCGCGCGGACTGAAAGCCGACATCGAGGCGAAGTATCCCGGGCTATCGATTCACCTGACCGGCGTGTCGATGCTCAACAACGCGTTCGCTGAAACCGGCATGACCGACGGCGCGACCCTGATGCCATTGATGTTCGGTGTCATCTTCCTCCTGACGTGGCTGATCATCCGCTCGCTGTCCGCAACGATATCGACCTTAATCGTGATCGCGCTTTCGACGACTGTTGCGATGGGTGTAGCCGGATTCGCCGGCATCAAGCTCACGCCAATTGCGATGTCGGCCCCGATCGTGATCCTGACACTTGCCGTAGCCGACTCGATTCACATACTCATGACCTTGCGCAGCCTGGTCCGTGACGGAATGGAAAAAACCGCCGCGCTGATCGAGGCCGTAAGAGTCAACTTCCTGCCAGTGGCAATCACGTCACTGACCACAATCGTCGGCTTCCTGTCGCTGAACTTCTCCGACTCGCCGCCGTACTGGCATCTCGGCAACATCACTGCCGTCGGCATTTTCGCCGCTTGGGTATTCTCAATTACCGTCCTGCCAGCGGCGCTTAGCTACCTGCCGTATCGCGTCAGGCAGAAGTCCGGCACCGAGTGGTCGACGCGCACGATGGACAGGCTCGCTGACTTCGTAATCCGCCGTTACCGCGCCCTGCTCGTTGCAATGGGAATTCCGGTACTGGGGCTTATCGCATTGATCCCGACGCTGGACTTCAACGACCAGTGGGTCGAGTACTTCGACGAGCGCATCGAATTTCGGGTCGACTCGGATGAAGCCATGAATCACTTCGGCCTGTACCCGATAGAATATTCGATTCCGGCGAACGGCCCGGGCGGCATCTCCGAGCCCGAGTACCTCGAGAATCTCGAGGCGTTCACCGAGTTCCTGCGTGAACAACCGCACGTAACTCACGTGTACTCGATCTCGGACATCATGAAGCGCCTGAACCGCAACATGCATGCCGACGACGACAGCTATTACCGCACCCCGCAAGATCGCGAGCTGTCGGCACAGTACCTGCTGCTCTATGAGCTGTCCCTGCCATACGGGCTGGATCTCAACGACCGCATCAATGTCGACAAGTCAGCGACGCGCGTAACGGCAACCGTGGCACAGGCGACCTCGGCCCAGAACAAGGCGTTCTTCAACAACGTGGACGCCTGGATGCAGGACAACATGCCGTCCTACATGCACGCCGACCCGACCAGCGCCGCCGTGATGTTCACGTACATCTCGGAACGCAACATGGAGAACATGGTGGTCGGTACGGTCCTCGCCATTGCAGCGATTGCCGTAATCATGATGTTCGCGCTGAGAAGCGTACGCCTGGGCACCTTGAGCCTGGTGCCGAACGGTCTGCCGATCCTCACAACATTCGGCGCCTGGGCGCTGCTCGTCGGCGAGGTTGGTTTCTCGGTCGCAACCGTCGCGTCTATCTCGCTCGGCATCATCGTCGACGACACCGTGCACTGGCTCTCGAAGTACGTGCGCGCCCGCGACGAACGCAATCTCAGTGTCGAAGACTCGATTCGCTACGCCTTCCACAACGTTGGCATGGCGATCGTCGTGAACACCGTAATCCTCGCAGCGGGCTTCTTCGTGATGACCACGTCCGCTTTCAAGATGAACGTCGACCTCGGTCTGATGACGATTCTTTCGATCGTTGGCGCACTGATCCTCGACTTCCTGTTCCTGCCGGCCCTGTTGTTGCTCGGCCGCAAGAAGGAACAAACCACTGGCGAAGCCAAGCTGCTGCCAGCTACCGCCTGAACAAGGAGAATGACGATGAAACAAGTAAAGAAATTGCCCGGCCTGATCGCAGCTATCCTGCTGATGAGCATCACGCCACTCGTGGAAGCCGCTGACGATCGCGGCTTCGATATCGCGGCTCGCTCGGATCGCACCGACCTCGGCTTTGGTGACAGCGAAGTCGAGCTGACAATGGTGCTCCGCAATGCCGCAGGCCAGGAGTCGACTCGCAGCCTGCGCATCGCAACGCTGGAAAAGCCGGACGAAAACGTCGGTGACAAGAGCCTCGTTGTCTTTGATACGCCTCGCGACATTGAAGGCACGGCCTTGCTGTCACACGCGAAGATTCTCGATCCCGATGACCAGTGGCTGTACCTGCCGGCACTGAAGCGCGTCAAACGCATCAGCTCGGCGAACAAGTCCGGTCCGTTCGTCGGTAGTGAGTTCGCTTTCGAGGATTTCACGGCCATCGAGCTGAACAAGTTCGACTACACGTGGATCGGTGAGGTTGCTTGCGGCGACCTGGTCTGCGACGTCATAGAACGCACACCGCGTTACGAGAACTCGGGTTACACGAAACAGGTGTCGTGGGTCGACCAGGCCGACTACCAGCTTCGCAAGGTCGAGTTTTACGATCGTCGCGGTGACCTGTTGAAGGTCCTCGAACTGACCGACTACCGTAACTACGATGGCATCTGGCGTGCTCACAAGCTCTCCATGAGCAACGTCCAGACCAACAAGCAGACTGACCTGATCTATGGCGACTACACGTTCGGCACCGGCCTCGCCGCGAACGACTTCGTCAAGGGTCGGTTGAGCCGCCTGAGGTAATCATCATGCGTACTCTCTCCTTCGTCGTCCTCCTCGCCGCGCTCTTCTTCTCTCCCCCTGTGCGCGGCGGGGAGGTCGACATCCGGGGCACCGTCGAGCTGCAGGCACGCATCTTCGCCGACAGCCCGGCATGGCCGGGCCAGGACAGCCAGGCGCTGCAGGAGACCATCGTCTCGACCGCCGAAATCCGCTGGCGCAGCGAGGACGGCAGCAAGCGTACTTCGCTGATCCCGTACTTCCGCTGGGACGGCGTCGACAGCGAGCGGACGGTCGCCGATCTGCGCGAGGCCTACTGGGCGCTCGAGGGCGATGACTATGAGTTGCTGGTCGGCGCGAACACGGTGTTCTGGGGTGTTACCGAATCGGTGCATCTCGTCGACATCATCAACCAGACCGACTTCGCCAGCGATGTCGATGGCGAGGACAAGCTCGGCCAGCCAATGGTCAGCCTGGCCCTGCAGCGAGACTGGGGCGAACTGAGTGTATTCGTGCTGCCGCTGTTTCGTGAGCGCACGTTTGCCGGGGTAAATGGACGTTTTCGCCCGCCGTTGCCGGTCGACACCGACCGACCACTGTTTGAGTCAGGTGACAGGGAGAACCACGTCGACCTGGCGCTGCGCTACAGCCACTACTTCGGCGACGTGGATGTTGGCGTGAGCGCATTCAGCGGAACCAGCCGCGAGCCGCGTTTCGTGCCGTCCGGCGACGGCCTGACCTTGCTGCCGGTATACGACCAGATCGACCAGCTTGGCGTAGACCTGCAATACACGCGCGAAGCCTGGCTGTGGAAACTCGAAGCCATCGTTCGCGACGGCAGTGACCACACATTCGCTGCTGCGGTTGCCGGATTTGAGTACACGATGTACCAGGTTCGCGAGTCTGCCGCCGACATCGGCCTGCTGGTCGAGTATCAAAACGATGGCCGCAACGAGAATGAGCCCGCGACGATTGCCGACAACGACATCTTTGTCGGCACGCGCCTGGCACTCAACGATGTGCAGGACACGGCGATACTCGCAGGCGTGTCATACGACTTCGATACCGGCGAAACGTTTGTCAACCTGGAGGCCGAGAGGCGCTTTGGCGAGAACTGGTTCGGCGAGTTGCGGCTGAGGGTCTTCAGCGGCGCCGATGTCAGTGACGCGACTTACTGGCTACGCAATGATGACTACGTACAGCTGAGTATTTCCCGATATTTCTAGATCGGCGGGCTGTGTCATCATCTGACCATGCCGATCTACGATCACTTCAAGGTTTACGCCTTTTCGTTCTTCGAGGACCTGCGCGGGTCCCTGATGGATATGTCCATCATCGTGGGCATCATCGCGTTCTACCAGTTCGCGATTCTACAGACGGTGCCGGACGACCTGCCAAGCATGATCACGGGCCTGATGCTGGTCGCTGCGGGACTTGCATTCTTCCTGCGCGGACTCGAGGTCGGCATCTTCCCGCTGGGCGAGGACCTGTCGCAGCGATTGGCGAGGCTGCCGGCGCAGACGTGGATTCTCGTGTTCTCGTTTGTGATCGGTTTTGCGACGACCATCGCCGAGCCCGCACTCATTGCGATCGCGAACAAGGCGGCCGTGATCAGCGACGGACAAATCGATGCGTTTACATTGCGTCTCGTTGTCGCGCTCTCGGTCGGATCGGCTATCGTGCTCGGCGTCGTTCGCATCGTCCTGAACCACCCGATTCACTGGTACATCATCGGCGGCTACTTCCTGGTTCTCGCGGCCACGCTGTTTTCGCCCGTTGAGATCGTAGGCCTCGCTTACGACTCGGGTGGCATCACGACGTCGACGGTAACTGTCCCCCTGATTGCCGCGCTGGGTATCGGGCTCTCCAGCAGTCTCAAGAATCGCAATCCGCTGATCGATGGCTTCGGCCTGATTGCGTTCGCGAGCATCATGCCGATGATCTTCGTGCAGGGTTACGGCATCTTCGCGTACGGCACTGCGGCGGCGGCAGGCGAAGTCGTGGCGCTCGAAACTGCGGTGGCTGGATCGGCACCGGCTTACTGGGCATACGTCGAAACCTTTATCGGCAGCGTGCGCGATGTCCTGCCGGTCGTACTGGTCATCCTGTTCTTCTATTTCGCTGTGCTGCGCACGCGCATCGAGAACTTCGCCGTGCGCGCCGGCGGCTTTGGCCTTGTTGTTCTCGGCCTCTACGTTTTCGTTATCGGCCTCGAGCTCGGGCTGTTTCCGATCGGCGAGAGCCTCGCGATCGAACTCGCAAGCAGCGGCAACCTGTGGCTGATCTACAGTTTCGCGTTCACGGTTGGCTTTGCGACGACGGTGGCCGAGCCAGCGCTAACTGCGATCGCGGGCAAGGCCGAGGAGATCAGTGAAGGCTCGATCAAGGGAACGATTCTCCGTGGGTTCGTTGCCCTCGGTGTTGGCGTCGGCATCCTGCTTGGTGCCTATCGCATCATTCAGGGCGACTCGATCGTCTATTACATCCTGAGCGGCTACATCGTCGTCATCATTCTGACGTTCTTCGCGCCGCGAACGATTATCCCGATCGCCTACGACAGCGGCGGTGTCACAACGAGCACGATCACGGTGCCAATCGTTGCGGCGCTGGGACTTGGACTGGCGACAAGCACACCGGATCGCGACCCATTGATCGATGGCTTTGGCCTCATTGCTTTCGCGAGCCTGTTCCCGATGATCGCCGTGCTTGGTTACGGCATCAGCAAGCGTGAAGCGATCCGCTTCCATGAGCGGCGACTGCTGCGGATGGAGCGGCATGTGTTTACAACCGTCAGTCAGCATCTGGATGCAGATCTCGATGGCGACGGCGTTCCCGACACGCAGTACATCGACTCCCTGCCGATCAACAAGAAAAACATCATCACGATCACCGGGCAGAGTGGTGCGGGCGCGTCATCGGTTACCGAGCGAGTGGCCGAGATTCTCGAGTACCGGAAATTCAGTGCCGGTGGTCTGTTCCGGAACCTCGCGGACCAGTACGACATGTCGGTCGAAAAATTCAACCAGTACGCGCATTCGAACCGCGTGATCGATCGCGAGATCGACACGCTCATTCAACGTCTGGGCGAGGGCAACGAGCTGGTGCTTGACGCGCGCCTTGGCTATTACTGGATTCACTCGAGCTTCAAGGTCTACCTGACGGTCGACCCCGAGACGGCGGCGAAGCGCATCTACGAAGACACGATGCAGGGCAGGCGCAAGGGTGAAGAAGCGGCCACGGTTATCGAGACGACGAACGCAATTCTGTCCCAGAGCGAGAGCACCGCGGAGCGATACTTCCGTGACTATGGTGTCGATATCACCAACACGAACTCGTTTGACCTGATTATCGACACGGCTGGTAAGACCGTAGACGAAGTGGCGGCGATGATTCGCCAGGAATACAGGGCCTGGCAGGGCGGCGCTTGAGAAGCGCCTACGACTCTGGGATGGCAACCCAGCGGTAGATCATCTTCGTATTATCAACTTCGACAACTTCAAACGTCTTGCCGCGGACGCCGTAAGTCGCGGTCGCCTCCCGCGGCGGGTAATCGAACTTGAACTCCTGGATCTTTTCGCGCCCATCCTCGAAGTGATGGTACTTGAGGTGCAGCAGCCCGGAATAAAATCCTTCGAAGTACACGACTTCCATGTTTGCGCGCGAATCCGTTCTTGTAACTTTTGACAGGATGAGGTCTACCTCGTCTGAGTCCTTGACCGCCCGCGACCACACCGTTGTCATTCCATTGTGCACCGAATTATCAACGACCCAGCGAAGCTCTCCGGTGGCCGTATTTCGCATTACACCGACGCAGTCATCCCTGGCGACAACGGAGCCCAGGCTGGGAAAGGATGCTGAACGTTCTTCAGGTTTTGCACAGAAGAATTCGTCCGGTCCGCGTTTGTACTTCAGTTCCAGGTCCGTCTGGTTAATGGAGAACGAGAATGGCACACCGTAGGCGCCGGGCATTGAGCCGCTGATACCGGCTGACATCGAATAGACCGGCACATGTGCCACTTCGCCTTCAACGAAAAGGTGGTCCCCAATGTTTACGACGAGGTCTTCGCCGAGCGGTGCGGAGAAGCGCTCGAAAGTCTTGCTGAGATCCGGTGCCGAACGCGGCGGTGCCGAGCCACAGGCAACGAGAAAAAAGACCAAAACCCCAATTAAAAGATGCCGGTACATAGGACCTCCCTAATCCCTGGTATTCGCGGCGCTATCTTCGGTCAGGCGGCTTCAGATGTACATGCTTCAGGTCACAGTTGCCGAAGCTGCAGCGGAGCTCAACAACCTGTTGCGAAACCACGTATGTGCCGGATCGTGTTGCGAGCGTGGATGCCATGCCGCGATCACATCGAATCCCGGCACTTCAATCGGTGGCTGCACGATTCGAAGCGCGTGAGGTCTCCGAGTCAGCAGGCGTTTCGGTACGAGGGCGATAACGTCATCGGTCTGCAGGATCTGCAGCAAGATATGAAAACTTGGCACCGAGAGTGCGACCCGCCGTTTTTCTCCATGTGAAGCAAGTACCTCGTCTACAGGCCCGACAAACCGGCCATCAGTCGGTGAGACGAGTGCATGGTCATAGTTGAGAAACCGCTTCATCGACATGCGTGTAGAGCGGATCGGATGCGACTGCCTCACGGCGCAGACGTATTCTTCCCGATACAGGAACTGTGACTCGAGCGCCGGATCGGCGAACTCCGGAATCGTAACGGCAAGATCAAGTTCGCCATTCGCGAGCATGCGCTCGAGATTGACCACCTCCGCATTGCGAATAGCCAGCCGAGTTCCGGGCGCTTCCTGCCTTATGGCCTGTGCGAACGGCACCAGGACAGTCGACTGCATGTAGTCGTTGGCCGAAACACGAAAGTCAGTCCTGGCATCGGCCGGGTCGAACACCTCCGCCTCAACGAGTTTCTCGGCGTCGTCCAGGAGTCGCTCAAGTGCTGGCGTAAGTTCCTCAGCACGCGGCGTCGGAATCATGCCGTGACGAGTTCGAACGAACAGCGGGTCGTCGAACACCAGGCGAAGTCTGGCCAGCATGCCGCTGACCGTCGGTTGTGTAACAGCAAGGCGGTCGGCGGCGCGAGAGACGTTGCGCTCCTCCAGCAGCACCTTGAGTGCGATCAGCAGGTTCAGGTCCAGGTTTCTTATATCAGATTTCACGATAATGAAATTAGAGAAAAACGATTGGTTTTATATCTTATACGCCTCTATGTTGAAAAGCACACTTCAACCGGAGGGTTATGAAATGACAGTAGAACGCAGCTTTGAAGCAATCGTCGGTGTGATGGTCCTGGTGTCCGTCGCTCTCACTTACTTCGTTCATCCATGGTTTGTCTGGATGACCGTCTTTATCGGATTCAACGTGATCCAGCAGGCCTTCACCGGTTTCTGCCCGGTCGCAATGGTCCTCAGGAAAGCTGGCTTGCAAACCGAACAGGAACTCGGCGCAGCGCTGCGCCGGTAGTTCCGAGGAAAGGAGACAATCTTATGAATACAGAAGCAAACACGGTGCTCATAACGGGCGCATCAAGTGGAATTGGCCAGGACGTCGCGCGCGGCTTCCTTGAAGCAGGCGCCAATGTCGTCCTGAACGCACGTAATGAAGAAAGGCTCGCCGCCGCTGCCGCGGACCTTGGTTCCAGCGAACGAATCGCCCTCGTCCCTGGCGACATTGGTGACCCAATGACCGGCGTGGAAATGGTCGGTGCGGCTATCGACAAGTTCGGGCAGGTTGATGTGTTGGTGAACAACGCCGGCATTTTCGGTCTCAAGCCATTTCTTGAGAACACAGAGCAGGATCTTGATGCCTACATCAACATCAACCTGAAAGGCACTTACTTCGTGACCCAGGCTGTTGTTCGACAGATGCGGCGACAGCGACCGACGGGCGGCAGCATTATCAACATTGGTACCGTACTCATCGCTCACCCGTCGGCGAGCCTGCCGGCAAGCGCAGCCCTGATCACCAAAGGCGGAGTACATGCGCTGACTACGAGTCTTGCCAGCGAACTGGCGGCGGACAACATCCGTGTCAACGCTATCGCACCCGGCGTTATCAGAACGCCCATCTACGGTGACGCCGACGTTGATGTTCTTGGCTCAACGACTTTGCTGAACCGGGCAGGTGAGGTTGCCGAAATTACCGAAGCTGTTACGCACATGGCGGGCGCGAACTACACGACCGGCGTCATCATGCCGGTTGACGGTGGTTACGTGCACGGCCGGGCATAAGCAGGAGAAACGACATGCCTTACGTAAATGTGAGAGTTACGCCTTCGATCACCGCCGAGCAAAGCCGGCGGTTGATCGAAGAAGTTACCGACAGCCTGGTTCGGGTACTGGATAAGAAGCCGGAGCACACGCACATCGTTATCGACGAGATCGATCCCGACAGGTGGGGCTTTGGCGGCCGACCGACAAGCGAATTTCGCAGGGTGGGCCGACAGTAAGGTCCTCAAACTGTGCACTACGCCCGGATTATGTCGATTTACCTGTCCTAAGCTGCTTTAGCTTAGGTAATGAACAGGCAAGATCGTGCGTAACATATTGTTTTTATTGGTTCTGGGTGTGGCAGGCAGCGCTTTTGCGAGCGATCGCGGGCTGCAGGTCGAGATTCAGTCACCATCGGCCGGCTATACCGTGGAAGACGGTTCGACGCTGGTCGATGTCGAAGGCATCGCGTCGGCGATCGGTGGTGTGCGTTACCTGGATATCATGTTCGTCATGGACACGTCGGCGAGCCTGAAACGCACGGATCCAAGTGACTTTCGGGCGCAGGGCGCGATCGGCCTGGTGCGCAATCTTTCGGCGAAAAGCGATATCCAGATTGGTGTCGTCAGTTTCGATGGCAAGAGCGATGTAGCCCGCTCACTGACCTCCGACCGCGAAGCCGTCATCGATACCTTGCGCACGTTGCCGCGCTCCGGCAGCACAAACATCGCGGCGGGGATTACCTCGGCGCTTGGCGAACTCGAGCGCAACGGTCGCCCGGGATCGTCGAAAGTCATCATGCTGTTTACCGACGGCATGTCGAGTAAGAACAAGGCCTACGATGCGGCGGTCGAGGCCACTCGGCGCGGCATCCCGATCCAGACGCTCATGCTCGGCAAGGACCGCACGGGTGCCAAGATTATGGATACGATTGCGTGGGCAACGGGCGGCAGCTTCCTGCCGGTCTCTGACCCGAGCAAGCTGCCCGAAGCATTTCTGAACCTGCGAACTACTGGCGTCGACAGTGTCACGTTAAGTGTGAACGGTTCGGAGCCGGTCGAGGCGCGCCTCGCCGGCGGCACCTTCACCGGCAGCGTAACGGTCGCGACAGGCGAGAATCGTATCGTCGCGTTTGCGACGAGTCTCGATGGCGACACACAGGAGACGGAAGTATTCGTCAACGTACGCGACACGAGCTGCGGTGCTCTCGAAGTGATGGCGCTCAACAACGGTCAGCCCGCGATCTCACTCAATGATCGTGCTGTGGAGATTGTCGTTGATGCTTCGCAGAGCATGTGGGGACAGATCAACGGGCGCTCCAAGATGGAGATCGCGAAAACGACGCTCGAGCAATTGTCGTACGGGTTGCCGGACGACACTGATCTAGCGCTTCGCGCCTACGGCAACTCGAGCCCGAGCAACGAAAAGAACTGCGCTGACTCACGCTTGCTGGTGCCTTTTGCCGAACGCAACCGCGATTACATCCGGCATGCGATCGCCAGCCTGCGTCCGACGGGACAAACGCCAATCGCCTATGCGCTTAACCAGGCGGCCGAGGACTTCGGTTCGCAGCGAAGTGCGAAGACGCTGGTACTTGTCAGCGACGGTATCGAGAGTTGTGGTGGTGACCCGGTGATGGCTGCGCACATGCTGCGCCAGCAGGGCATCACCGTGCACCTGATCGGCTTTGGTCTCGGCAGCGGTGCTGATGAAGACGCTGCCAGCTTGCAGGCTATCGCGAATGCATCCGGCGGACGTTACGTGACCGCGGGCACGGCAGAGGAGCTGAAGACGGCGCTCGAAGAGACCGTGGCAACGGCCTTTAGCGTTTACAAGAATAACGTTGAGGTTGCCGCCGGCTCACTTGGCTCGGCCGGGGTGATGCTGCTGCCCGAAGGCGACTACCAGGTACGTCTGCACAGTTCGCCGCCAGTCGACACGCCGGTCAACCTCGTGCCGCGCGAAAGCGTAAAGCTGTTCCTCGACCGCCGCGCCGGAACCATCGCACCTTTCGAACGGCGTGATGAACTGCCATATACCTCATGCGCACTGGCAACACAGCCTGAGCGAGCAGCGGGAAGTACACCGCGACCGTAAACCGGTAGCCGAACTACTCTGTGAGCGTTTTGCACGCACGCAGCTGCTGCGTCAGCGTTCGCAGTTCGGCGAGGTAAGCCTGACCTTCTTCTTTCGTGTACGAGGTCTGCCGCATCTCGAGATCAATGGCATCTATCGAATCCCTGGCCATTTTCTCGCATTCAGCGCGGTCGTTTGACGCCGGAGGCGGGAGGACCGGTTCCGGCGCCGATTCGACAATGACCGAAATCGGCTCGTCAAACGGGTTCTCGTACTCGTCGACAGGGTCCGGTTCCTCAGATGCAGGGTCCGGTTCCTCAGATGCAGGGTCCGGTTCCTCGACCTCGACAACTTCGGCGCAGGGCGTCTCCTGGAACGCGATGGTTCCGTCTTCCTGCGGACAGCGATGAATCTCGGTCTGCGCCGACGCAGTGCCAGACAGGAGTGCCGTTACAAGTAACCCGCCGATGAATCCTTTCATGGGCGTACCTTAGCAGGTTCAGATCCCGGGCAAGACGCTCCGGCAGGTACAATGCCGGCACTAACAAGAACGAGGGACACCGATGAACGTGATTCGCCTTGCACCGTTGCTTGCTCTTCTATGCTGCAACGCACTGTTCGCCGAGGAAGCCGCCAAGCCAACACCCAAAGACAGGATCCAGGCTGCTGCAACAGAGCATCGGCTGAAAATCGGGTATGACGGCGACACGTTCTCGGGACCCGGCTGGGATCGCCTGGTCGAGGAAGGGAAGGCGGCACAGTTCTTCCTGTTAGGCGAAGAGCATGGCATTGCCGAGAACCCGATGCTTGCCGGTCAGCTGTTCGCAGAGCTCACAAATCACGGCTACTCGAAATTCATGATCGAAATCTCGCCGACGATGGCAGCGGTGCTCGATGAGGCCTTATTGAAAGGCGGACTCGACGGTCTTCGCGAGCAGTTCGCCCAACCCGGTGGTGAGCCCGCGTTCTTCGGTAAGAAGGAAGAAGCAGAGATGCTCGGTACGATCCGCGCATCGGTGCCGGCCTCGGAACCGGTACTCTGGGGCACCGACTACGAGGTGGGTAGCGATCGCGTGCTGCTGCGCATGCTGCAGGACGTTGAAAAGACACCAGCCGCAGCCGCGGCACTGGAGTTACTGACAGAGGCATCCGCCGCGTCCTACGACGAGTACGAACGGACCGGGTCACCGCAGTTTATTTTCAGTTTCGCGGGCGACCCGGAAATGGTGCGTGCCGTTATCGACGCGTGGCCGAACCCCGACCCGCAGAGCGCGACCATCCTGCGAACGCTTGAGCGCACACTCTCTATTAATAACCTGTGGATGCAGCGCAGGGCCTGGGCGTCGAATGCCGCGCGCGCCGATTTCCAGCGCGACAACTTCCTTAATTACTGGCGCGCAGCCAAAGCGGAAGGTGAAACGCCCAGAGTAATGGCCAAGTTTGGCGGTTCGCACATTGTGCGAGGACTCAGCCAAACCGCGGTATATGACCTCGGTGCTTTGATGCCCGAAATCGCTGCACTCGAAGGTGGCCACAGTTTCTCGATCATGGTTGTGCCCGGCGCTGGCTCGTTGGTCGCCGTACTCGATCCATCAACCTGGACCTTCTCAGCACAGCCCGTCTCCGGCGGTTACCTGAAGGGCCTCGAGCCGCTCATGGCTGCAGCGCATGAAGACACGTTTACGCTGATCGATCTCAGGCCGCTTCGCGAAGTCGTCGGTATGCGCCGCGGCAAGCTGCATGATGAGCTGTTCCGTATCGTGCATGGCTTCGACATGCTGCTGGTTATGTCAGGTTCCACGGCCGCCGGGGAGTTTGAGCACGACTAAAACGGCTAACCTAAGCCGAATCAGGAATACATCAGGCTTTTCTCGGAGGTTCCTCAAGGCCTGCGGCCCGTGATTGGCGATTCTGTACCCACGTTACAAATCGTCAATACAACGGGAGCAGGATGATGAACGGGAATCGTCACAAGTACATACGCAACGCGGTCGCCATTGCCGCCGCTTTCCTGGTTATGCCTCTTTACGCGCAGGAGCCGGAGTCGCAGCTCTGCGCCGGCACGGATGCCGTGGAGGGCAATATCGTATCGATCGTGGAGGCGGGCAATCGCGTCGTCGTCGGCACGGCCTCGACCAACGTCGCGCCAGATGGTGGACTCTTTATCAGCTGCAGCGACGGTGATGAGTGGTGGAAACATCCGGCCTTTACTCAGCCGGTGGAGGCTATCGCGGTCGATCCGGTCGACAGCACGAATATCTACGCCCAGGGCGATGACGCCACGGTTGCGAGAAGTCGCGATGGCGGCGCGACCTGGTTTACTGCCCGTCCTGTCGATGGCACAAACGTCGGTATCACGGCGTTAGCTGCTTTGCCGGGCGGCGAGGTTCTTGCGGGTTCGGGCAACGGCGGGCTGTATCGCAGCACGGACTACGGCGAGACGTGGCAGGAGCTTGCGACCGTGCTCGTGAATGAGGTTATCCACTCGATCCTTGTCGACCCGGACAACACAAGCCGCATCTTCGTCATCGCCGGCGACACCGGCGTATTCCAGAGCCTCGATGGCGGCCAGACGTTTGAGCAAAGCCGCATCTCCAGCTACCTGCTGCTGCCGACCTATTGGCCGCTCCGCGAAATCGCCTTCGTTCCCGGCAATACATCGCAACTGTTTGCGGCTGGCCCGGATGGTCTTTATCGGAGCGTCGACGGTGGCGCGGAGTTCAGTGGTGTGGCGCTGGCCGAAGAGTTCGAAGACATGGCCTACGGCGGACGTGATACCAACTCTTTGTTCTTCGCCGAGAAGTACGACGGATTCATGCGCTCCGACGACGGCGGCACTACATTCACATCCAGCGCACCGGAGATGCCGGGAGGCACAGAGTGGTTCAGCCAGGCGGCACAGCTCGCAAGCGGCCGGATCCTGCTGGGCACCGTGTTTGAAGGCATGTTCAAGAGCGACGATGACGGTGCGAGCTGGCAGTTCGCTGGCGCCGAGCCTGTGACGCCGGAGCCACCGGAGCCCCCATCGCAGCCGGAAGTAACCGCCGAGCTCGTACTGCAGATCCAGGACCTCAACGGTGGTGAGGCTGTCGAGGTCGGCGAGCGTGCGAAGTTCCGTGTCACGGTACGCAATGACGGCCCCGAGGTTTCGACAAACACATTCGTAAACTTCATCTGGGTGCAGCCGAATACCAACGATGCATCAAGTCCTGCGTACTCGGTAACCAGCAGCGGCGCGTCCTGCGTGGGAGGGATCGGACCGGATGCGGGTTGCACGGTCGGTTCGATGGCTGTTGGCGCGACGGTGACCTTCGACTTCGAGGGCACGATCTCGGCCGACTTTATCGGCCTGCACAAGATCACCGTGACCGCACGTAACGCGGAAAACGCAGAAGTAGTCGCGAACGGCAGCGTGAACTCGAAGAGGACGATCGCGTGCTTCGGTGATTGCGACGACTCGTCGGGCGGCGGTGGTGGTTCTGCCGGATTGGTGTGGCTTGGGGTACTGGCGCTGGTGGCGGCTCTAAGGGGTCGCCGCCTGCGCGCTTTTTGATGGGAGGTGTTTGATAAACGTCACGGCAAGCTTGAGCCACCGATTAGTCCCGTCGGAGGCTCGACCAAGCCCAAAGCCATGACCACCTTTCTCGAACAGGTTTATGTC